>JBCCPC010000024.1:0-71248 GCA_039025055.1 Bacteroidota bacterium | reverse complement strand
GTGGAGCCGAAGGCGGGATTTGAACCCGCGACCCCTTCCTTACCATGGAAGTGCTCTACCCCTGAGCTACTTCGGCATACGAGGTAATTTTGAAGCCGTTGCTTCAAAAAATTGGAGCGGGCGACGAGACTCGAACCCGCGACCCTCAGCTTGGAAGGCTGATGCTCTACCAACTGAGCTACGCCCGCATTTGAAGTAACCCCAATCGGCCGCGAAGCGGCCGATGGCTTGTGTAGTGGGGGTGGTAGGATTCGAACCTACTCAGCCGAAACACTGGATTTACAGTCCAGCCCACCTCTCCAACTGTGGCGCACCCCCGATCAACAAGTGATACTTCTTGGTTTCAAATGAGCCAGTAGACGGACTCGAACCGCCGACCAGCTGATTACAAATCAGCTGCTCTACCAACTGAGCTATACTGGCATTTAAACGCGAGCATAGCGAGAAGGCTGTAAAAGAGGCCCAAAGCCCTATAAAACAAGCGTTTCCCGCTATATTTGCACAGGTTTTTTCCGGACGTTTCCCGAAAGCGAGTGCAAATATACGGGTTTAACACCCAATGGACAACACAGGGGCTTTTTATTTTTTTAGGACGAGGAAAGTACCCCCGCTGAGTGGCTTACCACCTGCGGAAGTGCAAATAAATGCAACCTTAAAAGGAAGCCAACACTATCTACGCCTATCCTTGTACTTGCGCAAGCTACGACGAAGGCTTTCTATAGCACGATCAGCGGCAGCTTCGAAGCTGCGATCCATGCTTTTAGCGAATAATCTATCACCAGGCACATTGAGGCTGATCTCGGCCACTTTATCTTTCACCTGGCCGTGATTTTCGAGTTTGAGAAATACTTGCGCACCGATTATACGGTCGCTGAACTGTTCGAGTTTGTGTAGGCGTTCGTTGATGAAAGTAAGTAGTTTTTCGTCTGCTTTAAAGTGTACAGCACTGGTTTGTATTTGCATGTGCATTGAAAATTGTGCGAGACATTGGCTGGTACCAGGAAGCTAAACCCGCAGTTTGATGAAGAACCGCCTATCCTGTTCGGTCGGTGGAAAAAGGTGCAATATTTCGGTGTATATCGATGGATTTTCAGCTGGTATCAGCTGCCCCGTTTTCGCTCAGCGGCGGGGTGAGCCTGTTTATATACCGCGCGCAGATGGTCGATCCGCTGGTGGGTGTAGACCTGTGTGGCAGCCAGACTGGCATGGCCGAGCAACGCCTTTACCGCATTGAGATCAGCACCATGCTCCAACAAGTGAGTCGCAAAAGAATGCCGCAGCGCATGTGGACTTGCTCCCTTATGATGACCGATGCCACCCAAATAAGCCACAACCTTATTGTAAACAAATTTCGGGTACATAGGCCGTCCCTTGTCAGTCAACAAGAGCTGATTAGGGGCATTAGAACCAAACTCATCCGCACGCATCTTCAAGTAGCCTTCTAGCTTTTCGGCCAAGCTTTGGCCAAAGGGCAAAACGCGTTCTTTACCTCCTTTACCGACTACTCTTAAGGTGCGATGAAGGATGTTTAAATTAGACTTCCGCAGGTGGATCAGTTCACTACGGCGCAGTCCAGTTTCATACATCAAGGCAATCAGTAGGTAATCCCTCCAGTCCGAATATCGCTCGCTACCTTCCACCATACGGTCGATGAGCCGCTTGAGGTCCTTTTCAGGGAGAACCTTCGGCAATCGTTTAGGTGGCTTGGCCGTAGGGATCCGAATAGCCGGATTTTTCTCTTGATAGCCGCGTTCCTGGCGCCAGCGAAAGAAGGCTTTCACAGCTGCTAACTTTCGTCTGATGCTGGTAGCAGCTAATCCAGACTCGTGTAAAGAGACCAACCACGCCCGTATGTGTATGCGCTTGACCTGTGCAGCCTGACGGTTAGCGTAGATAGATTCCTGATAATCAACAAACTGCTCCAGGTCTTTCCGATAGGCCACCACCGTATGCGCGCTCAGTCGGCGCTCGTGCTGGAGATGGTGAAGGAAGGAGAGTAGCTGCATATTTCGGTAAACTTATGCGCTACACCGGAGAATTGCAAATGGAGGTTGGTATTATTTGTCTGGGTTTCTGAGATATCTGAATAAAGAATCTACGCTACCAGTTTATGATGTAGGAGTAGGTGCTGGTAGAATCGTTGGATCGATCGTTTTGACTTTCCTTGCGGCCGGAGGGCGCAAGACCGGTATCGGTCTTGGAAGCAGGCTTGATGGTGTAGCTTATCTTAGTCGTGGATTTGACTTTTGATTTCGGCTTTGGTTTAGGCAGCTTGAAGTTGACATCCAGGTGTTGGTGGTACTGCACCCGCATTTTGCGCTCCTTAGGCACGTCGAATTTTAGCATCTTCACTACCCGCTCTGCTTCCTCGCGCAGACCGCCTTCTTTCGGGCCCTCTACGGCTTTGACTTTGATAACTCGCCCGGATTGATCGAGGCTATAGTTAACCCTTACCGTTCCTTCTATCTTTGCTTTTTTGGCCGACTCGGGATACTTGAGGTGCTTTTTCACGAAGGCATTCATGGCCTTGGAGCCTCCGGGATAGACCGGTTTGGGAATGAAGTTTTTGCTCTTGGCCATTTGTATCTTACAGATGCTATTGGGGCCTATTAGGCCCATTATTAGCATTAATTTAAACACCTCAAATACTGCTGAATAGTATTCGACAGCCCCAAATATAAGGCATCGCTGATCAAGGCATGACCAATGGATACTTCTAGTAGTGCTGGCACATGCTTTTTGAAGTGCGCTAGATTCTCGAGATCCAGATCGTGGCCTGCGTTGAGACCGAGCCCTAAATCATAGGCGAGCTGACCGGCTCTGGCGTAGGGAGCTACAGCAGCATCTGGATCGTGGTGAAACTCGTGGGCATAGGGACCTGTATACAATTCGATGCGGTCTACACCTATTGCTTTGGCACCTTCTATGATGGCAGGGTCGGTATCTGTAAACAGCGAGCTGCGAATGCCTGCCTCCTGTAGCCGATCAATGATAAGCTTTAGAAAGTCTGCATCTTTAATGGTATCCCAGCCGTGGTCGCTGGTAAGCTGGCCTGGCTTGTCGGGTACTAGAGTGACCTGATGCGGCTTGTTTTCCAAGACCAGGTGCATAAACGCTTCGCTGGGATAGCCCTCTACGTTAAATTCGGTAGTGACTACAGATTTCAGCAGTCCTACATCCGATCGTTTTACGTGGCGCTCATCGGGTCTGGGGTGGACAGTAATTCCTTCAGCACCAAAGGCCTCACAGTCGCGAGCTACCTGAAGCAGGTCGGGGCGATTGGCTCCACGGCTATTTCGGATCAATGCTACCTTGTTGAGATTGACACTGAGGCGAGTGTGTTGAGTCATCCTGTATGAGTTATTAAATCAAGCTGCGAAAGTCTTACTGATCAAATCGGCCAGTTCTTGCATGCGCTCTTTACTGACTTCGACACTTCGGCCCAGATTGAAGTCACGCTCTGTTTTGATGGGCACTAAGTGAAGATGAGCATGGGGAACTTCCAGACCGAGCACGGCGGTAGCGATGCGATTGCAGTCGACCACTTTTTCAATGGCAGCAGCTACGCGCTTGCTGAATATGGTCAGGCCAGTGAGCTCTTCATCAGTTAGGTCAAAATAGTAATCGACTTCGCGCTTGGGTACACACAGTGTATGCCCTTCCTGCATCGGACGAATGTCAAGAAAGGCGATGAAGTGGTCGGTTTCCGCTACTTTGTAAGCCGGTAGCTCACCATTGATGATCCGAGTGAAAACAGTGGCCATGTAGTAGATTTCTATATTTGAATCAAACCAGGTTTGATTCAAATATCCGTTATAAAGTGATATCTACGATTTCAAATTGCAGCTCGCCATTGGGTGTATTGACGACAGCGATCTCACCGATGGCTTTACCTAGCAGACCTTTACCCATAGGCGAGCTGACGCTAATCTTCTTTTTAGCGAGATCAGCTTCCGATTCCGATACTAGCTGATAGGTGATCTTGGCTTTGTTTTTCAGATTTTTAATGGTCACCTTGCTCAGTATCGTAACCGCAGATGTGTCTAAGGTACTGGTATCGAGTACGCGGGCGTTGGCCACGACTTTTTCCAATTCATTGATCTTCATTTCGAGTAGACCCTGCGCCTCTTTAGCAGCATCGTATTCTGCATTCTCAGAGAGGTCACCCTTTTCTCTGGCTTCCGCAATGGCCTCTGCCGCTTCGCGCCGCTTGGTGGTCTTGAGCTCGTTGAGCTCATTCTTCAACTTCTCGAAACCTTCTTCTGTCAGATAATGTGTAGCTGACATAACATATAAATTTAGAGCGACGAAGCTCCCGCCCTCAACCGTGATCGAGGTCGAAAATGCACGCCGCAAGTTGGTAGGGAGGATAAAAAAGAACGTTTCTATCCATGCTAGATAGAAACGCTCTTTACATCCTGTTCGTTACAAAAGTAACGGTTTTTTACTAAACTGAGTTTAAGGCTTTTTAGAAAGTAAAGCCCAAACCGAAGTTGTGTGTGCCGTTGTAGACGTTAGTCTGACGGTAGGCGTAGCTGACGCTGAAGCCTGCATCGCGGTTTTCCTTGCTGAAAGGAACTGCTACGGTGGCACCGGCACTGAGTCCTTCATACAGGGCTGGCTGAATACCTTCCTCATCGGAAATATCGGTGCGGTAGCCACCTCTGAGGGTGAACTGCTCGCGGAAGCTGTACTCTATGGCACCACCGATCTGGTCGCGGCTGAAAGAGTTGGCGGTGAAGTTACCGTGAATGGTCAGGCGATGGTCATCACCGTCTGTTTGGAGCATATCGTTAGCTAGTATATCGTAAGAGGCACCGATGTCTAGCACTGACGGCATTTCAAAGCCAGCAGCCCGCTGCTCGAAAGTCAACTGAATAGGATCTCTGGGGTCAGGGCTATCACCAGCTTGTGATAAACCTTGCCCAGCATAAGACATTCTAGAACCTATATTTCTCAGGCTTACGCCAAACTTAAATTCGTCGTTATCACCAACATAGTACTGTACACCAGCATCTATGGCAAAGCCAAAGGCACCCACATCGGCTGTAGATTCGTTGACCAAGCGCAGCAAAATGCCCACAGAAACTTTATTGTCGAATACGTGTGAATAGCCGAGCCCAATATTGAGGAAGCTCAAGTTGAGGTCGGCACCAGTTCCCTCAGGCTGTAGGTCGGTCGTAACCATAATGTCGCCGAAGTCGATTGTCGTTACGCTGAAACCCAGTGTACCCGAACCACCGAGCTTACTCGCAAAACCAACGGCTTGAAGAGCCAGGTCGGACCCGCTCAAATAATCTGCATAGCCCAGCAGCACTTCGCTTTTCTTCACACGGCCGAGACCTGCTACATTAATACGTAAAGCTTCCACGCCCATGACGCTGGAAGTATTGAGTGAGTGCAATCCAGCAGAAGGCGCGAATGGATTGAGGAGTAACTGAGTGGCTCCCGCTTCCCCCTGCCTGTCGGGGTTGCCAGCATTTAAAAGAGCGAGTGTGAGTAGGCTAAATAAACAAGTGGTGTAAAACTTAAGCATTCCACAAATTTTAAACTAGAAGTGGACATCCGGCAGATTTGCAAATCTGCCGGATGTCAAAAAATGATTTCATTAAAGGCCGGAAGGATCGAACTGTCGATTCACTCCGAACCATTTCAGCGTACGTTCTCCAAGTCCCGGAGCGGCTACATGTACCAGGTATACACCACTTGCAATGGGTATGCCTCTGAAGTTTTTCAAATCCCAGGTCAGAGCTGGATTAATCTGACGAGATTCCAGCGCACGATTCTGTCCACGCAGCATGATTTCGGACTCGTCTCTGTTATACTGTCGTATGAACTGTCCTTCCAAGCTGTAGATCGTAACCACACACTTAGCTGGTAGATTCGTGATCTTTATTTCCGTATCGAAGACACCATCTTCGTAAGCACTGAACCCATAGTATGGGTTCGGTACTACATTGATCTGATCTAGTGCGCTTTCGATACCGACTTCGTCGAGTTGACCGGCCATAACATCATCGAAGCTAAACTGATAAGTGGGGTAACCATTGTTCACTTCATTGTCTTCCGACACATCGAATGCACTGTTCACTCGCAAGCTGATCCTTACGTCATTTGGAATCAGACCGTCTGCGTAAGAAAGTAGTTCAGTGCCTTCAGTCAATAGTGGGAATGCTGCCCATGTAATCTGTGGAATACCCCTGCGTCTTTCTGTCTTACGCGTAGGCACCGGACTAGATGTATGACCTAGTCGGCCACCAATAGTCTCACCTTCATCATAATCAAGCTGAGTGACATAGAAGAAGTGTTGTCCACCAGAAACAAAGCTGGCAATCGATAGTGGAACGCCTCTTTGAATATCAACTACGGTCGATGATGGATTCCAGATCATGTCAGCTCCGTTATCTGGTAGGGCGAAACCATCTTCTGTTATACTTCCATCATAGACTGAGTTTTCACCGAACACGAGTTGGAGTCTCCTGCCAGTCTCTACATCTACTGCGTAACCAGGGAACCAACCATAACCCTCATCAGTAGTGTTTAGGTCCTCTGCTGGCAAATTCGGGTTGTCAGGTCTTGCCTCTCTGGATACAGAGTTGGCAAACCTCCTATCGAACATGATGTACTCATCAGTCGGGCCTGGATTTTCGGGTTGCTCAGGCTCAAAACCTGCATCATCATAAAAGGTACTTGCGGTTTCAATTACCGGGCAACGAGACCAGAGCGATTTGTCAGAAGTGAGTACAATGTCTACGTTATTCAATTCGGCAACGGACATGTTCCTGTTGGCATTGAAATTCGTGTTCGTGCTCGACAAGAATACTGGCGAGATATAAGGAAGTGGCTGTGCTGGTGGAACAGCCTCACGATCCTCCCAATCCATGAGTACATATGGATAGATGCCATTGTAAGTTCCTTCGAAGGCCTCTTCTTCATCTCTAAACTCGAATCTTTCTCCGAATCCTGTATTTACATAATTGTAGATCGACTGATTCAGTGCGCCGAAGTCCGGTCCCAGTGGGAAAGTCTCATCCGGGATAAAACTCAGCCAACGATCACCGTCTGGATCGCTGTAGGTAATTGTCTGGCTAATGGTACCATTCCTTTCAGAAGAGGGCAGCTCTCCTGGCTCGGGATTATCAAGAATGGTTACAGAAAAGCCATATTCCGGAATAATCTGCTCGAAGTTGAAATTAATCGGCTTCTCGCTCAGAATAGTTGCGACACCACAATCATCTAGACAATCGAGCATCCAAGTTGCTTCTTCTTCCAGATCATCGTCACTGATATCGCTATCGACCATGGTCAGCTCATAGCTGCCGTCTACAACGTTTCTGGGGTCGTAAACTTTAACATCTATAGGTCCGAATCCAGGCTCATAAGTTAGTTCAGAAATTTGGTTTTCTCCACCTGCAAAGGCTTCCTCGATGGCTCTGCTCGTCTCTTCGTTTAGACGAAGTTCGTTTCCATTATTACCCAGACCAGCCAAGCGCGTTATCGATGGGCCATCACCATAATTGGCCATGAGCTCACGATCTAATATAGGTCTTGGAATAACTGTGTAGAAGGAATTTCCATTATCGTCAAACGACGTTTCGCCTATGAATCTACTCGACTCTAAATACTGAATAGGCTGACCGGGATTCTCTGAATCTGAAGGATCATAATCCTTGTAGTTGTTGTATGCATATGCCAGAACGGTAAAGTAATACCGCCTGTGATTTATCAGGCTAGTATTACCACCTGTAGCAAAAGCGTCATTGGTTATACTAAATGTGTTACGTATACCTCGATCAGCTCCTTCGGTGATCAAAGAAGGAGTCAGTAATCCTTCTCCACTTTGCGCAGGTGGCAGATCCTCTTCCTGTACATCTGTCCAATTGAAAACCTTAGTGACGCCATTAGCAACATCGACTTCGCCAACAATACGTACTTTGTCTGGATCGAGACGATCGGCAGCAATATCTACAGACGGATTGGCCAATTGGAAAATGCGATAGCCCTCGAATCTGTAGAATGGGTCGGCTCCGTCAGGAACACCGAAACCCTCTTCTTCATAACTCTCATTAGCATTATTGTGCAAGATCTCGTCTTCTGGATTCGACAATACGGCAATCACCTCATTATTTAGTTCCACCCAATCAACATTAGGTGCATCAGGACCTTCCAGAACCTTGAAGCAATTGTCGAATAAGTCTTGTGCTAGATCGTCAGCCGCGTTTAACCTTCTCAAAGATGGAGCAGGGTGTGGCTGATCGGGTACCCATACTACACCAATAATCAACTCGTTGACGGCACCAGGGAGTAGCGTAAATGGACCAGATGCCTGGATTGTTCTTCTATCGCCGAAAGGAAGTGCCTCTTCGGCCATTGACCAGCCACCATCTAAATTTGGAGGATCAGGGAAAGCGTATCTCGTACAAGGTGTACCTTCGTCAAATCCGTCACCGCCTTCTTGTAGGCAGCTACCATCAAGCCATAGCCCCTGTAGAATATTGTAGTACTGTTCACCATTTTGTGGGTCAGTCGTGTTAATATCTGGACTACCTATGCCTCTGTTATTTGTGTAGATGAAAGAGCTCATGCCTATCTCCTGACCGAACTCATCGAGTGGCCCTCTGAAATAATCAACACCTAGAAGGGGCACCCTGTCACAGTAGGTAGGTACACCTTGCTCACAAGTACATCCGTTAGTACCGTCTAGCTCGTCCTCGTTGTATACGATTGCCAAAGACCTTGTCGTGTCACAACCAACGTAGTCGTCAGTGAAACATCCAAGATCGGCATCTACCCACATGGCGAAGTAGGTATTTATTAAATCTTCTGTTCCCCGATTGATCAGCTTATATCGCTGAAAAGTCATATTGTTGATATCGTCACTTCTGGAGTAAGAAAAGGCCTGTACCTGAATTTCCATTTGAATCTGATCGGTACTCGACTCTCGGTGGATATTGCCCGCATCGTTATAAATCCAGAAAATCATCTGATCCGGAAATTGCGGTTCCTCATTACAACCGCGTATTTCAATGACGGGAAAGTCACCCAAGGTGGGATCGTAGCTGCTGAAATCGGCATCCTGATTCCAAAAACCAGCGAGACTTTGCGTAGTTTCGGGAAGATCGAATCCATGTACATCTGCAAAGAATGGATTCCCCGTAGCAGGCCAACCTTTTACTCCATCGGGAATATCATCTGGGCTCAGTGGTAAAGCGTCATTTTCAACGGCATCATTATAGAGAGATAGAAATTCTCGTATTTCTGAACCAGTAACCACAAAGAACTGATCCCAATTGGCGCAAGTATCTGCAGAAGTAGTTCCTTCGGGAGTCAATGGCCCTGTGTAATAGTCAAAATTACCTTGAGGCCGTCCAAATTGCTGCGCAGCGATCTTGGGGTTACCAGCAACATCCCTTCCACCTAACCAAACAGAGCCAGCAAATATAGAACTGACTTCTATTACACCAGCAGGAGGTTTTGGTACTACGTATCGGCCGTCGTTGCCATCCCACCATACATCACCGCCCGTAGTAAGTCGAGCCCTGACGTTGTTGATCTGTTGCTCGAACTGAGTGACAGGATTATTACAAGGAGATCTAAAATCAACACTCGTCGTCAAGTTATTCTGGTTGCTTGGCCGAGCCTCTGCTTCGGGATTGACGTGTGCATCAAGTATTGCAACATTCAGCAAAAACAGAGTCGTTATCGCTAAGCTATTGATGAGGGTTTTCATAAGTTTTTGCATTTTCTAATGTTTTATTCGTGACTTAAACTTCAAATCTAGTGATTAGAAACTTACAATTGCACCAACAAAAATTCGTCTTGGCAGCGTAAAAAATCCAGGAGTAAGTACGCTCCAGGAGTAAGCATCGAGGAAGCCTTCCGTAGGAAGTATCTGAGAGTCTACCTGTTGAAGGAACTGCTGACCAAACCGAGATTGCAGCCAACCTGGATCTTCTGGTGACCCCGTGAACGAGTACACGTCGAGTACGTTTCTGCGATCAAGTAGGTTACTCACTCTACAATAAAGATTTAACCCGATGTTGTCACCGATGAAAATTTGCTTGTCCAGTCTAGCGTTGACGGTAAAGGTCCATGGCTTTCTGGCACCATTGATGCCACCTATAGTGGACTCGCCACCGAATTGCTCGGGTGTTTGTGTCTGCGTGTATGGGCGACCTGAAACGGCTACTGACTGCACGTTTAGCCCCAGATTTTTAAGTAGCGAAGGCGCATTATTATCAAGTCTGTAATCGATGATGAAGTTGATGCGATGACGCTCATCGAAGTTGAGTGGGAAGAGCGTACGCAAGTTACCCCCCCTATTGGTCAGACCACGCTGTGCATTGGCATCTGATCCTGTTCCGTCAGCAAATGCTAGAGAGTAATTAGCATTGATCTTTATGTTTCCGGTCCTGCGCAAATCGTAGGTAAGATTAAAACCCTTGGTCGTACCAAAATCCTGGTTGCCGTAAGTCGTATACTGATTAACCAGCGGTACTGGGAAGAAAGTTCGTAACTGGATCATATCACGAAGCTCGCGATAATAGGCCGACACTTTTATTGCCGACCTAGGTGAAAGCCTTTGCTGGAAACCTACCTCGTAGTCGATCGTACGGGTCGGTCTCAGATCGGGATTTGCTAAAGGATTGTTAGGTGTACCGGGGCGATCCACAAAATAAAAATAAGTAGCTGCTGTTGCCAGGTTGTTACTCGCAGGTCTTTGTACCAATACGTCGTAGTGCGCAAAGAAATTCGAAGCATCCGATATAGGGAAAGAGAATGAAAGCCTGGGCATCACATTTACCTGAACCTCATAGTCATCGAATGCATCATCTACCTGGAAGCGTTCGTCTTTGATAAAGTTATCATTACCAATTAGCTGATTTTCATAGGCTGGGAAAACCAGACCTTCTCTAATACCAGCTATCTCTTGAGGGCCATTAACTGGTGTACCATCAGGCAAGAACCAGTTTTCGCCATCGCGATAGGCCTGTACAATATTACCACCTACATCATTTAGATAAACCGCAAAGTCATCACCTATATTTCCGGGGCGATCTACACCTGCGTTATTACCATGCCATTCCGCAGCACCCTGAAGTCTGAAAAGAGAGTAGGGATCGGAAAGCACCTTGGTATTGGCATCAAAGCGATCAATACGTACGCCCAAGCGGAAGAACATATCATTGATCCTGAACTTATCCTGAATAAAAGCGGAAGTATATATGGGCTGTAGAGGAGCTACAGCAAATGTATTTTCGCCACGAAGTCCTGTAGTCGGATCAATAGTTCCAAAGAAATCATCGAAGGAGCCATTGAACTCATTACCTAGGTAATCATAGCCTCTATAGCCTAATAATCCGGCATCATTAAGTTCTTGTGCGCTGAACATGTCCAGTGAGAGCTGATCGGGATCGAGTCCATCTATATTGACGAACTCATCCAAGTTTATACCCAATCTCTCACGCAACTCTCTGTAAAAGCGACCCGGAATGTTATTAGCAGTAGGCGCATAAACGTCGTACGTACCACTAATTCCAAAAGGATTGTCTAATTCACTAATCTCCGCTTGTCCGACTACGCGGTTGGTCGGATCAACCGAGACTAGGTGCTGATTGACCAAAAGACGGCCTAGTGTCCATAATCCACGAGGTGCCACTGCGTACGACCTCAATGTGCGCTGTTCATACATAATACCGAACTGGATACTATGGCGATTAGCATCGTCATTTCCGCCGCCAGGCTTGATATCTAGATTAGCATTGGCATTGAACGTAAAGATTTCATTATCACCAAAATCCGCGCGGTTGAACACCGTACCTACGTTGGCATGCAGATTCCAGGAATTTTGAAATATATTCTGCACACCGCCATTCGTAGACACAAAACTGATCGGTGCGTTAGGAATGGCCAAGCCTTGAGAACCGATGATTGGATCGAACTGATCGGTTACAAAACCAAAATCTACACCATACAACCCACCATCGTTAAATTCATCTATGCCGTAGATATTGTTGTAATTGGACAGTACAGGATTAGATGACTGAGAATCATCGTAACCTGCTAAAACTGCTCTATAATCAATATGTACTAAAGAATCCAGCAGGCCAGAAGATGAAACTTGAGGTGCAAATACAGGTACAAAATCTACATCAAAGTTACCGACATGCCCGTATGCGAAGTAGTCATCGCCATGCCTTGGATCAGAGCGATCAAACTGATTTCTTTCATAGCCGAATTGCAGGGTATAGGACGCATTTTGTATGACGCTCTTCGAAGCATCTTCTGAACCTTGCTGCCCAAGTCTGTGCCTAAATCTAGCATTGATCCGATAATCCGTATCGAATCGAGTCGGATTATTGTGTGAGTTGTACACCCGCCAAGAGGTCGTTCTAGTTCCGGGTGTAAATTGATCGTCAGTTTCTCCGTAGTAACCGGTCAACTGAATATCTATACCATCGGTAACCTGGATGTCAAGCTTACCAGTAATGTCAGCACGAGTTTCCTCTTCAAATGGGCGGGTTGTACGTGCGTCTACCTGACCGTTCCCCAGAAAATCAGCTGCAATGAAGGGTGCAAAATCATTATTACCCCTGTCGCGAACGGTTAGTGGGTTGGCCTCTAGCTCAGCCAGTGCCTCATCTTGTACCCTAAATAGTGGAACAGCCGATGGGAAATCATCTTCCCTGATCGTATAACGACCTGCCAGTCTGAATCCAAGAATAGATTTGTTTTTATTTCTTGCGCTTTTCAAAATGGGGCCAGAAAGGCTGAAACCGGCCAGACTTTGGCCGAAGTCGTCCAGACCTTCACTGGTTTCTACTTCTACGCTGCCACTGAACTCTGATGATGGGCCTTTAGTAGTTATCGATACAAAACCACCGGCTACGTCACCATATTCGGCAGGAACACCGCCGATAACCGTTTGCAGCTGTTCGATTTCCGACTCCTGGATCAGGTTACCCTGAACGCGGATACCATCTACATAATAGAAGGTAGCATTTTCTCTAGCACCCCTAATGTTCAAACCACGACCCTCATCAGCCGAAGCAACACCTGCACCTGTTGCAGCAAGTGCATTGATTGATCGAGTTGGAAGCTGGCGGATTTCTGTGGAAGTAACGATATCGCCTCGGGTCGTTTCGTCTTGTTTAACAAGGGGCTCCAAGTATTCGATTACCTCGACAACATCTAGATTTACACCCTGTCCTAAAGCAACATCTATCTTATTGACTTCGCCGACATTTACCTGAACTCCCTCCAGACGCTGAGTCTGATACCCAGTGTAGGTAACTTCAACAGCATAGACTCCAGCATCTATGTTAGCAAAATAGAAGTTGCCATCTATGTCAGTGATATTTCCAGCCTCTAGGTTACCATCCTTATAAATGGCAACAGTTGCTGCTATTAGAGGATCTCCACCATCAGCATCAGTCACTTGACCTGATAAAGCAGTTTGAGCGGAGAGTGTAAGAGATGTAATAAAAAAGCTAAAGAGAAGTAAGGCTTGTTTCATACTCGGCTTGTTTCAATTCCCGTGACTAGTGAGAGACCCTGGGAGTGGTCATTAAATAAGAAATGCATACAAAAGTGCACAAGTGTACGCGCAAATCCGAATCCTAACAATGATTGAGGCAAGTAGCCGACAAAATTATTGCTGATGGATGGACAAGTGTCGGCAAAAATAGAATTTTAATGCTAATGAAGTAATCATTTATTCACTTGCTGTCAGTCGACTGCTTTTTCAAAGCCATAACTTTGCTGTATGAAAGCTTACTTATTCATTTTTTGCATATTGGTAATTGCTTGTCAAGCAGAGCCGTCAGAAATAGAAGCCACAAATTTTATCCTGCCGGTATCAGAAATCCGCTATGAAGAAACAAACGGTATTTTACGAGCCATCACGAGTCTGAATACCGGCGATAGCCTACCCGTGGCCACTACATATGAGCCGCTCCCGAATGTGTCTCCCTTATTCTTGAACAGCCCGATGCAAATTCGTCCTGCCGACAAACGATGGGTAGAGCGGCGCGTCATCAAGTGGTCAGATGAGCTTTCATTAGCCATCCCGCGTCCGGCAGAAACTGACGAAAAAGAAAGAATAAAATTCAATGTCTTTATGCCAGCTCCTTATATAGACAGCCTACCCGCTCGCATAGACCTGAGCAAGGGTACCCACTTCGAGTATGGTGATGAGCCACTGGAAGAAGGGGAAAGCTTACTGATTTTCTTTGAAACCAGAGAATGGGATCCGGGCATAAAGCGAATCCTCATAGCAGGACCTACCAGGGATGCTACAGCCCGCTTGCCGCCCAAAACGCTAAGGGAACTACGCGCTGGTAATTACGAGCTATACCTGGTGAAGCAAAAATTGAGCCGGGATACAGTTGAAGATATGCGGGCTTCAACACAAATTGAGTACTTCACCAAAAGCAAACAAGTAGAAGTTTACTAGTCAACACAAATCACATACTATCTCTCACTTTTAGCGCATCCTCTCTCAATCTCTGAAGGAATGGGCTGGCGAAGATAAACTCTTGCAGCACCTCCTCTTCACTGCGTAAGACCTGATCTTTTTCACCTCGCCAAACCAGGTGGCCGTCTTTGAGGAGCGCGATATTGTCGCCTATACCCATGACCGAGTTCATGTCGTGGGTATTGATAACCGTGATAATATTGTTCTCTTTGGTAATATCGCTTATGAGCTCGTCTATAACGATGGCGGTTTTGGGGTCTAAACCGGAGTTGGGCTCGTCACAGAAGAGGTATCTGGGTTCGAGTACGATAGCCCGGGCTATACCTACTCGCTTTTGCATACCACCAGAGACCTCGCTGGGGTAGCGCGGATTTACCCCTTCAAGACTAACGCGCTCGAGACACCAGTTTACACGGTCTTGCTTTTCCTTAACGGTCATGGTAGTGAACATGTCTAGGGGGAAGCGCACGTTTTCCTCCACGGTCATAGAATCGAAAAGGGCATTGCCTTGAAAGAGCATACCCACCTTCATGCGTATTTCGCGCTTTTGCTTGTCGTCGAGCGCAAAGAAGCTATCATCGTCGTAGTAGACCTGACCTTCGGTCGGCTCGAATAGACCGACGAGTAGCTTTAGCAGAACAGTCTTGCCCGCCCCTGAACGACCAATGATCAGATTGCACTTGCCCTCGTAGAACTCCGTATCGATTCCTTTCAATACATGGTTTTCACCAAACGATTTATATAGACGCTCTGTGCGGATCATGTTCAGTCTTTCGCTTAGGTAAGCAATACAGCGATGAGATAATCGAATAGCAAAATAAGCACCATACTCAACACCACCGAGCGGGTACTCGCCTGACCGAGTTCTATGCTGCCGCCCTTTACGTAGTAGCCCTGATAGCAAGAGACTGATGTGATTAAGAAGGCAAATACAGCTGATTTTACGAACATGATGAAAACATAGCGCTCTTGAAAAAACGAGCGAACCCCCAATTCGTATTCCGCATGGCTGATGATACCGGGAAATACCACGGCTGCATACCCCCCCATGACACTTATAAATGCAGCGATGGCAACCAATAAAGGGATCATCAACATGGCAGCTATCACCTTAGGCGTAATTAGGTAAGCAGCTGTATTTACCCCCATGATCTCCATAGCATCGATATGCTCCTTTTGGCGCATGCCGCCGATCTCAGCAGCCATATTGGAGCCGACTTTACCGGCCAACACCAGACAGGTGATGGTGGGGGCCATTTCGATTATAGCAATGTCTCTGACGATGTAGCCGATGTAGTAATTGGGCACAAAGCTATCGCCTAGCTGATCGGCAAACTGTACGGCTGTAACCGCACCGATAAACAAGGAGATCATCACCACGATAAAAGCCGATCCCACACCTATGCTATCCATCTGCCGCATAGTTTCCTTGTAATACATGGAAAATTTCTCGGGCTTAGAGAGCGCGTTTCGAAGCAGTATTACGTAACTACCGACCCCAGAAAGGAATTTGATAATGATCATTGGAGGGAGAACGATATAGGTAGTGGTTAGTTCTTTTGCGAGCTAAAGATATGCCGTATTACCTTTACCCCATGCGTATCTGCATAGACATGGACGAGGTGCTAGCCGACAACTACCCGAAGTTTCTGGACTTGTACAAGTCGGTATTTGGCCGAAGACCTGAAAAAGAAGAATATATAGGCGGTAAAATATACGATCTGCCTGGAGCGAACGACCTGCGGAAGTCCCTTCAAAAGCCCGGTTGGTTCGCTGATCTGCCAGTCATAGACGGTGCTGTTGAGGTGGTAGAAAAGCTCTACGCGCGGCACGAGGTTTTTATCGTCTCTTCGGCTACGGAATTCAAACATTCGATGCTCGACAAAATGAATTGGTTGGAAAAACACTTCCCTTTCATTTCTTACAAGCGGGTCGTCTTTTGCGGCGAAAAATCGATTGCCTACGGCGATTATCTAATAGACGATAAGCCGAAAAACCTGCGATCATTCAAAGGGGAAGGGCTGCTTTTTACTGCGCCCGACAATGTGTTTTTAGAGACCGAGTTTCGCCGCTTCGATAGCTGGGTAGAGGTAGACGATTTTTTTGAGGGTGCCTGATCGAAGCAAGCAGGAACGAGCCAAACAGTTTGTGATCGAAAAGATTCCGTTTTTCTTATCGGGTCTGGTCGCTACAGGCGTAAATTACGGGCTGTATCTTCTATTGGTAGATCGATATTTGCATTATCAGATGGCGACCGTGGTGGCTTACTCGTCTTCGGTATTGCTCAATTTTGTGTTGCAGCGCTACTTTGTTTTCGAGTTGAAGCGGTCGGTGCAGTCGGCTTTCGGCTTGTCTATGCTGGTCTCGCTGGGGGGGCTGTTGCTGGACTCGGCCCTAATTTATGTTTTTCACAATTGGGTGGTCTTTACCCAGCGAGAGTGGATCATCAAAGGGCTGGTGACAGGCATGGTATTTTTTTATAATTTTTATTTAAAGCGATTGGTGTTCGAGGGGCGATGAATTTTAAAATCACGTTAAAGGCCAGGTATTGTTTGTCAGGTGAGCAATAGGGTTGAACATTTGTACGCTTGCTTTTCTACGATACATCAACTTTTAAGCATTTGGCGAAGATCGGCTGGAAATCGGCGGCGGCACTTGTCATAGCGAATATGATAGGTACAGGAGCTTTCACGAGTTTAGGCATACAGCTCGAACTGGTGAGCAATGGCTGGGTGATCGTGGGAACATGGCTGATAGGTGGATTGGTGGCGCTGTTCGGTGCATTGAGTTATGCGGAGCTTGGGGTTAGACTTCCGAAGTCTGGAGGGGAAGCTCATTTTCTGAGTGAAATCTTTCATCCTATATTGGGTTTCTTAAGTGGCTGGGTTAGCCTTTCGGTAGGTTTTGCGGCGGCGGTGGCACTGGCAGCGGTAGCGGTGGGTAAGTATACGTACTCGCTGACAGGCTGGTCGCCAACCGTGGTGGCCGTGGGGTCGATCGTAGTCTTGTCGGTGATTCACGGGTATAGTATGCGCCAGGGCAGTCGGGTACAGAACTTGCTCACGATTTTGAATTTGGTATTGATCGCCGGGTTAATCGTGCTTGGATTGGTGCTACCGCCCAGTGCCAGTGCTAAGGTAGACTGGTCGCTGGCGGGTGCCGATCAGATTTTCTCTGCTGGGGCAGCTGTGAGTCTGGTCTTAGTCTTTTATGCCTACTCGGGTTGGAATGCAGCGGCTTACATCGTAGGAGAGATCAGGAACCCGGCGCGCAATCTGCCTAAAGCGTTGATCGGTGGCAGCTTGCTGGTGAGCGGTTTATACATACTCCTGCAACTGAGTTTTCTGAGACAAGCCGGCCCTGTAGAGCTGAGTGGCCGCGTAGAAGTAGGCCAAATAGCCGTTTCACAAATGCTGGGCCCGCAGGCCGGCCAACTAGTGAGTGCCCTGATTGGCGTACTACTATTGGCTGGCATCAGCGCTATGATATGGATAGGCCCTCGGGTGCTGGAGAGTATGGGCAGACACTACGGCCCCTGGCAGTCGCTGGCCAAACGGTCTAAGCGGGGTTTGCCGATAAGGGCTATCGCGTTGCAGTCATTGATCAGTATTTTTCTGGTGATATCTGCCAGCTTTGAGGGTATACTTTACTACAGTGGCTTTGTGCTTCAATTGTTTACTATGATGGCGGTGTATGGGCTCATCAAGCTGAGGCGACAGCAGCCTGATGCTGCTTGGCGCAGCCCGCTTTTTCCAATCGCTCAGTGGCTGTATTTGGCTTTTAGTGCCTACGCATTGCTGTATTTGTTAGTGACCGAGCCCACAGAAAGCTTGCTCGGCTTGCTCAATGTGGGAACCGGAGTGATCGCCTACTATCTCGGCTCGGGTGAAAGGTCTCTGGAAAGAATAGGGGAATAACGTAGTGTAGGTGTAGCACATTTGTGTTTTAACCACAGAATACCGCTATCTTTACAACCTACCCAATATCTAGCCACAGGATATTTATGCTCAATCTGCGACATGTTGATGACAAAACCCTAATGGAGAGAATCCGTAAGGGAGATCAGCGTGCTACCGGTATACTCGTAAGACGATACCTGGAGCAGGCCATGGCCTATGCTGGTCGGTTTGCGGGCAATAATCCCGATCACGAGTCGGAAGACCTGGTCAGCGAAGCTTTCATCAAAACTATACGGGCTATAGAAATTGGGACAAGCGTCAACCAGGTATTTCCCTACCTGCGGAAGTGCATATACAACCAACACCTAGACGATTTAAGACGCCGCAGACCACCCACTTCTTACTTTGATGACCTAGGGGTGATCGCCGCCGATAGCTACCACTACAATACCACCGACGACCACGACGCTGTGCTCATGGAGCTGATATTAAACGAGGTGGCCGGCATGCGTGAAGATCAGCAGATCATCTTTGAATTGCGGGTTTTTGATCGCAGAGACTTCGAGTATATCGCCCGCGAAATGCGTACCTGCGTCGATACCGTGACCCATATTTACTACAATGTAATCAGAACCCTCAAGAACCGGGCGCCCAAGCTATACGATAGCTATGTGACAGACGTCTGAATTTAAGAACCAAGAAACACAACCCTCAAATGTCTCACGAAGAACAAAACCCAGAAATCAGCCAGGATGCTCTAAACGACTATGGCAAGCGTCAATACAAAAACTTCGATGCCGCTAAGGCCAATATCGATCGTCGGCTCAGCCAACGCTATGGTTACAGCTCATCGGGTTCTAATCTAAAAAAAGTACTTAGCATGGCCGCGGCCTTGGCTATGTTACTCGCCGCATGGTGGTGCTTGAGACCACAACTGAGTGGTAGTGAACTGGAACTGAGCCAGATCATAGCGCAACAAAGTAGCCCGCTACCCACAACCAGCCAGTCTGCTTACCGCTCGGCTGGTGAAAGCCAATCTACGGTAGACGAAGCCATCAAAGCTTATGAACAGGGCGACTATGAGACGGCGGTAGATGCTTTTGAATCGCAAAGTATGGAGCTATTGAATGCCAAGCAATCGCTCTTTTTCGGCCATGCGCTTTTTCAACTCAAAAGGTATCAGAAAGCACTTCTGGCTCTAGACAATGGACTCCAGATAGCAGATCCACAAAGAGATATGGCCACTGATCGGCAGATCGTATACTGGACGGCCAAGACGTATGCGGCCAGCGGCCGTTGCGATCTGACGCTACGCACGCTTGCCAAGATCGCTCCGCCCGGCGAGCTGAGCCAGAAACTGGCTAGTGTTTGCGAGTCGATTCTGGGGCAGCCTTAGTTAGCCCTTGTTTGGTTTTCTTTTTTTCTCAGACCAAGAAAAACAGATAGCAGTGCCAGTGCCACAGCGCCCAGTGAAAAATATAAAGGATTGAGGCGGCTTTTCTGCTGTAGTGTTATAACATTATTCCTACCGAAATAGAACAGATTGGCCCAATCGGCAGGGTGGGCAGTAGCTTCGGTATCGATCAGTTTTAGTTGAGTTTCTCTCAGGGCATCGGATGGTGAAAGCCCGCGATCCAGTAGTGCCGGATAGAACCCGGCCATCAGTCGGCGACTCATGTCATCGCTGATCCGCCAGCGGTTGAGCAGCAAGCCCTTCGCACCGCCACGCATCATGTCTCTGCCCAGATTGGCTACGCCCTGGCCCCTGTATAATTTGCCATCGGCCGTTCGGCAGGCCATCAGTACAGCGAGTTCTATATCGGCATCCATGTCCGAAAGCTCGTAGGCGTACAGGCGACCGTCGGAATTATAATCTGCATACATCTGCATAAAGGAGTACTCGGGGTTTTCGGGATTGATTTGTGCGTGGGTGCCGAAGTGAAAAAGACGGCCGTCTGTGTGTGCGTCTAAGAAAGCAGCTTTGGTGGCTTCTTCGTTCATGCTTATTTGGCGGGCGGGCACGTTATGTTGGTTTTGCAACAGTTCGCCAGTGTACACACTCATGGGCAAAGCCGGAAAGCCCTCGACTTGGGTTTCACCCATAGGGCAATACACAAAAACTTCATCAGGTGATAATGCCGCAATGGTGTCAGAATCTGTTAGCAGAGCCAAGATCGTATTTAAATGAGCCCGCGATCTTCGGTCTTGCACCATATATCTATGTGCAAAATAATGTTCGGGCGCACTATATGCTAGCTCCGTGATGAGACCATTGAAAGGCACATACCACAAATACCCATCGGGTATGATCAAAAGGTTAGACTTGCCGACAAAAGGCAGCAATGGGGCTATGATCTCCTCGTAGAGTGCGTGTAATTCCAGAAAGATATCTGGCCCCAGGTCTCTATCGTCGAGTTGATCCAACAACACAGGCAGTCGCTCGCTGAGTGGCTTGCTGAGCGGCAAGTATGCAAAATGCTGGTCGCTCTCCGATATAGCGATAGCGTATATAGCCGTATCGACTTCCAAAAACTGGATGAGTACCTCATTTTCATCCAATAGGTTTTGGCGAACGCTGTCTAACCTGATCTTCGGATTGCGATATCGCTCGGCCGCATAGCGTGGAAACGCTCTTTTGATTTCCGCTTCGAGGAGTTGCTGTTCGTCTCGCAAACTATCGACACTAAGTCTGATGGTCTCCAGGGTTTTCAAATCGGGAAGCTGCTCTACACCTTCGGCCAGGCGCATCTGCCTACTCACCTCGGCCTGTAACTTCTCTTCTCGATCTACGATTTCTCTATTCACGCCCAGTTCGCTGCGCAGCGAGTAGTCTAGGTGGCGATCGTTGACCCAGCGCTGCTTTACACCAGCAGATGCCTCGAATGCATTTAAAATCCATTGGGGCGCCTCCGATTTCGCATACTCCGTATGATAGACCGCCATCCGCAGATCGGTCAGGTCTTTGGCAACTTCATTTAGGGCCAGTCGATTGGCAAATTGGTAGTTGATTCTCCTCGATTTTTCTATGACCTGATCCGCTAAGTTCAGCAAGGTCGTAGCTGATTCGAGATCGCCTTCTTCATTGGAGTCATTGTAGCGACGCAGATAGTAAGAGATCAAATCCTTGAGGTAGACTATACTTTCATGCTCGGGATAAAACTGCTCAGGCGACCAAGACAAATGATCGACGTTTTCTCTTATGCCCTCCAAGCTAGCGATCACTCTAGCCAACCGATCTATGGCCGATTGATATTCGCCGAAACCTGTCTCTTGTTTTGACCTTAGAAATTCATAAGAATATTCAGTCGCGCTAAAAGCGCCATCGATATTAGCTTTTTGGTAATCGTCTAACCACTGCTCGGCTGCATGATAATCCTTTATTCTGACAGCCTTGGAGGCTCCATAAGTAAAGTACAGGCCGTAGAAACTACTCAAGTAAGGGTTGTCCATGGCTTCCAGGCTTTGACCCAGCTTTTCCAGATTAATGTCGAAGGCGTCCCATTCCTGCAATTCATTATTCAGTTGCATCCTATAGCAAAGCAACTGCCGATACACATCGCCCCCAAGGTCATTGTTCTCTATCAATTTCTGAGCTAGATCAAATCGTTTTGCGGCTGCATCGAATCTGCGCAGATCGATCAGCGATTCTCCTTCGTGCATTAGGTTAAAGGCCCGCTCTCTGGGTATGCCTGACAGTAAATTGGCAATCTGCTGGTTGATCAGGGCGCGCTCTTTATCGCCGGGTATAAAGTAAGCCGAGCTTAAATTGGCGTGAAGCTGACCGAGATCACGGCTGCTGTAGGCACCCTGGGCATACATGAGGGCGGTATCTAAATAAGGCACGAGCATGTGGTATTCTTGCCGATTCCAGGCTTGCCAGGCCTTAGATTGGTAGGCATCGGCCATAGCCTTAGGCTGATCGCGCTGATGAGTGAACACTTGATCGATTAGTGCCTGCCGGTATTCCGATTTCCGCTCTTCGTCAGAGACCATTCTTCCCTGTAAGATGAGATAGTAGAAATCGAGCTCTTCGGGATTATCTACGTATTCGAGTACTGTATTTTCAGCGGCTATGTAGCTGGCAGCTGCCTGGTCTGCATTCCCCAATTCGTAGGCCACCTCGCCCGTGTACAGCTGCACATAGGCCACACTATCTGGCTGCGTCTCTACGTCATAGAGCGGTCTGGCCAAATCGAGCAGCGAATCTGCTCGCTCGAAATCGTCAGCATCATAAGCCGCAACCGCCTCGACTAACAGATGAGATTGTGCGTTCATTGTCAGAGCTGGCAGAGAAAGTAAAAACCCCAACAGCAGACGAGTAAGCGTACGCATAATATTTTGCTTGTGTTTCTTTGTCTAGGCTCCAAATATCCTGCATTCTGTGTTTTCACCCATGCATTTCATTGAAATTAAGGGATGAAAACGCAGAATGGAATAAAATAAGCACGTTTAGATAGCATGCCCACCCTACCGCCGCTCAAATACCTGATCAAGGATGTGCTGGAATTGCCCCGCTACCGCCAGCAATCGAAAGTAGCCAGCAGACGCTGGCGCGATCGAGCTGAAGTCATCGAATACGCCCCACCCTATCGGGGTACCTGGGGACAGATGCGCAGGCGCAGGCTGTTGAAGATCGAACCTGAGGGCGGTCTAGAAAAGGTAAAAGGTTGGTTTTTCTATTTGCACGGCGGCGGATGGACTTTCGGCAAGCCAGACGATTTTCTGTCCGTAGCCGACTGTGTAGTAGCAGAAGGCTATGGCCTGATCATGCCCACCTATCGCAGACTACCACGGTATCATTGCGATCAGATGTTATCTGATTTTAGACTTTCGCTGGTGGAATGCAACCGACGTGGCTGGAATCTTTCCACACAAGCAAAACCGATCATGGCGGGCATGTCTTCCGGTGGTCATCTCGCCGCCTTGATCGGACTCGATAGCCAACTGTGGACTGACGCAAACTGGTCACCTCCCGAGCACGTACTCTGTTGCGGTGCCCCACTCGATCTGGATGCTATGCCCTACTACCCCGGCATGAGCCTGCTCGAAGGTGGAAACCGCGAAATCAGTCCTGTAAAAGTTTTAGAAAACGCTAATGAAGTACCCAATTTCCTACTCATCCATCCCACGCACGACGGTATGGCACCACTACCACAAGCCCTGTCCTTCTACGAAGTTTTGAAAAACAAAACCGCTACCGGAAAACTACACCGTGTAAAAGATAAAGGCCACCTGGGTGCTGGCCGCTGGATGTTCGATGACAACGAGACCAAGCGACTTATCATTCAGATGCTCAACGACAACGCATCGTGATCGGCTCAGTTTCGATGATATTCGAAAAGTTACCTGCGCGATCTCTGACCTGTATTTTGTAGGTATACTCGTTGGTGGGAATGGTCGTATCGCAAATAGTTGTGTCCCGATCCTGAGTTTGAATACAGCATAGGATAAACGCCTGATTATCGACGACTACCGTTACGTCTCCGCTTATTCCATTCCCGGTGCCCTCTTCATCTATGTCCGGGAAGTTCAGGGGCGTTATTAATCGATCATCGCGGGTATCCATTAGAAACACATCGGCCACATTGCTATCGAGATTCGTCAGGTCGCCATCGCCGTCGGTAAAGCTGAAATAGATGAGAATGCTGTCTCTTTGCACCGAAGATACAAAGACCTCATTGGCACTCAGCCCCGTGTAAGTGATCACCGGAGCGTTGGGAAAGTCAGGTGCCTGAGCACAGCTACTCAGCATCCACAAAGCAACAAGACACGGCACAAAAATCGATAAGGAATAAATTTTCATAGCTACATTTTAAAAATCTAAAGCTAAGGTCTGTCCATTTATCCATCCCATGATCCAATCATCAACTACATCCAAAAATCCAATCACCCAATAATCAACTACATCCAATCATCAACTCCATCCAATCATCCAATATCAGGGCAAGCAAATCAGGGTAATGGGTTCAGTTTCTATGATGTTCGAGAAGTTACCTGCTCGGTCTCTGACTTGTATTTTGTACGTAAACTGATCGGTTGGGAAGTCATTATCTATGATACAGAGCTCGTCGTCGCGAAGGCAGCAAATCGTGAAAGCAGCGTTATCGATCACTAGAGTGGCATCGCCACTTATACCATTGCCGGTGCCTTCCTCGTCTATGTCCGGAAAATTCAGTCTGCTTATAAATAGCTCTGAGCGACTATCGGTCAAGATCACATCGTTGACATTACTATCCAGATTGGTCAGGTCGCCATCGCCGTCGGTAAAACTGAAGAAAATGAGAATACTATCTCGTATACCGGTCGGAAATTGGAAAATCTCGTTGGTGCTCATACCTTCGTAAGTGATGACAGGCTCGTCGGGGAAATTGGGGGCTTCCGCACAACTATTGAAACCCCAGGTCATAGTAGCTAAGGTGGCGAAAACGAAAAGAGGGCGAAAATTCATAAGCAATATATTGTGAAAGGGCATGAGCGAAATCAACTGGCGAAGAAGATCGAAGAAGTAGATGATTCGACTTTCGACTCCCTGGCCTTAGCGGTCTTTGCATATCAAGCGCGGTACAATGAAGTTTACGCCAGATACTTAGATTTATTGCGAGTAGGCGTGCAAACGGTCAGCCATATAGCCGACATACCGCCACTGCCCATTTCTTGTTTCAAGCAACACCAACTGCGCACGGGTAGTTGGGAGCCCGTGCAAGTATTCACTAGCAGCGGCACGACAAAAACCCAAACCAGTAGCCATTTTCTCCGATCTGAGGCATGGTATCGCTACCACGCCAGCCGCACCTTCGAGGCGCAATACGGCCCGTTGGAAGAGTACGTTATACTCGCCCTCTTACCTGCTTATCTGGAAAGAACGAATAGTAGCCTGGTGTATATGGTGCAGAGCTTTATGGAAAAAGCACCATGCAAAGACAGCGGATTTTACCTCTACAATCAAGAGGATCTGATCAAAAAACTCAAGATGCTGAGCGATCACAATCAAAAATTTCTGCTCATAGGCGTGAGCTTTGCCTTACTCGATCTGGCTAGCGTGCTCGCTAAAGACCCAATCCGCATACCCAAAAATTCTATTGTTATGGAGACGGGTGGTATGAAGGGTCGCCGAAAGGAAATGACGCGCAGTGACCTTCATCGCGCTATTGCAGCGGGCTTCCAACCTTCAAACGAGGGCATCGTCACACCCATTGATATCCACTCGGAATACGGAATGACCGAGCTACTTTCGCAGGCCTATGCCCCAGATACTGGTCGATTCTTTCCAGCCCCTACCCTACGCGTGTTTTGCAGAGAATTAACCGACCCACTCCGTATCAGAACCGACGGCAAGACCGGGGCCATCAACTGCATCGACTTGGCCAATCTCGACACCATCAGCTTCATCGCAACCGATGACTTGGGACGTACCCACCCTGACGGAAGTTTTGAAATTCTAGGGCGAATGGATTATTCCGATACGCGGGGCTGCAATCTATTATACCAGGGTTCTTGAGGTAAGGGCAGCTGTAACTCGCCCAACGAATCTAAGCCAAAATAAGCCCCAACGTACTGAGAGCTGGAGACTACTATCGGCTGCACCCACTGGCTGTCTACGAAGACGCGCAGCTCTAGGTCTTGCCTGGCACCGTATACTCGATAGCTACCGGCATATCGGTCTCGATGGGTAATCTCGTCGAAATAATCGGCATAGTTTTCATTGGCATACGCACTTAGGAAAAGTTGCGAAGACATCTGCCTACTATCAGCATAAGACCAAGTCTGGTTTTGTCCCAACACATCTTGCCAGACTACGCTGTCTAGCCGTCCCAATGGGGCTAGGTCATAGAGCTTCGGGTTGCGATAATCGGTAAATGCCAGCGGCAAATCGCCTAGTCGCAGACCATCGACCAGCACGAACTCTGGCCTGGGCGCGATGCGTATGGCTATCTTCTGGCAATCGTCTTTAGAAGCACAATGGATGTACATCTGATACGAATCAGCTGTACGAGTTTCCATCTGAATTTCTACCTGCAAACGCCCTACAGAATCCGCTTCGATCAGGTCTTCGCTCTGTGCAACCAGCAGTCTGCTCAATAGGGTATCGGGTAAAAGACTGGACTCCACCAAGTGCCGCTCGCCGTCATTCAGCTGCCAGCTACTATTCACGCGCAAGGCATCGAATGGCACATCATCTACCGGTTTGATGGTGATTTTTACTACCTCCTCGGGCTCTAGCTGAAATATACGCACGGCGAGAGGATCAGTAGGTCGTGACTGCCAGTAGTACCAGCCGCCATAGGCCGCACTCAGCAAGATCAAAATAGGGATTGCGCGCTTGACCACATCCATGGGTTATTGATTTTCGCGCAGGAATTCGATCAGCTTTGTCATGGCTTTAGCACGATGGCTGAAAGTCAGTTTTTCTTTATCGCTCATCTGTGCAAAGGTTCGGGTCTCACCTTCCGGAATGAAAATGGGGTCATAACCGAATCCGCCATCTCCCGCTCGCTCAAGGGTTATGGAACCTGGGCAAATACCCGTAAAGTAATGCTCCTGTCCGCCCAGAATAAGACAAATAACCGTATGAAAGCGAGCGTAACGATCTTTCTGCCCATCGAGCGCATTCAGCAATTTGGTCATGTTGTCTTCGGCAGATCGTTTCGGCCCTGCATATCTGGCGGTTATCACGCCGGGTGCCCAGTCGAGTGCCCTCACTTCTAGCCCGGTATCTTCGCTGAAGCAATCGTGACCGTAGCCTTCGTAGACGTGTCTGGACTTGAGGCGGGCATTGCCCTCGAAGGTGGGCGCGGTTTCGGGTATATCTTCGTGGCAACCAATGTCAGCCAGGCTTAGAAACTGGTAGCTATCTTCCAACTGAGCTCGAATCTCCCGTACTTTATTGGCGTTATTCGTGGCGAATACGAGTTGATTCATTTTGCTATTCTCTTTTGAAATGAGTCTTGAGTGCCTGCCACAGAGCTGCGGCCTTCTGGGTTTTACCTGCGTTTTTCTCGTCGCGTATAGTATCTAGATCATCGGCCTTGACGTACCATACATCTGAAATCTTTACTGAGCTGTAGTGGCCTAGATTGAGGTGCAGACCAAGATTAGGCAGTTGCTGTCCAAACAGCATGACCTTATCGCAAGCCAAGTGTCTGACCATGGCGGTCAAATCCAGCGCTTGCTCAGCGGGCCAGGGTATCAGCCATGCCTCTTCGCTTGGCTCGGCATATCCACAAGCTTTGAGGATGTCGTGTAGAAAACCTTCTCCGCTCCCTTCTTTGTAGAGTACCAGCAACTGCTTTGAGCTGGTCGATGCTTCGATCTCAATACCCCTTTTCGCCAGATATTTCAAGCTTTCGCCCAGCTCTGGAAGGTCGATCACTTTGAAGTCTATGAAGTCGGGTGTTTCCACACAGCAAATGTAGAGCTTGTTAATTATGTATTCGTATGTTTGAGGTAACAAACCCAATAGAAGCAGCATAAAGAAGCACGCATCGCTTGTTCGGCTTGATCGAAAAAGTAGAATGCAACCATTCAATTCTTTCATGCGATTGCCGAGTTCGGCAGTCCACAAAACCCAATTTTATGAAAACACTACGTTACGCATTCATTCTGCTCGGTTTGACCTTTATGGCCAATACAGCAAATGCGCAGCTGATGTTAGGTGGCGGTGTCGCTTATGGCATCGACATTGAAGAGCTAGCTCTTCAAGTAAGAGGCGTTTACTCATTCAATGAGACCTGGCGCGGCCAGGCCGATTTCACTTACTATCTAGATGGAATAGAAGATATTTCTTTTTCAGAGATCAACTTGAACGGTAATTATATCTTTTCTGACAATGGCACTACGCTATTCTACGCCCTTGCGGGTCTGAATTTTGGAATCGTATCAGGGGAAGACATTTTTGGAAATAGTAGAAGTAACACAGATACCGGTCTAAACATAGGCGCAGGCGGTAATTTCGCCATCGGCGACGGTGGTACTATGTTATTTGGCGAAGCTAAGTTTTCACTGGGTGGTACTGAGCAGTTACTGCTGGCAGCTGGTGTACTATTTAGCCTTTAATAACCGATTGTTTCCGACTAGAAGTAACCCTACTCTACCGGCTAAATAAAGATCCAGAGCCGCATCGATTGAATCGATGCGGTTTTTTTATTTCATAATTTTGCTACATCCGAAAGTAAAACATAACCCGAGTTGCTCCGTCTTTCCAGCAATACCACCCTCTTCTTCAAGCTATTCCTCCCCATCTTCTACACCACCGTAGTCGGGTGCATCACTGCCTATGCCTGGCTTGGACCGGACGAGCATTTCGAGATCGTGGATCGCGAGTCACTCAAATGGGCCTTGGTTGCCGTTTTCATTTTGGGTACCATTACCCTATACTTGCTCTGCTGGCCCCTCAAACGCGTCGAAGCAGATGATACACACGTGTACGTATCCAACTACTTCAGAACAGTCAGATACCGTTGGGCTGAAGATGTAGCCTCACTAGATACCACACGCTTTATGCTGCTCTTCAAAGTCGGCTTCCTGGAGCTGAACGGGAAGGGTAGCTTCGGAAAGCGGATGTTTTTTCTAGTTAAGCAGTCGCATTTAAGGAAATTGAAAGAGGCATTTCCGGGACTGGTACCCGAAAAATCTTGATGAGTTTCTTTTGAACGGGCTGCGCCTATTCAAAAGGAATTTATCTCAACACCGTTACACTGCCAGTCTGCACAATCTCCTGCCCCTCACAAATCGCCACCAACTTCCATAAATACACACCAGGCGAGACATCTTCATTGCGAGTGGTGCCATCCCAACGGCCGAAAGGATCGGTTGTAGAGAAAATAATGCCACCCCAGCGGTCATAAATCTCGAAGCCTTGCAAATCAGCGATGGCAAAAGGATTACTGATACCGAAAGTCTCATTCTCTATCGGACCTATGCCATTGGGTGTGAATGCCTTGGGCAGCAAAATATTACCACAATCGAGTGTAGCGGGGTCGATGACCAAAATTTCTAAAGTGTCTCTAGCTACGCAACTGCTTTCGGCATCGGTGATGCGTATCTCGTATGTCTGTCTTCCAGCTGTGGTCGGACTAATTTCGGGCTCTAAAATGGTCGGATTGCTCACGCCATCGGTGGGCACCCACTCGAATGCCACGCCACAGTTGCTATTGACTTCCAATTGTAAAGTCTCGCCTAGAAACAGGCGATCTTCCGTAGTGAGTATGCGGTCCGGGAAATCGTATAGGGCTTCGACTTCCAGTTCATCCAATGCTCGGTTATAGATGCGGACCTCGTCAATTAGTCCGTCGAAGGCTGTCTCGCCCGGCCCTAGGCAATTGCTCGACCCAAAGGTCAGCTCACCGGTATTGAAAATATCTACGCGAGATGAAGTGCCTTGCTCGCCGACTTGCTCGCCGTTCAGATAGAGTCTGACTCGTCTATTATCTCTGACTATAGTGACTTGCTGCCAGCAAAAGGTATTTTCTATGCGATGGTCTATGCGTACCTCCTGGTTGCCCTCGCGCAGATAGGCGGTCAACAGTCGCTGCTGAGGCTGCAGCCTGATGTAAAACAGGTTCTGAAAGGTACAGACCGTATCGCGCTTACTGATCAGGTATTGGGTACCGTTAAAGCCGACTGACTTAAAATAGAAACTGATGGTGAAGTCTTCGGTATCAAACTCACGGTTTATATTATTGGAAACCGCCCCCGGAATACGCACGAAATCATTGCCGCCAAACAGCTGCACAGCTTGGCCGACCACGCCACAGCCAAATTCGGGCACGCCGCTACTTACGCCGCCGTTCGAGCTGTCACCCGTTTGGTCGGTAAAATTACCTTCAAAGCCATAAAAAGCGACCAAACCGATGTCGGTCTGAGCAGAAATTTGAAAGGCCAAAAAGAGAGAAAGGAAGCTTAAGATGAGGCGCATAGGAAAGGTTTGGGGCGCGAAAATAACACTTTGACAGCTTCCCTAAAACGGCTGACTGGTCGCTTAATTGTCTAAAAACCGATCTCGCCATTCAGGCTTAGGAAGCGGACATTCGTCGCTTTTACCAAACCAGCGGTATCGATTGCGCGCCACAAAATCATACACGGCATTCCTGATAAAGGGCGGTATGATCATTAGGACTTCCGCTAGTCGATACCCTCCACCCAAACCGGATGCGATTTTAAGTGCTGCACTGCTCTTGATCCAGATTTGATTGCTGCGCCACAGCACGACCGAATCGAGGGAGTCGGGGTCGCGGCCCGCGCTTCTGATCAAATCTCTTCCTTTATCCGATTGTAAACTGGCAAAACGGTACCTAGCCTGATGGTCCCGTTTCAAGACCCACTGCACCCATTTGTTGCAGAGGTTGCAGTGCCCATCGTAAAGGATAATATCGTTACTGAACTGTCGCTGGTGCGCAGTTTCATCGGAAATGGCGTAATTTGGGACTAGAGCGGTCATAATTCAACATGAAAACATGAATTGGTATCGTTCTGTTTGCTCTCATTGTATATTTTGCAGCCACATCCCAAGGGCAACATGCGCATAGCTCAAATTACAGACCACCACCTTACAGTAGACGGTAGCCCGTTTCAAGGCATAGACAATGAGGGTCGATGGTTGGCCGCACTCGAAGAGGCTAAAAAACTCGATGCTAATTATTTACTCCTCACTGGCGACTTCTGCGCCCAAGAGCCCGTCGAACAGGTATACGAAAGGGTAAAGGCACATCTAGACACCATCGGTCTACCCTTCATGATACTAGCCGGTAATCACGATGATAGAAGCATGATACGTCAGTACTTCGATATAAGCGGCGAAAGTGACGAACCCATATATCAGCATCTACACCTCAATGGCTACGACTGGCTATTACTCGACAGCAGCCAACACTATGTGGATGATGAGCAGTTAAACTGGCTCAAGCAAGAACTGGAAGCAAGCCCCAAGCCGATCATAGCCATCCACCACCCGCCCTGCCTGATGGGTGCCGACTTTATGGACAAGCATTACCCCCTTCAAAACTGGACAGAAGTGATGCAGGCACTACACGATGCCGATAAGCCTATTTCTGTTTTTTGTGGTCACTACCATTTTAGCCTCCAAGCCCAGATCAGCAAGGTTAATGTTTATTGTGCGGCACCCACCAGTTTTTTCATTCATCCAATCGGAGAGGAGATTGCCTTTATCGAGAAAAAAGCGAGGGTGCAATTGATCGAATTGGAGGAAGAGCAGCTGCTGGTGAGATCGATGGAGGTGTAGGCTAATTTCATTCTGAGGCGAAGCCTCAGAATGAAATTAATTTATTTTAATGCCAGTATGTTCCCCATCTTATAACACGTCCTACACCTCGGCTCGTAGCGGTCTTTCTCGCCCAATAGTACCGTATCTGATTCAGCGGTGAGACGATAGGAGTGAACGGCCAGGTTGCCGCAGTGTGGGCAGATGGCGTGTACCTTGGTGATGTATTCGGCTATGGCGAGTAAGTCGGGTATGGGACCGAATGGCTGACCACGAAAGTCCATATCCAAACCGGCTATGATGACACGCTTGCCTCGGGTGGCGAGTTTGGTGACTACCTGCGGAAGTCTGGAATCAAAAAACTGCGCTTCGTCTATACCCACCACGTCGGTGCCATCACCTACCAAATCCAGGAGATCGTCGGCCTTGGGAATGGGTGCCGCCAATAGTGCATTTTTATCGTGGGAAACGACGTTTTCGTTGTCGTAGCGCTGATCTACAGTGGGTTTATAGACTTCGACATGCTGATTGGCGATGCGCGCGCGTTTGAGTCTGCGGATGAGCTCTTCGGTCTTCCCCGAAAACATAGAGCCGCAAATGACTTCGATCCACCCTCTTCGCTGGCCGCTGTATTGAGGTTCTAAAAACATAGTTTTAACTTCGCGGCCCAAGTTATTGATTAAGCATGGATAGTACACAGGCTGGCCAAATGATTGAGCGGCTCTTGGCGATGCACAAGAGTCTGCAAATGGAAAAGGACCGGGGCATCTCGACCCTGGAGCGCGACACAATACTCGAGTATTTGCGTAAGCTCTACGATCACTATCACGAGCAGCAACCCAGTAAGGCTAAACCGGTAGCTAAGGCATCGACCTCGGCACCTATAGCTCGTGCACAGCCCAGGCCTACGCCAGCACCAAAACCAACGCCACCACCACCTGCGCCGGCACCCAAGCCTGTTGTGGCCGCTAAGCCCGCATCACGCCCGGCACCGCAGCCGCAGGCACCACGCCCGGCTCCTACTCCACCGCCAGCGGCCAATATACCCAGCCGGATGAGTGGCCCTGTGCCTGCAAAAGTAAAGGCCCTATTCGAAGACAAAAGCAGCAATGAGCTCTCCGATAAGCTGGCGCGCACCCCCATTGCCGACCTGACTAAGGCACTCAGCATAGTAGATCGCGCCCTGTATGCCAACGAGCTTTTCGACAGCAATCAAGAGCTGATGAATAACTTTTTGGCCGACTGCAACCGGCACAGCTCTTTCGACCAGGCGCGCGAGTCATTGGCAGAGCTGGCGGTGAATCACGGCTGGGCTGAGGGTGGAAAGGCAGAAACGGCTAAGAATTTTATAAAATTAGTCAGGCGAAGATATGCGTAAGGCTTTTTTGCTATGCCGCTCTCAGTGTATATCAGTCGCGCTTTAGCGCTCCTTTTCTGATTCCGTGCTACTCCGTTTAATCCGTAAACTCCGTGTACTAATTTGAACTATGCGTTTACGCTAAGCGATACATTTTTAGTACACGGAGCGAACGGAGTTGACGGATTTCACACGGAGTTAGGCGAGCGCTGAAGCGCAACGGAGCTTGACATAGAGCGACGTAAATGTAAAATTTGAAATCTTCGCCCAGCTCATCTCCAATCTCAACCCCTTTAGCCATGCCGCTCTCCGTGTATATCAGTCGCGCTTTAGCGCTCCTTTTTGATTCTGTGCTACTCCGTTTAATCCGTAAACTCCGTGTACTAATTTGAACTACACGTTTACGCTAAGCGATACATTTTTAGTACACGGAGTGAACGGAGTTGACGAATTTTACACAGAGTCTGGCGAGCGCTAAAGCGCAACGGAGTCGAACGGAGAGCGACATGGCTTGCGTAGCATTATCTTCTCCTATCTTTCATATGGTCGTCTAAAATTCTGCGCACAAATTTTGCTTGCTCGCCAAAGTTGAATACAAATCCTATCTCCATCGAAGTAGCTTTTAAGTAGTTGTACAACTGCGCGATGTGCATATCGTGTATGCTCTCTGTTGCCTTGAGCTCTAAAATTACTTTGCTTTCTACTATAATATCGGCTACGAATCGTCCTGCTAAATTTTCTTTGTAGAATACCTCGATGGGTACTTACGAGCTCGCTTCTATACCCATCGATCTAAGTTCAAATAAAAGTGCGTTTTCATAAACGATTTCAGAAAAGCCAGGACCGAGTTGGCTATGTACCTCGTAAAATGCTTTGATGATTCGACCTGTAAGATTTTCTTCTTTTAAAGCCATTTTTTTGATCTAAATATAGCCAGTCTTATTTATCACCCTGCATCGACACTTCAGCCATGTCGCTCTCCGTGCACATCCGTCGCGCTTTAGCGCTCCACAACTGATTCCGTGCCACTCCGTTTAATCCGTCAAATCCGTGTACTAATTTGAACTGTACGTTTACGCCAAACGATTCATTTTTTTGTACACGGAGTGAACGGAGTCGACGGATTTTACACAGAGCTAAACAAGCGCTGAAGCGCAACGGATTAGAACGGAGAGCGACGCGTACATGTCGCTCCCCGTTCTAATCCGTCGCGCTTTAGCACTCCACATCTGATTCCGTGCCACTCCGTTTAATCCGTCAAATCCGTGTACTAATTTGAATTATAACGTTTACGCTAAGCGATACATTTTTTGGTACACGGAGTGAACAGAGTTTAATCAGCATGCTAAAAAATGCCTCCATGATGAAAGCATTGAGACAAATTTTTAAAATCACTTTTCTATTCCTTGTACTATCTATCGGCCTAATGATCGGAATAGCCAACAAAAGCCAAAATATAGAGCCTGAACTGGGCTATGTGAACAAAGCTGGGTCAACAGCTATTAGCACCAGCATGAAGAGAGAATTGAAGGCCTGCCCTTCCAGCCCGAATTGCGTGAGCACACAAACCAACCAGCCTAAAAAGCGGATGCCTGCACTCACCTTCGAGAGCTCGGCCGAGGAAGCGCAAGAGCAACTCAAGGCTATGATAGCCGATATGCCCCGCACCAAACTCCTAACCGAAGAGCCGGGCTACTTGCACTACGCTTTTACCACCTGGCCCATCCCATTCGTAGACGATGTGGAGTTCCTATTTGCGCCCGATGAGCAGCAGATTCACTTTCGCTCGGCATCGCGGGTGGGTCATTCCGATCTGGGGGTCAATACTAATCGCATGAAAAAGATTTCAGCCAAGTGGTCATCTTTGGCGGGTTGAGGTTTGTTATGAATGACGATGTCTAAACTCGGTCGAAATTTTGGCACCGCACTTCGCGTATCTATCGGTCTCCTGTTGGCCATAGGAGCGGTGTTCTTGATCGATACCTACGTTTTCAATGAAGCTTTGCGATTCCAATTGGGTCTGCGGCCTAGAAATACCGACGGGCTAATCGGCATCATCACCACGCCTTTCTTTCACGGTAGTTGGGGGCATTTGTTGAGCAATAGCTTTCCGATGCTTACCCTGACTGGCCTGCTGGTTTTCTTTTTCCCTCGCCGGTGGCCCACAATCGGGCTCTTTCTATGGGTCGGCACAGGCGTCCTCACTTGGCTGATCGCCGATCTGGAATTGATCTTTTCTGGCAGCAGGGGCGTGCATATAGGTGCGAGTGGCGTCGTTTTCGCCCTGGCTGCCTATCTGAGCGTGAGTGGTTTCGTGCGCAAGAACTTCAGGATTTTAGCCCTTTCGCTGGTAGTCATCTTTTACTATGGCAGCATGTTCGCTGGTGTGCTACCCGGCCGTGAGGGGATAAGTTGGGAAAGTCACTTGGCCGGTGCGATCATCGGGATCATAGCCGCCTTCTTCTTTAAGAATCAGCTCGAAGACTACGAGCTAGAGGCCAATCGGCGAAAGGCGAGAAAAGCGTTGGAGGCCGAAGGGTCTAAGTCGCCATTTCTGTCGAGAGATACGTTTGAAAAGACTAAGGAGGAAAGGCGCAATGAGGACTTCTGGAATAGGCTAGAAGACGATATCCGCTAAACTTCCAGGCTACGTCTACCCACCGTGTAGCAATACAGGGCAGCGGGCATCAGTTCGATTTCACCTTCTTCAAAAGACATAACTCTCGTTATATGCTTACTGGTCAGTAAGACCCTTCTTAATTTATGCTTGCCCATAAAAGTGAGCAGACTCTTGAGGTTAGACCTATTCGTTCCATACCTATCTGACCATTTCACTTCTACAGCAAAGGTGGGTTTCATATCTTTTCTACTCAAATTGACAATGTCGATTTCACCGCTCTTCCACCTCGCATAGTGCAAAGGTTGTTTGGGCCGATTAAACCACTGAGAAAAGATTGCTGTCTCGACTAAGCTTCCAAATTTTTCATCTAAGTCATTTGCAGGTGAGAAAAGCCCACTTCGCAAAGATGGATTCGTGAGGTAAATCTTAAAATTAATCTGCCTTTTGAATCGCTTTCCGTTGTCATCGATTCGGTAAACCAGCCGAATCAGAAATGCCGTTTCCAGATATTCTACATACTTCTTTATCGTATTTATAGAAGCTCCAGAGTTTTGAGATAGACCTTCATAGTTGAATTCGTTTCCCGTATTCCAGGCAATGGTCATAAATAGACGATTGAGCTCCTTGATATCTTGTATACCATATAGGGAAGGCAAATCTCTTTGTAGCACCTTACTGATGATGTCGTCTTTGAGGTATCTGTAGGGATCTTCTACGATTTCTTCATCGAGCGAAACCTCTGGGTAACCGCCGTAATTGATGTACTTGACAAACTCATTATTGAGTGCCTGAATATCACGAGTCGCAAACTTAGAGACCAGCTTATCGTTCCAGGTGTCATCTTCTTGGATAATCAAATCATTTAAATCCCGAAGATGAATGTACTCGTGAAAGGTCAATGGCGGCAGATTGAAATCTGTGAACCGTCCAGCCCCGCTTTCCCTGCTTTTCAATTTTAGTGCAGCCGCAGCTGAGCCCGAAGCTATAAATCGAGCATTATGGTAAGAATCGACCAAACTCTTTAGATGGATTTCCCAGTCTTCTAAGTATTGAATTTCATCAAAAAATATGTAGCACTTTTCGTTTCGAGCATCTATTCCCTTGGTCTTAAAATATAGATTGATCAAACTCTCTAGTGCTTGCCCAGTATAAATGGGCGTGTCCAAACTCGCATACAAGATACAATTGGGAGAAACCCCATTTTTGATCAATGCATCGATCTGATGATATATCATGACGGTTTTCCCAACCCGTCGAGGCCCCATAACTATTACGGCTCTTCTAACCTTCGAATGATAGACCAACTTGAAAAGCTTGTCAAAGTACAGGCGAGGCTGCATCTGACCATATAATCGAGGGATTTTTCCATCTGACCACCAAGTATTATCGAACTTTAAGCGATCAACTATTTGGACTTCAGAAACTGATTTGATTTCCATTTCAATCAAAAATTTGCCCCAAAATATACGTTTTAAATCAAATAAATGATTAAAAAACATTTTTCAATCAAAAATCTGATACAATTCAAATAGTATGCCCATGTACCATACCATCATCTTCGACCTCGGCAACGTCCTCATCGGCTGGGATCCGCGCAGGCTCTATCGAAAGATCTTTGCGACCGAAGCTGAAGTCGAGTACTTCATGACCCACATCACCAATCTCGATTGGAACGAAGAGCAAGACCGCGGCCGCCCTATAGCCGAAGGCACCGAAATACTGGTCGCCCAGCACCCCGAATGGGAGCGCGAGATCAGAATCTACTACGATCGCTGGACGGAGTCTTTCTCAGGTGCCATCGAAGGCTCAGTGGAGTTACTAAAAGAGCTGCACGCCAGTGGCTGCTACCGCCTGCTCGCCCTCACCAACTGGAGTGCCGAGTTGTTTCCCTGGGCCAGAGAGACTTTTGACTTCCTCCAGTTATTCGAAGACATCATGGTCTCTGGCGAGGTAAAGATGAAGAAGCCCGATGCGGCTATTTATGAGTTGTTGCGCCAGCGATATGGGCTGGGCGACTTTGAAGGTTGCCTGTTTATAGATGACAGTGAGCGGAACGTGGAAGGGGTAAGGAAGGCGGGCTTGGAGGCGATACGATTTTTGGGCTCAGATCAGCTACGCGGTGAGCTTGAAGCCAGATCGATTATCTAGACGGTGTTGCGCCCTCCGGTTGCAACTATGATTTAGTTGCGACCGGAGGGCGCAACACCGTTTAATTCCCTACCTTTGCGCCGTAAAAAATCCCTCCCTACCCCATGCCAGATCAGCCCGCTATTCTCCTCCTGCAAGACGGTACGGTTTTTCATGGCCGCTCTGCCGGAAAAATCGGTACTACAGTAGGTGAAATATGCTTCAATACCGGCATGACGGGCTATCAGGAGGTTTTTACCGACCCCAGCTATTTCGGGCAGATTTTGGTGACCACCAATGCCCACATCGGCAACTACGGCACCCTGGAAGACGATGTCGAATCCGATAACATCAAGATCGCCGGACTGGTCTGCAAGAATTTTACTGTGCCCTTCAGTCGGCACAAGGCAACAGCCTCCATCCAGGACTACTTCGATGGCGAAGGACTTGTGGCCATCAGTGATATCGACACCCGTGCTATCGTGCGCCACATACGCGACAAGGGAGCCATGAACGCCATCATCTCCAGTGAGACGACCGACGTGAAAGCCCTTAAAAAGCAGCTCAACAAAGCGCCTGACATGGCCGGTTTGGAGCTATCGAGCCAGGTCTCTACCAAAGAGGCTTTTACCCTGGGCGAAGAAGATGCCAAGTATCGCGTGGCTGTTCTCGACCTGGGCACCAAGCAAAACATACTCCGCAATTTTCTGGCCAGAGATTGCTACCTTAAGGTCTTTCCGGCCAAGACGCCCGTCAGCGTCATGCGCGAGTGGAAGCCCGACGGTTACTTCATCAGCAACGGCCCTGGCGATCCCGGCGCGATGGACTATACAGTCGATACCGTACGCGAGCTACTCGACGAAGACAAGCCGCTTTTCGGCATCTGCCTGGGCCATCAGATTCTGGCGCGGGCTGTCGATATCCCGACCTACAAAATGCATAACGGCCATCGGGGCATCAATCACCCCGTCAAAAATCTGGTGACAGGCCACTGCGAGATCACTAGCCAAAACCACGGCTTCGGCGTTAGTCCCGAAGCGATAGCCGAGGCCGAGGACCGGGTAGAAATCACCCACAAAAATCTAAACGACGACACCATCGAAGGCATCCGCATCAAGGGCAAGCCCGCATTCAGCGTGCAGTATCACCCAGAGGCGGGACCGGGCCCACACGACTCGCGTTACCTCTTCGATCAGTTCGTCAGTATGTTAGGCTAATCCATATGCCTTATAATTTTTTAGACTTCCGCAGGTAGTCACTTTTCAAAACCACCGAAAATATGAGCGCAATCATCGACGTCAGAGGGCGTCAAATTCTAGATTCAAGAGGCAACCCCACCGTAGAGGTCGAAGTGATGACCGAAATGGGGGCTGTAGGCCGAGCGGCCGTTCCGAGCGGTGCCAGTACCGGCAAGTACGAAGCCGTAGAACTCCGCGATGGCGACGAAGACAACTGGCTCGGCAAAGGCGTCTCCAAAGCCATCGACAATGTGGAAGAAGTGATTGGCGAAGCCCTGCTCGGCATGGAGATCCAAGACCAACGCGAGCTCGACGAAACCATGCTCGAACTCGACGGCACCGCCAATAAGAGTAGCCTGGGTGCTAATGCCATCTTGGGCGTAAGCTTAGCTACCGCCAAGGCCGGCGCACAAGAAGTAGGACAGTCACTTTACCGCTATATAGGTGGCGTGAATGCCCACACCATGCCCGTCCCCATGATGAACATCCTGAACGGTGGAAGCCATGCCGATAATAGCATCGACTTTCAGGAGTTTATGATTATGCCGCTCGGTGCTGATACCTTCAGCGAGTCCTTGCAGATGGGGGTAGAGACCTTCCACCACCTCAAGAAGGTACTCAAGCAAAAAGGCTATAGCACCAACGTGGGCGACGAAGGCGGTTTTGCGCCCAACATCAAGAGCAATGAGGAGGCCATCGAAATCGTGCTGCAAGCCATAGAAGCTGCTGGTTTCAAACCAGGCGAAGACATCTACATCGCCATGGATGCCGCCGCTTCCGAGTTCTATAAATCAGACGAAAAGGTCTACCACTTCCACAAATCCGATGGCCGCAAGCTCAGCGGCGAAGAGATGGTCGCCTACTGGGCCGAATGGGTAGACAAGTACCCTATCTTCAGCATAGAGGACGGCCTGGACGAAGACGATTGGAGCAATTGGAATGCCCTCAACTCAGCCATAGGCGAACGCTGCCAGCTGGTCGGCGACGACCTCTTCGTAACCAATACCGAGCGCCTACTGCGCGGCATCAATGAAGGGGCGGCCAACAGCATCCTCATCAAGGTCAACCAGATCGGTTCGCTTACCGAGACCATCGAAGCCGTGAGTATGGCCGACCGCGCGGGCTTCACCTCCGTTATGAGTCACCGCTCGGGCGAAACCGAAGACACCACCATAGCCGACTTAGCCGTAGCTCTCAATACTGGACAGATAAAAACAGGCTCTGCAAGCCGCTCTGACCGGATAGCCAAATACAATCAACTGATACGGATCGAGGAAGAGCTGGGTGATGTGGCCTACTTCCCAGGGAAAGATTTATTGAAATAATGGCATCAATCTGATTATTGCTTAGTGCATTGCTCTACGCACGGAACCCAGATACGCCGACCTGCGGCGGCTTTGGAAACCGGATAGCAAGCAGTTAAGCCTAACAAATACTAAAAGCAAGTAAAGTCTGGTCTCCAAAAGTTGGCGAAGCCAATTATCTGGTTTCCGGGCTCTTGGCAAAAGCATTCCACCTGCGGAAGTCTAAATAAAAACACACCTCATTCCCCCACAAATTCCTAATTTGCGGATATGGCAAAACGGAAAAAGAATTCGCTGAAACAATCTTGGGAGAAGTTGCCGCCTATTCTACGCGGTCGCTTTGCGGTGGCCACGCTCGTTTTCTTAGCTTTCATCCTGTATCTGGATAGGCGAAATGTATTTTCGCAGCTCAAATTGCGCAACTCCATCATCCGATATGAAGACAAGCGCGATCAGCTGAAAGAAGACATCGAAGCCGCTGAGCTTGAACGATTGAATATGGACCAGCAGCGCGAACGCTTTGCCCGCGAAACCTATTTTATGCAACAAGACGACGAAGATGTTTTCATCATAGTCGAGGAAGAAGAACCACAGGAATAATCACCACCCTATCCACCCGAATTAAAACCACTCATGGCAGTACTCGTAAATAAAGATTCAAAAATTATTGTTCAGGGCATCACAGGTAAGGAAGGCAGCTTCCACGCCGAGCAGATGATCGAATACGGCACCAATCTAGTAGGCGGAGTGACTCCCGGCAAAGGCGGTCAGGTGCACCTGGGCTTGCCCGTTTTCAATACCGTAAGAGATGCGGTGACCCAAGCTGGTGCCGATACTACCATCATCTTCGTGCCCCCACCCTTCGCCGCCGATGCCATTATGGAAGCGGCAGCTGCGGGTGTCAAGGTCATCATTTGCATCACCGAGGGTATTCCTGTGCAAGACATGGTAAAGGCTAAGGCGTACATAGAAGACTTTGACTGTCGACTGGTGGGCCCCAACTGCCCAGGTGTGATCACACCAGAGGAGGCCAAGTGTGGCATTATGCCCGGCTTCATCCACAAGAAGGGGCGCATCGGTATCGTGAGCCGTTCTGGTACGCTGACTTATGAAGCCGTCGATCAGGTCACCAAGGCCGGTATGGGCCAGTCGACTTGTATCGGCATAGGCGGAGACCCGATCATCGGCACCACCACTAAAGACGCCGTAGAGCTACTGATGAACGATCCCGAGACGGACGGCATCATCATGATTGGCGAGATCGGCGGCACCATGGAAGCCGAGGCCGCACACTACGTCAAAGCGCACGGCACCAAGCCCGTTGTCGGTTTCATAGCTGGTCAGACGGCACCTAAAGGTCGCACGATGGGCCACGCGGGTGCTATCGTAGGCGGGCATGAAGACACAGCCGAAGCCAAAATGAAGATTATGGCCGAGTGCGGAATCCATGTCGTGAAGAGCCCGGCGGAGATAGGAGCGACTATGAAAAAAGTGCTTTAGTCTTTTAGTCTTTTAGTCTTTTAGTCTTTTAGTCTTTTAGTCTTTTAGTCGCCAACACAGCATATTGCTAGAGGTTTAGCTAGAACTTGGATTCTAGTTTAACTACTTACATGCTTAAGAATAACTTAAAAACCACCTAACAGACTACTCCACCTAGCCTGAGCCCATCGCAAAAACCAAACTAAGATTTCTATCGCCAAGAGCATTGCACGACCCACCTAACAGACTAAAAGACTACTCCACCCTGCCTAAGCCCATCGCAAAAATCAAACTAAGATTTCCACCCTCAAGCGCAATGCACACCCTCGCCTAACAGACTAAAAATGCAAAACATCGTTGCCATAGTCGGTCGGCCCAATGTGGGCAAGTCTACCCTGTTCAATCGCCTGATCGGGGAGCGGCAGTCTATTGTCGATGACCAAAGCGGGGTGACGCGTGACCGCCAGTACGGCCAGAGCCATTGGAATGGTAAAGAATTCACGGTAATAGATACCGGCGGATTTGTGCGCGATAGCGATGATGTTTTCGAGGCGGCCATACGGGAGCAGGTAGAGATCGCCATAGACGAAGCCGACGTGATCATCTTCATGGTGGATGTAACGACTGGCCTAACCGATCTGGATGAGCAGGTGGCCGATATGCTTCGCCGTACAGAAAAGCCCGTCATTGTAGCCGTCAATAAGGTAGACAATCAAGAGCGCCAGCTGATGGCCAACGAGTTCTGGTCTTTGGGTTTTGAGATGACTTACTTCCTTTCCTCCATGACGGGTAGTGGATCAGGTGAATTGCTGGACGAAATGTCGGAACTGCTGAGCGAGGAAACGCCAGAGCGGCCCGAGCTTCCTCACCTCGCCATAGTCGGGCAACCCAATGCGGGCAAAAGCAGTCTAGTTAATGCCTTACTTGGTGAAGACCGGAATATCGTGACCGATGTAGCTGGCACCACCCGCGATAGTATCAATACCCGCTATAATAAGTTCGGCAAAGAATTTATTCTAGTCGATACAGCAGGTATCCGCAAGAAGTCTAAGGTACACGAGAACCTGGAGTTCTACTCGGTCATGCGCGCCATCAAGGCTATAGAAGAATGCGACGTAGCCGTACTCATGATCGATGCGGTGGACGGAGTCGAGTCTCAAGACTTAGCCATTTTCCGACTGGCCCAGAAGCGCAATAAAGGGGTTGTTATCTTGATCAATAAGTGGGATTTGGTACCCGATAAAGAGACCAATACTGCCAAAAACTACGAAGAAGAAGTGCGCCGACGCTTTGCCCCTTTCAACGACCTGCCCGTCATCTTCACCAGTGCCACCGAAAAGCAGCGCATATTCAAAGCCGTAGAAGCTGCGCTGGAGGTTTACGATAATCGAACGCGCCGAGTCAGCACCTCCAAACTCAATGACACCATGCTAGAGGTAATAGAGCGCAACCCACCGCCCGCTTATCGAGGTCGGTATATCAAAATCAAATACATCACCCAACTGCCACTGGCCTACCCGGCTTTCGCCTTCTTTTGCAACGATCCCAAGCACATACGCGAGAGCTACCGCAACTTTTTAGAGAATCAACTGCGGAAGCATTTTGACTTTACGGGAGTACCGATCAGTATGTTTTTTAGGAAAAAGTGAGACGGGTCTGCGCCCTCTGGTCGCAGAATTATTATTTGTTGCGGCCAGAGGGCGCAACACCGATGTACTCCACTTTTTCATCCAACTCCCCTCTCTTTCTGGGTAAGTCGGGTGCCTCATGATACCCTAAATAAAACAAGCCCAGGCACCGCTCGTTTTCTGCCGTCCAGGGTAGGAGGCCGTATTCTTTTGTCAGAAAGCCGGGGCTAGACCAGTAGCCACCCAGGCCATGCTGCTCCAGGCTGAGCCAAAGATTTTGAACGGCCATACTCGTAGCTGCAATTTCCTCCCATTCGGGCACACGCTCTTGTGGGTCTCTATGCATGACGATACCAATCACAGCAGCCGACTGAGTCAACTTTTTACGTGTTTTAGCCACCTTTTTTTCGTCCTGCTTTTCCTGCGGTACAGTAGTACGATACCGCTCAATAACCTGATCGGCTAATGTGTTCTTGCCCTCACCTTGAAAGACTATGAATCGCCAAGGCTCTGTATGCCTGTGCGATGGTGCCCAGTTGGCATTCTCTAATATCTGATGCAATACCTCAGCGGGTATCTCTTTATCCAGGAAGAACTGAGGAAAAATGGATCTTCTGCCACCGCGTAAAAGCTGGTCGATTTGACTCATAATAAACTGTTAGGGCCTGCTACTCTTCGCTCAAAGAAATATTAAACTCTCGAATTGGCCCTAAGGTTGTGCGGCAAATTCAACTCCTTGCCATACCTTTCGGACATACATGCGTGCAGAACCCCAAATAGCACTAGAAATGAAAGCGCTGAAAGCTGATGATCGCTCGGCTTTCAAGCAGATATTCTCCACACACTACCAAGATGTGTGTCGGGTTATAAATCGATACATTGCCGACCCTGGGCTGACTGAAGACTTGGCGCAAGAGGTATTCATCCGCCTTTGGAAAAAGCGGCACGACATCAGCATCGAGACCAACCTCCCGGCGTACCTCAGGCGTATGGGCGTGAATGAGGCTCTGGCTCACTTGCGAAAGAAGACCCGCTTCAAAGCCGACGAACTACCGATGCACTTACCCGGACAGACCGCCCCATCAGCTACAGAGCAATCCGACCTACATGAGCTTCAAGACCGCATATCCGCTGCGCTCAAAAAGCTACCGCCCCGATGCAGACTCGTATTCGAACTGAGTAGATACGAAGACCTCTCCAACCGCGAGATCGCCGAACAATTAGAGCTATCGATCAAAACCGTAGAAAACCAGATGACGAAAGCGCTTAAGCTGCTGCGCTCCGAACTAGCCGATTACCTAGGCATAGCCCTATTCTTACTATGGACAAATAGTATTTGATTCTTATAATTTAGAAAATTCTAAGAATTAAAACTCTATTCAACCAGCCATCTTTCGGTTCCCATAAAACAATATCCTAAGTCCAAAATATTGCCACTCAGAATAGGGCGGCACACTCAGATTACTACCATCCAGTACACCATTGCTGAGACTAGCTAGACTATGCTGCATAAATAGCTCGGGCCTGACAATGAATTTGTTGAACTTTCGAGATACGCCTGCGCTAAGCTGACCAAAGAGAATCTCGTCCCTAAGTACATTGAAAGGTCTATTGTCGCTATCGATATTCAAGAATAGACCCACCCCCACACTTAGATGAGGCCTCCAGTCTCCTTTTCCAAATTCGACTTCAACGGCTACTGGCAAGGTTATCCCAGTAGAGTACAGGCTCAAGGTGCCCACTGTGCCATCATCTCGTACCCTATCGAGGGCCGTTTCCTGAAACTGTAGCGTCGGTGCTACACTTAGCGATAGCCATTCATTGAATAGTAAACGGCTGTAGATGCCCAAGCCAAAACCGATACCATTTTTCTGCTCTAGTCTACCGGGAGGCAGCTCGATTACTTCTCGCGGTGCATTTAGACTTACTTCACCATAGCCACCGTTTAGGTGAATGCCCCATTGCACTTCCTGAGCATCGAGTGCTGTAAATAGGAATAGTGAGATGAGGACAGAAAATATGGTTTTCATGAGGGGTAGTTTAGAATGAAATTGATACGATTTTGCATCGGAAAACTATACAAACTCAATCGTCCAGAGCCCCCTCAAAATATCCGAACCCCATTTTTTAACACTATCCCACGCCTACTAAAAACGGATTGGAAATACGCTCTCGCCCAATGGTGGTCGAGGGGCCATGCCCCGGATAAACGACCGTATGATCAGGTAGCTTCATGAGTACCTCTGTCAGGGAATGCATCAGGTCATCCTTATTGGCCCCGGGCAGGTCGTAGCGACCGATCGAACCGGCAAAGAGCACGTCACCGCCCACGAGCTGCTGCCCATCGGTATCGTAAAAGCAGATGTGGCCTGGCGAATGACCGGGGCAAAAAAGCATATCTATCTTATGGTTGCCGAGCTCTAGCTGCTCACCTGGTTTCAAAAAATAGGCAGGCTCGGGGCTGGGGTTCATATCCGGTATGCCGAAATATGCAGCCTGAGCCGTCGTATTTTGCAACAGCGGCAGTTCCAGCTCGTGTGCACCCAGCTCCAGACCATACAACTCACTCACATAAGCATTACCAAAAACGTGATCGATGTGGCAGTGCGTATTGAGGAGTCTTACCGGGTTGAGGTTCAATCTTTCAATGGACTTCCGCAGGTCGGCTTCTTCACTCGCCATCAAGCATCCCGGGTCTATAACAAAAGCATCCCTGCTGTCTTCGTCGTATAGCAAGATGGTATTCTCAGAAAACGGATTGTAGGTCAGTGACTCTATTTTAAGCATGGTTACTATTACTTTTCTACAGCTTTATACTGCCTAAACTTGAGTGCCAAAACTCCACCAATAGCCTCTCGTACAATAGAGCCACTCATTTTGCTATTTCCCCTAATTCGATCTGTGAAAATAATAGGCACCTCCGCAATCTTGAAGCCAAGTCTGTAAGCTGTATACTTCATCTCGATCTGAAAAGCATAACCTATGAATTGAATGGCGTCGAAGTCCATAGTCTCCAGCACCTTTCTCGTCCAGCAAACAAAGCCAGCTGTTGGGTCTTTAACCGGCATCCAGAGTATGGCGCGCACATACAGGCTGGCTCCGTAGCTCAGCCATACGCGGTTGCGCGGCCAGTTTTCGACACCACCACCCTTGGTATATCGGCTGCCCACAGACACATCGGCTCCCTGGTCCGCGCAAGCTTCGCGAAGGCGGGGCAGATCGGCCGGGTTGTGGCTGAAGTCCGCATCCATTTCTATGAAATACGCGTACTCGTACTTCAAGCCCCACCTGAAACCATCCAAATAAGCAGTCCCTAAGCCCAGCTTGCCTGCTCTTTCCAGTAAATGCAATTTACCTGAATATTCGCCTTGCTTTGTACGAACCAGGTCGGCTGTACCATCAGGGCTACCATCGTCTACAATGAGTATATGGTAGTTATCCGACAGTTTGAACACCGTATCTATCATCAACGGAATATTCTCTTTCTCGTTATATGTCGGAATGATTACTAGGGTGTCGGCCACTTACGACTGGGTTTAAAGAGGAATTTTGTTTTGCGATTTCACAGCGAATGAATCCCTTAAGTTTGGCCGACAAAGATAAGTAAAGCTATGGGTACAAGATTAGCCACCACTTTGACCATCCTCACGGCCTTGGGTTTTGCCATCCCAACTTATGCACAAGGCCCCATAGCTGGGTTTGCCGTACCAAAGGGTGAAGTAGCCATTGCCCTAAACTATGCCACCGAGCACTACGACACCTACCTAAACCCAGACGGAGACGAAGACCGTTCGCTCACGGCCATGAGTTACAGCCTTTTTGTTGAAGCCGGTTTGGGCGATCAGACAGCCATAGTGGTCAGCTTACCCTACGTAGAAACCAACGATGAGAACAGCGACTTTCAGGATGCTTCTATATTTTTGAAATACCGCAATCTGGAGTCGCGAGATGGCGAAGCACGGCACTGGCTTCACACGGCGGTGGGTGCGACCTTCCCCATAGGAAATTACCCAACCGACGGTGAGTTTGCCATCGGTCAGCAAGCATTTGTATTTCAAGGTCGGTTGGTCTACCAGTACCAACACGATCAGGGCTGGTTCCTCAGCGCGCTTTCGGGCATTGACTTCCAGCTCTCTCCTGATTCGAGGGCCGTTTGGCCACTCCTATTTCGAGCAGGTTATGGAGCACCCTGGCTCTACCTGGAAGGCTGGCTCGAATTCGTAACCGCCCTGGATGGCACACAAGGTGCAGAAACAGCCCTGGCCGGTACCGGCAGCAGCTGGACCCGCACAGGTGCCACTGTCTACGCGCCCATAACCCCAAAATTCGGCGTACAGGTCAATGGTGCCTGGATTTTGGGCGGGGAGTTTATCGGTCGGTCTACAAGATTAGGGGGAGGGGTTGTGTTTAAGTTTTAATCTCCAGTAAAGATTCTTTTTGCTGGCTGCCTAGCTCACTTTCATTATATAAAACAACCGGGTCTAAGTCTAGAGGTAAGTCAAAAGATTTACCATTGCTTAATTTAGTTCTTATCCGAATATTGGGCCATGCTAAAGTATCTTCTTGTACTTTAATTTGCTCAAAGTTTTCTGATACAAGCAGCTGGCTTAGCCTTTTATCTTTTTTTGCATTCCATTTTCTTAATAATCTTTCAAAGTCAATAACTCGCTCTTCACCATTATCAAATAGGCAAGTGACTTTATAGCCTTGTAAATTTACTATACTAACAATTCCTATAACACTGCTCATTTGATTACAATTTAGGATTTAAATCATTCCAGATTTCCTCCAATGTTCCTTTGTTTTCTTTAGCCCACTCCAAAATAAGCTTTTTCTTATTTTTTGGAAGGCTTCCTTCTATTATTTCAAGAGAATCAATGCGAATGATAGACTTGTGCTCGGCAAACTTAGTATGAAAATGTGGGGGCGCATGATCTTTATAGAATAACTGTATTTTGACTCCTTCGATTGTAAAAAAAGTTGGCATAGCTTTGTCGGTGTTTAATTGCAGTAGCAAAAGTACGACATTCATAAATTAAAGTACAATTTGTTTTAAATTTTGCACTCAACTTTAAAGGTACTCCACTAATTAAGTTGTCTATCTCATTATTCAAGATGCACCAACAGGCAATATTCATATGGGTATTCATCGGCTTGCTGTGGGGGTGTCTACCTGCGGAAGTACAAAGCCAAACGAACCCGCCACAAGAAAAAATAGCGGATACCGTACAAGTCGCTGAAGTGGTGGTCGAGGCTGTGCCGGTCACCTATGCCAACCCGCTGATCGATTATGGGGCGGATATGATTTCCCTTTCGCCCCGCGAGTTGAGGCAGTACCAATTTTCAACGACCGCCGAGCTGCTAGAAGACGTGAGTGGGCTACGCGTCAATAATTACGGGCCGGGATTGGCTACATTCAGCAGGCAGGGACTGGGGAGTGTACGCAGCCAGCTAGACCTGCCATTCGACCTGGCTTCACCTGCTTCGGGCTTAGTGGATTTGAGTGTTTTGCCAACCTCTTTGCTGATGCGATTTCCCACTGACTTCGGCAATAACAACCCCAATGAGCTGTACACTGATTGGAATACCGGTGGAGCCGTTGGCAGCTGGGGAGAACGTCAGTTTAGTATAGACTTCCGCGGGTCGGTCGCTGGCAGCAAAAGCGATAGCCTATTGCATGCTTATCGCAGAACTGGATTTGATTTCAGTCTTTTTCACGTCACAGCAGATAATGATTATCCCACTATTGATGAGCGCAGTCGCAGCCGACGTCTACCAAATGCACAAAGCGATCTTTGGGCGGGCCGTGTCGATTTGCGTCATGAGTTAGGGTTGGGCAGTACCATTTACGCCAGCCTAATTGGACTTACCAGCGACCGACAGATCCCACCATCGCTAGATCAGTTCAATAGTCGCGCTGCCCAGCAAGATCGACAATGGTTTGGGCGAGCCGGCATAGAATACAGCAGTAGAAAGTCGCATCTTTTTGGCAAGTTGGAATTGCGATCCAGTGATCTGGAGTTACGGTATACTGACCCCGATTTAGATTTAGATGCGACCACCCATGCACAGTCACACCGTGTAGAAGCTATCATTAGCCACAGCAGATTGAGCGGAGCTCCAAGCTTACTTTTGAGTGGCGACTTTCAGCGAGCTTCCCCAAATAATGGACCCTGGCAAACACGTAGCTGGTGGTCGGGCGGCTTACAAATCCCTATCGCGCTAGTCCATAACCAGAGGAGAACGCCTACCTGGGTGCTCCATCTTCAGCCGGAGCTTACAGCGGGCAGTGTACCAACTAACCGCCCTATTCCACTTTGGAATATCGAAATCAAAAACGACTATTCCAACTTTTCATTTAGGCACCAGCGCCAACTTCGCCGCCCCACACTCAACGACTTATTCTGGCCAGAACTGGGCCGATCCAATCTGAACCCTGAGCGCATTGAAACCTGGCAAATCAATTACGAAAATCGAAGAAGCCAAGATCGATCCATCCGTCCCGAATTTTCTGTCTTTCACCATCGAATCGAAAATGCCATACGCTGGCTACCAGAAGGCGGTCAGTTTAGGCCACGCAATTTTAATCAGCTGCTGAGTAGTGGCATTTCTGGCTCTCTCGAGCTAAAGCCTACAGAGCAATGGCTATTTGGTTTGGCAGGCCAGTACGCCTATGTTCGCGAGGATGCAAGCGGTCGACAGATCGCCTACGAGCCGCGATTCAACTCTACCAGCCGCCTCCGCTACGCCAGCAAGAAATTCGCCGCCACTTATCGATTGCAATACCAAAGCTCGGTTTTCACCCTAAATGGTATCGATAATCGCCTTTCAGAAACCTGGCTACACCATGCCGATTTAAGCTATACTTTGGGCAAAGGCAAAGTAGAAATTCAGCTCCGGCTGCGCAATCTATTCGATCTGCGCTATCAGCGCATAGCGGGGTATCCGCTGCCGGGTCGGCACTGGCGCTTGCAGATCATTTATTCCGCTGGCGCGGCTATGGGATAAATCCCATAGCTAGGTTGGGCGTCCCCGGGGGACTAGAAGCGACGATGGGATGAATCCCATCGCGGAGATGGGCGTCCTCGGGGGACTGGCTTTTCATCAGGCAGCATTATCCACGGGTGGGAGTGGAAACTCCAGATCGGAGTCAAAATCAGCAAAACCGAAAGCGCGAAGCATTTTTTCGTACTCCGCTTTGAAATCGAGCTTCTCGTTATTCTGACCGTGGTGTGCTTTTTGATCCAATATATACTGGATCAGTCCGTCCATCTTGCGATAGTCCGCTGAGAATATGAAGTAGCTATTTTGCCACCTGAACGTCTCGTATTTCTCACCTTGACGCCGCAGCCAGTAGCTAGACACCGCCTTAACGGACTGCATAACCTGAGCTACCGTTTTAGTACGCGACATTGCAAATAGCACATGCACGTGGTCGCTCACTCCACCGATTACGATGGGCACACAGCCGTGCTTTTTCAATTCATTGCCCATGATGGCATACAGCCCGGCCTCTATTTCTTCACCGATCATCGGTTGGCGATACTTAGTAGAAAAGCCCGCGTGCAGAATTATTCTGGAATAGGATCTTGGCATATTTGATGTTTTGTTTCAGCTCAAATATGGCATAAAATTATTAAACAAACAAATTGTATATAATTTATTTCGCTGACGCGGCGATGGGATGAATCCCATCGCTAAGTTGGCCGTCCCCGGGGGACTGGCTGTGCAGTCCCCCGGGGACGCCTAACTTGACCATGGGATTCATCCCATGGACCTAACGATTTCCTCCCCAAACTCCGAGCACTTCAGCAGTGTAGCGCCTTCCATCAGTCGCTCGAAATCGTAGGTCACGCGCTTAGAGCCTATGGCACCCTCTATCCCTTTTATGACCAGGTCTGCCGCTTCGGTCCAACCCATATAGCGCAGCATCATTTCGCCGCTTAATATGACAGATGAAGGGTTTACCTTGTCCTGTCCGGCGTACTTGGGGGCGGTGCCGTGCGTAGCTTCAAAAATGGCGATGCCCGTATTGTAGTTGATATTGGCACCGGGTGCAATACCGATACCACCCACTTGGGCGGCCAGCGCATCGCTGATATAGTCGCCATTCAGGTTGAGGGTAGCGATGACGCTGTATTCCTTCGGGCGCAAGATGATCTGCTGCAACATAGCATCAGCAATCACGTCTTTGATCGTAATAGTATGGCCATCAGCTGTTTTGATCGTATGCCATGGGCCGCCGTCGAGTGGCTCGCCACCGAAGTCGTCGGCTGCCGTTTCGTAGCCCCAATCGCGGAAAGCGCCCTCTGTAAATTTCATAATATTGCCCTTGTGCACCAGGGTCACACTATCGCGACCTGTATCGATGGCGTATTGTATAGCTGCTTTCACCAGTCGATTGGTACCCTCCTGGCTGACAGGCTTGATACCAATGCCCGCAGTCTCAGGGAAACGCACCTTCGCATAGCGGTCGGGATAGCGTTCTTGCAGCCACTGCAAAAAGACGGTATTCTCTTCCGTGCCTTCCGCAAACTCGATGCCGGCATAGATATCTTCCGTGTTTTCACGGAAGATCACCATGTCTACATCTTGCGGATTTTTTACCGGGCTGGGCACCCCCTTGAAATACTGAACAGGCCGCACACAAGCGTAGAGGTCCAACTTCTGGCGAAGAGCCACATTGAGGGAGCGAATACCGCCACCTACTGGCGTAGTCAATGGGCCTTTGATAGCAACCAGATATTCCTCAATCGTGTCAAGTGTCTCTTGGGGTAGCCATTCCTGGGTTCTGTCCATCGCTTTTTGGCCGGCCAAGACTTCCTTCCAAACGATCTTTCGCTCGCCACCATAAGCTTTTTCTACTGCTGCTTCTAGCACTCGGCTGGCCGCAGCCCAAATATCTGGACCTATGCCATCACCTTCTATAAAAGGCAAGATTGGGTCATTAGGCACGTTTAGTTTTCCGTTGCTTACGGTTATCTTACTTCCGGTCATCTTCAGGTGGTTTTAATCGGTTGAATAAGGCTCAAAAGTATGAAAAACAGACTCAATTATAGCGCGATCACTAAATTTGTGAAGTAGCTTGTCATCAAAATCAAAACGGCTTGTGAGGACCCTATATTGGATTATTTTAATTTGTACTTCCGCAGGTTGTATGTCTTGCCAGCGCGGGGTGATCAAGCCTACTGATCCAACTGGTCGCCCGCCAGGAGCTACAGACTCTGCTTACATATACCCTGGTGGCACCCCCCTACCCGTACCTACCGAAGACCCCCAACCAGATAAGCCTTGGGATAAACCCACCGTATACCAGGCCTACCGATCAGGCCCCGTCGAACTTCCACCTCTTCCAAGAGCCAGCAACCAGTGTAATTCCGTAGCAGAAGTGCGAGACTATACCGGCCTTGATGGCTGCGGCCAACTGCTCGAAACCGACGAGGGACATCTCCTCCTCGTTCAGGGCATAAGCGGCGGTTACGAAATTCTAAGTGGCTCGCGCATCCGCTTCGGCTTCGAATACATCAACGATGCTGCCAGCATCTGCATGACCGAAGACGCCATGATCAGAGTCACCTGTGTACAGCAATTGCGCGAGCCCAGTATATTCCCCAGGCCGATCGTCTGCGAAAGCCACGACCGCATAAGCGAATGGCTATACGAACTCGCTCAGTACCATGCCGCCAACTACATCACTCGCGTTCCCTGGACAGATGGGCGAACCGCCTACTTCTTTGAGTCGAGCGAAGGGCAGTATCTCTACGATTGTCAAGGCTACTTACTCTGTAAAGCCCCAAAAAACTGCTTACAATTTATCGATGATTTGAGCCAGGGCGTACTTATTTATGAGAATTGATCATTATTGATCTATGACCATCACCAAAATTGCTGCCTGGCTCATTAGCATTGTACTCGGTCTTGCGCTGATCGTATACGGGCAGAGCTTTTTGGTACCCATATTTCTGGCTTTACTGATTTGGTATATTGTAAATGGCATTGATAATCAGCTGCGAAGCATCTATCCAATTAACAAGTTTTGTCCGTCTTGGCTGTCATTGACCATTTCATTCGGGCTGATCGGGCTGGTCATTTACTTCGTCGGTGATCTGATCGTAAACAATGCCAATGAATTTATCGAAAACGCACCTCAGTATTTCGATAAGGTTGACGACCTACTACTACGCATACATACCGAGCTCGGCCGCGATGGCGATCCCTGGACGCTAGATACTATAGAATATAGCGATCAGTTGATCAACAACTTTTCGATTCTTATAGGTGGCATTACGGCCATAGCTAGAGGGTTCTTCCTCGTTTTACTCTACGTCATTTTCATGCTTATCGAGCAAGGGACCTTTGCCAAAAAAATCACTGCGTTGAAGATGAACGCCGAGCAGCAGCAGCGCTACCAAGAGATCGTCGGACAGGTCAACTCGGCCATGCGGAAGTATCTGTGGGTCAAGACCTTTACTTCGATCCTGACTGCAATACTGAGCTATGCTGTCTTTTGGGCCATCGGTCTAGACTATGCCATCTTCTGGGCCTTCTTGATTTTCCTCTTCAATTACGTACCGACTATTGGCTCTATTACGGCTACGGCTTTACCAGCCATGCTCGCACTGCTGCAGTTCGATGGGTTCGGGCCCTTCTTTACCATCTTCTTCGGTGTGAGTGCTATACAGTTGGTCGTAGGCAACATCATCGACCCACGCATGATGGGCGACACCCTCAATATTTCGCCCCTAGTGGTGGTTCTCTCACTGATCTTTTGGTCTATTCTTTGGGGCGTGGTAGGTATGCTACTCAGCGTGCCGATTACGGTGATGATATTGATCGTGTGTGCGCAGTTCCCGACTACGAGGCCGATAGCGGTTTTACTGTCTAAAGACGGAAGAATAGGATGAAACGGGGCTGCGCCATACGGCCGTAGCTGAACTTTGTTGCGGCCAGAGGACGCAACACCGTTTCGGTAGCCTTATCTTTGCACTCCTTTTTGAAAAAAGAACTAGATCATTATGAAAGTTGCTGTTGTTGGTGCTACCGGTTTAGTGGGTACGGTCATGTTTAAGGTGCTGGAGGAGCGAGCGTTTCCAATCACGGAATTGCTGCCGGTTGCCTCGTCTAGGTCGATTGGTAAGAAAATAGACTTTCGCGGGTCGGAACATCAGGTGATCGGCATGGAAGATGCCATCGCAGCTAGACCCGATGTGGCCCTCTTCAGTGCTGGCGGATCGACCTCTAAAGAATGGGCACCCAAATTTGCGGAGGTGGGCTGCGTGGTGATCGACAACAGCAGTGCCTGGCGTATGGACCCCAGTAAGAAACTGGTCGTACCCGAAATAAACGGTCACGTGATCGGTGCCGAAGACATGATCATAGCCAACCCCAACTGCTCGACCATCCAGATGGTGATGGCCTTGGGGCCACTGCATGAAGCATTCGGTATCAAGCGATTGGTCATCAGTACCTACCAGTCTTTTACGGGTACGGGTATGCAGGCGGTCAAGCAATACAACCTGGAAAGCGAAGGCGTACAGCTAGACCAGGATGAGATGGCCTACGCCTACCCCATCTATGAAAACTGCATACCGCAGTGCGACATCTTCCTCGACAACGACTACACCAAAGAGGAAATGAAGCTGGTACACGAAACCCGAAAGATATTATCTGCTCCGGAATTGGCCATTACCGCTACTGCTGTGCGCGTGCCTGTGAATGGCGGCCACAGCGAATCGGTCAATGTCGAATTCGAGCAAAGCTTTCAACCTGCGGAAGTACAAAAAATCCTATCCCAGACTCCGGGAATAATCGTACAAGACAGCCCTACTGATCTGCAATACCCCATGCCGCGCTACGCCAAGGATCGCGACGAGGTATTCGTGGGTCGCATCCGGCGAGACGAGTCTATAGAAAACGGCCTGAACCTCTGGATCGTGGCCGATAACTTGCGCAAGGGTGCGGCGACCAATGCCGTGCAAATTGCCGAATACATGTTGCAAAACGAGCTACTGAAGGCTCGTGCCGTAACTGCCTGAAATTACAAATACTGACGGAGCCTCCCCAGCTGGAGGACAGACCTACAATTGACTACCATGAGAAATCGAATAGCCGTATGGGGGCGCGATGGCGACCAGAATCGCGTCATGATCACTCTCGAGCTGAAGACCGAAGACAACCTCGTGCACATACTTACTTACCCTGAAAAAGTAGTGACCGACGAAGTCTACGGCAAGTTTATGACCCAATGGCGTAAAAACCAGGAAGTGGAGCTGCCAGAAGCCGGTCGCAGCATAGTACGCGAATTGAGCGTGACCGATAGCCTGCTGCCCGACGAGCTGAAAGCCGAACAAACCGACATGATCAACCTGGCGCAAAACGAGTGGCACTACGCCGTGCTGAGCGACAAGATGACCAAGTCTTACCTGGGCGAGTTGGCCGAGATCGGCGATGCCATAGAACGCAGTGGCGAATACGACTCCAACACCTGGAACCGACTCAAATCTTTTTGGGAGAAGGTACAAACCCAACTGCGCGACAAGACGCTGCTGCGTCAACACGGCAATAAGCTGCGCCAGGGTACCGACGAGCTATTCAACAAAATGAAGGAGCTACGCAGCAAGAAAGACCAGGAGCTGCGCGAAAAAAGCCAGGAGATCGTCGCCGAGTTTAACGAAAAACTGGCCAAGCTAGAAGGCGATATAGAGGAAGGCAGTCACTTGCGTCGCGTATTCGACGATCTACGCAAGGTGCAGTCGAAATTTCACAATGCGAAGTTTCATCGCAAGGACCGCGATCTGATTTACAAGCGTATAGACGCAGCCTTTAAAGCGGTAAAGGCCAAGCGCGGACAAGGTGGAGGCGGTAATGATGGCGGAGCCGGGCGCACCAAAAAGCGCTACGACGGTCTGATCAACGCCATGGAGCGCATGCAGAACAGCATAAATCGCGACCACAAGGACCTGGAATTTCAGCGTAAGCGAATCACCAATACCGACGAGCAAATGGAAGCCGAAATCCGTCGCGCCAAAATCCAGATGATCCAGAGCAGGGTTGATAGCAAGCAGGAGAAGCTCAACGACATGCTCAAGACGAAGCGCATGCTGGAAGATCGCATGGAAAAGGAGAAAAAGCGCGCCGAGAAAGCTAAAGAGCGAGAGGCCCAACGCAAGGTCGAAGCTGAAATAAAGGCTAAGCTGGAAGCCGAGCGTGCTAAAAAGCAAGCTCAGCGCAGTGAAGAGGAAAAAGCTAAGCTGGAAGCTGCTGCCGCAGCTATCAAAGAAGGGAAGAAAAAACCTCAACAAAATGCACCCGTTGCCGCATTGACCTCGCCTTCAGATTCCGCCAGCGATTTAGTAGAGAATTTAGCGGCTATAAGTGCGGTTTTAAGCCAAGAGGAGGAATGATATCGTTCACAATTTTTTATTATAAATTATTGATTATCATTAATTTGTAATTAAAAATTGCATTTTAAATCTTCACCTCTTTCTAATTTTGTCCTTTGGGCAGGTGGTCGGTTTACTGACATTTGTATCAACGGAGAGGGAAACGCCCCACTCACAAAGATTTGAATGTTCATGGGATTATGATTTTAGGTGCTGTGTTCCGGCCAATATGAGCCGGAACACAGTGCATCTAAACTCCCCGCTGACATTAAAGACCTATATGTTCATGGGATTATAAAAAGCCGCGGGCCTTCGGGCACGCGGCTTTTTTTGTTGTGTGGCCATTTCCACCGCTTTGCGGCGGAAACGGCATATTGCTTTTTTATGAATGCTATTTATACTGACGAATCGCTGATCGTGATCGAAAAGCCTTCAGGCTTGCTCTCCGTACCGGATCGGTACTTACCTGAAATCCCCAACGCGTTGGAGTCCCTGAAGCGCAAGTATGGAGAAGTTCGCCCCGTGCATCGACTAGACAAAGAGACCAGCGGTCTACTTTGCTTTGCGCGCACTCAAGACGCACAGCGATCGCTGAGCCAGCAGTTCGAGCAGCGCAGCGTGACCAAAACCTACCTGGCCATTATAGAGGGTACGCCTGCCATCGAAATCGGCGAGATCGACTATGCACTAGCTCCCCACCCAGGCAAGCCCGGCCGTATGATCGTCTCCAACAAAGGCAAAGACGCCACCAGTAAATATCGAATTAAAGAGATGCTAGGCAATGGCTATACCCTGGCAGAAGTCAAAATATTGACGGGCCGTACCCACCAAATCAGGGTCCACATGGCCGCCATGGGCAATCCACTGGTTGTAGACGCTTTCTACGGCCGCCGAGAGCGACTTCTGCTTTCGGAGATCAAAGGCCGCCGCTACCGCCCCAACCGCTCGGGCGAGGAACGGCCGCTGCTGAGTCGGGTGCCACTACACGCACATACCCTCGCTTTCGAGCACCCGGACAGTGGAGAGGAAATGAGCTTCACCTCCGATATGCCGAAGGATATGCGAGCAGCCGTAGCGCAGTTGAGGAAATGGGGGTGAGATGATGATTTTGGCCTGCCAAAATCATCATCTCAGTTTGTCCAAAACTTCTTTTGCTCCTATGTCATGAGCAGAATTCCCTCCTTCTTTTGTAGCCACGACTGTCGTTACTTCTTGTCCGTTGTAAAACGGTAGCTCTCTAGCTACTTGGGCCAACTTCTGGTGTATAGGCTGGGTATCTACCCCTTCACTCCATTTGCATTCGCACAAGATCAAATGCTTACCATCTGGCGACTGAGCCACACCGTCGATCTCCACTTTTCGTTTCGCTTTTGTCGTTCCCCACCAGGGGCTACAGGCTGAAACGCTCCCATCTATTAACCCTCTTGCAATAGCTGACCGCGTCAGTGTTTCCCAAGTCTGAGCGCAGTAGCCGCTTTTTGATTGTTCTATCTCCATCCACACTTCTTTTTTTCTACCTTGTTCTATCTTGCTTGCATTGGGCACCACATAACGATGATAAAAGCGCATGAAAGAATCCGCCACCCGATAAAGGGTTTGCCTGTTGCTACGAAGTGGGGCGTTAAACGGCCTCAATTTCTCAATGTAACCCAATTCAATGAGTCGATTCAGGGGTCGACTTAACTCCGCAGCGGGCTTTTCCATTCGTCCACCTAGTTCCGATAGCCGATTCACACCACCTGCAATGAACGTCAATAGGCTTAGTGGCTGTACCAAAGAGGTCATATCATCTAAAAGGAGCCGCCGTGGCTCATCGTAGAGTAGCCCGATGGGTTGAAGTAGTAGTTCATATACTGCCTCGGGCATGTCTTTATATCTAGCCCTAAGCTCCCAGTACCTCGGTACTCCACCCCAGATGCTGTATTCTTCCATCAAATTAACTGCTGTAGATTCAGGCATGTGATCTTTCAAATATCCAGCGAGCAACGGAGTGATCTTCAAAATCTCATCTGCCCGGCCAAATAGCGGAGATGTGGCCGACAATATGGTGCCTTCCATCATTTGCTGAGAAGATCCGCACAGTACTAAGTGAAAAGGCAGTTTACTACGGTCTTCGAGCAATGCCTGTAGAATACTGGGCAGAGACGGATCACTCTTAGCCAAGTAAGGAAACTCATCGATGATCAGTGTATATCTTTTTCCCCCTCTATCGGCTAGTGCTCGAAAAAATTCCATCCAGTTTGGATATACGGCCCGGTCAAACCCTGCGAACTTTTGCGCGATGGTCTGGCTCAGTAGGCTTCTCTGAAGACTTGCTTCTCCCTGAATGGCCAAACTATAGCAGTCGCCCTCATTGGCGATATGCTGCAGTAGGGTGCTCTTGCCGCACCTCCTTCGACCGTATAGCACTATGAATTGGGGTCGAGGTCGAGCCAAAGCCCGATCAAGTACTGCAATCTCACCTTGTCGATTATAGAAAGTCATATGCAAAAATAACTTGTAGTTATTACAAGTTGTAGTTACTACAAGTTTATTTTTACACTTTCTTTTCTACCAAAAATAAGCCACCACAATCGCCGTCATCACCAACAAGATGACCGACAGGTAACGATAATTCTTATACCAGGGCAGATCAGCCAGCTCTTCGGTCTCTTCTTTAATGAGCTTCTTGGTCCAGATCATACCTTCTAGCTTGTTGGCCTTTGGTGGAGCCGTAGCCAGGCTCACTCCGATGTGTACAAACAAGCACAGGAAGAACAGGACGGTTGTGCGTAAGAGGAAGTGAAGTTGGAAGAACCAGTGGTCTACCTCACCTACAATACCTACTACCCAAATAATGGCCATAACCAAACCGAAAATCAAACTGACAAAGCTACCCGTACCGTTGGCTCGCTTCCAGAAAAGGCCGAGCACAAAGGCAGATACGATCGGCGGTGCTATGTAGCCAAGGATGTCTTGAAGGTACCTAAAAAGATCGCCATAACGACCAATAAATGGAGCCCAAACAGATGCCAGTACCACCAGAACCAAAGTAGCGATCTGCCCACTGCGCACCAGTTGCTGACTCGACATATTCGGCCTGAGCTTATTGACAAAGTCCATCGTAATCAGTGTAGATGCCGAGTTGAAAGTCGCCGAAATACTACTCATCATCGCTGCCAATAAGCCTGCGACCACCAAGCCCAGCAAGCCTGTTGGCAACAACTCGAAGAGCAGCGTCGGATAGGTGAAGTCGGTACATTCCGCCAGGTTTTCGCACAGCCCCTCGGCCGTCTGATAGGCGACCGGCGTATCTTTGAACAGCAGAAAACCAATGGTACCTGGTATGACCATGATCAAGATTACCGGCAGCTTGAGCAGGCCGGCAAACAGCGCACCCCAGCGACCATGATTCAAATCCTTAGAGCCCAACACCCGCTGCACCATAAACTGGTTATTTGCCCAGAAGTAGAAGCCCAGCAGCGGTACGCCCGTCAACAATCCCCACCAGGGTACGATGGGGCTGTCGTATTGACGCCACCAGTCATCGGAGCGTTCTATGGTCGTATTGAGGGTAGCATATACTTCTTCATTGATTACGCCAGATGATTGCAAATCCGCAAGTGGGCCACTTAGGCTTCTAAAATCTTCCACACCGTTTACCAACACACTAAGCTGATCGAAGGCTTCCTGACTGATCAAGGTATCGGCTTGCATGCCTCCAATCGTTTTCATCATCTGCTGGAGTCCCAAGTTGTTTTCTCTAACTATGCTCAATGCTTCAGAGGCATTCTTATCGATAGCCCCGGCCGCATTCAGTTCGTTGAGTTTAGCCACCATGCCGCTCCAGCCACCTACCTCCTGCAGCCCATAATAAGTCAAGATAATCGATCCAAAAATCAGAATGATCGCCTGTATCACTTCAGTCTTCACCACCGAGTTCAATCCACCCGGTATGGTATAGGCCGCCGCTGAAAGCGCCAGTCCAACGATGATGATCCACGGTGCCGTATCGGGGAATATCAGCCCGAGTACCAGCGTACCTACATATAGCGAGGCCGCCGTATCGATCAGCACATTACCAACCACCGTGATGAACGAAAAGTAGTAGCGCGACCGGCTGTCGTATCGCCGCTCCATGAACTCGGGCATGGTATAGACCCCGCTTTTCAAATAAAACGGCAAAAAGAAAATGGCAAAAAAGACCAATACAAGCACGGCATACCACTCGTAATTGTAGACCGTCATATCCAGACTGTAAGCCGATCCTGCCAGCCCGATCAGGGTCGAGCTCGAAATATTAGCCGCAAAAAGGGAGATGCCCACAATCGGCCAGGTCATATCCCGGCCGGCTAGGAAATACTCCTCAGAGCTCTTGTTTTTTGCATTGTACAGCCCGTACCCAATGATAAATACGGCATAGCTGACCATCACGGCCACATCGATACCGTGCAATGAGAAGTTCTCCATCTTTAAGCTTTAAAGGGGTAAGTATACACATTGTTAAGTGCATTCGCCCCCTGAACACCTGCTTTTCTACTTCTCACCACCAAAAAAGAGCGAGCATGCGGTGCATCTCGCCCTTATCTAAAATCACCCGACTGTAAGTTGGCAATCCAAATAATAGTGGGGATTACCTTACAGAATAAGAATTATCGTTTAATACGAGACCAATATACACGACATATGATTGAAAAGCAAGCGATCTTAGAAATTTAACATTACTCAAGGTTGCAATCGCCATACTTTGTACCTCGATAGCATGCTATGGCAAATACTTCTTTTGATTTGGACCTGCCTGACTGTCGTCGGCAGGCAGGCTTCCGCAGGTCGAGTGCATTCACCGAATGCACGAGATCCTCGCACGAGGTCTAGCAGACCGAAGAGCGGGATAAGAATTTCTAGCGTAATCGTATTGAAACTTTAAAGCAAAAATACACATTGTCTTAACCCCCACATCTCCCTACTTTTGCACCTCCTTATGATCGATATCCAATCAACCATTCAGCAGACACTAGCTGAGACGCTGGTAGAGCTCTACGGCCCAGATGCCACCAATCTGCCAACGGCACTACAGGCCACCCGCAAGGAGTTCGAGGGCAGCTTCACCGTCGTTACCTTTCCCTATACCCGTATAGCTAAGGCTAAGCCAGAGGCTATCGGTCAGCAATTGGGCGAGCTACTTACTGAGCGGGTGGAGCACATCAGCGGTTTCAATGTGATCAAAGGGTTCCTCAATCTGGTGGTATCGGATGCCTATTGGATCGACTTCATGCGCGGCATGTATAAAGATGCCCAATTCGGTCGCCAGCCCGCGAAGGAAGAAAGAGTCATGGTCGAGTTCAGCAGCCCGAATACCAACAAGCCGCTGCACCTGGGCCATATCAGAAATATACTATTAGGCTGGTCGACCAGCCAACTGCTACAGGCTGCGGGCTACGATGTCGTCAAGGTGCAGATCATAAACGATCGGGGTATCGCGATTTGCAAATCCATGCTGGCCTGGAAGCTCTTTGGAAACGGAGAAACCCCAGAATCTACGAATACCAAGCCCGATCACTTCGTGGGCCAATACTACGTGCGCTTCGAAGCGGAGTATCAGAAAGAGTATAAAGCCTGGCAAGCTACACCTGAAGGTCAAGCGGTCTATGCCACCAAAGCCAAAGAAGGCCAAAGCCCGGAAGCTTTCTTCAAAGCCTATTCCAAAACCGGCTACTTCAATACGCACAGCCAACTAGGGGCACAAGCCAAAGACTTGCTGCTGCGCTGGGAAGCAGGCGATCAAGAAGTGGTTGACCTCTGGACAAAAATGAATGGCTGGGTCTACGAAGGCTTCGAAGCCACCTACGACAGACTAGGCGTCGACTTCGACAAACTTTACTACGAGTCGCAGACCTATAAGCTGGGCAAGGACATGATAGATACCGGTTTGCAAAAAGAGGTCTTCCACACCCGCGAGGACGGCTCTATCTATGCCGACCTGACCGACGTGAAACTGTCGGAAAAAACGCTCATGCGCAGCGATGGCACCAGCATATACATTACCCAAGATTTGGGGACCGCCCGCTTACGCTACGATGACTTCGGGGCCAAGCGTATGGTCTATGTCGTAGCCGATGAACAAAACCATCACTTCGCTACCCTATTCGAGCTACTCAAGCGGCTGGAAGAACCCTATGCCGAAGGTCTCTACCACCTCAGCTACGGCATGGTCGACCTGCCCGATGGCAAGATGAAGAGCCGGGAAGGTACCGTAGTCGATGCCGATGACCTTATGGCCGAAGTCGTCAACGAAGCCCGCCTGGCCAGTGCCGAGCGCGAAACCACCAGCGACCTGACCGAAGACGAGCGCGAAGCCATAGTCGAAATGATCGGCCTGGCCGCCCTGAAGTTCTTCATCATCAAGGTAGGTCCGTCAAAGCGGATGGTCTTCAACCCTAAAGAGGCCGTTGATCTTCAGGGACAAACCGGTCCCTACGTACAAAATGCCTATGTACGTACCCAAGCCGTATGGCGCAAGGCTGGCGAGCGTAGTCTCGATAAACTGAGCAAATACACTGCCCTAGAAACCATAGAAAGGGAGATCATACAGCAGATGCACGAGTTCCCGACACTCATACAAGAAGCTGCCGAGAACTACGACCCTTCGCTAATGGCCAACTACTGCTACGAGCTGGCCAAAAACTTCCACCGTTTCTGGCACGACCACAGCATCCTCAATGCCGAAGAAGATGGAGCTGCCGACTTCAGACTGGCCCTCTGCCAAGCTGTTGGAAATGTGTTGAAGACGGGTATGAATCTATTGGGCATCGATATGCCAGATAGAATGTAAAGTCAGCTCATAGCCGCGGAATGCGGCTATGAGCTGAATAAATGTAGCCTACCTGTCATCTTATTTGGATTTAATAAACTTAGGTGCGCTATTTCTTTGTCGCAGCTGCTTTCGCTTGTAATTTTGATGCCTCAATAGTTCAATTCAACTCGGATAATTATGAAGCATATATACACATCACTACTGGTGGTGCTTAGTCTTTCGCTGCAGGCACAAGTTGAGGATTACGTCGTGTCTATGCAGGGCGACTACGCCAATCAAGTATTTTTTGACATGGAGACAGGCGATGTGTCCTCCATCAGCCAAGATAGCTGGGATATCGCTTTCGATCTCAGTGCCGATGGTACGGGCATAGTATTCAACGAAGGTGAGACCAGAAGCGCGAGCACACCTAGAATCAGGGCGTTTCTCGTCGGTAGTGACTTCGATGCTACAACGAGTGCACCGACCGACGATCAGGAAATCCTCAATGACGAGAAGAGCTGGAGCGAAGGTGCCTTCAATCTAGTAGCAGATGATACCGACCCCCTGGATGTCGGCTGGGGAATGCTCGATGAAGCCACTCAAACCGTTACGGGTACTCGTGTTTTCATTATTCAATTGCGTGACAATAGCTACAAGAAAATTGAATTCACTAGCCTTTCCGGTGGCGTTTTCAGCGGTAGACACGCCAATCTGGACGGTACAGGAGAGACGTCGTTTTCTGTAGACAAAACCGCTTATCCTGGCAAGCGACTGGCTTATTACAAGATAAGCACGGACGAGGTTTTAGATTTGGAGCCAGCGGAGTGGGATCTGAAATTCACCCGCTACTACCAATTTGCCGATCAGTTTGGGCAGCCACAACAGTATCCATTTACAGGTATACTACATAATGATGCAACCGTAGACGTGGCCGAGGCGAGGAATGTGGATATCGACAACGTCGATTTTAACGACTTCGCCGAAGACTTTTCAGATGAGATAGACATCATAGGGGCAGACTGGAAGTTTTTGGAAAGCTTCCTTATCGGTTTTGAAATCGAAGAAGACCTGTGCTATTTCGTTAGATCACTTGATGATGGAACGGTTTACAAGCTTATTTTCGATGACTTTACGGGTAGTGATCTGGGTGAGACAACCCTTACCCTAGAGAATGTAGGTACGCTCAGTGCGACGTCCGAGCTACCCAGCAGCTTATCCTCTGCATTCATATTTCCCAATCCAGCCTTTGATCAAGCCGACCTACGGATTGAGTTGAACCGTGCGCTTCCCAACAATGGCGAAGCACAGCTGGCCATCTTCGACCAGCTCGGTCGCCTATTGACCAACGAGCAGGTCGAGCTCCGCCCTGGTGTCAATCAATTCGATCTACCGGTTGCTAGTTTGACTTCAGGCCACTATCTCGTTCGCTTGAACTGGGGAACAGAACATTACACTCAGTCGTTATTCGTACGATAGAATAACTTAAATCCAATGGGCTCGCTTCGGGTCCATTGGGTTTACTAAATTTCCAAAGATGCCCCTCCTTAGCCTCCACGCTAATCCAAGAAAATCGCCTTTACACTTCTTTTATATTGCGCTAGTCGCCGTTTTAGGTCTGGCACAATTCACGGCCTGTGGCTCTGGTGCCGAAACCACCGAAGAGCAGGCCGAAAACGATGCGCCCAAAGCCGAGCGCATCGTTTCCCTCAGCGGCACCCTCACAGAAATACTCTACGCCCTCGACATGGGCGACCGCATTGTCGGTGTAGACATCACCAGTGTTTACCCTGAAGACAAGACCGCAGAGCTACCCAGGCTAGGGCACATGAATCAACTCAATACCGAAGCTCTCCTCGAACTCGAGCCAGACCTGGTGATCTACGAAGCCACCGAGCGCGGCGCACCCGAAGCTATCGGCCAACTCGAATCGGCAGGAATCACAGTAGCAGCTATCGAGACCGATCACACACTCGAAAACCCCATCAATGTCACCAATCAGCTTGCCGATCTGCTCGACGTAGAAGAAGCTTCAGTTTCAAAACTCACAGATCGCTTATCCAGCGAGCGCAAGCAACTCAATAGCATTGTCGATGCAGCAGAAACCAATCCTCGGGTACTCTTCATTTACGCTCGTGGAATGGGCAGACTCATGGTGGCCGGAAATGAAACCTCGGCTTCGGCTATGATCGATCTGGCTGGTGGGCAAAACGCCATTACCTCCTTTCCCAACTTCGAGGCACTAACGCCAGAAGCCCTGGTCGAAGCACAGCCCGATGTGATCCTCATGTTCACCAGCGGGCTGGCTAGTCTGGATGGTAAAGAAGGCCTACAACAGATACCTGGTGTAAGCGCAACTCCCGCCTACAAAAACGACCGCATCGTAACTATGGAGGGGCTTTACCTGACCGGGTTTGGCCCACGTTCTACGCAGGCGGCTATCGAGTTGGCTGAGAGCTTACACATGAAAGCGGCTGTAGAGGCTGGGTAAAGACACTCTAAACGTGTTTCAGAAGACGACATTGTTGGTTATCCTTTTGGTCGCGGCCATGTTCAGTGGCTTGCTGATCGGGGCTTATGATATGAGCTGGGAAAAGCTCTGGTTGGCCCTGTCTGGTCCGACTGAGGATATGAGCCATTTCCTGATCTGGAATATTAGAATTCCGAGGGTTCTTCTAGCAGCTACTGTGGGCGCAGGTCTGGCCATTTCAGGAGCGGCTATTCAAGGGCTTTTTCGAAATCCGTTGGCAGATCCGGGTATAGTCGGCATAACTAGCGGGGCCATGCTATTTGCGGTCTTGGCACTCGTCTTTCTGAGTACAGCTTTATCCACTTTGACCGACGCCTTTCAACAATGGACCATTTCCTTATTTGCCTTCATAGGTGCGCTGCTAACCACGCTGCTCGTTTATAAGATCGGAAGTCGGAAGGGTCGAGTACAAGTAGCCAGCATGATATTGGCGGGTATTGCCATTACCGCCTTTGCCGGGGCTATCACGGGGTATGTGGTCTACAAATCTGATGAATCTCAGCTACGAGACATTACCTTTTGGACACTCGGTAGCGTAAGTGGTGCCAACTGGGTACAATTGAGCATAGTCGGTCCACTTGTTTTAATTGGGACGGCCCTCATACAAAGAGATGCCCGGGCATTGAATGCCATCTTGCTGGGCGAAAAAGAAGCAGCCTACCTGGGTTTTCGGGTAGAGAAAGTCAAGCAGCGTGTAGTCGTACTAGCGGCTCTGGTGGTCGGGGCCTGTATATCGGTGACGGGCCTCATCGGCTTTGTCGGCTTGGTGATACCTCACCTGTTGCGGCTGGCTTGGGGCACCGACTATCGTGGACTTTTGCTATATTCAGCATTGTTGGGTGGTACCTTTTTGGTGCTGGCCGACAACCTGGCCAGAACCATCGTGGCGCCCGCAGAACTACCTATCGGAATACTAACCGCACTGATCGGTGCACCCTTCTTCGTATGGTTGCTTTTACGTAGCCAGCGACAAGTCCCGATGCTATGATCGAAGTCAGACAAGTCGGTGTAAAACGCGGTGGCCGCTACATACTCGAAGATGTCAGCATCAAGTGTCGGCCGGGGGTGATCACTGTGCTGCTCGGCAAGAATGGGGCAGGCAAGTCTACCCTACTCGAATGTCTGAGCGGCCAGATTACCGACTATGAAGGCCAGATCATCTGGAACGGGCAAAACCTTAAGCAGCTATCGCCAGCCAAACAAGCTCTTCAGCGGGCCGTATTGGCCCAAAGCATAGATCTGAGCTTCAACCTGCGTGTACACGAACTGGTGGAAATGGGTTGCTACGGCCGCTTCGATCAGCTCACGCGCAAAGAACGCCAAAGCATGGTCGACCAAGCGGTAGATCAGCTACAGTTGCGGCCATTTTTGCAGCGCGATTTTCTGACACTTTCGGGTGGCGAACGCAAGCGAGTCTTGCTGGCCAAGTGCCTGGTGCAGCTACTAGCGGGCCGATCTGAGCAAAATCAGCAATTTTTGCTGCTCGATGAGCCGACGGCTGCATTGGATATGGAGCAACAATTCTTACTTTTGGGTTGGATACGAGCACTCGTCAAAGACTGGAAGCTGGGGGTAGTGGCCGTTTTACACGACCTGAACCTCGCTGCCCAATTGGCCGACGAGCTGGTATTCCTGAAGCATGGCAAGGTATCTACCTGCGGAAGTACAAAAGAAACCATCCGAACAGATGTGATACGCCAGGTCTTCGACATCGATTGTATCATCCAGCGGCACCCTACGCTCGACTGCCCGCTCATAACGACTATTCATGGAAGCCATAGTACAATACCGCAAGAAATTAGCTGAGATTCGCCAATCGGGCGAAAAAATGCGCAATCTGCAACTAGCCGAGCGCATAGGCATCAGCGAGTTGGAGCTGCTCGGGCTAGAGCTAAGCGACGATATCGTACTGCTCAACGGCGACTGCGAGGGGCTGCTGCTCGATATGCACAAGATGGGCTACGTAATGGCGCTGAGCCGCAATGCGCACTGCGTGCACGAGCGCAAGGGTGTGTATGAAAACATCGAATTTTACAAATGCCACGATATGGGCGTGGCGGTCAATCCCGATATAGACCTGCGCTTCTTTATGGCGCAATGGGTGTATGCACTGGCTGTGATCATGCGCCGCGACAAGGGTAAAGACCTCTACTCTTTCCAGTTTTACAATGATCGTGGCGAGGCCGTACACAAGATATTTTCTACACCCAAATCAGACCTGGATGCCTACCACGAGCTGGTAGCTAAATACCGGGCCGAGGACCAATCGCCCATACTGATCGAAGATCGAAGCAAGCCCGAAAAAGCCGAGGAAAAGCCCGACGAAGAAATCGAGGTGGAGAAATTTCAACAAGCCTGGCGCGAGATGAAAGACACCCACCAATTCTTCGGCATGCTGCGCAAATACAAAGTGACGCGCACCCAGGCATTCCGCCTTGCCCCACCCGAAATGGTCGACGAAGTAGACCGACTGGCCGTAACCGAGATACTCGAAAAAGCGGCCGGAGAGAAGACACCCATCATGTGCTTCGTGCACAGCCCAGGCTGCGTGCAGATACATACCGGCCCAGTCAAAAAACTGATCTGGTACGGCGATTGGTACAATGTGATGGACCCCAAATTTAACCTACACCTAGACACCACCGCCATAGATCGCTGCTATGTGGTGCGCAAACCCACCGACGACGGCATGGTCACCAGCCTGGAGCTTTTCGACAAAGACGGGCAGCTGATCGTGTACTTCTTCGGCGCGCGCAAGCCAGGTATACCCGAGCTAACCGATTGGCGGAATCTATTAGAAAATTTAGTAGCTGAGAGTAAACAAGCAGTGTAAAATAGATGAACTATCAACCATGGGTGCACAACGACTAATTTGTTTTCTTTTATTTGTACTTCCGCAGGTGGCAGTCTCTGCCCAAGGCGTTCAGTTCGACGGTGCTGAAACAGACTCCATTCCCTGGTCTATCGATCTCGATGATGTGGTCGTTACGGCTCAGTATGCACCTTCGGCCATAGAGCGAGCAACCAACCGAGTGGTCACCATTCAGGAGGAGGAGATCAAGACTTTCGGCTACAATACCCTCTCCGAAGCACTTGCCCAGCAGCTGAATTTGCAAATCGGTGCCGACCCCATTTTGGGCAATGGAGTGAGCATACAAGGCATAAGCGGGCAGAATGTACAGGTGCTAATCGATGGTGTACCCATGGTCGGCCGCCTGGGAGGAAATATAGACTTGAGCCAGGTCTCGCTTGAAAATGTAGCTCGCATCGAGATCATACCCGGTTCTATGTCTGCCCGCTACGGTAGCAACGCAGCTGGCGGAGTGATCAACCTGATCAGCAAACAGACCCAGCCCAATGCATGGCGTGTCGATCTGAGCGGTCAGCAAGAGTCTGTAGGCATCGAGCGGCGCTCAGCCATTGTAGGTCGCCAAATCGGCAAGTTTCAGGTAGACGTCGGTTACCGCGATTTCAACACCGACTTAGGCGAGGGCAATGTCGATACCCTCCGCGCCCTGGAAGAGGTACAAATTCCCGGCGTCGATACCTTCAACCGCAAGGTCGTTCCCTGGAATCCCAAGCAGCAAGATGGCTGGCACGCCAATGTGCAATTTCAGCTTGGCAAAGAAGGGCTCATTCGCTATGGCTATGAGCAATTCGATGAAGAGCTGATCCTTTATGGTCCACTGTCGGGCCGTGTCAGACCCGCTGCCTTCGACGAAACGTTCAACACCCAGCGCAGGAGCCATAGCCTGCACTACAAAGACTGGATCGACTGGGGCAACTTGGGTAAGTTGTACCTGGAATCTACCGCCGGTTGGAATGAATTCGATCGTACCAGTGTGCTAGAGCGCATCTTCCCTTTGCAAGACTCGATATTTGAAATACCGGGCGGAAGAGATACGACTCAGTATGGTGCCTTTCTACACCGGACCATCTTAAGCTCACGCACTAATAGAGCCTGGGACTTTCAATTAGGTGTCGAATACCTTTCGGAAAACGGAAACGGCGGGCGCATCAGAGATACTTCGGCTATAGATGAGGAAGCGCCCGTTCTGAGCTCTATTTCTGCCTGGGTGGGCGGCAGATACGAGTTTGCGGATACAGGCCTGCGCCTTGAAGGTACCCTTAGGACAGGCTACAATAGTCAGTACGACTACCCCCTGATTCCAGCTATTAATCTGCTTTACAATTTACAGGACCGCTGGCAGCTCAGGTTGGGCTATTCGCACGGTTTCCGCGCGCCCAGCTTGCGCGATCTGTACTTCTGGTTCGTCGATCTGGCCCACGATATTGTCGGCGATCCCAATCTGAGGCCGGAATTCAGCCGCCACGTCGAGGCTTCGATCGATGGGGAACTCTTGCGCAAAAACGCCTGGAATCTAAATGTCAATGCACGTGGGTTTTTTAACCGGATCAGAAATCGCATCTCCTTGGTACAAAGAATCGAGCTGGACGATGAAGGAAATCCAATTCCTCAAAACCCTCTCCAGCCACCATCGTTCGTTTACGCCAATTTCGACGAGTTTCAAACTCACGGCTTCAATCTCGGCTTTCGACTCAGCGACCCTAATAATCGCCTAAGTTTAGACGGTGGTTTTGGCCTCACCTTCCGCAAATTTTCCCAGCTTACAGAAGATCAGGATCTCGACAGCGAATTCGCAACTCTGGTCGAATTTCAAAACGAGTTGCGTTATCGCATTCCCTTAGTCGAAGTCGATTTTAGTATCCAGCACCGGCACATCGGCCGTCAGGAGCAGCTCTACTTCGATGATAGTGGTGATATACAAATCGGCTTTATCGATAACTTCGATCTCGTCAATACTAGTCTAAGCAAGCGCTTCTTTAAGGGTCGCATCCTCGTGAATGTTGGCGCTAAAAACTTATTCGATGTGCAGCGCGTGCAAACTACCGGTCAAAACGGTGGGGCACATAGTGGCGGTAGCGGTAGTAGGCTGATTGATTTTGGGCGGAATTACTTTGTGAGATTAGGGTTCTCTTTATAATTCTGCTGCTTCGCAGCAGAATGTATTTATATGGAGAAGGGCCATTCGGCTGAAGCCGAATGACCCTTCGTGAAAAAATTGGCAGCGACCTACTCTCCCGGGGACTGTGCCCAAGTACCATCGGCGCTGGGTAGCTTAACTGCTCTGTTCGGAATGGTAAGAGGTGATCCTACCCGCTATTGCCACCAAAGTCTTTTGTGTTGTTGCCGACTTC
>JBCCPC010000023.1:0-72304 GCA_039025055.1 Bacteroidota bacterium | reverse complement strand
GTAGAGAGTTATTGAAGAACTCAGATATCTTTGTAATGATGGTTGGGTCGTTCATTCTTATGGATTTAGACACCCACAAAATGTAACGTCCAGCCGTCATTTTCAAATCAAAGGGGTTGTGTCAAATCGCAACTGCGCCCCTAGCTACTTGCATCAGAAAAGCTAGGGACTTCATGAAAAGAGAAGGTGTAACTGGTGAAGTGCTCATAGCTGATAATGGCAGCACAGATAGCTCTGTTTCCATTGCCAAGGCCGAAGGTGCTCGAGTCGTTCACGTTCCCGAGAAGGGCTACGGGGCTGCTTTAAGAGGGGGAATAGCCGATGCTAAAGGGAAATACGTCATCATGGGCGATGCTGACGACAGCTATGATTTTAGCCGACTGATGCCCTTCGTACAAGAATTGAGAAATGGCGGCGAATTGGTCATGGGCAACCGATTTAAAGGCGGCATCGAAAAAGGAGCCATGCCGTTTCTACATCGCTACTTAGGCAACCCCGTGCTGAGCTTGATCGGTCGCTTGTTCTTCAAGATACCAGTAGGCGACTTTCACTGTGGTTTGAGAGGCTTCCACCGAGAACGTATGCTGGAGATCAACCCCAAGACCTCGGGCATGGAGTTTGCCAGCGAAATGGTGGTTAAATCATCCCTAGCTGGAATTGATATTCGAGAAGTTCCTACTACCCTCTCGCCAGACGGTCGAGACCGCCCGCCCCACCTGAATACTTGGCGAGACGGATGGCGCCACCTTAAATTTTTACTGATTTACAGCCCAGCCTGGTCACTGCTTTACCCTGGGCTGGTCATCTTTATCATAGGTTTATTATTGACCCTTACACTCATCGGTTCCAGTCCGAGTATTGGAGCTGTTGTCTTCGACGTACATACTCTATTGATAGCCGCTACCTTCTGTTTCATAGGCTTTCAGTTGATGAGCATCTACGTATTTTCCAAAGCATACGGTGTAAACAAAGGATACCTGCCCCCACCTCAAAAAATGCCATGGTGGTCGAAGCTTTTTGTATTAGAGAATAGTCTTCGTCTCGGCGGACTGCTACTGCTTTTTGGAGGTGGATTGATTGTTTACAGTGTCTTTTTCTGGAGTCAGACTGGCTTTAGCGAGTTAGATCCCAGTCAAACGCTTAGGCTAGTTATTCCAGGCGCATTTTTGGTTATGCTGAGTATACAGCTGGCGATTACGGGCTTCTTGCTAGAACTGCTTAGATAGGCTTAGCTCACTTTCTCAAAAACGAAAAGATTATTCAATCCAAACTGAAACTTCTCTCTACTAAGCAGGGTGAATTGATCTTCCTGAAACAAGTCGATAACCTCGTTCGGGTGAAATCCGAAGTGCTCATCCAGAGACATGCCATCTATCAACTTCAATGTCATCAGCACATCGAGTATCTTATCCACAGCCGGAGATGGGACAGTAATGATTACGCGACCCTTATCATTTAATCGTCCATAAAATTCTTCGCTTAGGTTGTTTTGCTGACTACGGGGTATATGCTCTAAAACGACCAGCATCGTGATGGTATCAAATTTCTTGTCTGCTGGCAAGGCATCAGGAAAGTTCCCCTTCAACAATTGATAGTTTTCGGTATGGATATCCTCGTCCAACAGCGGGTCTACACCTATACAATTGGTCAACTTTTTCTGCTCAAACTTTCTGAACAGGTAGCCATCGAAGCAGCCTATATCCAGTACGCTATCTCGCTCTCGTACATATCGGCCGCTAACTTGAGTCCGCCAATTTCTAATGACTTTGTCTAGGTACTTCATACAGATTTAGAATGATTGGCGAATAGAAAACCTCTATCTTCACAATCCTAATTTTCGAAATAATGTATGACAAACTTCACAAGAAGCTATTGTCTCAACAAAAGCTATCGACATCTTCCAAGCTATACCGAATATTTAACAATCCACTCAAATACTTCTCAACTATTTTTTTTCGAGAGGTTGTGTATAAAAAGAATAAAAAGTCCAGGCCAGTCCATGCTACTACTTTTTTTGGTAAGAAAATGAAAGTACTTCTACCTTCCAGTACAGATATTTATCTAACTGGGGGCAAATCGCATACTTCTGAAATCCGGCTGGCTAAATTTATGATCAATCACCTAAAGGAAGGTAATGTCTTCGTAGATGTAGGTGCTCACTATGGCTATTTCACACTACTGGCCTCAGAGCTTGTAGGGAACGACGGCAAAGTCTTTGCGTTTGAAGCTTCTCCTCAAACTTTTTCTATCCTGAAAGAAAATTGTTCTCGTATCAAAAACATAGAATTTGCAAACCTCGCCGTCTCAGACTCAAATGAACCCCTCGAGTTTTATGAATTCCCCAATAAATACGCTGAGTACAATACGATACATGTCCATCAATTTGAGGATTCGAACTGGTACCAAAAGAATCTCCCTAATAAAGTCCATATCGCAAGTAAAACACTTGATCACTTGCTTAGTGGGTGCAAAGAAACACCCCGTATTATTAAAATAGACGTAGAAGGCGCAGAGTATCAAGTACTAAATGGTGCACAGAAATTACTGGACGCCAAAGCACCTTTGCTGGTCATGGAATATTTATCCAGCGCACGGGGTAATGACGAACACAAAAAAGCAGAAACTCTACTCTATAAGCTAGGATATACCCCATTTGCCATTGATGAAGATGGAGCAGAATATGAAATCAAAGACATAGAAAAGCATATTTCAAGCCAGAGCTTGGAGTCAGACAATATTGTCTTTAAAAAGGCCTATGAAAGCTAAATCTCTACCCACTCCAACACAAGGTTGTCAAAGAATATAGGTCTATCTCCGCCCCCGTTCTGTAATACGACCCGTACATAATCTCCTTCTCGGGTACCGTCGTAGATCGTGTATAGGGGCACCTCATAATGTATGTCATGCCAAGCCCACGGACCGTTCAACCATTGGATGCGTACACTTTTCCCATCGATGACTTCCCCGTCGCGATAAAAGAGCAAGTCGAAGCGCGCCAGCCTATACTCCTCCCATTCCATTTGCGTAAAATAGCTATCGACTCGCGCACGGAGCCAGATGTTTTTGTAAGAGCTCCTTTTGGGCAGTTGTACCTCTTTGCCAAATGCTGGCCCAACGCCATCTACCCTGTAAGAATAAGGCGGACTCAAATGATGCTCTTCTGTGCGGCTTGCTAAAACGCTATCTTTTTCCTGGTCGAATGTTTCCAAAATCAGGGTATCAACCCGGTGATCTGGATGGGGCTTCAACTCCGTGGATATATCAAGAAATTTGCGGGTCTCATTTTCAACATGGACCCTACCTGCTATTCGTGTATAGTAGGCCTGGGTCATATATGGCGAATGCCACATCCCGCCTTCGGCCTGAGAAGCCCAAGTCATGGTCAGATTGAGGTCGGTGAAAAACACAACTACAACAGCTAGTGCAAGCTTCCAGAATCGCGAAGCACTATGGACTATATAATGGACAAAAGCAGCCAGTGGGAAACACCAAACGGCATAGCTTTGCACCATAGCGCGCGAGCCTATGCTGCCACCATAAGTCCAGATTTTCCAACTGTATACAATGTAGAAATTGATGAGGCTAAAAGCCAGCAATGCCCAAAATATTTGCCGCTGCTGTTTGTATAGCCATCGAAAGCCAATAACTGCAAAAATCATAATGGGCGTATAGATCAACCAGCCTTTAGTAAAGCTGAAGGCACCTTGCCAAAGTTTAGGATTGAGAAAATCAAAACCCTGGTCCTCATAAGAGTAGAAAAGCCAATTGCCAGTAATCGCTTTCCAGTAAAAAAGCTGAATACTGCCTACCGCAATGGTTGCTAAAACAGCGAGTAATAGCTGACCATAGTTATCCCGAAACTTTTTGATTTTAACTCGATTCGATTCCCGGCTACCGATGCCCCATAAAATCGGGATTAGTGCGGCAATAATCTCTGTGGGTCGAGTAATGATCATGATACCGAGTATCAAGCCAATACTTACAGCAGTGATCCATTTAGGCTTATCATGCCAGGATTTAGTCTGGTAGAGTAAAAGGGCATAAAGCGTAAATAGATAGCTGTGCGACATGAGATTGCCGATACCTGCGTAGATCAAATAATTGGTCGAAATAACGAGGAGCGCAAGCGTGATCGAAGTCGTTATCTCGCTGAAGTAGTGCAGTAACAATTTCCGCAGAATCCACAGGCCCCAAAAAGCCCACAGCAAGGACCACATGCTGATATAGAAATAATAGGGCACCGAATAACCATCGGCTGCATATTGTCTGCTGCGTTTTGCCATTTGGTGAGCCACAAAAAAACCAGGGCTGTATAGAATCGACATGCCCAGAGAATACTTCATCACCTTATTCCCATTGGGTAAATCTACTGTTTGCTCATGGTAGCCTGCTATACCATAATTAGTGGCGAGGTTATCGTAGTATTTGTATTCCGTGATGTCGTCGTAAATGAAATACGCAGGAAGCGGTAGGTAATAACCCGCTATATCGTAGTTGATGACTCGTCCTTCTCGCCAGGGATAAGCCATGAATGCCACCCTAACCAAAACGTAGCAGAGAATGATATACACCCAAAAAGAAATAGAACGATAAGCGATCATCTATTCGATGGTTTGGTTTTTGGAGTTATTCGACAATTGGCCACTGCTCCAGCAGCTTATACATACTCGTATCTGGCAAAACAAAGTATTCGTCCGGTAAGTCGCTGTAATCGAAGGCTCCCCAAATTGTAATAAACTTAGTCTCATATCCTGGCCCAGTCCAGTTTTGCCCTTCGATATTATCTGTGATGAGCACCGACCTGGTTTCACCTCCTTCCACCGTTGAAATTAGCCAGCTTTCGTAGGGTGTAGCCCAGGTCATGAGCAAAGTATCCAATGAAAAGATGCGCTCAGATGCAATCACCTTATTATGCTCCAAAGGTTCTGTTTCGCGTATCACCGTTCTAAGGTAGTCGACTCGCTCAGCATAAGGCTTGCTGCTGACGCCAATATGGATGAGACGAATCAAAAGTACGGCTGATAGCAGCGAAGTAAACAGCCTGATCTTGAGCAAATCCGATAAATCGAACACAAGCGGAACAATCACAAAAACACTTAACGGCAAATACAGATTTTCGGCATAAAATTGAATGGCTCCACTCGGGTATGAAACATTAACAAGTAGTAGATAACCCAATGAAAAAGTGAGAACGAGCAGGCCCTTTAAATACATTTTATGGCTGAAATAGAAGACAAGTGAACCTAAAAAAGAAATGGCCAGTAGATAGTAATCCTGCCAAAGGTGCCTCCAAAACTTACTGTGTGATAACAGAGAAAAATAGTCGGGAAAAAGTGTCTTAAAGTTATTTACCGCACTTATCCCGCTACTATCATGGCTGGTCTTGAAATAGACGGCCTTAATAGCAAATACACCCAAGAAGCACAACCAGCTAAGAAAAGTTCCAACCCGCCATTTCTTGTCATGCAGAAACAAAAATGCCGAACAAAAAGTAAAAGGAAAGACAATAAGCGGATGAGCAAACGCAACAGTTGCAATCATGATTCCCAGAGCTGGCACAAGCATAAATAGCGTTGAACTCTTTTTGCCAAAGCTATGACACAACAGCGCAAAATAAGCCACCATTACAGCCAGACCTTGCGGAAACTCCGACTGCACCCAATAGAAAGTATCGGTCACCATGAGCGTACTCATCAAGAGCATGAGTAGGCCGAAACGCCAACGCTTCAAAACCAGAACACAAAAAGCAAAGACCGAATAATAAAGCAATACAAATGATAAGGAGTACAGCTTGAGGATCGTTCCGAGATCCATACCCAACTTAGACCCCAGCCAGGGAAATACCTGCGTCAGGATAGATACAAACCGATAGTTTTGGATAGCTGGCTCACCCGTCCTGAAAATCTCAAAGAGATGAAAAGACAGATCTACAAAAGCCGTTCGCTCAAGAAAGAAAACAAGGGCCAAAATGGCCATCACCGCATAAGCAGCTGTCCCGATCCAAAAAACGCGCCTTTGCATCTCCAGATCAATACTCCGCCAACCTAGGCGCTCTCGGAAATGGAATAATATCTCGGATGTTACTCATACCGGTGATAAACTGCACCATACGCTCGAAGCCCATGCCAAAGCCCGCATGCTTACAACCCCCGAAGCGGCGTAGTTGCAGATACCAATCCAGCTCTTCGGCGGATACGTCCATGGCAGCCATACGTTCTAGAAGTACTTCGTGACGCTCCTCGCGCTGGCTGCCGCCAATCACCTCGCCGATGTAGGGGAAGAGTACATCCATAGCGGCTACGGTCTTGCCATCGTCGTTGAGGCGCATATAGAAAGCCTTGATCGATGCCGGGTAATCGCGCACGATGACGGGCTTCTTGAAGTGCTTCTCGACCAGGTAGCGCTCGTGCTCTGCCTGGAGGTCACTCCCCCACTCGACCGGAAACTCGAACTTGCCTTTCTTGTAAGGCTTAGATCGCTGAAGCAACTCCACAGCTTCTGTATAGGTGATGCGCGCAAAGTCGTTGTCGATCACGAAGCGCAGCATCTCCAACAATCCCATAGGGCGGCGTTGGTTTTGTGGCAGTTGTTTTTCGGTTTGTGCCAAGCGTTGCTCCAAAAATTCCAGATCGGGCAGATAGTGCTCCAGGCAAAAGCTGATGATGGATCGCACGAAGTCTTCCGCCAGATCCATGTCGTTATCGATATCGGCGAAGGCGATCTCGGGCTCGATCATCCAAAACTCGGCCAGGTGGCGGCTGGTGTTGCTATTCTCTGCCCGGAAAGTAGGCCCGAAGGTATAGACCTTGCCCAATGCCAGTGCCCCGATCTCCGCCTGTAACTGACCAGAAACCGTCAGGTTAGTCGGCTTGCCGAAGAAGTCTTTGTTGTAGTCTACCTCACCGGTTTCGGTGCGGGGTGGGTCGTTGGGGTCCAAAACGGATACGCGAAACATCTCGCCCGCGCCTTCCGCATCGCTACCGGTAATGATGGGCGTTTGCAGATGGTAGTAACCATGATCATGAAAGTACTTGTGCACCGCATAAGACACCCCATGGCGCACCCGCGAAACCGCTGAAAAGGTGTTGGTGCGCATGCGCAAATGCCCTTGCTCGCGCAAAAACTCCATCGTTTGCCGCTTAGGCTGCAGCGGATATTCATCAAGCGGTGTCGTACCGAAAATGTCGATGCTTTCCGCCACCACTTCGTAGTCTTGACCGGCCCCTTGGCTTTCAACCAGCTGCCCGGTCACGCCTATGCAAGCGTGAAAACCGATCTGGGCAATCACATCGGCAGCCACCTTCTCTTCATCAACCACCACCTGAATGTTGCTGGCCGAAGACCCATCGTTAAGGGCAATAAATCGGTTCGATCGCCAGGCGCGTACCCAGCCCATAATAGTAACCGACTCTCCTACTTTGGGGTCGGCTAAAACTTTGGAAATTTCCGTGCGGTGTATCATATCTCTGTAATGCGAGTCGGTTGGGCAAAAGTTTCCATCTTCATGCCCGTATTGATTTCCGCAAAGGTATGTAGTATTTAGACTTCCGCAGGTGGGAATCTCCCCCAGAGATTCCGGTCCTCGCACGAAGTATTGAAGACCGATTAGCTATCTATTGCATCTACCCCACCGCAAATTCCGTATGCTTTCTAGCCACTGGCGGATGCCAGCTTACCACCATCTGAGATGTGGGTATACCCGCTTTTTCAAGATGGTCAATGATCGTAACAGAAGAACTATCTCGGTGTATCCAGACCTTCCCATTCTGTTTTACTTCGACATGTATACTTATTCCATAAATGTGCTTCATACCTCTCCAGCCCTGTAAAAAAATGAGATAATGGCCGTTTTCATTATCCTCAACAAAATTAGCTTCTATTGGGTGGGTATTGAGATAGTAGTTGCTTATAAGATCGGACATTGCCTGTCTAGTCAAAGCTCTGAATTTGCTCACCTGATCCATAGTTGTATACCCATGCTTCAAAAATAAAACTACAAAATTCTTCTCAGAGATATCACCTTTTGTACAAATAGCCTTGTATCTCATTTGCGAATTATACACCCTCACCCTCGGTCCTTGGCTATCCAAATGGGACCCTTCACCCATTTGTCGCTCCGGAGAGGGATGACGCGACATACTCAAATTGCTTCGCAATTTTCGACCAATTCGCTAATTACTGGTCCAAAACCTTCGGTTTTGGACCAACCTCAACTCAGAATATCAACTACCTCTCCTCGCTTCCTACTCGCTACAGGTACACTATCGCCATTGCGCATGAGGAGGTAGCCGCCATCGCGCTTTTGGAATTCTTGCACCCAGCGCAAATTGACCAGATGCGACTGATGCACCCGCATAAAATGGTGATCGACCAGCAGGCGCTCGTAGTGCTTGAGGGTCTTCGTGACAAACTCGGACTGGCCGCCGTTGAGGAAGAAGCGGGTGTTATTGCTATCCGATTCGCAACGGATGATCTCGGCGATGGGGGTTACGAGGATCTTGTCTTGGGTATGTAGGGAGATACGTTCGGGGAGGCTGTTGGGTGCGCGGATGGCTTCGCTGAGGAGGTCGAGGCTATCGGTATTGTCTTGGGCGGATGCCGAGCTGGCTCGCTCGACGGCCTCAGAAAGCTGACGGCCATCTACGGGTTTGAGCAGGTAATCGACAGCGGCAAAGCGAAAGGCGCGCAAGGCGAACTCTTCGGAGGCAGTGACAAAGATGACTTTAGATGTGAGATCGGGAAAGATTTCAAGTAGATCGAAGCCCGTGCCGTCCCCCAGCATGATGTCGAGAAATAGAATATCGGGCTGAGTCTGCCTGAGCAACTTGGCACCTTCTACCACACTGGGGGCGTGACCGATTAGTTTCACCTGTGGGCAATGATCGGCCAATTCTTTTTGAAGGGCTTGGCGCGCGCGATCCTGATCCTCTATGATGATGGCGGTCATTGGTTTATCTATTTTGATGGAGTCATGCTCGCACCCCTACCAAGAGAACGCGTCTTTGATATTCAGGATGACTTCGGTTCCTTTCGGCTGACCGGTTTCGGCTTTTCCGTCTTTGATGATCAAGGCCGAATACTTCTCCTCGCCTCGCATCAGTTCCAACCGTTGGCGATTGACTTCAGTTGCTACCGACCGGTGGCCCGGTTGCTTGGCTTGGCGGAGGCGGGCGGCGGATTCTCGACCTATGCCATTATCGATGATCCGGCATTGCAGCAAGTCTCCATATCGAGTGAATTCGACTTTAATGTGCCCCTTGGTTTGAAGGGGAGAGACACCATGAATGATCGCATTTTCAACGAACGGCTGAATGAGCATGGGCGGTAACTCCACCTCTTCGAGATCGATGGTGGGATCGACCTGAACTTCGTAATCGAATGGTATGGACTGTAGGTTGGAAGCCGTTTTCAGATAGCCTTCGAGCACCTTGACCTCTTCGGTCAGGCTGATTTTTTGCTGGCGAGAATTGTGGAGGATACCTCGCATCAATGTGGCAAATTCTTGTAACTCGCGCCTGGCCTTGGCGAGGTCTTGTCCTGTACCGATGAGGGATTGTATGCCACCTAGCGCATTGAAAATGAAGTGGGGGTTCATCTGTAGCTGTAGGGCTTGCTGCTCTAGCGAGAGGAGTTTGTTCTGCAATTCGAGGGCTGACCGACGGGCTTTTTCACGCTTGCGCAAACGCGCTATATACGCGTAGAGCAAACTACCTGCGGAAGTACAAATTAAAAGACCCAATAAGTAAGGCATGATGCCGCGCTGCCACCAGGGGGGAAGGATATAAAATTCTATACCGACGTCAGATCCCCAACGCCCGCTTTTTGTTTTAGCATTAACATCAAACTGATAAAATCCTGGAGAAAGACCTGCATAACTTACACTGGTACTTTGAGTAGGGGGCGACCAGTCGTCACTATTTCCCCTAAGTCTATATCGATAAAAAATATTTCCTGGCGATTGTAAGTCGACTGCCCGAAATTGAAAGCTAAAGTGATTTTCATCAGGCTCAAATCGAGGAGCCGCATGCAGATGTGGAAGCATCGAGATCAGCGTATTTCTGTCCACCGATTCGTAAAACAAGCTTACGTCTCTAATAAATACATGTGGTGGTGAGGGCTCATACCGATTGAAATCGGGCCGATATTCGACCAAGCCATTTCGGGTCGGAAAATACCGCCGCCCATCTTCGCCCATCCAAGCCGGTATGCGAGTAGGCGTAGCCGACCAGCCGCGCTCGGGACCAAACACCTCTCGCTCCGCCCAGCTGCTATCGGTTTGCCAGCGGAGCAGCTGTAGCGAACGATCGGTCGTAAGCCAAAGCCCTTCTTCTGTGGGCAAGAGCTGGTGATACGCTATGCCCGGATCGAAAAACTCGCGTGGAATAGGCCGCCATCTGAGGGTGTCATTGGCTAGGTTGGTCCAATATGGCCCGGCTGTCGACATGGCCCACAATCGATTGAAGCGATCTATTGCTAAATTGGAAATCGTGCCACTCGGTAATCCATCTAAACGGTCGAAATATGTAGCTCGTCCGTTCGTATCTATTCGAACTAGATTGCTATTCGGCTGCCCGACCCACAGGCTGCTATCGGGAGCAAGCAAGAGAGACGTTATACGCTTTTCCGGCAGGTCTTCTCGGAATTTATATTTGAAATAGCCCGCTGTATCAGGCTCTAAGTGGGCGAGTCCTTCCACGCCACCTACCCAGGCCGTACTGTCTGTTACTGAGACAATGTGTTTGATTTGAAAGGGCTTATCATCTTTGCTCAGCTCGATAGCTCGCGCCAAAGTATCACCGCTTAAGATGCTAATGCGCCCAGCCCCATCACTTTGCCAAAATTGACTGTTCTGTTTGCGGCTACGTGTCGTTATCTCCTTTTGATTGAGTTCGAGGGTATTCAGCTGGCTAGGGCGGGCAATGACAACCTCATCATCGCCACCGAGCCAAAGCTGCCCCCAACGGTCTAGCACCACGGGCCCGCCAGCATCCATGATGCGCCCCGGCGGGCGGAAGCGCTCGACGATCTCGGCCGATTTATCTAGACGAATCAGACCGTTCCCAGCTGTAGACAACCAAAATCCAGAGCGGACGGAATCGGCGATCAGCGTAACTGGTCGGTGTAGCAATGGATCGGCATTCAGTATGTGCAGCCTTCCAGTTTGCTTATTGAGACTCACAAGTCCCACCCGCTCCATGGCCAGCAGCAGATGATTATCATCGAAGCGAACCATGCTTCTTACCTCAGACTTCGGCAATTCATCTAGCGGATAGGCTCTTAAGTCTAGGCCGATTCGATAGATGCCTTTTGAGCTGGCTATAAAAGTTTCATTGTCATCGGTAAGCATAGCCGTGAATCGCTGCTCGATCAGTTCGGGATGCAAGGCTCTGAGCTGGCCTTCATAATCAGTGAAAAGGCCTAAATCTTTAGCGGCAAAAACTGTAGATTTTAAACCTTCTGGCAGAATCGAAATATGATTAACTGTTCTTTTGTCCGCAATGGGCGTAATCCATTGATTGCCATCTATTACAGCAAGTCCGTTATCGGTGGCCGCCCAAATAGGCCCATGAAATTCAGCACTCAGATCGTTAATCCGTCCCCCAGGCAGCCCATCGGCTTCGCCCCAGCAGGTGTAGACTAAACCATCGAAGCGGCATACGCTGCCATCGGCCCCGCCTACCCAGAGAAAGTCTCTGTGGTCAATCATCAGAGCCGTAACCTCGCTGAATGGCCGACCGGCCTCGCTGCCGATGTACTGGAAACCAAAGGACTGAGCTGCCAGACTTTGGCAGACAATCAATATCAAGATCAGCAATGGAAGTAATCTGTACATGGGGCTTAGGCCGTGTATGACAAGCGGGTCTGCTCGGCAACTTGTATGGATTGCTTAGTTTGACATTAGCCGAAAGGGCTAATATCAAACTAAATCACCGATAGGTAGCAATGTACAAATTACGTGCGAGCCTCGGCCCTAGATCACCATATCAAAAAAATCAACTCAATGCATAAGCCCTCTCGACCGGCCACTCGTCTGAATAGCCTTCCTTCCATCGTCTGCTGGCTATTTCTTCTTCTGTGGCCAGGCAGGCATCGAGTTGAGATGTGATATGCGCCTCGTCCATATCTTGACCGATGATCACGATCTCAGTTTTTCGATCTCCAAACCTTTCATCCCAATCACTTTCGATTAAGGTTTTATTCTCGAGATAAGCCATGTACCGAGTTCGTTTCTCAATTGGCATGCTACTCCACCAAACACCAGCACTTTCTGCGCGTAGCGAGCTACCTGCCTGCCCCCAGATCAAGGCCTGATCTGGCCGGGAGGCTATCCAAAAGAGTCCCTTACTCCTGATGATATTGTGCGGAAAATCGCGCTGCACGTATTTCCAAAATCGATCTGGATCAAATGGTTTTTTGCTCCTGTAGACGAAGGAGCCGATGCCATATTCTTCTGTCTCTGGCGTATGTTCTCCATTGTTAAGCTCATCAATCCAGGCGGTGCTCTGCTCGGCTTCCTCAAAGTCGAACAGGCCCGTATTCAAAATCTCTTTCGGTGCAATTTTACTGAAACTCGATTCTAAAATTCGAGCCGACGGATTGAGCTTTTGAATGGCCGCTTTCAAAATGCCAAGCTGATCTTCAGATACCAGATCCGTCTTATTCAGAATGATAACGTTGGCAAACTCTATCTGATCGGTCAGCAGGTCGACAATGGTGCGGTGATCCCCTTCAATGTCGGTTAGGTCTCGGTCTACCAGGTTTTCGGAGCTACTGAAATCATTGAAGAAATTAAAAGCGTCGACTACCGTGACCATCGTATCGATGTAGCTGAACTTAGATAGATCGATACCATTGTCTTCGTCAATAAAGGAAAAAGTTTGGGCCACGGGCACTGGCTCACTGATGCCCGTGCTTTCGATAAGTAGATAATCAAAGCGGTCTTCTTTGGCCAGACGCTCGACTTCGATCATCAAGTCTTCTCGCAGGGTGCAGCAGATGCAGCCGTTACTCATTTCGACCAGCTTCTCCTCTGTGCGAGATAAGGTGTTTTCACTCTTAACTAACTCTGCATCTACATTCACCTCGCTCATGTCGTTTACGATCACGGCTACTTTCAGTCCTTCTTTATTGTGAAGCACATGATTGAGCAAGGTGGTTTTTCCTGCCCCTAAAAAGCCGCTCAAAACTGTAACGGGTAGCTTATTCTGTATCATCCGGCAATTTTTTCATACCAATAGATCACATTATTCAAGTGTTGCTCGCCGTACAATGACTTGAATTTACGGGTTTCAGGATGCTTAGGATTCCTGTAGACCACTAGCCTTTCTTCGGCGAATGCCTTGGTCAAATTGATATTACAATCATTGACGATGCAGTCTTTCCATTCATCGAATGTGTGGGGTATTACGACCATATGTTTATAGTTTCATTAGTGTCGATTCTGAGTAGCAATCGCTGTTCACCGCTTTCTTCGATGGTCGGGCTTCGATGCACGACCGCCTTGGTTTCTTTATGAGGATACATAGCACCTTTTAAAAGGACGACCGCTCCGGTATCGGCTTGTTGAATGCGGTGTTCGTCTATAGCAATACGAGCATCATCACTTCGCGCCCTTCGATTGATATTGTCGTCGGTAAGCCATAATGTACCTGGCCCACTATAGGTGCAAAGCAGTCGTATATCATTGATATCTGTATGGAACTTTCGGCACATGTTGGTATTGATGGTCGCAAGCAGCAAACGAAACGTTTCCGAACCCGTGACCCTCTGAAAGTAGATAAGAAGCTCCTGAATGTCTTGGATAACTAAAGCATGCTTTTTGGGGTTGATCGCTTTTCGCATATCCGACACCACAGTCTGTACATCACCGCTTGCCCTAAACTCGACTTGCTGCTCAAGGAGGCTTCTTATCTCATAGGCCAGACTTTTGGTATCTCTTTCATAGATGGCAATGTTTACATGCTTATCATGAATGGACGCTAAAATATCGGAAGATGAGCCTATCGCCCAGTTAGTTATACCCTTGTAACCTGCTTGGGCTACAGTTTGCAATCGAATCATATCTAGCTCTCTTAAAAAGCTTAACGGGGAGTTACACTTTAGGCTACTCGTGCTCACTTTTTTGCTCCCTTTGATAGAGGCGCATTTTGATGCAGTGCCCAAGGTGATTCCCCGTTAAATTATAACGCAACTTAGTTGCAAATATAGGTAAGCCTAAATACAAATGCAACTTGGTTGCAAAAACCTTTAGTATGAATAGTCCGCTACCCATCATCGCGCTTCTGCGGTATAACGCAAACGAGTGTAATGGGCTAAATTGGGCTGGCCAGAAATGGGTTGCAATACACAAAATACGCGCGCTTGACCGTGCAAGGCCAGAGCCGGATACGAATGCCCACCAGCAGTGGTATAAGAAGAGGGTTCCGATTGCCAGGCAAAATCATCGACGCTAAGTTCCAGCCGATCCAACTCGAGATTCAGCCGGTCTATAGATGCTGCATAATTGCGTAGGGCACGCTGGCCACTGGGTTGCGGCAACTCGCTATCGGGTGCAAAAACATCGAGCCAATCGACCGGTACATTGAACTGGTAAAGCAGGGGTGCATCGCCCTCACTAAATCGATTTCGGCCTAGAGCATCGGCCCAGTCTATTTGGGCGTCTGGGTATTTTTCCACCAACTCTTCGGCAAGTTTCTCGCGGATAGGCCATTGGCGGAGGGGGGCGGCTACGAAATAATAATCGGCAAGTTGAAGGTGAGGCTGCGGACTAGAATCGCCCTGGCGAAACAAGCTAAAAGATCGACTGGAAGCCACCACCGGATATTCGCCGCGCTCGTTGCCCAGTAGCGCACTTAGGGCCAGCAAAAGGCTGGAATCTCTGCTCGTACTGCACCCATGCAAGACTACCTCAGTATTACCGTCTATCACACTGGCTGGCAAATCAAGCAACTCATCGCGTAGGGCGTGCAAAGTTTGGGCATCGGTCCGTTGTCTTTCACCCGACCCAGTCGGTGCTACCGCCAGCCCCGTCCATTGGTTACCGTGTACGACGACGTTTATCCGCTGCCAAGCTTGATTTGATTTAGACCTGCCTTCGTGCCCTCGGCAGGCAGGCTTGCGCAGGTCGGTCACCATATCGGCTATGCTGCGTACACCCGTTTCTACAACAGCACTCTCCCATTGGCTATTCTGTCTGAAAAAAGAAGCAGCTCGCTCGTAGTAGGCGTTGGTCCCTTCGTCTTCGCCGAGGATATAGGTGATGGTATTTGCAGCTAAATCGGAGCCGACCGTCATTTCGGTCGGCTCCAGGGTTTCAGGGGTCGATTGAGATGGTGAGAAATCTTCTTGGCCGCAAGACATCAAGGAGCAAATCAGCAATAGGAGAGCGATTAAAACCTCTCCCTCTTTTTCTCTCCGAAAGAGAGGGATGCCACGGCATTCTTGCTCATTTTGCAAGCAAAATTCGGGCTTCCCTGATTTCACGCCATGTCTCCCCTCCCCTCCAGATGATGAGCCAAGAGTGGAGTTGAATAATGAGAAATTACTACGGTAGAAGAAGCAGAATAGCCTATTGCGGAACCTCCACAAAAGACCCAAGATCCCTATCAAACCAACCAGTATGAATGCAAATACTAGCCACACTTTTGAGTTACCTTTTCCCGGCAGCCCACTCACCCCACTAAATCCCAGGTCGAAACCTACAGCCATATTAGACACGCCTTCGGGTAGGGGGAGGGCTTGCTCGACGCGCTCTAGCTCGCCATCGGTATTGGCGATGAGACTTTCTTCTACGGCCACGAAACTGGTGAATTGGGTGAGCAGATTGTACTTCAGGCCGAGAGATACAATCTCTTCGCGGTGGTTTTGGCCGTAGCTCAGCCCGGCATAGTCTGACAGTCTGCGCAGGCGCTCACGAGCCCAGAGGTATTGCAGAGCCCCGTTTTTTTCCGAGCGAGCCGAAGGCTTGACGACATCGCTAAAAGTCTTTTGTCGCTGGGCTGGGTTAACAGGCTGCTCCAAGTAAACCGGGTGAGCAATTTCGCCTGAGTAGCCGCCATAACCACACAGCTCTATGCGGCCACGCGGCCGGCCCTTGTACTTCCCGAAGACCACCAATGGCCGCTCGCTGGTCAGGTCGGGTATACTGATGGGCTCTACATCGTAGGCATCAAAGCGATCGAAGGTGAGCTTAGTACCGGTCAAAACAGGGCTTTCGATATAGCGACGAAAGCGATCAACTACATCGGGCGCATCCGTCTCATCGGTGAGGACAAACGACTGGCCACGGCCCACATGCGCCAAACCTTCTATGAGGTGTCGATTGACGCTATTGCCAATTCCGAAAGCGTAGAAATTGGCCTCATCGAGCTTTTCACGGACCAGGTCAAATGCTTCCGGCTCGACGGAGACATACCCATCCGTGACGATCACGAAAGATCTTGACAACCCCTGCTCGCTACGGGGCAGTTCGAGGCTCCGCTTCATAGCTGACAGCAGGTTGGTACCGCCACCACCACCATGACTATTGACGAAGGCGATCCCCTTATCTAGCCAGTCTTGGGTAGCAGGTTTGGACTCCGGTTGCCAGAGCTTGTTTCCACCTGCGAAAGTCACAATATTGAACCTATCGGTAGGCCGTAGTGTGGGTATCAGCTCGCGCATCAGACGCTTGGTGACGCCCATGGGGAAGCCATTCATAGAGCCCGACACATCGAGGATGAAAATGTACTCGCGGGGCGGAAAGTCGGCATCGCTCAACTCTGTTGGCGGCTGGGCCATGTAGAGAAAAAAGTTTTCATCCTCGCCTTCAAAGAGCATGAGGCCAGTCTGAATGCCATCACCGCCGGGACGATAGCGGAGAATGAAATCGCGGTTGCCGCAAGGTGACTCGCTTGGGTGTAATCCAATTTGAATGTCTGTGCCTTCACTTGGGTGAGTGTAAGTCAGGCGGTGAGAAGGGCTGTTAATTTCTCTTATAGGCATACCAGCATCGACATTGATATCTAAATCGAATGTGTAGCTAGGATTCCTATTTTTTCTAGTATAAGCTTGGTCGGCATAGTCGATATCCTGACCGCCTTCGCCCGTATATCTGGGGCCGACCACGGTTGGGTAGACGAACTCGTAGACGCCGCTTTCGGGTACGAGTAGCTCGGTATAATTGAGCTCCACATCGACTGTATCGCCAGGCATGATATTAGCAACTTGCATCTGAAGCACGTTGGGCCTATGCTGTTCGAGCAAAGACGCGCGGCGACCTTCCGACCGGGCCGTTTCGTAGGTCGCTCTGGCCTCGCCGCGCTCCATGACCACCCCTTCTATGACGCGATCACCTATGCGCATGCGCTGGGCATATACCGCGGCATTGGTCGAAGCTGGGAATACATAAGAAGCCTCTATGGGCGCACTGCCGGTATTGACGTATTGCTGCGTAATCTGTACGTCAGCTATGACGCCAACGATATTCACCTCGGCCGAGGTCGAGACTAAGGGCATAGACACCAGCACCCCGTCTTGCTGGCTTTCGATGAGGAAGTAGGGGGCGTTCTCCCGTTCAGCCGCTTGCTGAGCGGAGAGGAGGCGTGGAAGGGAAAAGAGTGCGATTAGTATTATTACCGCATTGAAGAGTAAAGACCTCTCTCCCCTTGCTGCTAAGCATAACGGGTCCCTACCCGTTATGCCGCTAATGAGAGGGAGCCAGCTTTTCTCATTTAAGTATGAAAAAATATATATCTGCATGATTTGGGCGTTTTGTTGACCCAAAAGTGCAGGGGCTGAGAGGTGGTAAATGGGGTGAATTAGAATTCGCAGGGGGTGAGCTAGAATTCGCATCTGCAGCTATGATTGGTCCAGCTGGCATAAAAGGTGGTTTTGAAAATTAAAAAATGTATCTTGTAACATATTTTTTCCCAGGCGCATAGACACAAAAGTGTTCATCAAAAATTCATTCCTATGCGCACGCTTATATACGTAAGGCAGTTCGCTGCACTCGCCACACTACTGCTGGCGACACCACTCATGGCCAATAATATTCACGTTTCCAACGTGACTCTAGCCGATCAAAACCAAGCCAATGGCACCACTCAAGTCCGCTTCGATCTCAGCTGGGAGAATTCCTGGCGCATCTCTGTAGGCCCTGCTAACTGGGATGCCGCCTGGGTATTCGTCAAGTATCGAGTCAATGGCACCAACTGGGAGCATGCCACCCTAAGTAGCTCGGGCCAAGTTGCTCCTTCGGGAGCTACGGTCGAGATCCAAGATAATCGTGGGGCCATGATTTATCGATCTGCCGATGGCAGTGGCGATATAGACCTCCAGGGAGTAGAACTCGCATGGACCTACTTCTCCGATGGCATTGATAATAACGCTGTCGTAGACGTGCAGGTCTTTGCTATTGAAATGGTTTATATCCCACAGGGAGAGTTCTCCATGGGTACGCCACCGTTTACTACATCTACAACCGAGATTACGAATTTTTTCTATACACGTCCGGCCGACTTTCCGGTGCTTCAAATTCCCTATCGAGTCGAGAGCGAAGCAGCTATCACGGTAGCCGATACCCCGGGTAATTTGTATTACACACAGACCAACTTCAGCGGCGGTGACCTCGCTGGTCCAATTCCCGCTGATTTCCCAAAAGGCTTTGATGCTTTCTACGTCATGAAGTATGAAACTAGCCAGGACCAATGGATCGCCTTTTTCAACACGCTCACGCCGGATCAAAAAGCAGCTAATGATATTACAGATTCAGATGGAAAAAACTCAGATGAAATTGTAAATAGAAATGCGGTCAGCTGGTCAGGATCTGGCAATGCGACCACCACCCTCCCGAATGTTGCCTTGAATTACGTTTCTTCTGCTCAGACTTTGGCTTACTTAGATTGGGCAGCCCTAAGACCCATAACCGAAATGGAATATGAAAAAAGCTGTCGAGGCCCGCTCGATGTCGTGCTCAATGAGTTTGCCTGGGGTAATGGAAATGTCACAGACAATGTATACGCGTTTCAGAATGATGGACTGGATAATGAATCTATTGCCAATCCGGGAGAGGGAATAGGGAATGCCATTAATGTAAATACGAATGGCACTATCAATGGCCCTGTTCGCGTAGGTCTGTTTGCAGCCAGCGCCGTTAATGCCAGCCGTGAAGAAACCGGCGGTACCTACTATGGTGTAATGGAAATGTCTGGCAACTTATACGAAAGATGCATTACTGTTGGTACACCCACTGGCCGAGGATTTCGAGGGCTCCATGGTGATGGCGAAATATCATTTAACGGGCAAGCCGACTCAGGTAACTGGCCTAGCACCAGCGGTGATGGATTTGGATACAAAGGGGCTTCCTGGTTGAATAGCCTATCCTTTCAAATGGTTAGCGATCGATTTGATGGTGCCTCGGTCATTGCGTCAGGCAATAATCGCCTCGGCTTTCGCGGGGGGCGTAGTGCACAGTAAGCATGAGATTTCTAATAACATGCTTGTGCTTGATCGGCCTGGCACACTTGGGAGAAGTATTTCTCCACGCTCAATATGCAGGTGGTTCCGGCGATGGTCATGATCAGATCATTACTATTCAGACCGACCTAGGTGGCATACCAGTGGGCGTACGACCACTATATGGTGGCGGTTCTGGCGATGGCTTCGATCAGAATAGACAGCAAACAGCTATCGATGGCCAATCCATAGTTATAGTGTACAGTGGTGGTCGTGGTGATGGCTTCGACCAAAATTTGCAATCTTCTACGCTATCTGGCCAGGACTTAGCGGATCTATACGCGGGTGGTTCCGGTGATGGCTTTGATCGTATAGCAGCAGCTTTTACGCTCGATGGTACGATGCTCGACATTCTCTACGCAGGGGGCAAGGGCGACGGTTTTGACAAATCTCTATCGACTAGCATCATAGACGGCACCTCCATCGCCGGACTATACAGCGGCGGTATAGGCGACGGCTTCGACCGTTCTGATTTTGCCGGAGGCCTCATGGGCGAAATGTTTATGCTCTACGCCGGTGGCCCTGGTGACGGCTTCGATAGAAATAGAGCGAGCTTTACGCTCTCTGGTACTGATCTGGCCCATATCTACGGTGGCGGCCCGGGAGACGGCTTCGACGTCAACCGCTTTGAAGGAGTGGTGCCTTTGCCCCTTAGGCTGATTTCCTTTTCTGCACTTCCGCAGGTGGATTTCGTCCTCATCAAATGGGAGACCGAAGATGAAATCAATACCGACTTCTTCACCATCGAAAAAACACGAGATGGTAGAGACTTCAGCTGGGTTGGCGAGCAAGAAGCGGCTGGCTTCTCCGAACCCGGCGAGCGACTCCACTACGAGCAGAAAGACTACGACCCCTATCTGGGTACATCCTTCTACAGACTCCAAACGACAGACTTCGATGGTACCATCAGCCTCAGCCATCTGGTGGAAGTCAACTACGCTACCACTGCTGATGATTGGGATTTCACCCTCTTCCCCAACCCCAACACGGGAAAGCACTTCAGTATAGAACCAGAAGGTCTGGAACCTAATCGGGAATGCCTGATCGAACTAGTCGACGCACAAGGCCGACTGATCTTTCAGCAACGCCTGCCTGCCGAAGACATCGATGGTCAACGCTTCGAGCTAGCTGAGCCGCTTCCTGGTGGTAGCTACTTGATTCGCTTATCAGACGATACAGGCGAAGGAAAAGCGAAGATATTGTTGGTGGGCGGTAGACCGTAAAGTCTGGTATTAAGGAATTATATCTGCTACGGCTACTTGACCGAATAAGGTGTGTTGAATTACATCTTCTTTATTGAAAATTTGATGGTTAAGATAGCGTCCATTTTCAGGGTCAGGATCGATATGACGCTCTATTTGACGGTCGATGATATTAACGATCCAGTATTCGGGGATATTAGCTGAGGCATATAAAACCGATTTCACCTTTCGGTCGAAAGCCAGTGAGCTGTCGGCAACTTCAATAACCACATAGCAGTTGCCAGCATGCGGGTGAACTTCTAAGTAATCTAAAGGATCGTAGTCGAGTACAGTGAAATCTGGTTCCGGTTTAGAGAAGTCGGGCAACTCCAAGGGAACTTCTGACCCCCATGAGTACTGGCCATCGAATCTTTTAATAAAGTATCGCTGTATCTTCCGCATACAGGCGGAGTGACCCGGTCCAAAAGGGCTCATGTTTACTATTTTGCCAAAAAGAAGTTCGATTTTATCCTGCTCAGTAATGATGCGCTTCTCGAAGAGCTCATCGTACTGCTTAATGGTCCAAAGATTCTGTTCTAAGCTTAGATTCTGGCCTTTGAAGGTGAAGTGGGTCAGCGAAGTGGGGGCAGCTATAGCTTCCATAATTACTAAATTACGGTATTTTTTCGTTAAGAATCTAAGCTCGAAAGCAATTTTACCCATACACCTCCAGCATGGCATGCAAGTCCTCTATGGTATTAGCTTCCTCTATGGGTTTGTCTTTTCGCCAGCGGAGCATGCGCGGAAAGCGCAGGGCAATACCCGATTTGTGGCGGGTTGACTTCCGGATGCCTTCGAAGGCCAACTCGAAAACCTGTTCGCGCTTGACAGACCTGACTGGACCGAAACGCTCGATGGTGTTTTTGCGCACCCAGCTGGTGATCTGGTTGAACTCCTTGTCAGTGAGGCCGGAGTAGGCTTTAGTAAATGGAACCAGCTCCTCGCCTTTCCAGACGCCGAAAGTGAAGTCGGTATATAGGTTGGCTCGTCTGCCGTGGCCGCGCTGGGCGTAGATCATGACCGCATCTACGGTGAGGGGATCTACCTTCCACTTCCACCAGTCGCCTTTTTTGCGACCTTGGCGGTAGGGGCTATCGAGTCGTTTGAGCATGAGGCCTTCGCTATGCTTTTCTCGAGCGGTTTCTCGTTCAGTACCGAGGGCATCCCAGCTGGGGGAGGTGACCACCTGCGAAAGTCTAAAAGAAGCATCCGGAGGGAGGGATGAAGCCAGCTCTTCTAATAACTGCCTGCGTTTGCGCAAGGGTTGCTGTCTGATGTCTTCGCCCTGCCACTCGAGCAGGTCGTAGGCCATGAGGATGACGGGGGCCTCTTTGAGCAGTTTTTTGCTGACGGTCTTGCGGCCGATGCGTGTCTGGAGGACGTTGAAACCCAATGGTTTCTCATCTGCAAATGGGAGAATCTCGCCGTCGACCACCGTGCCATCCGGGAATAGCTCGGCGAAGGAGTGATATTCGGGGTACTTGTCGGTAACGAGCTCTTCGCCCCGTGACCAGACGAACAGTTCGCCTTTGCGCACGATGACCTGGCCGCGTATGCCGTCCCACTTGTGTTCGGCCTGCCACTCGCTGCGGTCGCCGAGTTCTTCCAGTTTCTGTTCGAGTTGGTAGGCGAGGTAAAATGGGTAAGGCCGGCTGATGTTTTCGTCCTCGCCCTCTGCGAGTACAAGTGCCTCGAAGGTGGTCTCATTGGGGGTCCAGTTGCCCATGAGGCGGTGGGCGAGTTTGGTCTCCTCGATCTGGGTGGCCTTGGCCAGGGCGCGGGTCATGAGTTTTTGGCTGACCCCTATCCGGAAGCCCCCAGTGATGAGCTTATTGAAGAGAAAGCGTTCGTCTTTGTCGAGTTGGTTCCAGGCATCGATGACGGTCTCTCGCTTGCCGTCTTCGTCGTAGTTGGCCATGGCTTGTACGCGCTCGATCCAATAAGTTAGGGTCTTATCGCTAGATTGCTTAGGCTCGGGCAGCAACAGTGCGATGGTCTCAGCCAGATCGCCAGCTACGTGGTAGCTTTCTTCGAGTAGCCAAAGGTCGATACCCGATAGCTCGGAAGCCCATTGGCGCAGCAGCTTACCGCTCACCGTCCGCCTAGGTCTACGGCTCGATAGTAAGGCGATGGTCCATAATTTATCCTGGTCGGGTGCCTCGCTGAAATACTCGGCCAGCGCGTTCACCTTGGGGATAATCTTGGTGGTGCGGTCGAGCTGGCGAAAGAGTCGGGCGAAGCGTTGCATGGAAGATGAATATCTGCGCGCTACGCGCGCAGATATTCAAACGGAGGGTATGGATCTTTGTTCTACCCGATACCCTTCAGGGGAAAAGGGACCTCCTCATCCCACAACCGCTCAAAGTCTTTCACATTGGCCGTATAAAAAGCGTCGACCTCGGCTTTGATGGCAGCTTGGAGGTGAAGGGCGTCGTAGATGACGCCTGAAACTAGTCTTTTTTCTGCACAACGCTTGAGTGCCAATTGGTAGTCAAAGGCATTCAGATCTACTGTTTGAACTAGTTTACTAATATATTCCATTATCGTTGCATAAGCATGCTCAGGTTTTAGTGTCAAATCAAAAGGAAGCCTTGTCAAGTTATTATACATTTCAGCAAAGGCATGAGGCGTACAACTTATGATGCAATCATCTGATTTCAAGCTTTTGAATAGTTTGAGACACTTCTTATGATGAGGATGACCATCAACACATAGCGGCAAAAGAATGGAGGTGTCAAAATAATTAGTCGACATTGCCCCAAAGCTTTTTAGCTCTATCCTCTCTATCCTGTTTGATCATTTCAACGAAGTCAATATTGGCTACCCTAGGGTCTTTGTGCTTGATAATAGGAAGACCGAAGTCTGTTATGGCGATTTCGTAATTCTCCTTTATGATCGGTTCTAGATAGACCTGACCAGTATACCCATCAAACGATATGGTAAATTTTTGTCCAGAGTCAGCTCCCATCTCTTCCCTCATCTTCTTCGGAATCAATATCCGCCCAAACTTGTCCATCTTTACCGTCATGGCTGTCTATTTTTTGGCAATTTAACGGTTTTTTGGCAAAAGAAGTTTCTTTTCAGGACTTCCGCAGGTCGGTCTCCTAGCTAGGAAGCCGACCTGCGGAAGTCCTAATCCTGATCGGGCTCATCTGAGTTGTCGAGTCCTTCAGCCTCCTCTCCCTCATACTCCGTCTCCAACTCCACGGCATTATAGCCTTGCTCGCGCAGGTAGCGGCTGAAGATGCCCGTATAGCCGTGTGTCACGTAAATATTATCGGCCCCGGTCTCTTCAATGGCGCGGATAAGATCATCCCAGTCGGCATGGTCGCTGAGGACGAAACCGCGATCGGCACCTCGTCGACGGCGGGCACCGCGCAGGCTCATCCAGCCGCTGGCCGAACCTATGCTGGCCTGACCGAATTTCTTGATCCACGGCTGGCCGATGCTGCCGGGTGTAGTGACCACGATCTGGCCCAAATAGTCTTTCTTGTCGATCTCTTTGGTCACGCGAATGGTATCGGGCAAATTCACGCCCTGCGCGCGCATAACCTCATTGGTGTTTTCGACCGCTCCGTGGGTGTAGATACGGCCTATGCTGGCATCCAATCCGTTGAGTAGCCGCTGGGCCTTGCCGAGGGCATAGGCGGTCAATACACTCACCTTATTTTCGGCTTGGTTGGCGCGCCACCAGTCGTTGATGTCGGCCAGTACCTCCTCCTGCGGTTGCCAGCGATAGATCGGCAAACCAAAAGTAGACTCGGTGATGAAATGGTGGCATTGCACCGGCTCGAATGCTTCGGCCAGGCCGTCGTCTTCCAGCTTGTAGTCGCCAGCGGCTACCCATATTTCGCCTTGGTATTCGACCCTGATCTGAGCGGAGCCTACAATGTGCCCAGCCGGATGATAGCTGAACTTTACCCCATTGATGGTGGTCGTTTGTCCGTATTTAACCGTCTGTAAGTTTATATCACCCAGTCGGTGGCGAATCACAGGTGCCGCAGACTCTGTAGCCAAATAATGCTTGTGCCCCCAGCGCGAATGATCGGCATGCCCATGCGTAATCAGTGCGCGCTCAACAGGTCGCCATGGATCGATGTAGACATCAGCCTGGGCGCAGTAAATGCCCTTATCGGTGAATTGAAGTAAGCCCATTAATCTTGCAACCAAGCAAAGTCAAAATATGTTGGCCGGTTTCAAAAAATGCAATGAATACATATTTCTATCGTCTATAATATCAGAACAAAACATCCATAGATGCTTACAAAAATCATTACACTCCTTCTTCTGCCTTGTTTTTTTAGTTCAGCTAGTCTGCTACAGGCCCAAACCATCGAAGCTCCGCGTGGCTATTCGCCCCAGATCGGCAACTTGGTCTCCATGCTCGACGACCTCAAAGAACGAGTGACTCGCAGTGTAAGAGATCTGGACCAGGCAGGCACTGACTTTTTGCTAAATGAAGACGCCAATCGCATCGGCGCCATGATCTATCATCTGGCAGCCACTGAGAAATATTACCAACTCTACACCTTCGAAGGGCGTCAATTTAACAATGACGAAGCTGAATGGGACTTGGCGCTGAGCTTGGGCGCGCCCGCTCGCGAAGCTCTGGTAGACAAGCCCATCCAATACTACCTCGATATCTGGGACGATGTGCGTAAAGAAACCAAGCGACTCCTCAAAACCCGCGACGACAAATGGCTATCCGAAAAGGTCAACCGCAGCAATATGAATAACCATTGGGCCTGGTATCATGTCATGGAGCACCAGGCTAATCACATGGGGCAGATTCGGATGATTATTATGCTGATGCCGTGAATCTAGTCGGGCTTCACCCAACCCAAGAAGTTATCTGGTGAGATCACCTCAAATGTGCTATCTGGGTAAGCTTTTCTCCAGGCCACAGGCATCCTAAACTTCTTTTTTGTACTCCACTTAATCTCGTAAGCGTGAAGGGTACCATTTTTGCTTTCTATCCAGTCAATCTCTTGCTGATCGTAAGTCCGCCAGAAGTAAGTCTCACTATAAATTTCCTGATAGTATAAGAACTTGACTCTTTCAGCCACAACATAATTTTCCCAAAGCTGACCAATATCATTTCGCAAGTCTATCGGTCTGTAATTAGATATGATGGCATTGCGAACACCATTGTCATAGAAGTACCAGCGCTTTGCTTTCGCTACCTCTTTTCTGAGATTACTACTAAAACTGCCGACGCGATACAAAATAAAGACCTTCTCTAAAATATTAAGATAAGACTCAACCGTGTTCTTACTCATGCCGAGCTGCCTTCCGATTTCGGTGTATGAAACGTCTTGCCCGATTTGATAAGCAATCAACCTAAGTAGGCTAAAAATTTTATCAGACATCCTGATATCGTCAAATGCCAAGATGTCTTTTAGCAGATAAGATTCTAGCAGTTCTCGTAGGTATTTCTCCTTGGCATGTCTTCCCGTCAAGTAGGTCAGCTCCGGATAATTACCAAAAACTAATCGTTCGCGAAGATTTCCACGCTGCTCGACAGGGTTTTCTAGTTGGGAAAGCTCATTTTCAGAAAATGGAAAGAGACGAAAAGTAGTCTTCCTGCCAGTTAATGGCTCTCCAGTTTGATTATTGATATCGAAAGCAGAAGACCCGCTTGCAATTACTTTGATATGATCTATCTCGTCTACAATCAACTTTAGCTTTAGACCAATTTCAGGGATTTTTTGTGCCTCATCGACGACCAGCAAGCTGTATTCATTGAGGAGAGTACGATAGTTTTGGACACTTCTTCTCTCTAAAATATCTATCGTATCTTGGTCTTCACCATTAAGAAAGAGTGTTGAGCCCGATTGCTCACTGGCGATCTTTTTTAGCATCATCGTTTTACCGACCCGCCTCGGACCGAGTAATATAACGGCTTTGTTAGGTCTCAAGGCACCGATTAGCTGGCTTTCGATTTCTCTTTTCAGTAGCTTCACAAGCAATCTTATTGACTAAATTTACGTAAATATAGTTATCGTATTGACTATATTTGTATAAATATGGTCATTAGCCTTAACCAATCTATTGAATGGCTAACAACAAATTTGACTTCGCCCACTTTATCGACCACGCCGTTCTCCATCCCACGGCTACCGAAAAGCACCTGATCGAAAGCTGCCAGATAGCGGTCAAATACCAGGTGACCAGCATTTGCGTGAAGCCCTGCCATGTAAAAAAGACAGCAGAGCTTACGCAAATCTCCGGCGTGCCGGTCAGTACGGTCATTGGCTTTCCACACGGCAGTAACAGCACCGACGTAAAGGTATTCGAAGCCCAAAAAGCTATAGCCGATGGGGCCGTCGAATTAGACATGGTGGCCAATATAGGAGCCGTTTTGTCGGGGGATCAGACTTTCGCAGGTAGAGACATCGCCGCCGTGCTAGAGGTCTGCCGTGCTCACCAAGTCTTACTCAAGGTCATATTCGAAAACGACTTCTTGCCAGACGATACCTATAAGATCGAACTATGCCGCATCTGCTCTGACCTTCAAGTAGACTTCGTGAAGACCTCCACCGGTTTCGGATATACCAAGCAGGCTAATGGTTTCTACCAATACCGTGGTGCCACCGAGCACGATGTAGCCCTCATGCGCCAGCATTGCCCGCCAGAGATCGGGGTCAAAGCCAGTGGCGGCATACGCGATCTGGCCACATTAAAGCGCATGGTAAAGCTGGGGGCTACTCGAATAGGGACATCTTCAACTGCTAAAATTGCATCAGATTTTATGCAGATTGATGATTGAAAACGGAATTTGCATAACTTTTTATGCAGATTTTCAGTGCTCTCCATCACCTACCTTAGAAATCAAACAAAGGAGTTTAAATAGACTTACCTTTGCGAGACAGTTCATGTTATGAAAGGCATTAAGGACACGAGTACTGAAACATTTCGTCAGCTTTTAGGTAACGGGCTGAGTTACACGGTTCCAAAATTTCAACGTGACTACTCATGGACCCGCGAGCAGTGGGACGATTTATGGCAAGACATCGAGGCTGTTAGGGCAGGAATAGATCCAGCTCACTATCTAGGTTATTTGGTCTTGCAAACTCAAAACAATAAGAACTACTCCATCATTGACGGCCAGCAGCGCATAACTACATTGTGTCTGTTGGTTTTGGCTGTCATCAAGGTGCTTGAAGACTTTGTAGAAGAGGGCATTAAACCAGCAGAAAATCAACAACGAGTAAATAGTTTTCGCAGCTCCTACATCGGATACTTAGATCCAGTTTCTTTAGTTGCTCAAAATAAGTTGACCCTAAACCGAAATAACGATGACTTTTATCGACAAAAGTTGGTGACCTTACAGGATCTTCCGAAAAGAGGCTTGAAGGCTTCCGAAAAACTACTAAAGAATTGTTTTGAGTGGTTTCACGGCAAAGTCAAAAGCCAATTTAAAACCGGTGAGCATTTAGCTGAATTTTTAGATGAAATAGTTGATAAATTATTTTTCACAGTCATTCAAGTAGACGATGATCTGAATGCGTTCCGAGTATTTGAAACCTTAAATGCGAGAGGCGTTCAGCTCAGCTCGGCAGACTTATTAAAAAATTATTTATTCTCCATAGTAGATGCCGAAGGGTCTCATTCTAGTGAGATGCGAGAAATGGAGTCTCTGTGGAGCAATGCTCTAAATAAATTGGGTGGCCAGAGATTTCCTGAATTCTTGCGCACCTATTGGAACAGCCACAAAAAAACAGTAAGAAAGAATGATCTCTTTAAGGCCATACGAAGAGAAGTAAAGACAAAAGTTGACGCCTTTAACCTAATCAGAGACTTAGACAAATCAGCAGACCTTTATATAGCACTTAGAACTCCAGAAGATGAATTTTGGTCCAGCCACATAGAAATTAGATATAAGCTCAGAGATCTCAAACTATTTCAAGTCAGGCAACCGATAGCAGTGCTCATGGCAGCTTACGACAACCTCAGCCTAGACCGGTTTAAAACACTCTTAAGATCTATAGTTATAGTTTCTTTTCGGTATAACATAATTGGTGGGTTCAATGCCAACGAACAAGAAACCGTATACAATGATATAGCACTAAAACTGAGATCAGGCGAAGCATTCGACCTTAATATGCTACGTACGGTTTACCCAGCTGACTCTAGTTTTAAGGCGGAATTTTCTAATGCCGAATTCAGAAAAACATCAAAGAATCACAAAATAGCAAAGTATATCCTAGCCCATTTAGAAAAGCAGCAATATAGCACAAATGTAGACTGGATAAGCCAAGACTTGACCATCGAGCATATCTTACCAGATTCTGAAAGCGAAAATTGGATGGATATAGACGATCAAACTTTTGACCGTATCGTTTATCGATTGGGAAATCTTTGCTTGATAGAGAGAAATTTAAATCAAGAAGCAGGGGTGCTTGGCTACAGTGACAAAAAAGCCATATACCGTAAAAGCCGGATAGCATCTACAGCATCTATTCCTGACAAATTCGATCAATGGGATGAAAATGCGGTTAATTCTAGACAGAATGAGCTAGCGAGATTGGCGACCGGTATCTGGCAGCTCAACATAAATTGATCTTCATACATCCTACCATCATGCCCACCACCACAGAATGGATTCAACTCCAAGACGATGTACGCCCACACTTGCAGCTACTCTCCGAAGCAGCTGATACGGTCATTGAGCAGGAAGTAAGCAACTATCCTGTTTTCGTAGCTTATTTCGCCGAAGAGCAAGATCTGGAAGTCGGCTTGCCAGTCACGCAGATATCTTCCTCGCGCGGGCGGGTGTGGGCGTTGCGCATCACGACCCTCGAAGAACTGGTCAGCCGCCAGGTGGTCTTGCGCGAGAAGGTCGACAACTTCCGGCAGGTTTACCGCAACACACCCGATAGCATCTGCTTTCTGATCTGGACGGATGGGGAGGCACGCTTCGGCTTCGTGCAGCGTGCGGGCCAACCATCTACTGAAGAAGCCGAAGAGCTATGATCGCCGAAGCCACCATAGAGCGCGTACTCGAACGCCTGAGCGGCGGCGGCGAAGACTTTGCCCAAGACCTAGCCGACTTCGGTGAGGCGCAACCCTTCTTACTCACCTACCTCACGCAGGAAGATACCGAAGCCTTCACTGCCGCCGAAAGAGAACTCGTAATCTTCGCCGCCGTAGTCGTCTACCAATCCATCATCGAGGAAAGGCCCGAACCTGCGCAAGTCCAAGGTGAAAAAATCGCCCAGGTCGAAGAGGCCAACTACAATCTGCTGCAAGCCCAAAAGGGCCGCCAATTTAGCGAGCGGATTACCGTTTTTTTCGAGCGAAGCCAGGAAGAAGAGCTTTTGGCCTTTGTGGAAGATCTGCTTTCGCCAGATGAAGATAGTCCGGTCTCTGCTGAAGCAAGAGAAGCTATGTTTGTGAGCTTGGTGACTGTAATTGATAGTTTATCCTGAGATCGAGGTCCTCGACCTCGATCTCAGGATAAACTAGATCACTCCACCTGCGGAAGTCTAAAAAAAGCTGTCTGCAAATAGACCAAAACCAAACCCGCCAGTACAAAACCCCGCCCAGGCATCAATCAAAGCTGCCGTAAAACCGTTAAGTTGGGGTCTTTAGGTCTTTCAGATACTCTTTTATGCGCATTTTATCCACGCTCGTACTGGTCTTGCTGACCCTCGCACTAGGTGCCCAAACCTCTCAGGTGACCTTTGGGAAAAACCGGGTGCAATACCACGATCGATTCCAGGAGTGGTTTGAATACGAGAGCGATAATTTCGTGACCTTCTGGTACGGCGCCGGTCGCAACATTGGCCAATCAGTGGTAATGATGGCCGAGCAGGAGTTTGCCGAAATCCAGAATTTGCTGGAGCACCGCATGAACCAAAAAGTGCGCCTGATCGTCTATGCCGACCTGACCGACCTAAAGCAGAGTAACCTGGGCACCGACGAGGTTTTTACCATCTCCAACGGCCAGCAGGCAGGGCGCAGGCAGACCTATGTCAGTGCTACTCAAACCCGATTTTTAGGCAACAAAGCCTTCCTGTACTTCAATGGTGACCACAATGACCTACGCAGGCAGGTGCGCGAGGGTATCGCCTCGGTCTATATCGACCACATGCTATATGGCAGCAGCGTACAGGAAATCGTACAAAATGCTGTGCTACTCAACCTACCCGCCTGGTTTAAGCAAGGATTGGTGGCTTACATAGGCGAAAACTGGAATACCGAAGTCGACGACCAGCTGCGCCAACTGCTGCAAATAGAACGCTATAGAGACTTTCGCAACCTGGCTGCAGATTACCCCCGTTTAGCAGGCCAGGCTTTCTGGTACTACGTATCGGAAGCCTATGGCGAGACCACGGTCGGTAGTCTGATGTACCTGACGCGTATACATCGCTCAGTCGACAATGGGTTTCTATTTGCCCTGGGTAGCCCTTACCGCACGGTCTTGAGCAACTGGCGAGAGTTTTATCGCAACCGTTATGAGCAGGACCTAATTGGACGCACAGACATCGGTAACCTAACAGAGATAGACATCCGCAATCGCCGCAACCACCACTTAGGCCAGGTCAAGATGAGCCCCGACGGACAGCGTATCGCCTACGTCATCAACGACATCGGGAAGGTAAAGGTCTACTTACAAGACCTACAGACCGGCGATCGCAAGCTCATCTTGCGCACCGGCCAGCGCAACCAGCTACAAGCTACCGACTACAACTACCCGCTGCTGGCCTTTAACCCCAGTAACCAGGAACTGGCCATACTCTACGAGACCCGCGACCAGCCCAAGTTGCTGCGCTATCAAATCGCTACCCAGGAAAAGATCGAAGAACCCCTCGGGCCGCAGCTACAGCGCGTACATAGCATGGCCTATACCAACCCGGGCGTGATGGTCATGAGTGCTATGCAGCGCGGCATGACCGATCTCTACTATTATTACCCCGCCACGCGAGAGAGCTTCCCGCTCTTCAACGACCCCTACGATGACCTGGGGGCTGTGCCCGTACGCATCAAGGGGCGCGAAGGCGTGATCTTCGCCAGCAACCGGCCCGATACGGCCCTGCGCCCCGTCAGCCTCGATACCATTATGCCCACTGGTCAGTTCGACCTCTTCTACTACGACCTCACCAACAAGCCACAGGAGTTGGTGCGCCTCACTAACACGCCCTTTGCCAACGAGCGAGCTGCCGCACCCATCGATACCACCTACTTCAGCTATCTCAGCGACGCTACGGGCATCTACAACCGGGAGATCGGTCGCATCGAAGAGTACATACACCACTACGAGCAGATCATCACCCTCGAAGACGAGACCGAAATCAGAATGCATGTCGACAGCACACTAGAAGAACTAGACAGCACACTGATCGTCGACATCGCTATAGAACCAGTCATCAAAGAGCGAGGCGTAACTCGACCCATCAGCAACTACGGGGTCAATGTAGCCGAGCAAACCGCCGCGCCTAACATCGGTAAGCAGTTGCTTTTGTTTAGGACTTCCGCAGGTAGTGTCCTTACCAGTGTACCGCTAGATACGGCCCAGGTACCTCGACTATCGTTAACAGCCTTTAAGCGCAAGAAGATGCAACAGATAGGTGCGGTCACACCCACACCTCTCCCGCAGATCGTGGTGCCCGGCACCGAAGACCCACCGGTCATCACCACCCCCGATCCGGAGCCCGAACCCGAAGAACCCGCCGAGCTACCCGACCAATACCTCTTCCAAACCGAATTCGACGAGGCCGTGCCCCTGCCACCAGCCGATGCGGGCATCAGACCTGGCAGCGAAACGCCAACTGAAAATGATCGCAGACCCGGCTCCATAGATACCGACCGGGTCGTAATCGATACGCCCCCCGCCACCGAAGAGCCACCTGCCAATGCGCCCATCACTTTCAATCCTGTACCCGGCCTGCCGGTAGATCCCAATGTCCGAGGCGAGCGCGAAGTACTCGGCAAAGACGAGCTCTACAAATTCAGACCGGGTACCATCATACCCTACCGACTCACCTTCCGCGTCAACAACGTCACCACCACGGCCGACAATAATCCCCTCTTCGAAGGTCTGAATAGCTTTGCCGCCAACCCCGATGGCTTTACCCAACAACCACTCGGTCTGCTCTTCAAGGGCAATATTATGGATCTATTTGAAGACCACGTGATCGAAGGCGGCGTACGTATACCCACGGCTTTCAACGGCACAGAATACTTCGTCACCTATACCAACAGAAAGAAAAGGCTAGACCAGACGGTATCGATATATCGCCGCAATCGACGGCGCGACGAGGGCGACCTATCTCGGGCCACAAGACGGATTAGCGAAAACACGCTGCTTGGTCAGTACGGCGTTCGCTATCCGTTTGATTTATTCCGCTCGGTCAGGGCCACCTTCACCGTGCGCCGCGACCGGGTACTGACGTTGCCGACCGAGCGGTCGGCCCTGGGCGTAGACCCCGACGAAGGCCAACGCATAGGTGCCCGCTTAGAGTACGTATTCGATAATACGATAGACCTGGCCGAGAACCTTCGCCAAGGTACCCGCTACAAGATATACACCGATTTCTATAAGGGCTTCCGCATCGGTTTCAGAGACGGTTTCGATGCTTCCTTCGACGATGGCTACCTCGGCTTGGTCGGGGCCGACTTCCGCCACTACCATCGTTTAGACCGCCGCACGATCTTAGCTTTTCGGGCGGCGGGGGCCTATAACTTCGGCACCCAAAACATCCTCTACTACCTAGGCGGCGCCGACAACAGCCTGCTACAAGCCTTCAACCAGGGTATCCCCACACCCGTCGGCGAAGAGTTTGTCTTCACCGACCTGGCTAACCCATTGCGCGGCTTCAACATCAACGCCCGAAATGGCACGACCTATGTACTCGCCAATGCCGAGATTCGCGTGCCACTCTTCAACTACTTTTTCCCCAGGCTGCGCTCCAACCTGCTGCGCAACTTCCAGGTCGTTGGTTTCTTCGACATCGGCTCTGCCTGGTTGGGCAATGACCCTTTTAGCCCAGACAATCCGGCCAACGTCACCTTCTTCCCCGAGCCCGGCAGCCCCGGCACTAATACCGTTCGCCTTCGAGTTGTTCGCTTCCGCGATCCAGTTATTTATGGCTATGGCTTTGGTGTGCGCACCTCCTTGTTCGGCTACTTCGTCCGCCTAGACTATGGCTGGGGCGTCGAGACCAGAATCAGGAATGAAGGGGTGCTGCATTTGTCGCTGGGGTATGATTTTTAGAGAAGAGGTAGCAGTGTTGGTGTCTAAGGCTAGGTTAAAAAAAGCGCATTTGCTACCTATCATTCAACCGCTTCAAAAACTGTGTTTCTTTCCTTATGGTTCGTGCGATCAAACCAGACACAACAACAAGTGAAATAGCTCCAGAAACCAATATATATGTATAGAAGCTGCTGGAAAAGACAGCTTTGAAATAGGGGATTAGCAACATAAAACCAAATACATATATCGACAAGCAAAGTGGCGTGATGATGTAATTGATCCGCAATCTGGCTCGATAGTGGCTTTTGACGTAGCTGCGAAACGTTTTACTATCCAAGCTCACCATCTGCTTGTTGATTTTGAATAAGTAAATAAACTCCAAAGCGATCCGGAAGACCAGGCTGGATATCATAAGCGTCAGGCCCAGGCTGAAATTATTCCATTGCGTACCTGCGTACAGGATCGTAAAAACAATAAGTAGTAGGACCGTGATCAGCATAATGACGATACCACCTATCTGACTTCTTCTTTGGCCTTTGGCCTTGGCGATGATCTGAGCAGGTGTATTAAACGGCAGTCCTGTTTTCTGGCTATTCCAGGTCAATTTTAGATCCTCATTGTCCATGGGTCATGCATTTTAAAAGTGCTTTCCGAATTCTGCTCAATCGCGTTCTGACGGCCCCGTGGGCTAGGCCGAGGGTTTCGGCAATAGTCGCTTGTGGGATGTCCTCTAATTCGAGAAGAATAAGATTCTTGTTTTGTATGGTGAGCTGATCGATGCAGCGGTACATTTTCGACAGCTTATATTCCCGATCTTCTGTTTGGATGGGCTTATCGACCATTCCTACGATGCGGTCATCTATCGAGGCGTGTTTTCTGGACTTTTTCAGGGCGGCCAGGCATACATTGACGGCAATCCTGTAAATCCATGTACTGATAGCAGAATTTCCCTTAAATGATTTCCTGTGGTGCCAGACCTTTACGAAGGTGTCCTGTAGCCAGTCTTTGGCCAGATTTTCATCGCCGGAAGCATAGCCCAGGCAAAGTCGGTACACTTTATCGGCATGAGTATTGTAGATTTCCGTGAAACCTGCTTCATCCATTATCGTGAAGATAGAACAGCCCGAATTTGCTCGCCGAACCATTCCGGCTGATCGAGCATGATAAAATGTGCGGAATTTTCGGCTATGATCAAATCATAATCTTGCAGATTGGCATACTGGTCTTTATAATTTTTGACGACCATTTCTCGACCAAAGGGCTGGTCGGCTGCGAATATGCTTACAGGTACGGAAATACGTTTTAGGTCTTCTCTAAGGTCCAATTTCAGATAATCGGTATAGCCGTATACATAGGTCTTTCGATCGGCCTCGATGATCCAGTCTTTTACTTCCTGGCGAGCATCTTGATCTACGCACATCATCTGAGCCATATTCGTAGCCAATTGCTCGAAGTCCGCATCGTCCCTGGCCAGCTGCTGATCATTGTAGGGGCTTTCGTAGACCAGATTATCGGGATCGTAATCGGGAATCATCAGCGCACCAGCTGCTGGCAGCGCATCGACTAAAACGATCTGCGACACCCTGGAATCCGCCCGACTGGCTAGCCAGGTTGCAATCGTACCACCCAGACTATGGCCGATAACGGTTACACCTTTAACGTCAAATTCCTGGATGTAATCTTCCAAAGCATCGTTCACTTTTGGCAGCCAGGGGAACTCGATTGGTGCCTGACCACCAAAGCCAGCCAGCGTAACTACATGGCATTCGTAATCACTTGCTAGCTGCTCAACGAGCGGATTCCAGATGTCACCCGGTACGGTAAAGCCGGGAATAAATAAGAGCGGTTCGCCATGTCCGGTGACTTCTACATGAATGGGCCTGGCCTCGTCTTGCGCTCGAGGTGCATTCGCAAAGCATACAACTAATAGGAACGAAAAGAAATATTTCATGATTTCAGCATTTAATTTTCGCTTTAGATGCCGAAATCGGAAAATGTTACATGGGGGCAGCGGGGTTCCCCCTCAACTCTCCAAGAACAGTCTCAACTCGTTCAATGCCCTCAGGGCCGTATACTCGATATTCCGCTTCCGGTCTTTACCCGTCTGAAGCAGCTTAGTCTTAGTTGTCTTTCCATCACTTACGGCCAGCCAGATGGTGCCGACGGGCTTGTCGGGGGTACCGCCGCCGGGACCTGCAATACCACTCGTGGCAATACTGTAGTGTGCTCCCGTCAATCGGATGACGCCCTCGGCCATGGCCGCCACAACGGGCTCACTCACGGCACCGTAGGTCTCGATCAGGGCCGGGTCTACACTCAGGATATTCTTTTTTAAAGCATTGGCATAAGCCACTACCCCTCCTGCGAAATAAGCACTACTGCCTGCATAGCTGGTAATGATATTGGCGATACGGCCGCCTGTGCAGCTTTCAGCCAGGGCCATCATAGCGTTGCGGGACTTAAGCATCTCACCTACCACCTCAGAGATGGTCTGATTGCCGTGGCCGTAGACCAGCTTACCTAAAATGACCGTGGCTTCGTCTTGCCAATAGTCTAGCTCTCGATTCAGGGCCTCGCGGTCGGTGCCAGTGGCGGTAAGGCGCAGTCGAACGGCCCCTAAATTTGGGAGGTATGCCAGCTTGATGTGCTCGGGCAGTCGGTCTTCTAAATCGCCGAGGCGTTCGGCTATCCAGCTTTCGCCCTCGCCAGCGGTGAGGATGGTGCGGAAAGCCATCTGGATCGCATGGGCACCTAGCAGGCTGTCCATCTTAGGTATGACCCGCTCGCGTATGAGGGCGCGCACCTCATAGGGTACGCCAGGCAAGCTCACGACAGCCTGGCCGCGCTCGTTTTCCATCCACATGCCAGGGGCCGTACCTCGGCTGTTGGTCAGTATCTCGGCCTTGGCGGGTAGGTAGCATTGCTCGCGGTGAACGGGCTTGGCCTCCCGCCCGAATTTGGAGAAGAATGTCTGTATCCGCTGCCAGGTCGGCTCGTGAAAGACCAGCTCATCGCCGAAATATTCGGCCAGTACATTCTTGGTTACATCGTCTTTGGTGGGGCCCAGGCCGCCCGTACAGATCACCAGATCAGCCTGGCTCATACCTCGCTTCAGTCCCTCCAGAATACCCGATCGCGTATCGGCCACGACCATCTTTTCAACTATGGTATGACCCGTTTCAGTCAGCCGCTCGCCGATCCATGCCGAGTTGGTATCTACCACTTGTCCGATCAGCAGTTCGTCGCCTATAGAAAGAAGAAAAACCCTCATATAAATTCAATGCTTTTGGGGTCGTAGGTGCGCATACGCCCATCGGGACTGTCCAGTAGCAGTCGCCCCTGAGGATCGGTTCCGCGCAAAATGCCCACGAAGGTACGCGATTGCCCCCGCTCCCTATAGGTCGCCAGCTCGCCCCGGCGGTATAGCCACGACTGGTAGTCGGCATCCAGCTCATCGGCCAGATGTAACTGTGTGCGCGCATACTCCTTTTGCAGCCCCGCCAGCAGCTCGGCTTGCACCACATCCAAATCAAACTTTCGGCCAGCCACCGATGCCAACGAGCAGGCCGGCCGACTCAGCCCCACCTGAAACTCCGTTTGGTTCACATTCAGCCCGATCCCGATCACGGCCCACGCTAGCTGCTGCCCCTGCAAGCCGGTTTGTATCAGCACCCCCGCCACCTTCCTATCTTCAATAAGGATATCATTGGGCCATTTGATGGTAATCCCCCCTCCCGTCCCCCCGAGGGGGAGAGGCTGGCTCTCCTCCTTCATAATAGGAGTACTGTCCTCCCCCGGCAGCAAGAGTTGTGCAGAAGTCAAACTTCTTTCTCGACTGTTAGAAGGAGGTCTGTCCTCCCCTGTCGGGGGAGTTAGAGGGGGATAGACTTCCGCAGGTAGACCCCTCCCCAGCACCCGCATACAAACCCGTACTACTGCCAAGGCCACCACCTGCGAAAGTCTAAAACCCGCATCCGCAGCCAGATGGGTAGGCTTCAGGTAAATACTGCCCGTCCAGTTGGCACCGGATTGGGTATGCCAGTCGGTGCCTGCCTGTCCTCGCCCATGGGTTTGATTGTGGGCAGTGAGTACGTAGCCCTCGGGCATATCGCCCCCAGACTGCAACCGGCGAATCAACTCCAAATTAGTAGAATCTACTCGTGGCAGCCGCTCTGCAACTATACCGATCTCGACTTTGTTAAAGGAGTCCATTAAAAACTGATATTAAGTTCTTACTTTCACCTTAATTAAATTCACCAAATTCACAGTTTGACTAGTTCTGCATCTATCCGCTCCGCTGAAACGACTGCCGCTACGACTTTGGAGCAAATCATTGACAGCATACAAGAAGCCAAAGGTAAAAACATCATCCAACTGGATTTGCGCCAGCTAGACGATGCGCCCACCGATTTTTTCGTGATCTGCGAAGGTAGCTCTACGACTCAAATTAAGGCTATAGCCGACCGGATAGAACGCGATCTAAAAACCAATCTAAGCGAGCGACCAGCCCACGTAGAGGGCTCGCGAAATGCCCAGTGGATATGCCTCGATTACTTCAATACAATCGTACACGTCTTCCACCCGGAGTTGCGCACTTTCTACGATTTGGAAGACCTGTGGAGCGATGCTGAGGTGACCGAGTACGAGACTTTGTAAGCTGAACATCATTTTCTATGTCCGTCGGGCCAACGAATTGCGCCACTATACGTTATCGCTATTGACATGAACGATAATTCGAACAACAAACCGGAAAAGGGAGGCGGTCAGCCCAAGTTTCAGTCATATTGGCTGTATGCGGCTATGTCACTGCTTATTCTGGTGCTGGTTTTGGGTAGTCTGGGTGGTAGCTCGTCTAAGGAAACGACCTACGGCGAGCTGTCTGAGATGCTGAAAGCTGGCGACATACAAGAGATCAAGGTCGTAAATCGCGAGCGCGCCGAAATCTACCTGACCGAGGAAGCAAGGCCCAAATACGATGTAGAGACCGGCAATGGCTTTGGCGGGCCACGCTACGACTACAGCCTGGAAGTTGCACCTGAGCAATTTTACGACTTCGTGCTCAACGCCCAAGCCGAGCTACCAGAAGGCGAACGCATAACCCCTCTACCTGAAAACAGGCCCGATTATATGGCGGGTATCTTATCGTGGGTGCTGCCGCTATTGATCATTGTGGCCATTTGGGTTTTCATCATGCGCCGAATTGGCGGCGGCGGCGGAGGCCCTGGCGGGCAAATTTTTAACATCGGCAAGTCGAAGGCAACTTTGTTCGACCAGAATAGTAAGGTAAATATCACTTTTGCCGATGTGGCCGGCCTCGACGAGGCTAAAGAAGAAGTCATGGAAGTGGTCGACTTCCTGAAAAATCCAAAGAAATACACGGCCCTAGGGGGCAAGATCCCAAAGGGTGTACTCCTGGTTGGCCCTCCGGGTACGGGTAAGACCCTGCTCGCTAAGGCGGTAGCTGGTGAGGCCGGTGTACCGTTCTTCACCATGTCTGGCTCTGACTTCGTGGAGATGTTTGTCGGTGTAGGTGCCAGCCGGGTGCGCGACCTGTTCAAGCAAGCGCGGGAAAAAGCACCCTGTATCATATTTATAGACGAGATCGACGCCATAGGCCGCGCTCGTGGTCGTGCCAACATGCAGGGCGGTAACGACGAGCGCGAAAACACCCTCAACCAACTATTGGTCGAAATGGATGGCTTTAGCACCGACAAGGGTGTGATCTTGATGGCGGCCACCAACCGGCCAGATGTATTAGATTCTGCCTTGTTGCGCCCCGGCCGTTTCGATCGCCAGATCGGCATAGACCGGCCTGACCTGAATGGTCGCGAGGCTATTTTCAAGGTACACCTGCGTAGCATCAAAGTCGCCGAGAAGGTAGAGGCTGCCGTGCTCGCCGAGATGACACCCGGTTTTGCGGGTGCCGAGATCGCTAATGTTTGCAACGAAGCGGCCCTCATCGCCGCACGCCGCGGCAAGGAGGCCGTTGAACTCGAAGACTTCAACTACGCGCTCGATAAGGTAATCGGCGGACTGGAGAAGAAGAACAAGCTGATCCATCCCGAAGAGAAGAAAATCATCGCCTATCACGAAGCTGGCCACGCCATTTGTGGTTGGTACCTCGAACACGCTAGCCCACTAGTAAAGGTGACCATCGTACCACGTGGTGTAGCGGCTCTGGGTTATGCCCAGTATCTGCCCAAGGAACAATACATCACCCGTACCGAGCAAATGCTCGACATGATGTGCATGACCTTTGGTGGCCGAGCGGCCGAGCAGGTGGTCTTTAACAAGATTAGCACCGGTGCCCAAAACGACCTAGACAAGGTCACCAAAATGGCCTACGATATGATCACCATCTACGGTATGGATGAGACGGTTGGTCAGGTGAGCTTCTACCAGATGAGTCAGAATACATTCCAGCGTCCTTACAGTGATGAGACGGCTACCCTTATAGACGATCAGGTACGCGCCCTACTCGAAAGTCAATATCAGCGCGCTCAAGCGCTACTAACCGAGCGTCGCCACGAAATGGAGCTGCTTGCTCAGACCCTCCTAGAAAAAGAGGTCCTAAGCAAGCGCGACGTGGAAGCCTTGATCGGCCCCAGACCCGGCGGCGAAGCCAAGACCGAGCAAGAAATGGCTGGAGTGGTGGATAATAGGGAATAGCTAACCATGCCTTCTTACGCCACTTTCGACCGCAGCAAGCTCCCGCTCATCACCATTCAATTCACCGGAGCGAAGGCAACCGACGAAAACTTCGCCGAATATCTGGCAGGGCTGGAGCAAAACTATGCGCCAGAGGAGCCCTTCGCACTAGTCTTCGAGCTGAGCGACGCCCCGGTACCCAGCCTAAAATACCAGCGACAGCAAGCCACCTGGATGAAGGAAAATGAGGAGATGATCAGCCGGTACTGTAAAGGGACGGCCTATGTGATACCCGGCATGATCATGCGTGGGGTGCTGAAGTCTATTTTTAGCTTTCAGAAGCAACCGGCCCCGTATAAAGTGGTAGCTACCTTTGAGGAGGGGAAGCAATGGGCGGAGGGGCAGGTTGGCTAACCTTCCTCTACCTTGTCCATACCCCCGCCTACTTTAAACTTACCCGCCTACTAGATCATTCTTGCTAGATGATAACTGGGCCATGGCTAAATCGTCTGTAGCGGTTAGCAGTGGTCATTTTACCCACATCATGAGCAAACTCACTATTCGGCGAATCTTGATCTTTTTACTGGGCCTTGGGATCATTTTTTTCGGGCTTTGGTCAATGGGATTTATTTCCAGTCTGAAAGAGGAACCGCCCAAAAAGCCAGAGGTCAAGCGGATACCTGCGGTAGAAACCGAGACTATTCGCAACGGTAGTATTAATTCGACCCTGGAAGTACAAGGACAACTGCAGGCTTATAATAAGATCGCGCTCTTTGCCGAGGTAGGCGGCACGGTAGAGGCCACTGGTCGGCCGTTTAAGGTGGGTACCTACTTTCCCGAGGGTTCCGTACTTTTGAATATAGACGATACCGAAGCACGCCTAAATCTGCAATCTCAGCGGGCGAGCTTGATGAATGCTATAGCAGGCTCTATGCCCGATCTACGGATCGACTATCCCGAAACAGCCGCCAGCTGGGAGAGCTACCTGGCGGCCTACGATATAGAAGCCGAGTTGAAAGAACTGCCGGAAGTGACTGACCAAAGTGCACGCCTTTTTCTGGCCGGACGAAACATTTACAGCCAGTACTACAGCATCAAGAGCCTGGAGGATAGGCTGAGTAAGTACACGCTATATGCGCCTTTTGGAGGGGTGCTGACTTCGACGAGTATCGATCAGGGCGCAGTCGTGCGGGCTGGGCAACAGATCGGAGAATTGATGGCTACAGGCTACTATGAGCTGGCGGCTACAGTACCCCTATCTGAGCTGGAATTCTTGCAGAATGGGGGCAGCGTGGAACTTTACAGCGAAGACTTAACTGGCAGATGGACAGGTGAGGTCAAGCGGGTGAGCGACCAGATAGACCCCGCTTCGCAGACGGTGACAGTATTCATAGGCGTGCGTGGGCGCAACCTGCGTGAGGGCATGTACCTGCGCGGAGAGGCAGAAGCCACGACCTTCGACCAGGTAGCCGAGATAGACAGAGACCTGCTCAATGACAGCAATGAGGTCTTCGTGGTAGAATACGATAGCTTGCTGAGGCGCCTACCTGCGGAAGTGCAAAAAATAAATCGGGAAACGGTGATCGTAAGCGGCCTACCGGATGGTACGCAACTGCTGACGAGCGATGTGGCTGGTGCCTTCGATGGTATGAGAGTGAAAACGGCCAAGGCCGATACGCTAACTAGAAAGTAAGAGGCCGTGCGTAGATTTATAGAGTACTTCGTCAAGTTTCCGGTAGCGGCTAATCTGATTATGTTTGGACTGCTGGTTGTAGGGGCTTTTAGCCTTTTACAAATGAAGTCGACCTTCTTTCCAGAGACGCCGAGCCGAAGGATATTCGTCAGGCTTACCTACCCAGGAGCCAGCCCGGAAGAGGTAGAAGAAGGGATCATCAACAAGATCGAAGAAAACCTGAAAGGGCTGACGGGAGTCGAACGATTTACCAGCACCAGCTCGGAAAATAGCGGATCGATCGACATCGAGGTCCTCAAAGAATATGATACCGATATCATACTACAGGATGTAAAGAACGAGGTAGATCGCATCAATAGCTTTCCAGTGGGTATGGAGCCTCCTGTGGTCTACAAAGAAGAATCCTTGGGTCGTGCTATCGAGTTTGCGCTCTACGGCAATGGGGCTAGCCTGGAAATATTGAAAGCCACCGCCCGACAGATAGAAGACGATCTGCTCGCCATGGATGGCATTTCCAAGATAGCGCTTTCGGGCTTCCCGGAAGAGGAGATCGAGATTGCCTTTAGGGAAGATGACCTACAAGCTTATGGCCTGACCTTCCAAGAAGCTGCCGATGCCGTAAGGCGTAACAATATAGACCTGACCGGCGGCACCATAAAGGGCGAAGAGGAGGAACTGCTGCTGCGCGCCCGCAATAAAGACTACTATTCGGAGGGGCTGCGCAACATCGTCGTCAAATCGACACCAGCGGGTGGTGTGGTGGTTTTGAGTCAGGTCGCTACGGTACAAGACAGATGGGCCGACCAGCCCAATCGAAGGTTTCTGGATGGAACGCCCTCCGTCAATATCAATGTACAAAACACCCTGGAAGAGGATATGCTTTCGATCACCGATAAGGTGCGGGCATACATAGAAGAATTCAATGAAAGCGAGGAGAATGTACGTGCGGTTATACTCGACGATGCGAGCATTCTGTTGAGGCAACGCATTCAAACGCTACAAGACAATGGTTTCTATGGGTTCTTAATCGTTGCCGTGCTGCTGGCTGTTTTTCTGCATTGGCGGCTGGCATTTTGGGTAGCACTTTCCATTCCGATCAGTTTTGCCGGCATGTTCGTATTTGCGGCCGCCCTAGGGGTTACGCTCAATGTAATCTCTCTTTTCGGTATGATCATCGTGATCGGTATTTTGGTAGACGATGGCATCGTAATTGGAGAGAACATCTACAGCTACCACGAGCAAGGCATGGGGCGCATATCAGCGGCTATAGATGGAACGATGGATGTGCTGGGTGCAGTTTTTGCTGCCATTATTACGACCGTTTTGGCCTTCAGTAGTTTCTTCTTTCTGGATGGAATCTTGGGTGATTTTTTCCGAGAGATGTCGATTGTCGTGATCTTTTCGCTCATCTTTTCGCTCGTCGAGGGTGCCGTTATTCTGCCTACCCACGTTGCCCACTCCAAAGCCCTGGATAAGGATGCCAAACCCAATCGGATACAACACGCTTTTGACAGCTTGATGAACTTCTTGCGTGACCGCATTTACGGCCCGGTACTGGGCTGGTCGATGCGTAGTTCCTGGATATCATTTTGTATTTGCTTTGCCGTTTTATTGATCAGCTTTGGCATGGTGGGCGGTGGTTTTGTCAAAACGACCTTTTTCCCCATCATCGAAGGAGACAACGTCAACGTTACCCTTCAGCTGCCTGCCGGTACACCGGAGGAACGTACACAGGTACTGCTCGATCGTATAGCCGCTGGGGCTGAGGTCGTGAATGACAGCATTAGCCGGGAAGCGTTTGGAGGCGAAAAAGACGTAGTGGAAAATGTGGAAGTCAGACTAGGTCCTACTACCTATCAGGGCAGTGTGAATGTGACCTTGATACCTGGTGAAGACAGGGGCGATGATATCACTCAGCGGGGGGTGGCCAATGCCCTGCGCGAGGCTGTCGGCCCCATAGACGAAGCTGAAGTCATCAGCTATGGTGCTCGCTCCTTTTTCGGTAAACCCGTCAGTGTCAGCCTAGTTGGCAACGAAATAGATCAACTGGAGGCGGCGACTCAGGAACTCAAGGACGAACTTGCCCAAATGGCCGAGCTGACCGACATTGTAGACAACAACCAAGAAGGGCTGCGTGAGATCAATATCAAATTGCGCGAGAAGGCCCAGTATCTGGGGCTAGACTTACAAGACATACTGGGACAGGTGCGTTCAGCTTTCTTTGGCAGTGAAGTGCAGCGACTACAGCGGGGGGAAGATGAAGTTCGGGTTTGGGTTCGCTACGGCGAAGACAGCCGACGTACCTTGACCGATCTCAACGATCTGCGGGTGCGCTTTATAGGGGGCAATGCCTATCCACTTTCCGAATTAGTAGAACTGGAGCCACAACGCGGCGTCATTGGCATCAACCACGTCAATGGCAAGCGGGAGGTCAAAGTCGAAGCGGATGTCACCAACAATTCGGTCTCGGTCACCGACGTCAATAACGAAGTTCAGGAACGTATTCTACCTGCCGTATTGGCCAACTATCCTGGCGTGAGCACCGTCACCGACGGCCAAGTGCGCAACAACGAAAAGACCGTCAACTCAGCGGCTTTGGTCATGCCGGTCATCCTAGGTTTGATGTTCTTCGTCATTGCGCTGACCTTCCGATCTATAGCTCAAACAGTCGTACTCTTTTTGCTTATTCCATTCGGCTTAGTAGGCGTCATTTGGGGACACTGGCTTATGGGCAAGCCTATCAGTCTTTTCTCGGCTTTGGGCATCATTGCCCTGATTGGTATCATCGTCAACGATGGGCTGGTATTCGTCTCCACCTATAACAATAAGATCCGCAACGGACTGGACATGATGCGGGCGCTTTACGAGACCGGCAAGTCGCGTTTTCGGCCGATCCTGCTTACTTCAGTTACCACTTTTGCCGGGTTAGCTCCCTTGCTCTTCGAAAAAAGCCGACAAGCCCAGTTTCTTATCCCTATGGCCATCTCGGTCGCTTTTGGGCTACTAGCGGTGACGGTCATTTTACTGGTACTGCTGCCGGCCTTCCTAGTCCTACTCAACCGCTGGCGGGTATTCTGGCACTGGGCCTGGTATGACGAAAAAGCCGAATACCGAGAGGTTGAGCCCGCCTACAAACAGCTCGACAACGACTATGATCCCGACAAGCCCATCGGTATCAGCCCCTCTAAACAAGACGAACCGGTTGCATGATGGTAGAGATGTTTTCTTTTTTTAGACTTCCGCAGGTGGGGGCTGTTCTTGAAAACCATTCACCGCCCCCTCACCCTAACCCTCTCCCGCCGGGGAGAGGGAAGCTTTCCAAGCTTAATATTTGCTTTTCAAAACTCTTGTTCATAGGTTTATTATTAATGAGACGCCTAAGCGAGTATTACTTTACAGTAAAGCTCCATTTGCATAAAAATCTTAAGAACAAAGATGTGTCGCTTAAGAATATATTCAAGTACAAAGCTCTGGCGCACCCTTCTCCCTCGGGGAGAAGGGACGGGGATGAGGGTGTGTCCCATGAATCGAAAATTCAGAAAGTCTCTCATACAATCAAGAGCCTAACTAAAATCAACCTAAGCAGATGGGGTTTTTTCTTGAGTATTACTTTAATTTATCTACAAATCCTCCCCGCTCAATCTACCCTCTCCCTTAGCGAAGCCATCCAAACCGGGCTGGAAGAGAATTACGGTATCCGTATTGCCGAGGCTCAGCTGGCAGCGGCCCAAAACGACAATGATTGGTCACTCACGGGCCGATACCCGACCATAAGTTTGGGATTGAGCCCGAGTTTGGTGTTTCGAGACAATGTCAACCCCGCTAGTATCGTGAGTATGAGCACGATCACCAACTACGGCGTAGCTCCACAGGCTAATCTCAACTGGACGCTTTTCAATGGCGGTCGAGTGCGCATAGCCAAAGAGCAGCTCGGCGCACTGGCCGATTTGAGCGAGTCGCAGCTACAAATCGAGGTAGAAAACGCAATTCAGTCCATCATTCAGGCGTATTACCAGGCGGTGGTACAGCAAGAGCGCATCGAGGTGCTGGAGCGCATCAACGCCCTGAGCCGCGACCGCATCGAATACCAGGAGCTGCGGCAAGAGTACGGGCAAGGTGGCAGCTTCGACCTGCTGCAAGCGCGAGACGCCTACCTCAGTGATTCCATCAATCTACAGCTGCAAACAGTCAATTACGAGATCGCCCTGCGCAATCTACTACAGCTGCTCGGCGATGATGAACTCGCTACCGATGTCGAGCTGACGACCGAACTCGCCGAGCCAGCTGCGGCTTACGATCGCCAGGCACTAATCGATAAGCTGTTGGCCTCCAACTCCAATCTAACAGCACTGCGAGTTAACCAGCAGCTGGCCTCTATCGACACCCGTTTGGCCGAAACCGACCGGGCTCCGCAAGTCGGCTTACAAGCGGGTTTGAGCTACGACATTACCGTGCAGACCGGTAACCAAACCTTTGACTTTGGGAATGAGCAGCCGACACGGGTGCAAGAGCTGCCCGGTGTGGCTTCCCGCACCTTACAAGGAAATCTAGGTATCAATGCATCTTATCTCCTCTTCGATGGCGGTGCCCGCAATGTGCGCATACAGTCCGCTCGCCTGCGCGAAGTCACCAGCCGCTTAGACCTGGAAGGCGCCAAGCAACAACTTACCGCTACCTTGCTCAACCTCATGGCCAACTACGACAATCAACTGGAGGTGCTATCCCTTACCCGTCAGCTGATTGATAATGCCGCCGCCAATCTGGAGCTAGCTGAAGAGCGACTGCGCGGTGGCACCATCAATAGCTTCGATTACCGGGCAGTACAGGTGAGTTACTTGAATGCAGAGTTTCAACTGCTACAAGCCCTGCTAGATGTAAAAGTGACAGAGACGGATATTTTGAGGTTGACGGGGCAAATTGTGAATTGATAAAGCCTTTCTTCAATGACTATGCGGAAAACCACTTCCACGCTGGAAGCAAACGAACAATCTCACCATCGGCCTTCAGTTCGTCTTCCTGATCCAGTGTGATGATCAAACCTTCTTTCAGTTTGAAAAAACGCATCGCTTCGCGGAGCCCATCCACCTCCCTTTTCATGTTGTCCTGATTCACTTCCGAGCAAACTTGTAGCACTTGACTCACGCTGCTACCTTCACGGACGACAAAATCACATTCACCCTTATCACGGAAATAATAAAGGTCCTTGTGATTGCGCCTCAGTTGCAGATACACGGCGTTTTCGAATAGACGTCCCGAATCTTTGCTGAAGCTGAGTGAATTAGCTCTGGCGAAGCCCGTGTCTATGGTGTAGACTTTGCGGGGATTGATCGCAATACTTTTTGCCGACCAGCTAAATCTCGGTAGTGAAAATAAAACATAGCTATCCTCCAGCCACTGAATATACTCGCTTACGGTATTGACCGATCCCAGAGCAAATGCCTTCCTCAGCCTATTCAGTGAATATTCCTTCGCTACGTTGGAGATCAAATACAATCCGATATCAATAAGGGCCTTATGATTGCGCACGCCGTGCCGCACGATAATATCCCGATAGATAATATCCTTAAATAGTTGTTGAGGGACTTCTTTATTATCCGTGGATAGATAATCTGGAAACCCACCTCTGTGGAGATAGTCCTGAAACGAAACACCGTCTCGGTTAGCACCTGTAAACCGGCAGTATTCGGCAAACGAGAAAGGAAAGAGCTCCAACTGAAGATTTCGCCCGGTCAACCGCGTGCTCAGCTCGCTACTCAACAGGGAAGCGTTTGAGCCAGTAATGCATATTACCTTTTTCAGGTCGTGAAGGTGCCTAACGAAAACTTCCCACCCGGTCACGTTCTGAATTTCATCTAGAAATAAGGTGTCGGAAGCATCTAGAACCTCCGTTAATTTAGAGAAGTCATCCGTATCGAAGTTGAAAACCCGAGGATCCTCAAAATTAAAGATTGAAAAATTTTTTTTCTCCTTACGACTCAACTGAAGCATGAGCGTACTTTTTCCACAGCGCCTCACCCCGGTGATAACCAGTATGTGCGTTTTCCCTAATCTTATTTTAGGCAGTACACCGCGCTCAATGCCTTCTACTTTTTTTTGGTACAGAAGCGCTTGTTGAGTAACAGCTTTCTCTATCTCCGACTTTAATAGCATAGAGTGTTCGTTGGTAGCGAATAAAGGTGTTCGATTATAATGAACAAATATACTCATTAATAACGAGAAGAACATCCTAAGTGAGTTACGGAAGAGCTAACGAAAAAGTATGGCCGCTCAGCTATTCATAGATTCGCACGTGGTGATCAACTTTTTAGTCCGCGAATGCCCTCCTCAAAGCTGATCACATTTTTATAGCTCAACTCCTCTCTTGCTCTCTGATCCGAAACGGAGAACTCTCGTCCCATCAACCTAATCGCCAGCGGAGGTATAGGTGGTCGAGATTTGAGTCCTAAGGTTTTCCAAATAATTTCAGAGATACGTCCCAGGGCTGCAGCGACACCCAATGGAAATTCTTTTTCGCCTGCATCTAATCCATGTGCTTCAAATATCGCAGAGAAAGTAGTTCGCATGCTTCGCCTATCGCCATCTGTTATAAAATAGGCCTTGCCTCCTTTGTTGCTTTCGATCGCAGCTAGAACAGCCGCAGAAAGGTTGTAAATATGTACGGTGCTCAATATCTGATGGCTACCACCTATCCATCTCCATTTGCCCGCCTTGACTCGGTCGAAGACTTCTTCCATGTGATGGTTGTCGGGCCCCCAAATGGCTGGAGGACGAAGAGAGATGGTTTTAAAATCAGCTGTATTTTCTCTCAATACGGCTCTCTCGGCGATAGCTTTTGTCTTCGGATATAGATCTTTCGGCAAGCCGGACTTGGCTTCCTGCTCGGTTAAGTTCACAATCGGACTTCCCGGCACAACCGGGGCCGCACTGATGTATATGAACTTCTTTACCTGACTATTTTTGGCGAGTCTGAGTAGAGATTTGGTTGCCTCGACGTTTAGCTGATAAAATCTCTCTTTCTGATAGTTAAAGTCTATGTAAGCTGCGGAATGTATCACGATATCGCAATCTGCCAAAGCTTTAGAAGTCGCGTCTGATAGTGCCGTCAAATCATCCATAACGGGGGTAGCTCCTAAGCCTTTTACTTTCTCAGCAGCTTTTTCTGATCTGGAAATGGCAAGTACTTCAAATCCATTCTCAATCAGATATGGAATCATATGTTGGCCGACGAAGCCCGAACCGCCAGTAAAAAATATCCTCTGCATAAGTTATATTTTTTATGCAAAACTAGACTCGGAAGCTCATGGGCTTATACCCCACTTAGACTGAAGATCACCCCAAAAAGACAAAGTTTTGTGCCCAATTTGTAGCACATATCTTTCCAATAGCTATCCAAGCTTGACTTCGCTTGGAGATATACCAAACTGCTTCTTGAATTGTGCAGAGAATTGAGACAGATTGCTGTAACCTAGGCGGTATCCGATTTCGCCAATCGTGCCTTCCTGCTCTTTTAAAAGCTTGTACGCCACCTTCAATTTTGATTGCAAATAGTATCTGTAAATCGGCATCCCAAACAATGACTTGAATTTAGATTTAAGTTGAGATGGACTCATATTTACCTGATTGGCAAGCTTATCGATGGTAGGTGCTGATCCAAACAAATGCGTGTGGAGTACAGCTTTTACCAGTAGGAGTTGCTGAACATCGGCTTGCTTAAGATTAGACTTTTTGTTCTTCCATTCATCTTGATAAAAGAGAGATAAGATTTTCCCAAGTGATTCCAGCATCATACCCTGCCTGGAAAATAGATCGAGAGGATACTCTACAGCTAAGCTTTGGCGCAGTTTGTTTTCTACCTCTTCCGGGAGTTCTGCATAATTACAGAATGGGAGTTCTTTGTTCTTTGCTTGTACAGTGAAAGTCTTTATGAATTGCTGCATAGCCATAGCTGGAATAGAGAAAAATACAACTTCATAGGGGACATCAACCTCATTTTGCCCGGATGTGTCCTTGCCAGGAGAGTAAAATAAAGCACCAGCTTGCCCTTCTATGCCAAGCGCATACCTTCGATCTTCTACATTTTTTTGGAGCAGCCTTTGCGATAGATTGATGTTGATCATGTACATCCCCCTACCAGCGGGGTTGAAACTGTGCACTTCAATGCGCTGATTGAGACAGTACTGATAGTGATGTAGCTGTATATTGTAGGGGAGTTCGTAATATGTACAAAAGCCAGTACCCAATGATGGGGGGATATCAAATTTACCTTTGTCAGGTGCTACCTTGAAGCTACTGGCCATTTGCTCAAGTTGGGTTAAACCTTCTTCTATTTTTATGTTTATTTTCATAAGTGCTGCGACTTAACTAAGGGGGCAATACATAGACTACATAAACAACAAAGTATGACAACTTAGGCATTAAAATATATCTTGACAAAGACATAGTCGGCATGGGAGGAGCTACACATGGCACCTCCGAGTTTTACCGTTTTAAGAATCAACTGTTTAGGCTCCTAGTCGCCGAAGCCGGTTTCAAAGCAATTGTATTCGAGATACCCTGGGGCAATGCACTTACCGTCAACGACTTCGTGCTGAATGGGATCGTCACGGCTGAAATTTACAATGCAGCAAGTACCGTCTGCCAAACTCATCTGCTCGAGACTGACTTGAAAACTAAAAATATGTACCGGCCGTTTACATGCTAAATAAAGAATTATGGACACTACATTCCGCTTCTTAACGGACGACGCAGGAGAAAAAACAGATGTGGTTGTGCCCATTAAAGAATGGGAGGAAGTCTACAGCTTTTATCTTCAACATCATGAAATTGGAAAAAGCATAAAGCGAGGCTTTGAAGAGCTGGGACAGGCGATGAGAGGTGAAACTAAGATGTTGACACTAGAAGAAGTTCTTGATGAACTTTGAAATAAGGTTTTCAAGAGAATTTCAAAGAAGAGCTAAAAAGCTCTCAAAAAAATATCCTTCTTTTAAGAAAGACATCGAAGAAATCGCAAAGAGCTTGTCGAATGACCCATATCAAGGTGTAGTAATTGGTCCAAACACTTATAAGGTCAGGTTTAAAATCTCGAGTAAGGGTAAGGGTAAAAGTGGAGGAGGTAGGCTCATAACTTATGTAAGAGTAGTTGAAGTCGAGACTACAAATATCATCAATGTAATTACAGTTTATGACAAGTCGGAGATTGCTTCTGTACCATATAGGCTCATAAAAGAACTGATCTCCGACCTATTAGATGATTAAACCTTTTTTAACCTTATGAGAAATTTAATAGCTAGTACGAATGTAATTCTAGTAGCACTAATATTATGCAACTGCGAGAACTCCAATTTCCAGGCCATACAGCAAAACGAAGAATCGCAAGAGTACAACACTGAGTTGGAAACGGACCCAGATTCGGTCCGAGTTGTTCCTCTCCCCCCCCACATCGACTCTCTCCTCAACCTAGACTTTATCCGAGGTCGTTTTGAGCCGAGCAAGCACCCGCAATTCGAGCGGGTAGATGATCGGTATACTGATGGAGACGGTAGCTACTACTTACATCGGGATGCCTATAGTGCTTTCAGAAAGATGCACAAGGCCGCAGCAACCGATGGTATAGATCTATTCATCATTAGCGCAACGAGAAACTTCAATAGGCAGAAGACGATCTGGGAGGCCAAATGGCGAGGGCAGCGACTACTAGAAGGCAGGGACAAAGCTAATGTAGTATATCCCGACCCGGTAGAGCGGGCACTGGCCATTTTGAGATATAGCAGTATGCCAGGAACCAGCCGCCATCATTGGGGGACTGACCTGGATATAAACTCACTAAATAACCGTTATTTCAAGTCTGGTCAAGGGGAAAAAGTCTACAACTGGATGGTCGCGCACGCTGCCGAGCATGACTTTTGCCAAACCTACACCGCTGGCCGACCATACGGCTACCAGGAAGAACGCTGGCACTGGAGTTACCTCCCCGTTGCGCAGCCGCTTACGGAATACGCCAAAGCGAACGCCAAAGATTCAGATATAGAAGGCTTTGAAGGCGCGGAAACAGCCGAAGAAATAAAGGTGGTAGAGCGATATATTTTGGGAATAAATCACGTCTGCCTGGAATGATCTGAGCCTTTCACCAAACTTGTCGTGCCTAAATTGTTTTATGTTTTAGCTTGGCTGTGATTCCAATGGAATCGCAGCCAAGCTAAAACATAAATACACAGCCTATGGACCTTTATGAGATCAACCGCTTCGCATTAGTACTTCGGCCCAGCAAAAAGCTGCTACAATGGGCTATTTCCGAAGATCCAGCCCTAGCTGGCGAGATCGATCTGGAAGATACAGATGCTTTGGTCAGTGTTTATCTTTTGCCCGACTTTTCTGAAGAGGAAGAGGCCGAAGAGTGGCTGGAAGCCAATTATCAAGTCGTGCTCGAAAGCCTGCTCGACGAATGGGTGCCAGACGATTCTGTATGGCCAGACGAATTTACCTATGATGATTTCGAGCAGTACAGCGAATACGCTTTCACCAATATGGTTATCGATACCCAAGACCAATCTTACGACGACGAGTACTGATCTAAACTTTACACACACTAGATGAAGTATTGCACACCGCCCAATGAGCTGGCGGACCTGGTAGAACTTAAGCCCGACCCCCTCATGCTATTCGGGCCAGATGGCAACTGGCTACTCATTTGCGACCGGCCTGCCTTCCCGAATGTAGAAGAACTAACTCGACCCAAGCTAAAGCTAGCGGGTACGATGATCGATCCGAAGTTGTTTTGCTCCAGTAAGCTTCGGCCCTATCGCAACCCGCGCCTACGCAACATACATACGGGCGAGGAAAGGACCATAAAAGGACTACCAGACGACGTAGCACTAAACTACCCCTCTTGGTCGCATAAGGGGAAGCGTTTCGCTTTCTGTGTAAGACGAGAAACCGGATTGCAGCTTTGGGTTGTCGATTTTGAAACCTTGGAGGCTAAAGCTGTCGGGGAGGCCGACCTCAACATCAGCTTAGGCGGTCGGCCATACGATTGGCGATCGGAAACAGAGATAGTTATTCAGCGGAGGCTTCCGGAATTGGGGACGCCACCCGAGGCACCCGACGACGGCCCCACCGTGCGCGATAGCAGCGGTAAAGAAGCGGGCAATCGTACCTATACCAACCTACTGAAAACAAAGCAGGACGAAGCCCTTTTCAAGTACTACACCTCCACACAGCTCTACTGGCACGACCTGGAGACAGCAGAGGAGCAAAAGTGGGCCGAACCCGGTATTGTAGATCGCCTGACTTTCTCACCCGATGGGGCGTATGCCTTGATGATATACATAGAGGAGCCATTCAGCTATCGAGTGCCTTACTCCAAATTTCCAGATCGAGTGATCGTGGTAGATCGGAAAGGGGACTTGGTGCGAACGATTTCCGAGCGAACGGCGGCCGACAATTTACCACCCGTTTTCGGAGCCGTGATCGATGAGCCGAGGAGATTCAGCTGGCGATCAGACGTTCCGGCCACCTTATACTGGGTTCAGGCACTGGATGGGGGCGACCCACGAAAAGAGGTAAAGTTTCGAGATCAGCTCTGTAGGCTTGCCGCACCTTTTGAGGGAGACCCTACTCGAGGGCTCAAATTGCCCCTGCGGTATGGCGGTATCTACTGGGGCAGAGGCGACCTGGCTTTGATCGTGGAATGGCGATGGAAAGACCGTAGGCAGGTCACGAGAAGATGGTTCCCCGATGAGGAGGGTGACCGACCTGCGGAAGTCTTATTTGACCAAAGCTGGGAAGACCGTTATAACGATCCTGGCAATTTTGCCACTATAAGGCCTAGCTCCAGCCACTCGGTGCTACTGACCAGAGACGAGGGCCGTAAGCTGGTGCTGATCGGTGCAGGCCACTCCGAAGCGGGGCAGGCACCCTTCATCGACGAGTACGATCTGGAGACCGGGCAGACCGAGCGACTGTGGCAATCGAAAGCGCCCTACTACGAGCGGCCGAGCTTTATACTTGATGAGCAGCCTGATTATTTTGTGCTCAGTCGAGAGAGTAAAACAGAGCGACCGAACCATTTTTTGCGGCAGCTAGATGGTCGCAAAGAAATACAAATAACCGACCTGCCTCATCCTTACCCCAAGCTGCGCGATGCCACCAACGAGCTGATCCGCTATAGTCGTGAAGACGATGTGCAGCTGAGTGGCGAGCTGCATCTGCCTGCTGGCTACGAGCCCGAGCGCGACGGTCCGCGACCTGTGCTGATGTGGGCCTACCCCCGCGAATACAAAGACGCTGGGGCTGCCGGGCAGGTGCTGGTTTCGCCCTATGAATTTACGCGCATCAGCCCGATGAGCCCACTGGCCTGGCTGGCGCGCGGCTTTGTGATCTTCGACGATTTTGGCATGCCCATAGTCGGCGAAGGCGAGCAGGAGCCCAATGAAACTTTCATCGAGCAGGTACAACTCAACGCCCAGGCCGCCGTCGATAAGCTGCTGGAAATGGGCGTGGCCGACCGCAAGCGCATATACGTAGGGGGGCACAGCTATGGTGCATTTATGACCGCTCACTTGCTCGCACATACCGATCTTTTTGCAGGGGGCATAGCCAGGTCGGGCGCCTACAATCGCACGCTGACTCCTTTCGGTTTCCAGACCGAAGAGCGTACGTTTTGGCAAGCACCAGAGGTATATATGCAGCTGAGCCCGTTCGTACATGCCGATAAGATAGATGCGCCGATATTGCTCATTCACGGCGCCGAAGACTCCAATAGCGGCACCTATCCGCTTCAGTCCGAGCGTATGTTCGATGCCTTGAATGATCTGGGTAAGAAAGCCAGATTAGTGTTGCTGCCGCACGAAGATCACGGCTACTCCGCGCGGGAGAGTATTCTGCATATGCTCTACGAAATGGATAGATGGATGGATGGAACACGTATTTAATGGTATCGATGTCTGGCTAAATCACGATATTCCTTTTTGGAAAGGTCGATGGGGTCTTGCTACAAATAATGCAGCTTGCACCAAAGATGGTCAGCTGGTTCGGACTGCTCTTCTCCAAGCCGAAGCCAATATCATTTGCCTCTTTTCGCCAGAGCATGGGATTACAGCCATGGGCGCGGATGGGGCTGCACAGGCAGACGGTCGAGATACTAAAACAGGGATCCCGATTCGCAGTCTATACGGAAATCAGCTACTAGCTGATCTGAGCGAATTAGACGGGGTGATCTTTGACCTACCTGATATTGGACTGCGCTTCTACACATATATCTGGACACTTTCCTATCTAATGGAGGCTTGTGCCAAAGCGAATAAACGACTAATAATTCTTGATCGAGTAAATCCACTAAGTGGGTGCTTCGATTTAGTTGAAGGACCATATCTGGACGAAAGTCTGAGTAGTTTTATAGGCCGCTGGCGTTTGCCGATTCGGCATAGTCTAACAGTTGGTGAATTGGCCCAATACTGGAAGTACGAACGCAGTTTTGACACCCTACCTCTGGAGATCGTTTCATGTAAGAATTGGAAGCGAAATCAATTTCTTCAAGATACGGACCTGCCTTTTATCCGGAGTTCTCCGGGTATAAATCATCCGGATACGCTGTTGCTATACCCAGCTCTGTGCTTTCTAGAAGGTGTAAATGTCAATGAGGGGCGAGGTACACCATACCCTTTTCGGCAATTCGGTGCTCCCTGGCTGGATAATTCGACACTTGCTGATTTTCAGGCTTTATTTAATGCGCACAATGTCTCCTTTATCCCTACCGAATATGTTCCGGTTAGCGGTAGGTATAGTGGACGGCGCTGCAATGGCTTTAAACTTTCGGTAAACGATGTACATAACTTTAGGCCAGTAGCATTCGGCTTGCATCTTATCAGATTACTTTTTATTACACACTCTTCATTAGTAAAATTGACTGCATACCCAACTTGGGCAAATCCTTCAGGAGCTCGCCATCTTTTACATTTGATTGGTGACCTTAGAATATTTGAAAGTCTTGTCCAGCTTCCCAATGGAGATTTTGAACCAAAAGATGATCTAGCGTGCCCCAGATGGGAGGAAAAAGTGGCTCCCTTTTTATTGTATAAGTAAGTGGCTCATAAGCTCTAAAGCATGTACGAGTTGCAACTGCTTATAACGGGTAGGGATATGACGGGAATAGATGCTCTTCAAGCCGGATTTTTACCAAACATCGCACCTAATAGGGTAGTCTTAGCGTTCAAGAAAGTGCAATTTCATTTTTCGACTGCCCTGAAAAATCAATAGTCCCTTGATACGTTTACTCGCAGCTCTAGTATTGGCTGGCTTGCCATTTTTAGCGAAGGCACAGATCGATGCGCCCGATTTCTTATGCGTGACCAACGACAGCCTGCAATGGAATAATGTAATGAGTAGCTGTGGTCCTTTTATCGGCTTACAGATATTCAGTGCCACCGATCAAAATGGGCCTTATACTCTGCTTACCGAGTTGACTAGTCCTACGGCCGACTTTTTTTTCGATAACAATCCATCTGGGGAGCAGCGATTTTACTATCTGCAATACAACTACGATTGCCCAGGCGAAATATCACTAACTAGCGACACGCTCGACAATCGAATCCCAATAGGTGTACAGGTCCAAAGTGTCAGTATAGAGGGAGATGACATACGCATAACTTGGTTGCCTAGCCCATCGCCGGAAGTGGATCGATATATCATTTTTCGTCAAGAGCCCTCAGGCTTTCAGTCTATAGACACCGTATCATCTTTCAACTTAACTTATATAGACGTAGGTCAGGCTCTACTCGATCCCGATCAGGTCTATGCGGTCACGTCCTTAGATGCCTGCAACAACAATAGCCTTTTTGGTGCGCAAGTCAGCACTTTATTGCCTTTGCTAACCGGTGGGATGGGCTGTGAAGGCGAGATAGTGCTGACTATCGATCCCTTTGCCCAAACGAATATGCTGCCCGTATCTGCACTCGAGCTTTTGGTATCGAGAGATGACTGCAACACCTTCGAGCTGGCTGGCTCTTTTTCGCCTACGGCTACAAATTTTCCTTTTAATGAAGCAAATGACGGCGAGTCGCTTTGCTTCGTGATCGAGGGGGTAGCGGCCAATGGTAATGGTCGGGCGCGATCGGCCGTACAGACGGTCGATGTCGATATTCTCCAGCCCATCAGGCCGTTTTCGGTATTTACGGCCGGTTATGATTTGAGTGGTGGCTTAAGCTATACATTCGATTGGAACACAGCACCCCTAACTACGAGTTTGGAGCTGAATTTCATACAGTTATCTACGGGCAACAATATGCCCGAGCAGATCGATTTTACAGCACTCGGCAATGGGCAAAACAACGGGTCTATTGCACCAGACATAGTCGGCACCGGACCGCACGAACTCTTCATGACGGCCACCGACGAGTGTATGAACGGTGTATTGACCAACCGCATAAGCACCAGCTGGCTAACAGCTACCGGAGAGAACGGCAATAATCAGATCAACTGGACGGCTTACGATGCCGAGATCAATAGTCCCGTCAGTTATCAGTTGATACGCACAGACGGGACGGGCAACACAGAAGTCGTTTATTCAGGCGCAGATTTAGACTTCATAGATCGGGTGGACCCCAATGCTGAGGGCAGCTTTAGCTCGTGCTACCAAATACTGGTCAATTACCAAATCGACGGCTTAGACCTGACTGCTCGCTCCAATACCGTTTGTCTAGAGCAGATACCCGGTGTGTACATACCGAATGTGTTCAGTCCAAATGCTTCACAAATTGTGAATCGGGAGTTTTGTCCCCTATTTGCTCGCATACCTACTGGGGCATATCAGCTAGATGTTTGGGATCGATGGGGTGGTCATGTATTCACCAGCACCGATCCTTCTTTTTGTTGGGATGGCAGCGATAGTGGTCGTCCGGCTGGTACCGGTGTATACCTCTATAGATTGTTTATCGACCTAGGCGGCCAGCAATTGGAACAGGTAGGTGATGTAACGCTTATCAGATAGGAACTTTTTTCGCACCTAAAAGGTTATTGGGCGAAATAAAGATTCTATCTTTGCACACCCTGGTCGGGTGGCCGAGTGGCTTAGGCGCAGGTCTGCAAAACCTGATACGGCGGTTCGAATCCGCTCCCGACCTCAAAGTATAGCGAATTTCGGGCGAAGCCCGAATATTCAAACATAAAGAGCCTCCAGAGAGAAAATGCATTTTCTCTCTGGAGGCTCTTTATGTTTGAATCTCAGCTGCCAAGCGGAGCATTCGCTATACTTTGAAGCCCCCCACCCACGGATCAGCGCAGCTAATCCCCTACTACATTACAGTTAATCTTAAAAAAATGTCCAAATAAACGCCCTCCCCGACAAAACAAACCACATTGAACCGTAAGTGTGCCTATATTGTTCTCTCTTAGTTGCCAGTATGTGCAATTTTTTACAAAATCAGGTACTCATATAAACTGAAAACCGCCATATTTATGGATAAAGGTATCTTGACTGAAGCCCAGGGTAAAGACCCGGAACTAATCAAAAAAATGGTAGAGAAGATCGTCGAGCGCAAAGGGTTCGATCAGATCAAGGCTAATGCTGATGGCTTCGATACCCCCGCCCCTATACGCAAAAAGGATAAAGAGGGAAATGTCGAATATACTTACATACCGGATGTAACAGGTACCATCAATGGTCGTAAGAGTTATTTCGAGTTAGGTATGAAAACAGAAGGTAACGACGATACGCAAAAGCTGGTTTCCAAGTGGCGCCTACTCTCTGATTTTGCCGCTATCAAAAATGGTAAACTATACCTGGCTGTACCCAGAGGTCATATGGCATTCACCAATCGTATTCTGGCTGATTATCCCATTAAGGCCGAGGTCGTCAAAATATAAGAGGTTCCTTAAGAAGCCCTTTTATTCTGTTGTTGGTCGTGGCTTATTAACTCTTCCCTTGCCTTGCGCATGGGTAAGCTGATATACTTCTTCTCCACGTATCCGAGCATTCGATCGATCAAGTCTTGAGTCTCCGCATCTAGATTTGCTAGCTCTTTACTAAATACTTTGTCCACTGCGCGGCTTCGAATTTCACGTACGGCAACTGGAATATCTTTGAGTACCCGCTCTATCAGTCTTTGGCGATAGATGAAATCCAGTTCTTCGACGTGACGACCTATAACTTCGCGAGCACGCTCGATTTCCCGGCTTCTAAAAGCCAGATTTTCTTCTGCTTCTTTGCGCAGTTGCTCTACATCTATGTAGTCAAATTGAGAAGAGACTACAAGCTCTGGGCAGACGTTAGCAGGTACAGCCAGGTCGACGACCTGCTTGTCTTTGGCATCTTCGCCAGCAAGGAGATTATGCCAATTCCTGAACGTAATGATTGGGTCTAAAGCACCTGTACAGACAATCAGTATATCGAAGCCTTCGTCGTATTCTTTGAGTTGATCTAGCGGAAAAGCCCTTCCTCCATCAAAAGTACCAGCTAGTTTTTGCGCACTTTCCAGACTGCGGTTAAAGACGGTAACCCGCTCGAGCTTATACTTACGCAAAAACTTAGCAACCAGCGCATTGGTCTGTCCTGCGCCTACAAGTAGCACCCTGCTATCGGGCTTCGGAGATTTGCGCATGACGCGGCGCATGGCTAAAGAAACTACGGATACAGACTTCTCACCTATGCGCGTCTCAGCATATACTGCCTTTGCCGCAACGACCATTTGCTGCGTAATGACCCGAAGGTCATCACCAATCAAGCCCCACTTTTTGCAATCTTTATATGACTTTCTGAGCTGGCCCAGAATTTGTCGCTCTCCAACCACTAATGAATCGACTGAAGAAGCCACTTCGAAGAGATGATCAACAGCCTCGAAGCCTTGATAGTGGTCTAATTGATCAACTAGATCACTACATCCTTGTGGGAGTAGTTTTGATTTAAAGGCAGCTGAGACTTTAGCGCGTGTACTGAATAAAAATAGCACACGATTGCAGGTAGCTGTGTATAATAGCTCGTCTAATAAGAGTCGGCTACACAGATCCTTTAAGTAATCCGCTCGCCCGATGGCTTGCTCATCAATCAAGCTCACGACTTGACCGATATCGCGTAGGGCCGTACCCTTGTGCGTCAGAGTTAGTATATGGAGGTGGCTAAGCATTCGATTTCTAAACAGCACAAATGTACAAGATGGCCGTCCGCACTCTGTCAATCAAATGTATAAACCACTCACTATCTCTTATTTAGAAACATTCTACCCGCTTGTGGCTGATTCTATGATCTGCCCCAGATACCAGACGTAGAAAATAAGCAAAGCACAGCCTTCCCATCTGGTGATTTTTCGATTGTTGGCCATGACTCCGAATAAAATAGTCATGACAATCATGAGCGGAAGGTAGAAGTGCAAAATATTCGAAGGTATCTCCAGGTTTCCAAAAAATCTGGGAATGGCAATCACAACGAAAGTGTTGAAGATATTAGAGCCTAGCGCATTGCCTACGGCTATGCCTGCTTTTCCGCGGCGAGCAGCGTTTAAGCTTACCGCTACTTCGGGTAGGCTGGTGCCTAGGGCGACAGCAGTGAGTGCAATGATATTGGGAGCTATATTGAGAGTCGTAGCAATCTGGCTAATACTATCGATGATGTATGTCGATGAAAAGCTTACCAAAGCACCTCCAACGACCAACCATATGAAGTCAATTGGCTTCGAGCTGGGCCTGTCTTCCTGATTGGCTCTCTCCTGATCTTTAAAAGAATAGGCGAGAAATGTAGCTATTCCCCCTATACAGAGGACCGCCTCGAATATAGATACCCGACCATCGCTGACAATAAAGTATAGAAAGAAGGCCGAAAACATCAAAAACGGTACGTCGATATGCCAGAGATTATACTCCAGCTCTATGGTCCGGACAGCTACGGCTGTAAGACCAAGTACCAAAGCGATATTGGTGATGTTCGACCCTACGATATTACCGATAACGATATCCGATTCGTTTCCGATAACGGCTGCGATACTTGTTGCCAACTCTGGTAAACTCGTGCCAAAAGCAACGATCGTAACGCCTATGATGAAAGGCGAAATTCCCCACGACAAACCTATGCGCTCCGCTGCTGAGACGAACTTATCACTAGACCATAGCAGGGCTACGATGCCTAATACAAAAATGCCGACTTGTAAGAGTAGCTCCATCGCTGATCGGCAAAGGTAATGTGGGAAGCGGGTGTCTCAAAACCGAGTGCAATTTTGAGACATCCCGCTTTATATCAATAAGACCACATATCGTGCTCCCGATTGACTTGCTCGGCTTCCAGATTCTTGCTTTCGATAAGAAGGGACTGCCCGGTATGCTGATCGCTGAGACGATTGCCGCGCACATTCGATTGCTCTAAGAGGTAGCTGCTAAACCTTCGCATATCGAGTGCGTCGGCCCAACTCATCACAGCCTGGTCGGTGCCATCTAAATAGTATCCTTGCCGGTCAAACCAAGTCCGGGCGTGTGGCCAGTAAAACCACCCCATAACGTATTCGTAATTCAGCTGACCTAGTTCATCAGCTATCTGAAGCAATGGCGCAATGCCTATGATCTTGACTTGCTGTGTAGAGGTCTGCCTGTCGAAGTAAACGATCTCGCGTATGCGATACCTGACGACCGAGCTGGCATCGAAAACATCGCTAACGACTTCCAGAGTTACTTCCCCTGTTGTGGGATGCGTTACGTAGACAGTGTCCTTTTTACTGAGCTCATCAAGCCAGGCCTGCCCGTCCAAAGCTTGACTAAAGTCGGGGAAGGCCGCATCGTAAACGGTCAATTCACCGGCCTGTACACCAGCTTCTATCGCTTGAAAAAGACCTAGATCAGGATGGCGGAACGGTAGATTCAGCAGCTCTCTGGAGTCTATGACCCGCGTCTGCTTCTTTTGCCAGGTCACATCGGCTGCTCTAATCTTAGGATAGGATAATAGGCGTCGTTCTTCGAGACCGCTTTCTGCAAAAAGGCCATCTATGGGATCTGCCTGCCCATAAGTCGTTGAGGCCGCAACCAGCAGCAGTAGAAAGAAAATAAATTTATACATCGATTGTGTGATTTAAGATGAAAAGAGAGTGGCTTAAATCACTATTGATATTCATCAAAAGCCTTAAGGACTCTTGATAAAAAAGAAGTAGCTGAATCGAGTCTGACAGGATCAGACATTGGGATAATACCTAAAAATTAAAAAGTAACACAAGAAGCATACAATATTATAACTAAATTTATAGTTAATTGCCTAAACAAATAGATAACCTTGAAAAGAAAGTCGCTCACCAAGGCTGAAGAAGAATTAATGGGCCATGTCTGGCACTTAAAAAGAGTAACTGTCGGTCAGCTCCGCGATGCCATTGCCAGCGCCAATGAAGGCAAGAAGCCCGCTCACTCCACTGTAAGCACACTCATGAAACACTTGGTCGAAAAAGACTACGTGAGTTATGAAGTCTACGGCCGTACTTGGGTATACTCCCCAAAAGTAAATCAAAACAACTACAGAAAGAGTAAGCTGGGCGCATTCGTCAATCGCTTCTTTGGTGGTAGCGCACAGTCTATGATTTCATTTTTAGTTGCCGAAAATGACCTCAGCTTATCCGATCTGGCTGAACTTACCAATCGACTAAAAGAAGAAGAATAAAATACGCCCACCGTGATGACCTACTTACTTCAACTCAGCCTGATCTGGCTATTTGGTTTTTTGTTTATTCGCTTTTGGCTGCGTGGTGAAAAACTGCCTAAGGTCAAAAGGATTGCAATACTCGGTACATTACTCTTAGGGTTGCTCATCCCATTATTACCTCTCTCAGAGTGGATAGGCAGATTGATAGTTGGAGCTAGGCCAACTACCATTGCTACCGACTTCGCTAATACAATACTTCTACCCGAAGTAAGAATAGGTGCTACAACTGGTAGTGCAGCTGGAACGTCAATTCCAGCATGGCTGGCTATCTGGTTGGCTGGGGCTCTTATCATTTTTATCCGCCTGCTATACGGCTGGTTACAAATCGGCAAGATTTACAAGCAGACATCGAGGGCAAAAATCTTAGGCCGACCAGTCCGGATATTGGAAGGCAGCACCATAATGCCATTTAGTTATGGCCCGCTTCTTTTCTGGCCAAAAAATGTCTCTCCAAATAGCGCCGAATGGCTCCCAATTTGGCACCATGAATGCGCACATGTAGATCAGGGCACACCTACGATTTGCTATTTGTCGATCTCTTGAGCATTGTTTTATGGTGCCACCCCATACTATGGGCTTTCCGCTCCATGCTCAGATTCCAGCATGAGCTACTGGCCGATGAAGCAGCTTCATCCACAGCTCAGTTCGACATAGAAAAATACACGAATCTGCTCCTGATGCCCAGAAATCAAAACAAAAATCCAATTAAGGCACACGCCTTTCACCAAAATTTCATCAAAAAACGCATCCACATGCTTTCACAAACAAAAGGCTCCATTCAAAAATGCTGGGCCGCTATCCTGCTCATTCCTCTTTTAGCTTTCGCCTGTGGCCAAATCCAGGAAGAACAAGCAGAAACAGAACCTGATCTAAGTACTGACACACCCAGAGAATACGCCACAAAGATATCCATCGATACGATCATTACATTCGATCCCGAAACCTTTGAGGAAAGTATGGAGATCGTAGAAAATACGGTCTATACAGAAGCAGAGTATTTACCAGTTTACGGCAATTGCTATAATGTCATGAATGATCCCGAGGCTCTTCATACTTGCAGTTTCAATAATTTAATGCAAGAAATTTCCAGTCATTTAAAATATCCTACAAAGGCAAAAGACCTGGGCATAGAAGGAACGACATTCATAAATCTCTACGCCCCGGCAAATGGAAGTCGCTTCCGTGGCTGGCTGAAAACGTCTAGTATTGAACAAGTCCAGAACAAAGCTGCTCTTTCAGAGGCAGAGCGAGCTGCTTACGAAGCCTTAGACGAGGCCGCTATGGCTGCCTGGAATGCCATCCCTAAAGATGTGTACATCCCCGCCCGCATAGGCGACGAGCCAGTCACCATGGAACTCGCCCTCCCCATCAAATTCGCATTGGACTAAAAATACCGAGCGGCAGGAAAAATTTACTTTTTCCTGCCGCTCATCTCAAAGTCTCTAAGCCCACAAAGTGGGCGATCTAAGCTCTACAGCTTCGCAAGCAGCGAATCTAATTTCTCTCAAAACCTAAACCCAATACTCGCCTGAATAGAACGGTTAAAATCCTCATCTCCCTCATTAAAAAGTCGCTGCCCGCCTGGGCCCAATTCAGAAACGCGAAGATCATTATCCGGATTCGTAACATCGGTAATACCGTGATTGTATCGGCCGCTTACATATAGACCATCGTTCAAGAAGACGGAAATACCGAAAACCAGTCCAAAGTCCAGTCGTTCGTATCGATTGTCATCTCGGTCACTATTGTAGTTTCCACCTATGACGGCAGGTAGCTGCAAGCCCGACGGGAGTGTCTCCGTTTGAAAAGATACAATGCTTCCCGCACCGGCCTCATCGCTATTGAAACTGGCATCGTAGTTGAGGGCAATCTCCCCTAGAAAGGAGTTATTAGTCTCATAACGTACGCTTCCACTTCCCCGACTGGAAATTTGCAACCCAGCACTCAGCCCGGCCTCTATCTCCACAGGCCCGAGGCGATAGTAAGCCGTAATCGGAATATCGATATAAGAATTGGTGATAGATAGCTCTTGCGTCACATCCGCAAATTCAAAGCCCTCGATATCATCTTCGGGGTACAAGAAAATATACCCAGGTCCTTCGTATCTGATTTCACCTCCTTTTTGGCTGTAGATCAACTCTGCCTTAACACCTACAAGATCCGTAAATTCATAAGCGAAAGTAGCCCCTACATGAAAACCCGTGCTGGTCTCGAAGTCCTCGAAGGTCATTTCATCATTTCCCTCTTTGGGTCCGTCGAATCGATTGAAGTTAAGGCCGGCCTTGAAGCCACCAGAAAAACCCTGAGCAGCCAGAGTCGTCGCAAAAAGCAGTAGAAGTAAGGTGAAAAACAGATTGCGCATTTTCATTTGGTTTACAAGCTAAAGAAGGATGAACTGGCGGTTTGGGTTGGCAAAGATAAGAGAAAACGTAGAGGCTATTGTACCCAGTACCTTATACCCCGTACCCCGTACCCAATCCCCTAATGATTCCGCTTATCCTCGCCCCAATTCAGCTTTTCGCGAAGCGTATCCATGAGCGCAATATCGGGTAGCTTGACCAGCTTGACGAACTTTTCATGCCGCCGCACAGCTATTTGATGGGCCGCTGTAATGGTCTCGAAGCGGCTATCGAGCGTGCATAGAAAATTCTCGGCTCGCCCCTCTATTTCAAAGCTCACTACAGAGTCATCGCTGATGACGATAGGTCGCACATTCAGATTGTGCGGAGCCACTGGAGTAATCACGAAATTACCACTACCCGGAAAAACAATCGGCCCGCCGCAACTTAGGCTATAACCTGTAGAGCCAGTGGGTGTAGCCACGATAATGCCATCTGCCCAGTAGGAGTTGAGGTAAGCTCCATTGATGTAAGTATGCACCGTAATCATAGAGCTGGTGTCTCGCTTAAGCAAGGTCATATCGTTGAGTGCGAAAGGCAACTCGCCGAAGAGTGGCACATTAGATTCGAGGTGCAGCATTCTGCGCTGTTCGATCTCGTATCGGCCTTTGGCCATCATACCGATGGTTTCCCTGATGACCTCTTTTTCTACTCGAGCCAGAAAACCGAGCCGGCCCAGGTTGATGCCCAGTATCGGTACACCACTATCGCGAACAAGCGTTACGGCCTCTAGTATAGTTCCGTCGCCCCCAAGCGTGATGACGAACTCAAATTTCTTAAGCTCAAAATCCAAGTGATGCTCCAGCGGTGCCACCTCTTGACCAAATGTGATGTCTGTTCGCAGCTGCTCCAGATAGGGTCCATAAACGTAGGTCGAGATTCCTTCCAATTGCAAGGAATCGAACAGCTGCTGTACCCAGGGCGTGTCGGTCTTTTTAAAGCGTTTGCCGAATACGACGACTTGCATAAGGAGGAACTAGAAATTGGTATCGAACTCCAATAAAAAGGTCCCCTCTCCCAAATGGTTGTACTGGTATCGAAAACTAGCTGCCATATTATAATACACAACCGCATCTAAACCGATTGCAATACCCGAGAGCCAATTGTTGGCCAGTGCGTTGGTTTCGGCTCTGAAAGGCATGTTCACCCAACCTTGATCTAGCTGTATAGAAGCCAGCAACCTGATGGGTATTCGCCGAAAGGCTTCAATAAAAACGAGCTTAGGCAAGTTGATTTCAGTCTCGAAAAGCTCTCTGCGTAACCCCGCCCGCAATATCAACATATCGAGGCCATCGATCACGTAAAACTGGTAACCCACTAGGGTATTATTGCCGAACCCAAGTGCTTGATTATCCAGAAATGGTTGTCGGCTTCTGATCAAACTGTACTTCAGGGCTACGCCTGTGCTCAGGCTGTACTTTTCACCGAGGGGCATGTAGCGTCTGTAATCGCCCCTGAATGTAAGTCCGCTGCGTTCGCCGAGTATACCTAGCCCGGCCTTGTTCAGTCTAAGCCTACCGTATTCTCCAGCCCATGGGTAGGCCCTGACGTCGCGGCGGTCGTACTCAAGTTGATACTCGAGCGATAAAAAATCCTGACTATCCAGACCACCGCCGAAAAAGTTCGGATTCAATTCCTGAGCGATCGTGTCTGCTATGGCCTCGTGCCGCCAGCCCATACTAAAGCTATGTGTGGTGTAAAGCCTTCGTCTGTAGCTGAGTGTAGTACGCAGCGCCGAGCGTCTGTACACAAATCGATCTGGGTCTTCAAAGAATAGCTGGGTGTTGTTTCTGGTCGCATAGTTTTGCTCTCTCCGGCGGGCAAAGGACCAGCCTATATCGAGACCGAAGTTTTGCTTTTTGCCCAGGTAGGGCAACCGGTAGCCAAGGGCGTACTCGCGGGTATATCCATACTGAAAATTGAGCTTAAGCCGGTCTCGCCGCCCAGTGAAGTTGTAGTGAGTAAACTTGAGCCCAAAATTTACCCGATCAAGCGATCGGCCCTGTTCAGACCACCAGACATTGAAATTGCGGTCAGCCAGCTCAAATATGGGTACCGGATAGATATACCAATTCTCTTCAATCAGCAGCTCGAAGGTCACCCGGTTACCTGGGGATTCCCAGTCGGCATATTTTAAGTCGGCTCGGGTGAATAGCCCCGTATTCATCAGATTGTTCTGGGCTTCTTCTACAAGTGCCGGCAAGTCAGCAATAGCCAGTCGGTCGCCTCGCCCGAAAGGCATTTCTCTAAAGATAACTCCTGGCCGAGTCTTTTTGTGCCCAATGATGTTGACCGTCTCGACAAATATAGAATCGGCAGCAGTCTGTGCCAAAAGGCAACTCATGTTTTCTGCGCAACTCAACAAAATGAATACGACTAATAAATAGAGACGAATGATAGCGTACATGCTTGCATAAAGATAGAAAAGCTCTAAGACCAGTAAAAGCAAGCCTACGACAATGAGAATACAAACCCCCTGCAAAAGTCCCAAAAACGCCCCACCGTAAAGACGCAAAATTTTGCGTCTCCCATCCCTGCCATGCCTCCCATGCCTCCCATGCCTCCCATCTTTGCGCCTCCCTACACACCTCTAACGTCCTTACTGCTACTGACCCAGGCTGCTCGCTTTGAAGTGCATCTTTAGTTTTGGACTTCCGCAGGTCGAAGACCTCTACCTCCAACGGAGTGCTGATTTTCAATAAGATCAGTTTTTGGTCAGAAATACCCCGCAAAGGATCAGTAGAAAGGCCCCTACCTGCGGAAGTCCTATAAATTCACCATCTAGTGCACCCCAGGCAAGAGCCACCGCCGGCACCATATAGCTAACCGTAGACCCGAATACCGAACCTGTGCGCTGAACCAACCAGAAGAAGAGAAAGCTGGCCAATACAGTGCCAAAAACGGCCAAGAATGCTACATACCCCAAACCCTGCCAGCCCTGTGGATGCTCGGCTACGGTCTGAATGACGCCGCCGAAGGTTAGCGCGTAAACTAAAGCCGGAAAACCGACTAGAAAAAAGCTGATGGCGGTAATGCGAATGGAGGGCATTTTTTTGAGATAGTTGGCTACGAGATTGCTGCTAGTCGCATAGCAGGTGCAGGCCAGTAAAATGAGTAGGACGTAGCCAACTCGTAGTGGAGCAGCCTCGCCAGCGCTATTTCCGCCGCCAGCCAGTGCCAGTAAGATGGCCCCTGCCAAGCCAACGATGATGCCCAGCCCCTGCTTCTTGGATGCGCCACTACGAAAGATGAACCAGGCCATCAAAAAGGTAACTAGGGGCGTCAGGCTACTGAGTATGCCCGCTACCGAAGAGCTGAGTTGCCGCTGCGCAATGGGGAAAAGAAAAGATGGCAATGCCGTACCCGTAAGGCCTACCGCCAAAAGTAGAAACAGTTGTTTGCGCTTGAGCTTGAAGATGTATTTGAGGGCTATGGGTGCCACGAAAAAGGCCGAAATACCCAACCGCAGCTGACCGATCTGTTCGGCTTTAAAGACCTCCAACCCCCATTTGATGAGAATGTAACTGGTGCCCCAAACTAGGCTGAGCCCGAGTAAAATAAGCCAATCGCGTATGCCGGGAGGAGCGGGTTTATCCATATTTTGAGAATCCCATCAGGCGCTGAGCGGCATTGAAGGGATGGGCAAAGAACGCAGTTCTGAAAGTTTTTTTGAAAAAAGTTGGTCTTCGATCGTGTAATTTGAGCTTTTTCCAGACTATATAAGTAGGAAGATGTGTCAGGTGCTGGGGTGCTGTAAAACTCTAGCGATGACTAAAGTATATCAAAATCGAGTGCCCAGGGGCATACGCGCCTGGCAAGAATCGGAGCGCCCCCGCGAGAAGATGGCCGGTGCGGGTCCGCAGCATTTATCGGCAGCCGAGCTAATGGCCGTCATACTCAGATCGGGCAATCGCAAGGAAGACGCTGTTGCGCTATCTAGGCGAATATTGCTGAGTGTAGACTATGACCTCAATAAGCTGGCTCGCTGGACGGTAGGCGATTTCCTGCGCTTCAGGGGCGTAGGGCAAGCTAAAGCAGTGGCCCTGGTCGCTGCCCTGGAGCTGGGTAGAAGGCGAGCGGCTCAGGCAGTCACGACCCAGGCCTGTTTTAGAGAAAGCGATAAGGCCCATCAGTATCTGGCCCCTCTGCTGGAAGACCTTCAGCACGAAGAGTTTTGGATACTCTGCCTCAATCAGGCGGGGCACTTGCTGGGCTCACATATGTTGAGCCGAGGCGGTATCACCTATACCCTGACCGATCAGCGGATAGTTTTTAAAAAGGCACTACTCACTAACGGCTGTACCTCCATCGTATTGGCGCACAACCATCCGAGTGGTAGAGCTATTCCCAGCCGATCAGATATTATGCTGACTTACGAATTTTTCAGGATTGGCCGCCTATTGGGCATCGAAGTCGCCGACCACATCATCATCGGCCAGGGCGGCTATTTCAGCTTTCACGATGCCGATGAGCTAAAACCTCCCGAATACAGAGGCAAAGATACCGGCGAATATTTGCCCCCTTACGCCAACCTTTTGGACTAGCCGACCATTCTTACCGAAGTATGGCCGATAAAGAGGAGGAAAAGAAAAAGCTAGATTGGTATGTGCTCAAGCGCGTGCTCAGGCTATCGAAGCCGTACTGGAAGATTTTTGCGTTTTCGATCTTTTTGGCTGTGGTCCTTGCACCTCTGGCCATCGCGCAGCCTCGCCTGATACAGGAAATGGTCGACAACTACGTCTTTACTGGCGATGTAGACGGACTGAAAATGATCGCCCTGATCATATTTGGGCTGTTGATCATTAAGACGATCTTTCGGTATCTTTTTATCTATTACTCCAATTTATTGGGACAGCAGGTGGTCAGAGACCTACGCGTGACGGTATTCAAGCACATCAACAGCTTGCGCTTGAAGTACTTTGACCTGACGCCTATCGGTACCAGCACCACGCGCACCATCAATGACATACAATCGATCAATAGTGTGTTTTCGGAGGGAGTGACGACGATTCTGGCCGACCTGCTGTCGATCATTGCCGTTTTGGTGATCATGTTGACTACCTCCTGGCGACTGACGCTGATCTGCTTGACCACCATGCCATTCCTGATACTGGCCAGCTATTTGTTCAAGCAGGGTGTCAAGCGATCCTTCCAGCAGGTGCGCACTCAGATACAGAAGATGAATGCCTTCTTGCAAGAGCGAATTACGGGGATGCGCATCGTGCAAACCTTTAAGGCTGAGGAAAAGGAAGCCAGCAAATTCAAGAAAATCAATCGGGCTTACACGCAGGCTAACATCGATGCCATCTTTTACTACGCCATCTTCTTTCCTGCAGTAGATATTATTGCGGCGGCATCATTGGCCCTAATGGTCTGGTGGGGCGCGCAAGATGTAGCGACTAGCAATGGAGTGACTTTGGGTGCGCTGGTAGCTTTTCCGCTCTACCTCAATATGCTCTTCCGGCCCATACGCGTGCTGGCCGACAAGTTCAATACCCTACAAATGGGATTAGTCGCTGCCGAGCGGGTATTCGGTGTACTAGACCTAGATGAGCAAATTGAAGATAATGGCACCCACGCGCCCAAGAAACTAAAAGGCGATGTGCGCTTCGACGATGTCTGGTTTGCCTACTCGGGTAAAGACTGGGTCTTGAAAGGATTGAGCTTCGATATCAAAGCCGGGGAGACGCTGGCTATCGTAGGAAGTACAGGTTCAGGTAAAACGACCATTACCAATGTACTCAACCGATTTTATGAGTACCAAAAGGGTGACGTTGCTGTAGATGGTGTCGACCTGCGGAAGTACGAAATAAACGCCCTTCGGTCGAGGGTAGCTATGGTGCTTCAGGATGTATTCTTGTTCAGTGGGACGGTCCTGGAAAATATTGGCCTACGCGATCCCAACATTAGCCGCGAGCAAGTAATAGATGCTGCTAAGCTGATCGGTGCCCACGAATTTATCGAGCGGCTGCCGGGCGGCTACGATTACCAAGTCATGGAGCGCGGAGCTACACTCAGTATGGGGCAGCGGCAGCTGATTTCCTTTGTACGCGCACTTGTTTTCGAACCCGACATTTTGATCCTTGATGAGGCAACCAGTAGCGTTGATCCAGAAACCGAGAGCGTCATTCAGTACGCCATCGAGCAGTTGATCGATCGCCGCACCAGCATCGTGATTGCGCATCGCCTGAGCACCATCCGAAATGCGGACAACATTATGGTCTTAAACAAAGGCGAGATCGTCGAGCTAGGCCCACACGATGAGTTGGTCACCATCGAAGATGGGCATTATAGGCAACTGTATGAGATGCAGTTTGTTACGGAGCCGGTGTAGCAGCTTTTTTTGCCAAAGGCAAAAAAAGCTGCTAACTTGTGAAAAATGATAGCTGACCAGCAGACTCTTTATGCGAATATTCAGACGATTTAAAGCCATCTAATTTTATGCGCATCAATATGTCCTTAGTAATTTTTCTCTTGGCATCAGGAAATATTATAGATTTCAAGAACCCTTGAACTAACTCAGAATTTAGCTGTGCATGTACTTTTAGTGCTATTGCTTCGTCATCAAAACCTATAAAATAACAAGTATCGTCTAGCATGACTGGCTTTCCATCAATTGGGCCCACAAAAGAAAAGCGAGTTCGATTATACATGCCTGATATGGCTATTTTATACATCTTGAATGAATAATCTCCAATACCGAAGATTGAGAATCTTGGCTTGCCTTTATATATTGACGACTTGCGTTTTTCAAATATTTCTGAGTGTGTATTCAGATAATCATAAGTCCTGGGAAATCGATCCTTTATGTGTCTAGTTGGCTGCCCTATTGATTGTTGAGTGACAATTGTGTATAGTCTAGAGTGCTGTATAAACTCGTACTTTAAATCTGAACTTTTCAACAATGGATATACCAGGTCCGATTCGAGCTGTATTTCTTCATTTATTTTATTTATATATAAATTATTATTTTTT
>JBCCPC010000022.1:0-73999 GCA_039025055.1 Bacteroidota bacterium | reverse complement strand
CTAAGCTACCTCGCCGCGAAGCATCAGTGCGCGCCCTACCCGCTGCATGGCAGAGGCTGGCCGTTGCCGTTGCGCTACTGGTGGCTTTTGCTGGCATACTGTGGTACTTGCCGCCTAACCGGCTAGGAAATGGTACAACGGCCATGGAAATGGCACCCGAAAGTAAAGCAGAGGCCATGCTCGAAGAGTCTGCCGATATGGTCGTCATGCAAGAGATGCCAACCATACTCGAAGGCGAAGCACAAGAGGAGTATGCAACGAAGCCTGCCGTCGAAACAGACCCTGTTTCTTCAAGCTATGCACCTGAGCCGTCACTAGCAGAGCGAGAATCCCTCAGCTCATCAAGGTCACAACCCTCACCAATGGCGTCTTCTGATCGTTCGAATCAGGGGGCCACTGAAGAATCTCTGCGTTCTGAGATAAGTCCCAACTCTGCGATCGATCAGCCGATTTCCACATTCAGGCCCGAACCGCTGGCTGAATCGATGGACGAAAGTACAGACATAGCCGCTCGCAGTCGCAGGCAAGCTGAGCTGCCCACTCAGGCCATGGCAGAGGGTGACATGATCGCCGAAGACGAGCCAATGACTATGATGAGCGCGAGCGATCTGGAAGACCTCCTCGCAGAAAGTCCCAACACGGTGCTGATCGAAGGCTTTGTCACTGACCCAGATGGCGAGCTGATCTCCAATGCTACGGTGCGAACATCGAGCTTACCACTCGGCGAAATCACAAACGGATTCGGCTTTTTCAGCTTCGAGAGCAATGAATCCGTATCGAGCATAATCATCGAAGCGCCCGGTTATGAGTCTTCTGAATTTAGACTTCCGCAGGTTGAAAACACGCCTGGCAACCCACTCTCCCCCCGTCCTACTCGAAAACTTACCCGAGAAGAAGCTTTTGCCAGAGGATTGCGCCAGGGAGACCCCGGCACCGTAGACGCCCCACTCTACACCTTGGAACCCAGAACAGAAGCCAGCAACCAACCCAGTGATATCCCTTATCTCAACGAGCCGGCTTCCGTTGTCACCATCGAAGGTGGCATGTCGGCCTTTCGCAAACGCATCGTAGAAAACAAGCCTGCCCGTATAAACACAGGTCGGGTAAGGGTTAGCCTAACCATTCAGCCCGACGGGCAAATAACTGAGCTCGGAACTCGGGGCGGCAATCGAGAACTTCGGCAGTATGTGGAGGGCTACATTAGGAATCAAACGAGCTGGAAGATGATTCAAGGGGATGAGGCTACCGAATTGGAATTTGAATTGAGGTTTTAACTTTATCTGCCGGGCGCACCTCGGCGGATAAAATTATCTATGAGATATATCCACATATTAATCGGTCTACTCTTCCTGCTCTTTGCCTACTGGCAGCTCAACGACCCGGATTGGTACATTTGGCTACCGACTTATACCGCTGTGGCTATTTTGGCGGGCTGGCACGCGTTTTCAAAACCACCGAAAACATCACTGCTGATCGCAATGGGAGGCTTAATCATCTGGGGTTTGATGCGCGTTCCCGATTTGGTTGACTGGATTCGGCAAGGCTCGCCCTCTATCGTAGAAGAGATGAAAGCAGAGGCACCACACATAGAGCTGACCAGAGAGTTTTTGGGGATTGGGGTGTGCTTGATCACTTTGGGTATTTACTACCTAGTTCTACATCGTAAGAGAACGCCTTGAGTTCCGTTAAAAATCCGAAGGATTTTTAACGGAACTCATCTTAGTCCACTCCTACCCCTCTGATTCCCCATTCCAGCCGACATTGAATATTCGTAGAGGTCCTTTCACCTGGCCGGAGTACCAACTCAAATTGAAATTGACCGCTGGAGACCAGCTCCTTAAAATTGCGCAAGCTGGGGTTCAGTCTGATCACTTGATCCCTTCTCCCGAAAAGGTCATCGACCGAAAAGAGCAAGTCGAACTCCGTGCAGCCTTGAGCTTGACCAACCGGACAGATGCGTAGCTCGGCTCGCCTGAGTTGCCTGAAATCATCGGCTGATAGTGCCGTAAGTCTGGCGAATAAGCCACCCACTTCATCTACCTGATCAAGATTGACATTGGCCGAAGCAATCGCTTGATCAAAACGACTCTCTACGGGGTTTCTAGACACAACGAAACTCTCGACAGATGCTAAGCCCGTTGGGAAGGTAAATTCAATTGGGTCATAGGTAATCTCGAATAAACTCTCACGCTGATCGCGCGAACAAGTGGTTAGCAAAAGGAGTAAGAGTGGTACAACGAATTTAGGCAGAGATTTCATGGCTTAGGTATGAGTTGGTCTGGACATGCTTTGTCTGTTATTAACATAGAATTTTATTTTCTATTGCTGACAACGATTATTGAAAAGAACAAAGAGGAAAGAATAAAGACAACTGGAGCTGCTCTTTTGTCTTTCCTCTGAAGTGAGCACGGGTAAACATTCAAAGTGCTAACAAGGCTCCTACCTGCGGAAGTACAAAATAATATATCTTAAGCCCGCAAACACACGAAAGAAATGGGTGAAGAAAAAGTAAGTATTGCGAAAGAAGAAACCATGGGGCTGTTTATGCGAAATTTACTTCGCGACGTACAGGCCATGGAATACATGCTAGCAGAAAATTGGTTTGAGACCGACACGATTCGCATTGGTGCCGAGCAGGAGATGTGCCTGGTCGATAAGAAGACCTGGAAGCCGTCTTGCATCAATATGCGTGTGCTCAAGCGGCTGGCAGATTACGACTGGGCAACGACCGAAATCGCCAAGTTTAATCTGGAAACTAATCTATCGCCCCAGGTTTTTACAGGTAAGGCGATCAGCGAGCTGGAGAAAGAAAATTTGGAACAAGTACGCATAGTTCGTGAAGCGGCTAAGAGGTCTGGGGCAAATATTGTGCTGACTGGTATTTTGCCCACGCTTCGGAAATTCGATTTAGCCAAAGAAAACCTCACCCCCAAGCCTCGCTACCACGCACTGATCGATGCGATCTCGGCTCACGCTACTGCCGATAGTTTTGAGCTTCGACTACAAGGTATCGACGAGATTTTGCTCAAGCACGATTCGCCCCTACTCGAAGCTTGCAATACCAGCTATCAGGTGCACCTGCAGGTCACGCCTCAAACTTTTGTGCCCCTGTATAATATTTCGCAGACGCTGGCCGGGCCGATCATAGCGTTGAGTGCTAATTCGCCTCTGGTCTTCGGCAAGCGGCTATGGCACGAGTCGCGCATCGCACTTTTTCAGCAAGCGCTGGATGTGCGCACAAGTAGTCACCACCTGCGCGAGCGACTGCCGCGCGTCAATTTCGGCTCCGGCTGGCTGGAGAATAGCATACTCGATATTTATCGAGAAGACATTAGCCGCTTCAGGGTACTACTCGGTACCGAGCTCGAAGAGGAAAGCCTGAAGCAGCTCAAAAAAGGTAAGGCACCAAAGCTCAAAGCCCTACAAGTACACAATGGCACGGTCTACCGCTGGAATCGACCATGCTACGGTATTAGCGGGAATGGCAAACCGCACCTGCGCATAGAGAACCGGGTCATTCCGGCCGGGCCGACTATACTCGATCAGACGGCTAATGCAGCTTTTTGGCTGGGGGCTATGATCGGTTTGGGCACCCAGTACAGAGACGTGCGTGAACGCATTGGCTGGGCCGACGTGCAAGACAACTTCCACAAGGCTGCCCGATATGGTATCGATTCTAAATTTACTTGGTTCAACGACCAAAAGGTAGGTGCCCTAGACCTGATTCAGCAAGAGTTGTTGCCTATAGCTCGCCACGGCTTAGAAACTCAAAAGATCGACTCCGGCGATATAGACCGCTATCTGGGCGTGATCGAAGAGCGCGTAAAGAGACAGTGTTCAGGTGCGAGATGGATGCTTCGGTCTTACACGGCACTGCGAAAGGAGGTGAACCAAGACGAAGCTGTGAGTATACTCACTGAGCGGATTCACCATCATCAGACCAGCGAGAAGCCAGTACACCTCTGGCCGCTGGCTGCTAAGGGCGACATGAAGACCTACCGCCCCATCGGTTTGCGGGTAGAAGAGTTCATGAGTACCGACCTGATGACTGTGCACGAAAATGATCTGCTGGAGCTGGTCGTAGATATGATGGACTGGCGCAAGCTGCGCTACCTGCCGGTCGAAGATAAGAAAGGTCAGCTCGTTGGTTTGGTCACTACTCGAAAACTATTGCGGTACTTTACACGCCACGGCCGACAGGAGCTGCCGGGAAATAAAGAGCTACTCTACGTGCGAGACATCATGATCGAAAACCCCTATCAGATCAGCCCCGATACCACCATCAAGGAAGCTATGTACATCATGCGCGAAAAAAAGATCGGCTGCTTGCCCGTGACCCAAGATGGAGAGCTGCTGGGCGTAATTACCGAGATGGACTTTCTACAGGTAGCTGCAACGCTCATAGAGCGACTTGCTTAAATTATCCCACTTTCTTCAAACGTTTTCCTACAATTGCTGATAGGCATACAAAGCCGCACCAACCGTACCTGCTTTATTGAGCATTTCGGCGGGCATCACATCGGCTTCCAAGTCGAGCTCGTCCTTGAATTCTAGAAACGACTTGCTGGCTCCTCCGCCCAGGATGATAGTATCTGGCGAAAAGATGCGCTCTATATGCTTGAGGTAAATATCGAATCGCTTGCCAAATTGCCTCCAGGTAAGCTCTTCGTCCTTGCGCACTTTGTTGCTCACGAACCGCTCGGCTATGACCTTCATATCGCGTAGATACAAAGAGCCAAACTCCATATTGGGCACCAACTTGCCATCTATGAATAGCCCTGCGCCAAGGCCCGTACCAATGGTAATGAGTATAACCGTGCCCCTGTCGATTTTCTCTCCGGCCCCAAATTCGATTTCGGCCAGTCCGGCGGCATCGGCGTCATTAACAGCATACACCTTACCGTCTACATATTTGCCGAAGGTCTTTTCAATAGAGGTGCCGATCCAGCCCTTGTCAATATTGGTCGCCGATCTGGCCACACCTCTGCGCACGATAGATGGAAAACCAACACCTACAGGCCCACTATAATCAAAATACTCGACCAGTTCTTTAAATACCCTCCCCATCGCTTTAGGTGTAGCGGGGTCTGGTGTCAATATTTTTTTACGCTCCGTGAGCATCTCCCCCTTCACTGGGTCCACAAGACCACCCTTCATGCTGGTTCCACCCACGTCTATGCCCAGAATCTGTTTTTTAGCCATTCTGTTTTTTTAGTAAAGCTTGTCTGTTTAGGCGCAAAGTTAGCGTTTGTTATTTGCACTTCCGCAGGTGGAAGGACTCCCTTATATAATAAGATTGGCTGATAATGCTTTTATAGAATTAGCTAGCAGAGATGAAAGAGAAAAGAATAAAGAAAGCAAGAGACCATCTTTTCTCTTTCATCTTTGCTCTTTGTTCTAGAAAAAATAAATAGATAACCTTCGCCATGCGCTTAATCATTCTCTTCCTCCTGCTAGCCAAATCTGTCACCCTCCTCGCTCAAGATGAGTTCAGCACACAATCGGTCACTGTATTCAAGACGGGGCAGGCATTCTATCACCAGCAGTCAGAAGTTTCAGTAAGCAATGGAAAGATCGATAGCCTTATAGTTCCGAAAACGACACCGGCACTAGGCACCGTAGGCTTTCACTGTTTCGACAATGTTATCAATAGCTACCGGACTTATGACGGAGAAGTCAAAAAAACAGAGAAAGCCGTTCGCTTCGGAAATCCACGCAGCATGTACGCGGCCAACATCGGTAAAGAAATTGAACTGACGCTGAAAGAAGGAGACCGCGTCAAAGGCACCATTGAATCCGTCCACAATCTAGGCAGTACAGATAGCGGAAAATACCAACTGATGCTCAAAGTCGGTTCATCTTATCGCTTGATATCGAGTGGTCAAATCGTAGGATTTGCACTTGGAGACAATGGCGTAGAAAGACGGACTACCACAAAAACGGAAACCTCTCGTCTCCTGAGTTTCGATCTACAGCAGCCCGCGACTTCTGCAACCATCGAGCTTACTTATCTGACCGATCAACTTACCTGGGTTCCGCAGTACCAAGCCGAACTTATGGAAGACCAGCGCATCAAGCTGAATCTATTCGCGACCATCCTCAATGACCGTGAATCGCTAGACAATGTGCGCCTCAATCTGGCTGTCGGCCAACCCGAGTTCGTATTCTCTAGAATGAACGATCCGCTTTTCGACCGGCAGACCGTTCGCAATTTCCTCAATCAGTTGAACAACAGAAGAAGAGTAGCATCCGACTCTCCGGTTATGATGCAGAACGTTATCACTAGCCAAAGAGCTAGCGTAATGGCTGACGCTAATTTGCCAGCTACCTCCAATGCGCTAAATGAGGCCGACCTCTACTTCTTCAACATCCAAAACTTCAGCCTCGACAAAGGTCATACCGCCAAAGTCCGGCTGCTAGAACTCGAGGCCGAATACACCGACATCTACACCTGCAACCTCAACACCCGAAATGGAGCGGGCAACACCTACAAAGTCAAACACGCCATCCGTTTGCAGAATACCAGCCCACACCCGCTCACGACCGGCATCGTCATGTTTCATTCCTACGACGACGAGAAAGGCTTCGAGCCCCTGGGGCAGCAACAGCTCGACTTTATCGCACCGGGCGCAACCGGGCAGGTTCCTTTAGGCATAGCAACCGACGTCTCTGTCGATCAAGCCGAGCTCACCGGTCCACTCCTCAAAGACGAGAAACGCGACAAGTATTACCAAGATAAAACCGTCACCTTCAAGCTCTCCAACTACAAAGATAAGACCGTCACCATCCGTCTTCGCCGCTCGATCAATGGCTACCTGACCAGCTCAGAAATCGAAGCCAAAAACGTAAGCAACGGCCTCATGGACCAGCGAGGGCAACCTCACTTCTACGACCGCAGCAATAATTATGAATGGGAGGTAGAGCTCAAGCCTGGCGAAAGAAAAGAAATGCAGGCAGAATTTCGAGTTTGGCAATAAGAAAATTTCAAGCCCTTTGCTTCGCCGCATGCAGCTTAGCCATACGAATCATATGCTCGGCTAATTCGAAGTTTTTTATCTCCTCTTTTTCGGCCTTCGTCAAATCGCCAGCTCGCTTTTTGTCAGTCAAAACGGTCAGGCGCGCTTCCTCTGCTGCTGTAGGCCGATATGCCATAATATCCTTCAAAGTAGGCCGGGTCGCTAATAGCAAAACCACTTTGTTGATTGGATCCAATACGTCTGGCATAGCAATTATCTATTACAATATTGTTCAAAAATAACGAATATTCCTGAAATTTGGTTCCCTAACAATGATTTATGAACATCCGCCTCAGCCGAGATAAGGCAGACATGGAGCAGATCGTAACCCTACAAGCCAAAAATCACAAGCGAACTGTAGACGAATTGCTTAGAAATGAGCAAGGATTCGTCAGCATATCTCACGATACGGAATTGCTTTGGGCCATGCATCAACTTACACCGCATGTGGTGGCAGATTCAGACGGCGAAATAGTAGGCTATGCCCTTTCCATGGAAGAGCGGTTCCGACATGAAATTCCCGATCTCGAACCCACCATAAAGCTCATCGAAAAAGCGACTTACAAAAGTCTTTCGATTGCAGAAACGCCCTACCTCATCATGGGTCAGGTCTGCGTAGCCGAGCAAGCCCGTGGCCAAAAACTGGTCGATAGAATGTACAACTTCATGCGCCAGACTTATCACAATCGCTACCGCTTTTTCATAACCGAGATCAGCCTAAACAACCCCCGATCTATCCGCGTGCACGAACGCTGCGGCTTTGAGGAGCTCTTCCGACATACTGACGAGAATGATGATTGGGTGACAGTGATTCTTGATTGGGGTGAGAACCAAGAGACAAGACTTAAATAGAACCAAGAGACAAGACTTTAGAACCAAGATGATGGTAGCTCTTGGCTCTTGGCTCTTGATTCTTAGCTCTACTTAACCAACGCCAACTTCATCCTTTTCACCCGGTCCGCTAGCTTTTCGGTACTCAACCTTTGCCGCAGTCTATCGACCAATAGGGAAAAAGAAAAGGGGGTCGCCTTACCCGGCTGCTCGAAGAGTACGAATTGATCATTGATACGATCCAGGGCTTGGCGGAGTCGCAGCTCTTGCAACTGGAAGGTCATCACCTCTTCGTAGGCTTGGCGTAGCAATAGGTTGTCGGGCTCGTACTGACTAAAGACCTCGAAGAACAACTTGGAGCTCGATTGCAGGTGTTTGCTTCGCTTCTCACGGCCAGGATAACCTTTGAAAGTGAGCCCGGCTATAGCGCAAATATCTCGAAAACGACGGCCGGCCATCTCGGCATCGTTGATGCTGGCTTGTATGTCTTGGAGCAGCTCGTTGGTATTGAAGAGGTCACTACCCAATGCTTCCTCTATCGGTATCGGCTGGTCGCTCAGTAGCTCGAAACCGTAGTCGTTCATGGCAATGGTAAAACTGAGCGGTTTGAAACGACCCAGGCGGTAGGCGATGAGTGCGCTCAGACCCTCATGTATGCTGCGACCCTCGAACGGGTACATCAGCAGGTGCCAGCCCTCGCGATCTTTGAAGTACTCGATCAAGAGTTGGTCTTTATTGGGGACGGCAGACCGCTCGGCCTGTATTTCGATGAGGGGGTCGAGGGCCGCCAGTTCTTCGTTCGGGTATTCCCGGCGACTCATGTAATCGACCGCATCGCGCAGGTGACTCGCCAGGTGACTCGATAGATCCATACGGCTACCCAGCCAGGCCGGCACTTTTCCCTTCTTGGAGCGGCTTTTCTTGACCTGTACCTCCATGCCGCGTATGCGTACCAGCTGTAGATTTCGGCCAGCAAACCAGAAGGTATCTCCAGGTGAAAGCTGCGACACCCAGTACTCCTCGATGGTGCCTATGGTACCTCCGGTCAGGTACTTCACGCGTAGCACCTGCTCGCTCGTGATCGCGCCGATACTCAGCCGATGCATAGTAGCTACACGGCGATTATCGACCTTGTAGAGGCCGTCTTCCACGATCACCTTGCGGTATTCATCATAGGCTTCGAGGCTACTGCCGCCATGCACGATGAAGTCTAAGCACCATGCCCATTCTTCGTTGGAGAGGGTCGAGAAAGCAAAAGTGGTGCGTACTTGGGGAAGGACTTCCGCAGGTCGAAAACCTCCCCCTACAGCCAAAGTAACCAGGTACTGCACCAGCACGTCGAAGCTGCGGATGTAGGGAATACGATCTTCTACCCGGCCCGTTTGCATAGCTGCTCGCAGGGCTCCGGCTTCGACCAGTTCCATGCTGTGTGTCGGCACGAAGTGAATGACGCTAGTGGCTCCTGGCCGGTGGCCCGATCGGCCTGCTCGCTGTAAGAATCTAGCGACACCCTTGGGCGAGCCGATCTGCACGATGGTCTCTACTGGCCTGAAGTCTACGCCTAGATCGAGGCTACTCGTGCACACCACGGCTTTGAGGCTACCTTCGTGAAGGGCATTTTCTACCCAATCACGGAGTTTTCTATCCAAGCTTCCGTGGTGCATGGCAATGACTCCGGCCAGCTCGGGCTCGGCTTCCAGCAGCCGTTGGTACCAGATCTCGCATTGCGCTCGGGTGTTGGTAAAGATCAGGGTCGAGCCAGAGTCTTGAATGATGGGCACGACCTTTTGTAAAAGGGTGATACCCAAGTGGCCCGCCCATGGGAAGGTCTCGATCTCATCGGGTATAATGGTGACAATCTTGGTTTTCTTGTCTTGACCAGAACGGATGAGACGGCCGGTTTTGGGAGGAATATCTACCTGCGGAAGTACAAATTTTTCATAGCCTAAAAGTATGAGCATAGCTTCCTCCAGGTTGCCGATGGTAGCTGAAATGCCCCAGGTTTTCAGCTCTGGTCGTTGTGCCCTTAGGTAACTCAATGCCAGCTCTACCTGCACACCTCGCTTGCTGCCTAGTAGTTCGTGCCACTCGTCAGCCACCACACAGCGGAGATTGCTGAATAGCTTTCGATTGTTTTTGCTGGCCAAAAGGAGATGCAAGCTTTCTGGCGTGGTGATGAGTATTTCAGGCGGCTTACGCATTTGCTTTTGGCGCTCGCTGCTGCTCGTATCGCCCGATCGAATAGAGACGGTCCAATCCAGTCCTAGATCGTCGGCTGCGCGCTGGGCGGCTCTTTGTATTTCCCGCGTAAGTGCGCGTATAGGCGATAGCCAGACCGCCCGTAGGCCCGCTTTGGTGCGTTGACCACTTTGCTGCTCTTTGAGCCCTTCGAGTAAGATGGGCATGACTAAAGAGTAGGTTTTCCCACTACCTGTCGGCGCATTGACCAGCCCGCTCTCCCCGGCCAGATAAGACTGCCAAGCTTCGATCTGAAAGGGAAACGGCTCCCACCCCTGAGACTCGAACCAAGCTCTCGCCGCCTCGATATCTGCTGACTTGTTTTCTACTTTGCCCACTGGCTGTTCAACGGTCGAGGGAAATCAATGTTTAGTCCAAAAAAACTTGTTGGCTTCACCTAACTCTTTACATTTACCATATGCTACGCAACATAGCCCTCGCCGCCGTCATCGGTGGTTTCATCCTAATCATAGTCCACTACGGCGACTTGCCAGAGCAACTGCCATCTCACTATGACGCAGCGGGAAACCCGGATGGATATGCGCATAAAGGACTGATCTGGTTTTTGGCTTTCATCAACCTGGGCACCTATGCTCTACTTTCATGGGTACCCAATGCGCCCAAAGAACTGATCAACTACCCCGTAAAGATTACGCCTGAGAATGAGGAGCGGCAATACAATAATATGGTTGCTATGATCCATGTTATGCGCTTAACTATTGCTGTAATGTTCGCTTATATGATTTACGGAACGATCTATACCGGCCTAGGCAAGATGGACGGATTGGGTACCTGGTCGATGTGGCTTTTTCTGGCGAGTGTGTTTGTGCCGATGATCTACTATATCTGGAAGGCTTACCAGTTGAAGTAAGTCATGCAAAATTCCAACGGAATTTTACATGACCTTCTTTATTTACCATATATTTTCTGACAGGTAATCTTCTAGAATGATGGCCGCGGCTACGCGGTCTACCCTAGCTTTATCTTTACGCTTCTTGCGCCCATGGCCCGAGTCGATGATAGATTGTCGAGCGCGCTTGGAGGTATAAAATTCGTCTTGCCTGACTAACTCGATATTTGGATAAAGCTTATTTATTTTCCGCTCCAGGCCAACGATTTGCTCGACGAGAAATGTCGGGCTACCGTCTTTGTGTACAGGCTCACCGATGACGATGGTATCTACCCCTTCATTGGTCATGTATTCGGCCAGCCAGTCTAGCAGGTCTTTCGTAGGAACTGTGTCTAAAGGGGTTACGACTATACGTAGCGGATCAGTAGCTGCCAAGCCACATTTCTTACTGCCATAGTCTATTGCGAGAATTCTGCCCAATGAAGTATGGACTAACGTAGCACTTCGAGCTTGCGCGTGACTACACCGTCGGGAGTTGTTACACGTAGGCTGTAAATGCCGTTGGCTAAACCACTCAGGTCGATTACCAGGTGATTGGTCTCCAGACTATTGTGGGATTGTACGACGCGACCGTGTAGGTCAGTAATATCAAGATCTGTAAACTGTCGACCACTATTGAGGTGTACATTCAATGCCCCACTAGTCGGATTTGGATAGGCAAGTAAGTCTTCGATCAGCTCTGCCTGTATTTCTTCCTGGCTGAGGTCTTCGTCGACCTCTGGCCTAGGAACGATAGTCAGTTCGAATGGCTGAATGTTTACACTGCCTAAGAAGCCTGCGCCCGTCATGACGGTAGCTTCTCCACCACCTATCGTTACCGTAATTGGGTCATCACCTGGGCGGAAGCCGACCAGATCTTCCGTACCAATGTACATAGTACCCACACTCCCGAGGCCGCTAGTGGGCGAACCATTTGTTCGTGAGTAAACTGCCTCAAATTGCCCCTCTTCTTCATCGTTTGTGGTCATCGAGATGACCGGGGAATCGTAAGAAACCCAGGCCTGATCCAGGAAGTCAACTGATATGGATGTTGCATCAATGAATTCCGGATCATAATCAAAAGGCAACCGGAATCCGACAAGGTCTTCCGTGCCGATATAATCACTGATAGTAGGCCCAATAACTATATCTAGCTCGACAATCTCACCTGGTTCAGCAAAAATATCTCCCACTAGATTTACATCGAACGACTCTAGCATGGGCCTTGAAGGACGAATCTGATGGGCAAGCCCCAAATGCTGACGGATAAGTGCCGTATCTCTATGATCTATAAACCGATTGCCATCTGTATCGACGTGCTTTAAATCGACACCACTTGCCGTAGACTCGCCCCAATCCACACTATTTTGTGGACACCAAATCAAAGGATCTCCATCACGAGCATTACCGTATGTGCCCATGTAGCGGCCTAATGTGAGCATATCACCGAGGTCAACAACCCCATCGGCATTAGCATCGCCAGGCCAAACACAGTCTTCATTGCAAGCTTCTAAAGCTGCAGAATTGACAACAATATTTACGAGAACCTCCTTGGAGGCTTCACAATCAACCCCATTGTCGGCCAATAAGCAGTAGTTGATGGTCAATTGATCGCTCGTAGCCTGGTCTGGTGCCGTATAGAATAGCTGGCCACCTATTTCTTCTATCATCCCCGCCTGCGGAGGTGAAACTACAGACCACTCAGCTGATGCAGCGATAGGAACTTCGTATGTTATAGCTACTTGGCTACTCGCAGAGACGGTAAGCTCCACTTCGTCGTCTTCTGGCTCGAAGTTGGATACCAGAATATAAATAGATTGTGTTTCTGGTTCACCATCGCAGCCCGATTCCGAGTCCGAACCCGGTGGATAAGAAATGTAGTCTACCCGATCTATTCCTCTCCAGCCTGTAGGTGGCTGATAAATCATTTGGGAAGGATCAGAAGTCGGTTCTAAAGTACCATAAAGGGGTAGGCCAAAACTTACGCATTCGCCCAAATTGCCATAAAGATCATTGTAGAGAGGCGTCAGTAAGATGTTTCCATCTACGGTCGTATTGTACTGGTCTTCTACAGCAAAGGCATTATCGATAAGATCGAGAACGGTTACCTCAAAGGTTATCTGGTTGCCGAGGGAGTTTTCAAAAACCAGATAGTCTTCACCAACGAACTGCCCATCAGCGATATACACAGGCACTTCGCCACTTTGATCATCGTACTCACCATGTGGGGCCGGGTCGGAATCTACAAGCGTGTAGTCTTCCGGAACAAAAATAAAGGCCTCACCATCACGCTTTGAAAACAGCCTTACCGTGTCGGTTGGAAACGTCTGGTCACCTGGAAGCACATTGATGCTCACTGTACCTAGATCACATACCCCCATGACACATATGACGTAATCGAAATCTGTCAAGCCGATAAACCCAGGAGCGGGGGTAAAGAGGATATTGTCGCCTACTATTTCGGTTGTGCCGTTATTAGACACCGATACAGACTCCAAGTCAAAATATCCCAGAGAAGAAAAGTCATTATTGACGACATCTACGAAAACCGGTAAGCCTTCAAGCGTAAGGGCTATGTCGTGCTCTGCTCGAATGATAGCAGCCTCGATATCTACACAGTAAAAATCAGTAGTGAAATCACCATCTAGTGTGAAAGTGATAAGCGAAAACAAATCATCTGCGCCGTCATCAGCTCCAACACCAGGATCGGGTGTATAAGTCACGTCCCAAGAGAAGGGGGCGACCTGTTCTGATGATACGTCCCCAAAATCTGGAAAAACACCCGGTATCGGCTCAATGAGCGATAAGATGTTGAATGTCACTGATTGATCGGAAATGACCTCTAATTGCTCACAGGTATTGTCCTGTGCTTTCAGGGTGAAAACACTGAGTAGAGTGACCAGGACCAGGAAAAACTTATGTACGCTTTTCCTCATGCGCGTGAGATTGAGAGCTTAAGGAACGCTAATATAAGAATTCACATCAAATTTTTGTTGTGGATCAAAAAAACTCAGTGTATTTTTGTGAAGCACCTTTTGTGCTCGAATAAAGTACAACTACCTGTTTTTCAGTATTTTGAATTTGTAATCCCAACTCTTTTTGTGAACAATGAACAAAAAGTCAAATAAGTTAATTGCCCTCTTAGTGACACTGGACAAGGGGCAACGCAAGAGCTGTCAAAAGTTTTTGGAGTCCCCTTACTTCAACTCCAGCAAAGATCTGGTCAGGTTGTTTAAAGAGTTGGGTAAGCGAATCGACGCCGAGAGAACGTTGGAAAAAGAAGCGGTTTGGGCCTCTCTGTTTAAAGGTAAGCCGTATAGCGATGTTCGCTTCCGAAAGTTCACTTCTGATCTATACAGACTCATTCAGAATTACCTTGTCCAGGAAGAGCTACAGCGCAAACCGGATCAGCAGAAGCTCCTCTATCTACAAGCCATCGGTCGACAATACCCGAGGAAAATCGTTGATGGGATAACCCGAAATTGGGAAAAGGAGATTGGTGATCCACTTAGCTCCATGTCTGAGTCTTCAGACAGATATCACTATCGCTATTTGGCAGAAACTTTGCTTTACAGATTAGCCAGGTTTGACATACGTACACACGAGCGGGCTAACTTCGATGAGATAGGTGAAAATCTGGATGTTTTTTACCTAGTAGAAAAACTACGTACGCATTACTCCAGTCAATCTACCTATCATTCGAGACAGCATGATTACAAGAAGACGCTCATTCCTGAGATCATAGCCTATTTGAGGAGGAATCCCTATTATCGAAAATACCTACCGGTAGCCATATACTACTACGCATATCTCATGGATAATGAGCCAGAAAAAGAGGAGCATTTTAGATCATTTCGATCATTACTACTCGAACATGCTACGAAATTTGAAGTAAACGATGCCACCACTTTGCTCACGGGTGCTTTGAACTATTGTATTAAGAAAGTTACGCGGGGAAAGCGAGAATATGAACAACAATACCTGACCATCTATCAACACTCTTTGAACAGTGGAATCGAAGGCCAGATTCAATTCATAGATCCAGCCAGATTCAAAAACGCTATCCAAATTGCATTAAGACTGGGCGAATATGAATGGGTGCGCAAATACATTGAGGATTTTCAACATTCACTCCCAGAAAAGCAACGCAAAACGGCCGTCAACTACAACATGGCGGCCTACTATTTCTACCAGAAGAACTACGGAGAAGCCATTGGCTACCTCAGCCAGGTTGATTACGATGATCCAAACTATACCCTCAACTCGCGCACCATGCTACTCGCCGCCTACTACGAGCTGGATGCTTACGAGGCACTGGACTCTACCTTCGATGCTTTCTCTGCATACCTCAATCGCCATAAGGAGTTGCCCAAAGACTTGAGAAAACTCTATCAAAATCTAATTTCCATTACCCGTAAACTGTCTCGTACGATACCGGGTGACGAGGTTGCGCTGAACAAACTTCGCAAGGAGATCGACGAAAAGGGAGCGGTGGCTTCACTCGGTTGGGTAAAGGAAAAGCTGGAGGAATTAGCTGCTTAATGAGCTAGTACCGCCTTTACCATTCGGTCCTTTCCTTGAAGATCTTTTCGGATATCGACATCTGCATACCCACTTTCGGTGGCCAGGATGGCTACCTCTTTAGCCTTGAACTCATTACACTCGAAGTATACGCGACCGTTGGACTTCAACATAGTTTTGCCCAGTTCCAGGATGCGACGGTAGAAAACTAAAGCATCATCTTCAGGAACGAATAGTGCTTGTGGCGGCTCGTAGCTTACGGTGCTTTTACTCATCTGCGCTTGCTCGCTTGGCAAGACGTAGGGCGGATTGCTGATAATTACATCGTATCGATGACCAGCAGGCGAAAAAGTCGGTTCGAGAATATCGCTGACTTGCCAGTTTATATTTAGCTGTAGACGCTTGCCGTTATCTCGCGCTACTTCCAGGGCAGCTTCAGAAACATCAAGTGCCGAGACAGACCAAAGAGGTCTTCGATGTTTTATCGCCAGGGCAATGCAACCGGAACCCGTGCCGATATCGAGTACATCGATTTCATCGGGACCATGCTCGGCCAATACCCACTCGACTAGTTCTTCGGTTTCTGGACGCGGTATGAGAACTGATGGATTGATGCGCAACTGCAAGCCGTAGAAATCGGCTATTCCTGTTACGTATTGGAGGGGTTCGCCGGCTAGTAGTCGGTTTTCTATGGTCCAGGCCAGTTGCTGCTCGTCGGCTTCGAGTTGGCGGGCTCGCTGGCCGGGCCGACTACCAAAGGCATCCTCTAGTACGAGTCTGGCGACCGACCTGGCTTCGCCCGAACCCATAACCGGCGTCAAAATGCGCAAAAAGTGCTCGCGTAGATCATTAGTCGTCATAATCCCGAATTCTCAGAATCTGTTCTTCCACATCATGCTCTCTACCGGACGGTCGGATCGCTTGTTGTACTTGGCGTTCGGCTTTTTGTTGTAGTAGGTATTGATGTCACCCTCTACCCCAAAATAGATGAGCTGGCCGATGGGCATGCCCGGGTATACGCGCACGGGGTGGGTACAGCTGATCTCCAACGTCCAGTAATTGCAGAAGCCCACATCGCCCTTGCCTGCTGTGGCGTGTATGTCTATGCCCAGTCGCCCAACACTGCTTTTTCCCTCCAAAAAAGGTACGCAAGTATGGGTTTCGGTATACTCCAGCGTGACGCCTAGATACAAGGTGTTGGGGTGTAGCACGAAGCCGTCTTCCGGTATTTCCATCAGCTCGATCTCGTTGTGTTTGCGGGCATCGAGAATATGGTCTTTGTAGTGGGCCAGATAGCGGCCCAGGTGCACATCGTAAGAATTGGTGCCCAGACATTCGCGATCAAATGGTTCGATCACGATATCGCCAGAGTCGATGGCGGCCATTATCTTTTCGTCGGTCCAAATCATATTCCCGCAGATCTTAATGTTCTAAAATTCCTTCTTTAGCCGCTTCTTCGGCCACCGTATTTAGATGCACCCTTTCTTTCTTGCCCTTGCGCATACGCATATTCAAGAATTCGACCAGCAAAGAAAAGGCAATGGCAAAATAGAGGTAACCCTTGGGCACAGTGCCTACCTCGCTACCGAATATCTGTAGGTGGCCCAGGTGTGCACCTTCGGCTATGAGCATAAAGCCGATCAGTATCAAGAACGCCAGTCCCAGCATTTGAATGGTCGGATGCTTATTCACGAAGTTGCCCACCGGTACTGCGAACAGCATCATGATAATGACCGAAGAAACAACGCCAAAAATCATAATAAATAGCGCACCTTCCAGCCCGTTAGTCATACCCACGGCCGTAAGGATAGAATCGATGCTGAATACGATGTTGATGACGGTGATCTGAAGGATAGCACTACTGAGCGTGGCTGCCTTGCTTTTGGTTCCGCTCGCTTCATCGGCATGGCCGCCACCTTCCAGTTTGTGGCCTATCTCTTTGGTCGCCTTGTAGAGCAGAAAAATTCCTCCTACGATCAGAATCAGGCTTTGACCGGTAAACTCGGCGTATAGTGCATCTCCTTTTTCGCCGAAGCTCGCCCAGGATATAGGCTGATTCATAGCCGTAAGCACGCTAATACCCATCAGTAAAACGATGCGCAAACCCATAGCTATAAGCAAGCCGAGATTTGTCGCCTTCTTGCGATCTTCGGGTGGCAGCTTGCCCGCTGCGATCGTAATGAAGATGATGTTGTCGATACCGAGTACGATCTCCAAAAAGGTAAGCGTCAAGAGACTCATCCAAACGGCACCGCTGGCAAAATCGGGTAGAAAGGCTTCCATAGTTCGTGTTCAGAACGCAATGTTAGGCGTTTTTGTGCAGAAAGAAAATAGAGAACATATGAGAACATAGAGAGCATGAAGAACATAGAGAACATGGAGAGCATAGAGAACATATTAGAACATTAGTGGCCCCGGTAGGGGTCTTCTTGAGGCGAGGAAGGTCTGCAAGTGCGCAGCACTAGGGCTTCCAACATAGAGAACACAAAAAGCAAATTTCAAAAAAAACACATACCTTCGTTTAAAATAAAAACTAACTAATGCCCCACTCCCACCTTGCACAAATTTATAAGCCCGATTTTGGTCTGCTCACCGACTTCTACCAGCTCACTATGGCGCAGGGCTATTTCCGGCAAGGGCTACACAAACGTAGAGCCATCTTCAATCTGTACTACCGAAAGGCTCCATTTGGAGGAGATTTCGTTATTTTTTGTGGACTTCCGCAGGTGGTCGACTTGCTCAGTGGGCTGCGATTTTCCGTACAAGATATACAGTTCTTGGGTAGGCAGAAGGGGACAGATGGAAAGGCATTATTCGATGAGACCTTTCTACATTATTTACAACGACTCGAATTTTCGGGAGATGTGCATGCACCGGCAGAGGGTGAGGTCATTTATCCCAATGAGCCTATGCTTCGGGTTGAGGCCAGCCTGCTCGAAGCTCAGTTGATTGAGACTGCGCTGCTCACCACCATCAACTTCAGCAGTCTGGTAGCTACTAAAGCTGCCCGCATCAAAGCTGCTGCTGGCCAGAAAAGTCGGGTTCTGGAGTTTGGCCTCAGGCGGGCCCAAGGTATAGATGGTGGATTAACCGCTAGTCGGGCGGCCTACATTGGTGGCTGCGATGGAACCAGCAATGTATGGGCAGGTCGCTATTACAATATTCCCGTAGTCGGCACGCATGCTCACGCTTGGATTATGGTATTCCCCGAAGAGATCGAAGCCTTCCGCGCCTATGCCGAGGCATTACCCAATAACGCCACCCTACTAGTAGATACCTACGATACGATCGAAGGGGTCAAAAACGCAATAGCAGTAGGTCAGGAACTGCGCCAGCGAGGCCATGAACTCTTAGGCATCAGGCTAGACAGCGGTGATCTGGCTGCACTATCTAAAAAAGCTCGCCAATTGCTAGATGAAGCTGGATTTACCGATACCGCCATTGTCGCCAGCAATGATCTGGATGAGTACAAGATCGCCAAGCTACGAGCTGATGATGCGCCCATTACCGTTTGGGGGGTAGGTACGCGCCTAGCTGCTTGCTATGATCAGCCAGCTCTGGGTGGGGTGTATAAGCTCGCTGCCATTCAAGACAAGCAGGGAAACTGGCAGCCCAAAATCAAGCTATCCGAGCAGGCCATCAAGGTGAGTAACCCGGGTCGCTTGCAGATACGTCGCTACTATGATGAGCAGGGTAAGCCCGTTGGGAGTCAGCTCTACGACGAGCTACAAGGCCAGTCAGAGCCGACCATCGAGCTTACGAGAAGTGCGGAAGAAAATCCAGCTAAAAAGATAGACCTGAAGGCCCGCGGAAGTCTAATTCAAAAAGACCTTCTAAAACCCTACATCCAATCTGGCCAACTGGCCTTACCACTCGATGATCTTCGTACTGCACGGGAGCGATCGCTTAAAAATTATGCTGATTACACTGCGCTAGAAGAGCATGTGTACGGTCTAAGTGAAGCCTTGTACGAACAAAAATTGAGTTTGATTAGCAGTAGATGATATTTGCATCAGATAATAATGTCATCTGATGACAGTGTCAGTAGATGACACTGTCACCTGATGACACTGTCATCTACTGTATTAAATATTACTATCTTTGACACATGAGATTTTATAATCGCCAAGATGAACTAACCAGGCTTGAAGATATTTGGAGCAATACAGGTGGCCAAGTGTCTTTTGGCGTGATCTATGGCAGGCGAAGAGTTGGAAAAAGTACACTTCTTAAAAGAAAAATAGGTAGCAGCGACATATACCATTTAGCTGCAGAGGGTAACGAAAATCTACAACTCAAGCTATTCTCACAAAGTGTAGCTAAAGTAGTCCCTGCATTTGATAAGGCTATTTATCCAGATTGGCATACTGCTCTAGAATTACTTAACACGAGAGTAGATAAAAGCTTTACACTCGTTCTTGATGAGTTCCCATATCTGGCTAAATCCTCTAAAAGCCTGCCTAGTATTTTGCAGGCATGGGTTGATCGAAAAGAAAAAAGAAAATTTAACCTCGTGCTATGTGGTTCAAGTCAACAGATGATGAACGGCTTGGTGCTATCAGGCAACTCTCCGCTTTATGGTCGGGCAGATACTATTATGAAATTGCGCCCATTAGAGGCTGGATATTTAAAAGATCATCTCCCTGAGGAATCACCTGAAAGCTTGATTGAAGAATTTGCTGTGTGGGGAGGGATACCCCGATACTGGGAATTGAGGAGTCAATTTGACAAGCTGGAAGACGCAATCAAGGGACTCCTACTGTCTCCAGACGGTACACTTATAGACGAACCGAAGCGACTACTACTCGATGATATTAGAGATTTAGACTTACCGATAAGCCTGCTGACATTTATAGCATTGGGTTCTAATCGAGCCTCTGAGATCGGAGGCAGACTGGAGCGAAAAGCTACTGAGCTTTATCGTCCACTGAATAAGTTGATAGACCTCGGCTATGTGAGAAGAGAGCTCCCTTACGGCACAAGTCCAAGAGATAGAAAACATGTGCTTTACAAAATCAATGATCCGTTCTTACAATTTTTCTACAGCATGGTATTTCCAAATATGAGTGCCATAGAACAGGGTGGAAAAGATGACATATGGGCTGGGTCAAAAACTCAATTTGACCAGATTGTTTCCAGTAATTGGGAAGAGCTTTGCCGGAGGGCCATCATTCGGGGTGCTATTGGTAAAGGACTATGGAAAGCTAGCAGATGGTGGGGCCAAGGCACGGACAGAAAAAAATATGAGTTGGACATAGTTGTAGAGAACAAAGAGAACAACACTTTGCTTGTTGGGGAATGTAAATGGTCAGACTTGAAAGACGACACCTACTTGAGAGACAAATTATTCAAAAAAGCACTCTTACTACCTTTTTATAAAAACCAAAAAATAGAATTACTCATCGCCGCTCGATCTTTCTCGGAAGAGCCAAGCGGCTTATTTTTGACGCCAGAAATGGTCCTCGATACCCTACGCTAAGCTCGAAATTACCATGGCAACAGAAAAAAAGTATTCTTACGAATATCCACGCCCATCGCTGACGGTCGACATTGTAGTTTTTGGCTATGCGGGCGATAAAGACCTGCGAGTGCTACTCATCAAGCGGGGTGGTGAGCCGTACAAGGGTCAGTGGGCGATACCCGGTGGCTTCGTCGATATGGACGAAGATCTAGAAGCTAGTGCTCATCGTGAATTGGAAGAAGAAACCGGCCTTCGCGATGTGTTTATCGAGCAGCTTTACACCTTTGGTCAGCCGGATAGAGATCCGCGTGGGCGCGTGGTGAGTGTGGCCTATTACGCCCTGGTCAACCTGATCGACCACTCGCCCGCAGCCGACAGCGATGCCGATGAGGCCGAATGGTTTTCGTTGGACGAAATTCCACCATTAGCCTTTGACCACGATGAGATTCTAGCCATGGCCTACGAGCGCCTGCGGGGCAAAGTGCGCTACCAGCCCATTGGTTTCGAGTTGCTGCCTGAGCACTTTACCCTGGCTCAGCTTCAATCGCTGTACGAGTGCGTGCTCGGCGTCGAGCAACTCAACAAGCGTAACTTCAGAAAACGCATACAAGATACGGGTGTGCTCGAAGAAGTGGGGCGACAAAAAGATGTGCCGCACCGACCTGCTATGCTGTATCGCTTCAAGCCGGAAAAGTATGCGGAATTAGCAAAGAAAAGGGCACCTAGCCTACTCAAGCGGGGGGTAGATTTTGAAATTTAAGCGCTTTTGGCAAACCACTTGCGATACGAATCAATGACGTTTGGCCAATTATATCGGCTCGCGATTTGTTGAAGAGTTGACCTTGAAATCTTTGGCGGATCGATGACTAATTGGACGAATTCTTCAAGATCATCGTACAATAACGGCAGACCAGCAGCACGCTCTCTAAAAACAAGCCTATTAGGTAAAAGAGGCATGACGCCGGCCCACTGTGCCTCGACTATACTAATACCGAAGAAGTCTTGCCGACTAGTGACGGGTTGGATGGTAGCGCGCTGAAGTAGCGACCAATATTCATCGCGATCTTTGGCATAGCCAAAATGTATAATTCGATCTCGAAATTCTTTCTCTAAATCGTCGAATGCCCTTGGATGTGCCCGACCCGACTCGCCTAGAATGATGAGCTGAAAATCAAATTGCCGATTGGAGAGTATTCGGCATAGTTGAAGGAAATCGTCGGGACCTTTGTCGTATTCCCATCGATGGTTCCAGAGGAGTACGGGAGGTTTTGAGGCTTTGGAAGGATCTGTAGCTGGGATTTGTGAGAGGAGCGATGGAAGATCGAGACCAACAGAGACGATATGCGATTTAGATTCTATACGGCTAGGGACGTTTTTGGGGGTGTAGTCAGGTAATTGCTTTAGGTAGTTGGGTATAGCTAGGAGAAATGCGCTGCGGTGATACTCGCTGTTGAAAGCGATGCTGTCGGCGGCCAAGGCACTGCTTATGTTGATCCAGGCATAATGGCGGTCACGCCCAAGAGCGGGGTCTGCATCGCTATCTGACCAAGGGTAGGTCAGCTGATTCTCATGCATGTAAAGCAAGGTTGGTACGCGATGCTGATACAGTCCTCGAAAGCTAGCCAGGTCGAGCATATCTGTAGTGAGGATAAGTTGGGGTACTGGGCGTTCATTGAGCAATTCGGCGAAGTAAGTGGCAGCACCGTGCATGCGCCATTTCCAATGCCTGCCCGGTAAGGTGAATAGCTGTATCTCGTCTTGCATGTGACTAGCGAGCCCGTTTGCCCATGCGCTATGGGACCCACTATGGTGAGGGTTGAGGAGGTAGATCATAGAGGTATGAAGGTAGGTGGTGTTTGGGAACTCGGATGTATAGATGCATTTATACGGCTACCTAATTTTGGCTTTGTGGGCTATTCTGACGTATAGATGCATTTATACGGCTACCCTAGTGAGGTTGCTAATCAATCAAATTTTCCTTTTACTTAGTTTGTATTTTAAACTTACAAGACATACCTTTGCTATGCGCCTTAGTTTAAATAACAAACTAAGATATTATTCACTCTTTAAATCCCTAGCAGATGGGTTACGGACGATGGTCATCTTCGACTTATTCCAATATGCGGACGAGCTATAAAGGCAAAAGCCGCGACGACATTTTCAGAGCCAATAAGCACAGGCGGATCGATCCAAATTTAGATCCTTTCCGGCTCCGATTTCGCGAAAGTCGGGATTCGGAAGAGCACCCCAACAGCTTAGCTATCGCGCTCTTTTTGGATGTAACCGGTTCCATGGGTCGCATACCAGACGACTTAGTGCGCAACCAACTAGGCGGGTTGATGGATACTATGCTCGACAATGGGGTACAAGACCCTCAGATCATGTTTTCGGCCGTAGGCGATCACTACAGCGATCGCGCACCGATACAAGTCGGGCAGTTCGAGTCGAGCACCGAGCTGATTAACGATGGGCTTTCCCGCCTGTTTTTGGAAGGCGGCGGCGGTGGCGGTGGCACCGAGAGTTACCCACTAGCGTGGCATACTTGCGGGCGCCATACCAGTATCGATTGCTGGGAGAAACGCCAGCAAAAGGGCTTTCTATTTACCATAGGCGACGAGCGAAGCCATATGAGGTGCGAGGCCAGCAAATTGATCGAACTCTACGGCTACGATCAGGCCAAAACACTAGACGATATGAGCATGCTGAGAAGTGCTCAAGAAATGTATGAGGTCTTTCACATTCACCTCAATCAGGGTAGCTATCCCAATAATGATCACGTACTAGGGTATTGGAGAGAGCGGCTGGGCAGGCGGCTAGTGGTGCTGGATGACTACAGCAAACTGGGCTTACTGATCGCTATGGTCGTGGCTGTTTTTAGTGGCAAAGCTCCAGATGAAGTTGTACGGAATCAGGACAGACGAACACGTAATCTGCTGAGTGAGTCTATGGAAAATATACTAGTATGACCGCTCAAATCGTCATAGGCCTTGGCTTTGGAGATGAAGGCAAGGGTATGCTCACAGATCATCTGTGCCGAAAGGCAGAACGGCCCTTGGTCGTCCGCTTTTCGGGTGGTCATCAAGCAGGACATACGGTAGTTACAGCTGATGGTAGACAGCATGTTTTCAGTAATTTCGGTGCAGGAACTTTTGCTGGAGCACCTACCCTCTGGAGTCGATTTTGCACCTTTCATCCGATAGGCTATGCAAATGAACTGGCCGCGCTAAAGGAAGCAGGCGTAAAGCCCAAGCTATTTGTTGACGGTTTGGCACCGGTTACCACGCCTTACGATCTGCTCTATAACAGAATACTAGAAAAGAAGGAAAAACACGGTAGCTGCGGCCTTGGCTTTGGAGCAACCATAGCCAGACATGAAGGTCCGCACAAGATACACGCCATGGATCTGCTCAATGATTTTGTCCTAAAGCAGAAATTGAAATCGGTAGCGAATTATTACAGTCAGAAGGTAGGCATAACACTTCAAGAAAAGGAGCTAGATAAATGGATGGATAGTTTTCACAATGCCGTGAAGGTTGTCAGAGATAGACTTCACATAATTTCAGAGCGATATTTTTTTGAAGCATATTCTAATCAATTTTCGCATTTAATATTCGAGGGAAGTCAGGGTATTTTACTCGATCAAGAGTTTGGCTACTTCCCGCATGTAACTCGGGCATATACGAGCAGCAAAAATGCTCTAGAAATTATAAAAAGAATGGACTCTACAGAATTTTCAAAGACACAGATTCATTACGTGACTCGTGCGTACCAAACGCGTCATGGCAATGGCCCGCTTTCACAAGAATATACACCAGGTCTTGAATTAGCACCGACACCTTATGAAACCAATCAGACCAACGCCTGGCAAGGCTCGCAAAGGCGGGCTCTGCTCGATCTAGGGCAGCTGAGATATGCGCTGAGTTGTGATGCACATTACTCAGCTGGATTGGAACGGTACTTAACAGTAAGTTGCCTAGATCAAATTTCAGGAGCATGGCGAGCCATCGACGAAGGAAAGCCGATAGAGTTAAGATCTGTCGAGGATTTGGCGCGCCGTTTGCAAAATGAATGGAGTGGCGTGTTTGGAAATTATGGACAAGTAGCTGATCTAAGGAGCAAATCAGAAAAGCTTAATTTGACCATATAAACTTGCTATACATGCATATGCACAACTTCAACATTCAACTAGAATGGACTGGAAACAAAGGTCTAGGCACACAAGATTACAAAGCTTACAGTCGGGATCACAAAATCGGTGATGAACATAAATCGAGTCTGATCCTCGGTACAAGTGATCCGAATTTTAGAGGAGACCCATCAAGATATAATCCTGAAGAACTACTCATTGCCTCCCTTTCGTCATGCCACATGCTTTGGTATCTGCATTTGTGTGCAGATAATGGCATTGTGGTTCTCGAATACAATGACAACACAAAAGGACAGATGCGCATCAATTCAGATGGGTCAGGGGAGTTTGAGTTGGTCGTTCTTTGTCCTAAAGTGAGGGTGAAGGATCCATCCATGATCAGTAAAGCAGAGGAGCTTCACGAGCGAGCTCATGAGATGTGCTTTATTGCCAGGTCGGTGGGTTTTGAGGTGAAAATTGAGGCGAGAGTGGAATCTTGACGTATAGATGCATTTATACGGCTACCCCAATCATGCCGCTAGTACCCCTGAAATCAGTGTATACGCTTCTTCTACAGCCCAATTATTGAGCGCATATCCAGTTCGTCCGTCTGATAATTCCTCGGCTGTAATCAAATCAACTCGATTGAGTTGAGCAATATGCTGAGACATTGTACCTCTAGCCAGTGGAATAAGTCTAACAATTTCATTGTAGCTCATTACTCTCCTCTCCCGAATCGCTTCGAGTATCCTTATCCGCGCCGGGTGCCCCAACGCTCGTGCCATCAAAGCACCTCTTTGTTCATCATCCGAAAATCGGTATACCTTAGCTCTAGCCATAATCATTTAGTTTGTTTCGCTACAAATTAAATACAAAATGTTGAATTTTGCAAATCAATTCGCTCTGGAAGCCAACAAAAGAGTTTATAAACGAATCTAATCTAACCGATTATCGCTCCTGGCTTCAAAAAAATTATGAGCTCGACTTCGACAATTATGAAGCACTCTGGCGGTGGTCGACCGACCATATTGAAGACTTCTGGGAAAGCATTTGGCGGTACTTTAATATTATTGATCATGCAAATTACGAACGCGTTCTCGATGATCGCGGAATGCCAAATTCAACTTGGTTTCCAAATTCAAAAATTAATTATGCCGAACATATCTGGCGAAATAAAACAAATAAGAATCCTGCTCTTATTTTCCAAAATGAAAACGAGCAAAAGATTATAAGTTGGGCAGAACTGGAAAAGCAGGTTATTGCTGTCCAATCGTATTTAGAAGCCAATGGAGTTGGGCCCGGCGATACTATAGCTGCTTATCTGCCAAATATACCTGAAGCCATAGCCTGCTTTCTGGCAGTTAGCGGTCTAGGTGCCGTTTGGTCGTGCTGCTCGCCAGACTTTGGCGCCGAAACTGTTATAGAGCGATTTGCACAAATAAATCCTAAAATATTGATTACTTGCGATGGCTATCAATATGCAGGAAAATCTTTTTCCAGACTTCCGCAGGTGGAAACTTTGCGGATATCGATAGACAGCATCGAGGACACTTTATTTATTCCATATTTAAATCTGGATGCCGAATTAGCAAATAGCAAGCACTGGAATGAATTATTAAATGAATCCACCTGCGGAAGTGCAAAATTTATACCCTTGCCCTTCGACCACCCAATTTGGATTTTATATTCCAGTGGTACGACAGGACGACCCAAAGCAATTACGCATGGCCACGGCGGCGTTTTGCTAGAACACCTGAAGTACCACGCCTTCCATAACGATACGAAAAAAGGCGAAAATTATTTTTGGTTCAGCACCACCGGCTGGATGATGTGGAATTTTTTACAAGCTTCCATGCTGATGGGTGCAACTCCAGTACTATATGATGGAAGCCCCGGATATCCCAACATGGATGCCCTGTGGAAACTAGCCGAAGAATTGCCCATCCACCACTTCGGTACGAGCGCACCTTATCTAACGGCCTGTATGAAAAGAGATTTACAGCCTGGTCAAAAATTCGATTTAAGTGCGTTAAGAAGCATAGGATCAACAGGTGCACCGCTACCACCTGAAGCCTTCGAATGGATATATAACTCCGTCAAAAAAGACCTATGGCTGTGTAGCATGAGCGGAGGTACTGACGTATGTACTGCATTCGTAGGCGGTGTGCCGGAAAAGCCAGTCATCTCTGGGCGCATACAAGGACGAGGACTCGGCTGCGCATTATATGCATACGATGAATCTGGAGATAAAATAAATGGTCAACTAGGCGAAATGGTCATAGAAAAACCCATGCCTTCCATGCCTATTTATTTTTGGGGAGATGAAGGAAATAAACGATATAAATCAAGTTACTTCGATACATTTCCAGGTAAATGGCGGCACGGCGACTACATCAAATTATTTGAAGATGGATCGCTTATTATTCACGGTCGTTCTGATGCTACATTGAATCGGAAAGGCGTACGAATCGGAACTGCTGAAATCTATCAAATACTCGATCAGATACCCCAAATATCCGATGCCTTAATCCTGAATATAGAGCAAGACGATGGTAGTGACATTATGCCTCTATTTATTAAATTAAAACCTGAAGAAAAAATAAATGAAAAATTAATTATAGAAATAAATACAAAACTTCGCCAGCAGGGAAGTCCCAGACATGTACCCGATCAAATAACTGAGGTGCCTGACATTCCATATACTTTAAGTGGTAAAAAGCTTGAAGTACCGATCAAAAAAATATTTATGGGCATGGATGTGTCCAAAAGCTTGAATCGAGATGCTTTGCGAAATCCTGAGGCACTAGACTATTTTTTAAAGCTCGCTCAAAAACATACATAGAATGTCCATTGACCGCAGATACCCCATAGGACAATTTAACCCACCTCGGGAATTCGACCAGGATACCGTACAATCCCACATTAAAGTCATAGCAGAGCTACCCAAAAGCATTGAGCAACTCATCGCGAACCTCCCTGATGACTGGTTGGAATCGCATTATCGGAAAAACAGCTGGACAGGTCGACAGATCGTTCATCATCTAGCTGATAGCCACACTAACGCCTTTATTCGTTGCAAATTAGCCACTACTGAAAATTGGCCTGAAATACTTCCCTACAAGCAAACAGCTTGGGCCGAACAAATAGATCATTCACTCGACGTTGAGCCGTCATTGGCCATACTCTCAGGCATCCACAAACGCTGGGCCACCCTGCTCAATGATCTCCAAACTAGCGAATGGACAAGCACTGGCTATTTTCATCCAGAGTATGGCAGGCGGCAGCCGATGTATGAAATAGTAGCCTTATATAGTTGGCACTGTAGACATCATTTGGGGCATTTGGAACTTTTGAATGATTCCTAGGACCTCTCTCGAACCAACCAGCCATAAAGTATCGGCACCACTAGCAAAGTCAGTAGCGTAGAACTGATCATGCCACCTATGATCGTCCAGCCGAGTGGTGACCAGAGCGAGGTAGCCTGAGCAGTAAGTGGTAATAATCCTAAAATAGTGGTCAGGGTCGTGAGAACGATGGGGGTAAACCGCCGTTCGGCCGCCAGTCGTATCGCCTCGGCTTTGGTTTTGCCCTCAGCGCGAAGTTGATTGATGAAGTCGACCATAATGATGCTGTTATTGACCACTATGCCTACCAATGAAATGAAGCCGATAAAAGCAAAGAAACTGAACGACCAATCCGTCAACCAAAGGGCAAAGAAGCTACCCGTTACAGCCAGCGGTATGGCCGAGAAAACCACCAGCGGCTGTACCATAGACCGAAACTGGAGGACCAGCACGGCAAAAATGGCCAGCATAGCTAATCCTAAAATAATGCCGAGCGAACCGAAAGTAGACTGTTGCTCTTCGTATTCGCCGCCTACCTCGTAGGTATAGCCGGGCGGCCAATTGATTTGCTCAACTGCTTCCATAATGCCGATGGTGGTTTGCACGGTCTGATCGGCATCGACTACGTCGGCTGTGACCGGGGCGATCCGGTCGTAATTGTAGTGACTGATCTCTGCTAGCTGAGCATCTAACTCCAGGCTAGCTACTTGCTTGAGTGGCACCTGCGCACCCGTTTGAGTAGTGACGTATACCCGCTCGAAGTCTTCTATTCCGGGCTTGTTATCGTCGTAGTCGATTCGGATATTTAGGGGGTAGTCTTCGCCGTCGCTATGCTGCATACGGTCGAAGGTGAAACCATTCAGGCTGGCCAAGACGACCTGATCGAAATCGAGGGTACTCAAGCCGATAAGACCTGCTTTGTTGCGATCGAGTACGACATTGAGGTCCGTCTTGGTGTCTCTGAGCTCATTTTCGATATTGATTAAGCCTGGCGTCGATTGCAAAATGGCTTCGACTGAATCGCAAAGCTGGCCCAGTATTTCCTGGTCGGGACCTTTGAGTCGGAACTCTATGGGTGCATCCACCGGGGCACCATTCTTCAGTTCCTTGAATTCGATTTGCGCATCGGAGTATACAGCAAATACCTGTCTCAATTCTTTGAGGGTGCCATAAAATTTGAAGGGATCCCAGTGGGTAAAATTGACCAGAATCTGCCCATAGGTCTTGTCGAATGACCTCGGGAAGCGATTGTAGTAAACCATCGGATTTCCGTGGCCGACATTGGCGGTGTATTCCTCCACATAATCCATGGTGTCTAATATGGATTCTACGTAGCGAACGGCCCGGTCAGTGCGGTCGAGGCTTCCACCTGCGGAAGTCCTTATATCGATCAACAGCATCGACTTATCTGCCGTCGGGAAAAAGCTGACGCCTATGCTCGGAAACAAAGAAACAGCACCTACGAGTAAAGCCACAGCTATGCCTACGATGAGCAAACCTTTGCGGAGGCTGAAATCGAGAACGGGTCTATAGACTTTTTCGACAAAGCGATCTAAAATACGCTGGGGCAAAGGCTTCTTCTGATTTTCGCGGAAGCGCAGAAAAACGGATGCCGCCAGTGGCGATAGGCTCAAAGCCAGAAAAAGCGAAACGGATAGGGCGATTATGACGGTGACCGGCAGCGAGATGAGGTACTCGCCAGCCCCCTCGCCCAGTTGGGTGAGCGGGAAGAATGCCAGCACGGTCGTGGCCGTAGAGCTGACGATGGCCCAGCCGACCTCCGATGTGCCTTTTATGGCCGCATCGGCCCGGCTGTAACCTTCGGCCAAATACCGGTTGATGTTTTCAATGACCACGATCCCATTGTCGACCAAAAGCCCGAGGCCAATGACCAGAGACGCAATGGTGATCTGCTGAATGGCAAACCCGAGCCCATTGAGCAAAGACAGCGAGATTAGGATGCATAGCGGAATAACGATCATGACGATGACCGCCGAACGCAGCCCCAAAAAGAGCAGTATGATCACACCAACTAGCAAAACGCCTTGCCCCAGATTAGCAAAAAAGTCGCTGATGCGCAGGCTCACGGCGGGTGCCTGCTCGAAGGCGGTATATAGGGTGGCGTTAGGTGGAAGCGTAGCACGCGCTGCATCGAGCTGAGCGTGAATGCCAGCGTTGACATCTATGATGTTGCTGGTGTTTTCGATCTTAATGGATAGGAGTACGGCCCTTTCGCCCTGGTATCGGGCCATGTAGCGCTCGTCTTCGTAGCCGAAACGAACATCGGCCACGTCTTGGAGATAGACCAGCTGGCCATTGGCACCGCCGACCACGGTGGTGCGCAGTTCGTCTAGGGTCTCGAACCCGCCACTGGTCTTTATGCTGAAGTTCTGCTGCCCGGCGGTCAGTTCACCACCGGGTACATTGGCATTCGTTTGTTGGAGAATGCCGATGACTTGAGTAGGAGGGATTCTAAGGGCCTGGCACCGCTGAAAATCGAGAGCGATCTGTACCTGCCGCTCTGGGAAAGCCTCGATATCTACAGCTTTGACACCATCTACATCCAACACGAGGTCTTTTATGCGTTCGGCTTCTTCCTCCATGAGCCGGAAAGGCAAATTGGGAGAGGCCAATGCCAGCATGTGAACCACTGCACGGTCTTCTTGCTTGAACTGCTCGACATCGAAGATGACGATACCATCTGGTAGATCGGGCCTGAGCGCATTCATCTCCCGCAAGATTTCGTCGTACTTGTCATCCCAGTCGGGGGTACCGAAATCAGCCTCAACGCGTATCACAGCGAGGCCCTCGGTGATGCTCGTGATGACATTTTCGATATCGTCCATCTCTTCGACCACCTCTTCTATGGGGTCTACGATGAGGTCTTCCATATCGGCCGGACTGGTGCCCGGATACACGGCCGTGATGATGTAGATCGGTAGGTTGATGCTCGGGTCTTCAGACCTGGGCATATATCGATAGGAGATACCACCGATCAGCGTAAACAGCAGAACGGCAACGAGGACAAAGGCCCCGTTGCGGACTGCCCAATTGGGAAGTATCATGGCAAAATATTTACTTGGTCTCCGTCTTGTAGATAAGTGGCGCCGGCTGTGACGATGCGGTCTATACCTTCGAGCTGATCGAGTGAGACGGTGAAGTAATCATCTCCGAGCCGGCCAAAGGTGAGGGTGCGCTTTCGGGCTATGCCTTCTGCGTCTACGATAAATACATCTACCCGCTGCCCTTGGCCTTCGACCATAGCTTCAATGGGTAGACGGGCATAGGCAGGTTCTCGACTCGGGAACAGCGCTATACGGCCTACAAAACCATTGCGGATGACCTGGCCGTCGGGGTCGATGGTCAACTCTACTTGAAAAGTACCCGTTCGCGGATCGGCAGCGGCGGCCAGCTCGCTTACGCGAGCTTCAAAAGTTCTACCGGGGTAGGCGTCTAGTTTTAGTTCGGCCTTATCGCCCAAAGCAATATTCACGTAGTCTCTATCTGAAACCCCTACGCGCAATACAGACTCATTACGCCCCTCGCTCGCTATTCGATAGACAGGGCTGCCGGGGCCAACCAATTCGCCAGCTTCGGAAAACTGCTGTAATACCCGACCGGTGGTAGGTGCCGTTATCTGAGCGTATTGCTGATTGAATCCGGCGATCTCCAGATCGCGCTCAGCCACCGCCAGGGCTGTTTCTAAATCCTGAACCTGGGTGCGTGTAGCTGCGCTATCGGCCAGCAGTCTTCGCACCCGCTCCAGATCGCGTTCGACTTTGGTGACTGCCTCTTGCGCTTGGGCTACTTGAGCATCTATTTCCGTAGTTTTCAATCTGGCTAGTACCTGCCCGGCTCCTACCCGCTGCCCCTCGCGCACGTAAGTCTGGTCGATCAAGCCCCCGATCTTAAAAGATAAATTGGCTTCTTGCTTGGCGCCCACCGTACCACCTGCAATAATGGGAAAAGATTCCTCACTGGCAGTCGGTGCCACTACACTTACGGGTATGGCCGTTTCTTTTTCCTCATCCGGATCGATGAACTGACCGGGGTATTCTTCCCGGCAGGAAAAAATAATTAATGATATCAGTATCAATAATCTGTACATCTTCATAGATTTTTAATTCGATAACTGCCCATCACAAGGCGGTACGCCTTGTGATGGGCTCAAAACACCTACCCCCCGATCGCCGCCAACAACTCATAGTGAGCGATCAATAATTCGTAGTAGGCGTCGACATACTCGAGTTCTGACTGAGTCCAGCGGTTGCGGGCATCGAGATACTCGACGAGTATGGCTTGTTCGTTTCGGTATTGGGCTTCGACCAGCTCTAGCGTACGCAGAGATGACCGCCGGGCCGAAGCCGAAGCCCGCAGTCTGGCCTGCGCGGCCAGCCTGTTCTGATAAGTCGAGAATATCTGTAGCTCCAGATCGCGAGCTATACCATCGCGGCGGGTTGCCTGGGCTTCACGCCGCAATCTCGTAATCTGGCGTTGGGTATTTCTTCTGCTGCCGTCGTATAAATTCCAGGTCAGGTTGAGGTTTCCTATCGCGTAGAGATCATCGTCATAGCTCGTACCAAAAAAGCCTTGAGAGCCAGCCAACACACCAACGCCTAGGGTGGGCAGGCCATCGGCGGCCTGCAATTCATCTAGGGCAGAGAGGGTGTTGAGCCCGGCATCGACCTGGTCTAACTCTGGCCGATTTTGCGCGAGACCGAGTAGGGATTCTAAGTTTTGAGCAGCTAGGGTTGTATCGAAATCAAGGGGTGCAAAATCGTTGCGAAGCTGGCTGCCCAAACTGCGATTCAGTAACCGATTTACGGCAGCCTGAGCGGTCATGCGCTGAGCCAAGAGCGAAGCCAGTTGGCCGTCGAGGTCTGCCAATTCAGCTTCGGTGCGGTAAACCACATCAGAAGTAGCTAGCTCGTTGCGCACCAGACTTTGATTTACGCGCAAGAGCTCCTGTAACACCAATCGACTGCTGTCGATCACGCGCTCTCCGGCAAAGGTGCGCAAGAAGCCAAAATAGAGAGTGCGCAGTCGAGTCTCGGCACCAAGCTCAGCCACATCTATGGCTGCCTGACTTCCAGAAAGTTCCGCTTCGCGCAGCAACTCCTGCCGCTTAATGGCTGGCGCAATGATGGGTAACCGCGCCTCGAATCGCACATCATAGAAATTGTTGGGTGCTAGAAGCTCGTCTACGTTTTCTAAGTTAGTTGGAAAATCTTGCGAGCTGGTCAGCTGATTGAGTGCGCCACCTATCGGATTGAATAGATCGCCTACTGGAAAGGCAATCGTGCGCCCACCAATGGCCGCTGTATAATCGCCAACTAGATTGACCGTCGGCCTGCGCTCTAAGCCAGCCGCTGCCAAAGTCTGCTCGGCTATGCGCTGATCGATGCGCGCCGCTGCAATCTCCGGGTTCTGATCCATCAGCAGCTTTATGTACGCATCGAAATCATCTTGACCAGTAGCCACTACCCCACCTCCAGTTCCTTGACCGGCCAAAGCCAGCCAATAAGACCAGAATAAAAGAACTAAGTACAATTTTTGAACGGTGTTCATAAATAGTTAAATTTTTTAGGCCTCGGCAGTATTCTTGTTAGCAAAGATCAAATCGCACATCATGTGCAGCGTCTGCATGATCAATTCGTCGAGATCGTCTACCTGGCTAAATTCCAATGTTTGGTCGCCCTGATAAATGGTCATGCGTTCTGTCACGCGCAAGGATACCATACCATGCACCATAGACCACATTCCAAAACTCATCTGCAACTTATCGACCTTGGGCAGCGCACCGACCTCCATGCAGTAATCGACAACTTGAGAGAGTACATCGTGTAGCCGAAGCCCTGTATACCAGCATTCGGTATCCTGCACGGCTTGCATCGGGCTGTCTAAAATAAACATGACTCGATAGAGCTCGGGGTTCTTCAACCCAAAACGAACGTAAGCCTGCCCAATGGCCATCAGCATCTCCCGGCCGCTCATACCCGGCCGAATGGCCGACTCCATATAAGCCCGCTTGCGCTCAAAGGCAGATTGCTGCACGGCCAAAAACAACTCGTTCTTATCCTTGAACTGATTGTAGATCGTACCCACACTGTACTCGGCAGCCTTGGCTACATCACGCATCTTTACCGCTTCATAGCCGCCCTTAGCAAAGAGATCCAGCGCCACCGCGATGATGTGATCGCGCAGTGCTTCCTTTTCCCGCAATTTGCGTTCGTGTACGCCCATGACGATTGAACAATGTTCATTCAATGAATTTTGTTCAAATCTCTCGCTAATTTTTTTCAAACTTCCGCAGGTGGGTGCCCCAAACGCAACCAAACATTCGCTAATTCTGTCTTTAGTTGGTATTCTATACTAAACCCCGGCCTCCCAGCCTTATATTAGTCCTTTGAACATTAAGAAGATGAATCTTATGAATCGGAAGTACTCCATCCTATTGACCTGCTGCATGGCTGTCGGCTTTGCAGCTATGACTGTTTTCCCTCGCCTGAGTAGCCTCGACAAAGAGACCGTCCTCATGCAAACCGTCGTGCAGAGTCTGGCGCGCTACCACTACGCCCCTTCAGAAGTAGATGACGATTTTTCTTCCGGTGTATTCGAGACTTTCCTGAATGAGATCGATGGGCCTAGACTCTTCTTCACCCAGCAAGAGGTTGATAAGCTAGAAGCTTACCGATATACTTTAGACGATCAAGCCAAAGCGGGTGACTACAAATTCTTTGAGGATATTATGGATCAGTGGGCGGCCAATCGCGAACGCGCCCAGGGCTGGTACCGCGAAATTCTGGCCAAGCCACTCGATCTCAATGATGCCGAAACTTATACCCGCCTTACCGACGAGGATAAGTGGAACCTCAATGAAGAATCCCTCCAGACCTACTGGCGCAAGTACATCGAGCGCGACCTGCTCAACCGCATCGTCAATCGCCAGGAGCAGATCAAAAAAGACACCACTGGCCTGGAAATGCCCAGCTTCGAAGAGCTGGAAAAAGAATATCGCGAGAAAATACTCGAAAACTACGACGATTGGTTCGAGCGCATGGGCCGCACCACCCGCGATCAGATGGTGAGCCGTTACCTCAACTCCATGACCACAGCCCACGATCCGCATACTTCCTACTTTGCACCACGCGAGCGGGAAAACTTCGACATCCGCTTTCGGGGGCGACTGGAAGGTATAGGTGCTACTCTGACCATTGAAGATGACTACACTAAAGTTACTTCCGTTGTAGTCGGTGGCCCGGCTTGGTCTGCTAAAGAGCTGGAAGAGGACGACCTCATAATGGCCGTCCGCCAGGAAGACGAAGAGGAAGCCGTAGACGTAAAAGGCATGGTCTTAGACGATGTGGTCGGCATGATCCGTGGCCCCAAAGGAACAACTGTCTTTCTAACCATCAAGAAGCCAGAAGGTGAGGTCAAGCAAATCAGCATCGTCAGAGATGTCGTGGTGCTAGACGAGCGTTTCGCGCGCAGCCTCATCATTCCATCTGGCGAGGAAGATCAAGAGATCGGCTACATCTGGCTACCTAGCTTCTATGCTGACTTCCAAGATGAAAATGGGCGTTTCTGCTCTATAGACGTAGCTAAAGAACTCGAAAAGCTGAAAGCCGCCAATGTAGATGGCATCATACTCGACTTGCGCAATAACGGCGGTGGCTCTTTAAAAGATGTAGTAGATATGTCGGGCTTCTTCATCCCAGAAGGACCTATTGTACAAGTAGAAGGCCGAGGTGGACGCATCCAAAAGCAAGACGACAAAGACAATACCGTTCAGTATGCAGGCCCACTGGTCGTCATGGTTAATCAGAGCTCGGCCTCTGCATCAGAAATCTTAGCAGCTGCCATGCAAGACTACCAACGCGCCGTGATCGTCGGCTCCGAGCAGACTTTCGGTAAGGGAACCGTGCAACGTTTCATCGACCTGGATAGGGCACTACCCGGCCATACCGACGTCAAGCCACTGGGCAGCATGAAACTGACGACCCAGAAGTTCTTCCGCATCAATGGTGGCTCTACCCAGCTGAAGGGCGTGAGCAGCGATATCGTACTGCCCAATGCCTACACCTACATCGAGTCGGGCGAGCAGCGCCAGGCCAACCCCCTGGAATGGACAGAAATCGACGCTGCAGACTACGAGCAGGATGTATTCCGCATCAGCCCCAAGACGATGAAGGAGCTGCGCAAGCGCTCACAGAAAAGGCTACTCAATAACGAAGTCTTCACCCAAATCGACGAGAACGCCAAGCGCATCAAGCGTTTGCGCGATCGCGAGGTCTACTCTCTCGATTACGAAACCTACCTGGCCGACGATCAAAATCGCCGCGAGGAAGCCAAAAAATTCGAGGAGCTTTTCGACGAGGTGGTCAACGAAGACATCCGCAATCCACAAGCCGACTTGGCCGATATCGAAGTCGATGAGTCGCGTATAGCCCGCAACAAAGACTTCATGGATAAGGTCAGCCGCGATGTGTATATCGAAGAGTCGATCAACATCCTCTACGATCTGATTGAATTACAGAATTAGAGGGTGTAGAAATTGTGGTCAGTGAAATGTCCGTAACCAATACGACTAACCCGCTTAAGATCGGCACCTTCCTGGTCGGTCACCATTTCGACCAGATACGTCCTGACGACGGGCCAGATAACCTACGAAAGTATTATGGTGACCACGTCATGGAAGTCCAGATTCCTCTAGGTGAAGGCGAGTTCGAATCGGGCTACGAAATTGACCTAGGCGATAATCATATCTTCAAGGTGAGCATGAATAGCGACGAAACTATCGAGGCTGTTTATTTCGATAATGAGGATGCCGATTTCTACGAACCCAATGTCTATCAGCTAACTCCCGGTCTCGATTTGGCAGGCTTACAGGCCATCAATGGCGCGCCCGTCACCTTCCTCGGCTTCGACTGGGATTACGAAGGCACCGTAACGGACTTTAATGGCGGCGAGTTGGAGGGATACGAAGTAAAGCTGGCCCCAATCGATGGCGATAATTCCGATTTATTAGGCGATGGGGCTTTCCGCACTGACGAAATAGATCAGATGTTGTTGATGAATTTTAAGGTGGCTAAGGTTGGAGTGCCGCTTTAAATTTTAGTTCTACACGCTAAAAATTTTGGTTTTACACAAACTAAATTTTGAAAATACACGCTAAAAATTTTGGAATTGCACAGTGTAGCTAAAGTCTTTACTAGATAAACTCCTTCATCTGATCTACCAGTTCCTTGGCTTTTTCACTCGACTTCCCCTCCGCGTATATACGTATGATGGGTTCTGTGTTAGACTTCCGCAGGTGGAGCCATCCCGCATCGAAGTCTAGTTTTACCCCATCCACTAAGCTGACTTTAGCGTTAGGGAATTTGGCTGGAATAGACGCTAAGGTCCCATCCACATCCATGTCAGGAGCGAGCTTCACCTTGTCTTTTACCATTTCATACTGTGGGTAACCAGCCCGAAGCTCGTTGATGGTTTTACCGGAAGTAGCAAGGTGGCTCAACACCAACGCCAGACCGATCAACGAGTCTCGCCCATAATGCAGGCGTGGATCGATGATACCACCGTTTCCTTCACCGCCTATGGTCGCGCCGATCTCCTTCATCTGAGCGACGACATTGACCTCACCCACGGCGGCAGCGGCGTACTCCTGACCGTATCGAGCAGCCAAGTCTGCCAACGCGCGGCTACTACTCAGGTTACTCACGACCGGCCCGGGCTCCCTACTCAGCACGTAGTCAGCTACAGTTACGAGGGTGTACTCCTCCCCTATCCACTGTCCGCCAGGGCCGACTAAAGCGAGACGGTCAACATCGGGGTCGACAGCCACGCCCAGGTCGGCACCAGTGTCTTCAACCTTCTGCATCAAATCCTGCAAATGAGCAGGCAACGGCTCTGGGTTGTGTGCAAACTGGCCGGTCAATTGTCCGTTTATAGTGATAGACTCGACCTCCAAAACTTGACAAAGCATGGGTATCGCCAGGGCTCCCACGCTATTGACGGCATCTAGCACAATCTTAAATCCAGCTTGCTTGATAGCCTCTACCTCCACCAACGGATGATCGAGGATAGCTTGCACGTGGTGTACTAACTCATCTGTACTCATTTCGTAGCTGCCCAATTCTTGAACTTGTGCATACTCGATGGCTCCACTTTCGAGCAGTTGCAGCATTTCCTGCCCTTCAGCCGCTGAGATGAACTCTCCATTTTCACCCAATAGTTTTAATGCGTTGTACTCGACCGGGTTGTGGCTGGCTGATAGTATGATGCCTCCAGCGGCCTCCAGCCGAGCTACGGCCATCTCTACCGTAGGGGTAGTGGCGTAGCCGCAGTCGATCACATCCAGCCCCAGCATTTGCAGCGTGCTGGCTGTCAGTTGGCTCACTAACTCACCACTCGGCCTACCGTCTCTGCCGATGACGACTTTGCGCTTGTCGGTTCGCTGGAGTAGCATAGTGCCAAAGGCCGCTACACTTTCTACTATGTCTTGGGGGGTGAGGTTGGTACCGGCTTTGCCGCCGATTGTTCCGCGGAATCCGGAAATGGATTTGATTAGTGGCATGGGGCGAAGGTAAGGTTAATCTTACCTCTGCCACCGACTCAGCTCTTGTAGTCGTTGCCTTTGTGCGCGCAAAGCCTCTGGTCGCCCATTGATGGAAAACGTACTGTATTTCGTCACCTCTTTTTTTGGAAAAAACAAAGAACTGACAAGACCACCTACGAGGAAACCGGAAATCGGAAACACGGTCAAAGCACCGACTTCTGTGACTTTACATGTAGCCGATACCAAACCAGGTTGGCTATCACAATCAGTCCCTAGAACCACGACTCCTCCAACAAGCAGACCTATGCCGAAACCCCAAAGACCACCAGAAAAAAAATTAGACTTTTGTTTCACGCCATCCGGGAGCTTCAAGTTTATGATCTGCTCAGCTGTAAAAGGAGAGATTACCGAAGCTGGCCGACCGCTTATGCCGGCACTTAGCCAAAGGGTATCGGTAACATAGCGCTGTACGAAACCGCTGCGATACACTCTTGGGGAGATGGTTAGCAAAGAGACTCGGTAGGCGTCTTGATTGAGTTCGACCTGGACACTATCTCCCATTTCGGTTTGCTGTGCATGGAGCGGTAGAATGAATGCAAGAAAAAGAAGGAAAATGAGGGGAAATCGCTTCATTTTTTGTTCAAACATAATAATTTAACTCGAAAGATTCACACGCCTTAATCTTACCACGCACCAGACTATTTCTATGAAGAAGCAGCCAACTCCTCCACATCCTCCACCCCATTCCTATCCATATCCTCGTCTTTCTCTACGCGGAGGTTATCGATGATGAAGACTTGGCGGGCAGGGGTATTCTTACCCATATAATAAGACAGCAGCTGATCGACGGAGGTCTCCTCACTCATCACGACAGGCTCTAAGCGAATATCCTCGCCTATGAAATCTTTGAACTCGTTGGGGCTGATCTCCCCCAATCCTTTGAATCGAGTGATCTCTGGCTTGCCGCGTAGCTTTTCGATGGCCGCTTGCTTCTCGGCTTCGCTATAGCAGTAGAAGGTCTTCTGCTTGTCGCGCACGCGGAAGAGAGGTGTTTCAAGTATATAGAGGTGACCTGCCTCGACCAGATCGGGAAAGAACTGTAAGAAAAACGTAAGTAGCAACAAACGAATGTGCATACCATCTACATCGGCATCGGTGGCTATGACAACCCGGTTGTAGCGCAGCCCATCTAGCCCGTCTTCGATGTTGAGCGCATGCTGGAGGAGGTTGAGCTCCTCATTTTCGTAAACGATCTTTTTGGTGAGACCAAAGCAGTTGAGCGGCTTGCCCCGCAGGCTGAATACCGCTTGGCTCATTACATCTCTGGCCACCGTAATCGACCCGCTGGCCGAGTCGCCCTCGGTAATGAAGATCGTGGTTGCTAATCGATCTTCCTCCTTGGTCTTGCGGGCACTATCGTTGTAGTGGATGCGACAGTCGCGCAGTTTTTTATTGTGCAGGTTGGCCTTCTTGGCGCGCTGGTTCGCCAGCTTCTTGATACCCGCTATCTCTTTGCGCTCCCGCTCCGATTGCTTGATTCGCTTTTCGAGAGCTTGGGCCGTTTCGGTGTTCCGGTGGAGGAAATTATCGAGCTTTTCCACCAGGAAGTTGCGCATGAAAGTCTGAACCGTGGGTAGCTTCGGCCCCATATCGGTCGAGCCGAGTTTGGTCTTAGTCTGCGATTCAAAGACGGGCTCTTCCACCTTGACCGCTACGGCGGCGACTATGCTCGCTAGTATATCTTTGCGGTCGTAGTTCTTATTGAAGTGCTTCTGTACGGCTTCCACCACAGATTGCTTAAAAGCATTCAGGTGAGTGCCGCCCTGGGTGGTATGCTGCCCATTCACGAAGCTGAAGTAAGTCTCCCCATACGCATTGCCGTGGGTGATGGCCACCTCTACATCCTCGCCTTCTAAGTGAATAACCGGGTAGCGAGCCGTCTCCATATTAGCCTTGCGCTCCAGCAGATCTTTGAGGCCATTCTTGCTGACCAGTGTCTTGCCATTGAAGTTGATCTTCAATCCGGCATTGAGGTAGGCGTAGTTCCACAACTGGTTCTCGACAAAGTCAGAGCGGAAGCGATATTTCTTGAAGATAGATTTATCGGGCCGGAAACTGACGTGCGTGCCATTGTCTTCTTTGGTCTTGGCCTGTCGATGGTCTTTGACTAACTCGCCAAAGGCAAAGTCGGCTTTTTTGAGCTTGCCCTCTCGTACTGCGTAGACGGTAAACTCTTCTGAAAGCGCATTGGTCGCTTTGAGACCGACTCCGTTTAGACCGACCGACTTCTTGAACGCCTTGCTGTCGTACTTACCGCCCGTATTGATCTTGGAGACCACATCTACGACCTTACCCAGCGGGATGCCCCGGCCATGGTCGCGCACATTGACCTCTCCATCTTCGATCTTGATGTCGATCTGGCGGCCGAAGCCCATCACATATTCGTCTATGGAGTTGTCGACCACTTCTTTGAGCAGAATATAAATCCCATCATCGGGCGAAGATCCATCACCCAGTTTCCCGATATACATACCCGGGCGCATACGAATGTGCTCCTTCCAATCGAGTGACTTGATGTCTGCTTCGGTATAATTCACTTGCGGCATGGAGCAAATATACCAACAAAAAGTTGGAAGTAAAGCACTCCACCTGCGGAAGTCTAAAAGAAGGTACCGGCATTACCTAATGCTTCCCCTTGCTCGCCTTTCCCGGCTTTCTGCACCGCGCTCGAATCGGTAGCTACCCGTCAGGCTGAAACGCCACACGGTCCAGCTTTGGCGGAGGGTTTGCTGGAATCCCGGTGCAAAGGCTTCGGCATTCCAGTATCTGGGCGAGCGCACATTGAGGTTGAGGGTAAAACGATCATCCCAGCGTTTGCTGATGCCCATAAAGGCAACGACCTGAGCCAGCGACTTGGTTTGTGCCTCGGCTCTGGGGGCATTGTAACTGAATCGCCCCTGAAAGCGAATGCCAGCTAACAAATCGATTTGGGTACGTAGCCCGGCACTCCAGCTCGAAAAGTTAGCGGAGAGGTCTTCGTCGCGAAATTGGCCCCGCTGATCAGCTCCGTAGAAGTTGAATTCCGTACCAAATGAGAAACCGCTCTCTGCCCGATAGTTGGTGATCACCTCCAGGCCGTATTGATCTTCGCGCTCCAGGTTCAATGGTCTGGACAAGATGGTCCCCGCTTCCAGATCGAATAAATTATCGCCCACTTGTTCGGTGAACTGCGAGAAGAAATCAATCGTACGAGAAGCGTAAATGGCCGGGTTTATGGTCCACTTTTCACCTTGTACTAGATAATTGACCTCAAGACGGTCTGTAAAAGCAGGATCCATATCTGGGTTACCGACGAACAGTTGATTGGGGTCATTGATGCCAGCAAAGGGGTTGAGTTGCCAGAAACTGGGACGCCTCAATCGACGGCTGTAGCTGATTTGTGCGCTATTCGATTCACTAAACCGATAGCTCATAGCCATACTCGGAAATAATCGGATGTAGTCTTTTTTGAGATCGGGCAGCTCGGCTTCTTCCGTGTTTTCGGTACGGATGTAGGTATATTCGGTGCGTAAGCCCAGCTGTAGGGAAAGCTTATCCCATTGCTGTCTGACCTGTGCATAGGCTGCTCCGATTCGCTCGAAATAGTCGTAATCATTCTGGAAGCCGGGTATGGGCACATAATTCTCATTTTCCCTGCGTTCTGCCAGATAATCAGCAGAAATGATGCGGGTTTCTCCCCTTAGGCCGAGTTCTAGTTTTCCATCTTCACCCAGCGATCTCTCGTAGTCTAACTGAAGCAAATGGTCGCGACTGCTTTCGTTCGTACTCGTTCGGTAATCGAGTAAATTGACCTGATCGGGGAACCATTTATCGAGGGTAATGGCTTCGGATTCTTGTTCGCGCCAAAGATCGTTTTGAAAGTAGAGGTTAAGCTCACCCTGAGCAAAGGTTTTGGTTAAGGCCAGATCCAACTGATGATAGGTACCCGGCTCGAGATAGTCTTGTACTTGAGTTTGACTTTCAACTTGCTCACCAGATAGATCGGAGAACAAATAGTCGGTGTATTGTATGTCGTCATTGATGACTCGGTATAGGGAGTAGTTCGCTGCTAGATTCAGATCATCGGCCAGTTGCACCTCTATGCCCGTATACACATTCCCTGCCCGGTCATTGCGATCCTGATCGGCATCTTGGTCGAGTATTGGGCGTGCTAACGCCGCTTGACTGGTTCGGTCTATTTCGGTACTGCCGTTGTAGTTAGAATAGCGAAGGCCGCCGTTGAAGAAGGCCGACCACTTGGCTTTGCGATAGTTGAGGTTTAAATTGACCCGATGGTCGGCAGGATAGCCTGCACTCAAGGATACCATACCTCCATAACCACCCGCTCTTTCTTTTTTCAGGATGATGTTGATGATACCGGCCGTCCCCGCGGCTTCATATCTGGCCGACGGGTTGGTGATGATTTCTACGCGCTCGATGCTTTCTGCCGGAATACTTTCCAGGGCATTATTGCTGGCCAGAGCGGAAGGTCGGCCGTTGATTAGTACACGAACTCCAGAGCTACCGCGCAAAGAAACCACGCCGTCAACAGATACATCCACAGATGGCAGCTGCTCAAGCACCTGATTGGCCGAGCCCCCTTGGGAGAGTAAATCCTGCCCGACGTTAAACACTTTCTTATCCAAAGCCAAGCTGAGCTGGCTGCGCTCGGCTGTCACCGTCACGGCATCTAAGTCTACTCCAGCCTGAACCAGGCTGATCGTACCCAAATCCATAGATTCGCTCACTTCCAACTGCTGCTCATATTCTGCGTAACCTATGAATTCAAATAGCAATCGATAGGTGCCCGCCTCGAGTGTCAGTGCAAATTGGCCACCGGCATCAGTTACCGTTCCATCGACTAGCTCGCCACCTTCGTTGAAGGCAGAGACGGTCGCGTACTCCAGGGGCTCGTTTTCAGCCAGCAAGGTACCCGTCAAGGTTTGGGCAAATATAGCAGTGGCTTGTAGCCCGCCTGCAATGAGCAGGAGGACTCTCCTTAAGTTCGTTTTCATTGGTTTTGTTTTTTGGAATGGGCCTTATGCCCACTACCTGGTTGTATGACCGTTGGGGGTTCCTGCTGGGCTTATCTCAACAAGTTGATGATTTCTTCATTACCGATTTCATTAGCGAGGTCGCGGGCGGTTGCGGGCTTAGCTCCACCTTGTAGCAGGGTTCGTACCATGGGAACAGACCCTGTCTCGACAGCCTCCATGAGGGCTGTCCAGTCTTCGATTTCGTATTGGGTATCTGCTTGTTGTCTCAACTCGTTCAGGCTCATCGTATTGGCTTGCCTCCAGTTCCAGTTTGGCTCACCGCTCACACTAAATCTGCGCTTGGTACAGTATCCATCAGGATCAACACCTAATTCTAGTAACCGTCTGATGATATCGATATTCTCTTCTTCAACGGCTTGTATGAGTAGAGTAGCCCCTTCGTAAACTCCAAAATGATAGATTGAACCGCCATCATTTTTAAATGTCATGTTGCGGAAACTGCACAACACATCTAAGTCAGCACCAAACTCTACAAATCGGTTCAGCACTTCGACATGACCTTCTTGTACCGCTTCGGCTACGGGTCCGCATGATCCGCCAGTTACTTTGGCTCCATGATTCAATAGGTAATCGACAATATCTTGATGGCCTTCATGAGCTGCCACACTTAGTGCCGTTCGGCCTTCATCATCAGTAATATTGATATCGATACCCGTCTCTAGCATATGTCTGACCAGAAACAAGTGCCCCTCGCGAGCGGGGCTGAGCAAAATTTCAGGCGAATGCCGAAGATGATCAAGTGCATCTTGAGCCAAACCATTCGTCAACTCATCTATAGCATCATCAGAACCTTCAGACAATGCGAGCTCCAAAGCATTTTGACCTCGATCGGTACGCATCTCAGAATCCGCTCCGCTTTGAAGCAGTAAACGAACCACCCGCTGATGATTATCGTCGGCAGCTGCAATCAGAGCCGTATTACCACGGGCATCCTGTGCATCGATGTCTGCCCCTGCCTCCAGCAGCAACTTGGCAGCGGAGTAGTGACCATCAGAGGCTGCACATATTAGGGCCGTTCGTCTATGCCCATCTCTGGCATCTACATCTGCGCCAGCCTCCAGCAAAGCTCGCAAAGCCGCCACTTGTCCATCTTCGGCTGCCAAATGAAGAGGCAGATAAGTACCCTTTTCAAGATCTGCTCCTCTACCCAGCAAGTAGCGAATAACCGTCGGATTATCTTCCGCAGCAGCCCGCCCCAATGGCGTCAGCCGCCGATCATCCAACTCATTGACATTCACTCCTTTTTCTACCAGCAATCGAACGATCTCCAGCTGACCTTCTTCAGCAGCTTCGTGTAGCGGGAAGCCGTAATCGATATCGGCACCCGCACCAAGCAATAATTCCATGATCTCCGGGAAACCTTCCGAAGCCGCCATGCTAATGGCCGACCTGTAGGAATTTCTTCCTTTCAAATTGGGGTCAGCCCCGGCAGCTAGCAAAAATTGGGCAGACCGATAAGAGCCCTCATCAGCTGCCTCGATCAAGGCCGTCCACCCATTCGCATTGACGTAGTTTACATCAGCGCCACGATCCAATAACGCCTGCAGCATATCGACTCGATCTTCTGAAGCTGCCGCCATGAGCGGCGTAAAGTATTGCTCATCCGGCCCAGCCGCCTGATTGATGTTCCGAACCCGATCCATGAAATAGCGAAACATTTCTACATCGCCCTGGCGTATTGCCCGAACCAATAACCTCAACTCTTCTTCCTCACTCAGACCTTCGAAGTTGATGTCTCCCCAGACTATTTCCGTTTGTTCTGCTTCTACTACCTGGGGCCTTGTCTCTTCCAACTGAAGTTGTTCAGACACTACGTACTCTGCCTCCCGCTTATCCCTAGAATTTATTTGGACTTCCGCAGGTTGAATATCACCACCATAGTCGGATGTTTGCTCTTCTCCCCCCATATTTTCTTCTACAAAAACAGGACTTCTGCTCTCTGTATGTCCATCTTGGCTTTGCCCGGTCAAGGTAAAAGCAAGGCCCAGAGTGGCTACCAGAATTAGGGTCGTTACCACGCCCTCTCCATAAGTAGCAGAGCCGAGGTAACCCGAAAGCAATCGCTTGATACGATGTGTAAAACCACCACCACGCCCCGCCAGGGCCATACTCAATTGAGGACTTGCCATTTGGTTTTCTTTGAGTTGTATTAATGTCTTGGCGTAGTCGATACGTCCACCGGTAGCTGCTATGGCCAAATCATCGCAGGCATGCTCCCGCTCTTCCTCGATACGGGTCGACATCCACCATATGCCGGGGTGGAAAAAGAAAAAGGTGGTCAGGAAATTCTGTAACACGTTGACGATAAAATCTTGGCGCTTGATGTGCGCCAGCTCATGGGCCAGAATGGTTGCTACCTGGCTTTCCCTCAATTGGTCGAGCATGCCTTCTGGAAAAATCACAGCAGGTCTTAGCCAGCCTACCGTTAGCGGACTCCATGCCCGCTTGGAAACCAAGTAACGGACGGGCCTGCTTATACCCAAAGCCTCTTCCAATTCTTGAATGCTACCGGCCCAGCTAGATGGAAACCGCTGTACCCCATAGTTCTTCATACGCTGCACAAAAGCCAGCTGACCCAAAAACCTAAGCTGCAAAACCAGCACCCCCAACAACCAGAGCGTCACGATCAATGGCATGTGGCGATTGAAATACGTACGAGCCTGCCCCAACAAGGGCGCAGCAGCCTCATCGGATGCATCGAGCGTAGCGAGTTCATCCGATGTGTGCTGCTGCGCGAGCTCCTCGGAGGTGTGCTGCTGTGCGAGCTCCTCGGAGGTGTGCTGCTGCGCCAGCCCGCTCGACACCTCCGAGGAACTGCGAATCGCGACACGATTCGCAGATGCCTCGGAGGAGCTCGCCAACCCCCAAAACGTCAGCCCGACCGTCACAAAAAATCCCACCAGCATCCCCACCGATACCCAGTAACGCGCCTGGGCCGAATACTTCCGCAAAGCGATGAGCAATACACCCAACAGCAAAGCAAAAAGAGCACCCTGCCACAGCGCATGAATCAAAGTCCAGCCCAGCGCATCGATCATTTTCGGAGATAAAATTTGCTTGATCATTGCTCTTCTATTCAAATAGATTTATGATGTAATCCTTGCCAATCTCCTCAGCCAGCGCTTTGCCTTTTGCAGGGTCGACACCAGCCTCCAGCAATCTTTCTACGGTTTGCCAATCACCATTTTGTACGGCTTCTTCCATGAGGGTCCAGTCCTCGCGCTCGTATTGAAATACGTATTTTTCTGCTAATTCCGACGGAAGATTCTCTGGCGTGTAGCCTTCGAAGCTATGAATAAAGCCAGCTTCCTTAGAAATGTATCGCCATTTGGTGATAGGCTGATTTGGGTCATAGCCTTCGCTTAGCAGTTGGCTCACAAGCTCGTCACAATGATTGGCAACCGCTGTAGCTAGTAAATCTGCATTTGGATAGTATTCAGCCACAGCAATCCCTGGTTCTAAATCTATTTCGCCACCAACTGCACTATACCAGAACGCACAAGTTTTCGATGCCTCCAATCCATATGACTTCAGCAATAGATACGTACTTAATTTCCTGCTATTGACAGCCTCAAAAACAAGTCCACAACCCTCAACTTCTGTAGAAGCCCCTCGCGATATCAGTAGCTTTACAACATCGTCTTTGCCACCAGAAACGGCTGCTTGCAAAGCAGTTCGCCCATACTCGTCCAGGCCATCTATATCCTCGCCATTATCCAATAAATACTTCACTAGTGCTAGATTTCCATTCCCGGCGGGTGCTGGCAATAAGCTGTATGGATCTGTATCGATATTTTCATCGAGTACTTCCGCTGGTCGGTCACTAAGCTCACTACCGTTCCCTTCCACTTGCTGCCCACTAGCTGTGAAAGCAAGTCCAAGGGTAGCTACAAAAATCAGGCAGGTCACGAAACCCTCCCTATAGGTCGACAGACCCAAATAGCCAGAGAGTACTCGGCGTATACGATGCGAAAAGCTAGCTTTATGACCAGTCAGGGCCATACTGAGTGTTGGAGCAATCATTTGATTTTCTTTAAGTTCAATTAATATTTTGGCATAGCCGATACGCTCACCAGTGGCTTGAATCGCCAGATCGTCGCAGGCGTGCTCGCGCTCTTCTTCGATTCGGGCATTCATCCACCAGATGCCAGGGTGGAAAAAGAAAAAGGTACTCAGGAACCGCTGTAGCAGATTGACCAAAAAATCATCGCGCTTGATGTGGGCCAACTCGTGCGCCAGTATAGTAGCTACCTGGCTTTCCCTTAGCTGATCGATCAACCCATGAGGAAAGATTACAGCAGGCCTCAACCAACCTACCGCCAGTGGACTTGCTACTTGGCCTGAGATCAAGTACTTGACTGACTTACCTATATCGATTTTTTCTTCCAGTTCCTTCACCCGGTCTGTCCAGACTGGAGGAAAAGCCTCCACGCCATAACTCTTCAACCGCTGTACATACGCCAGTTGACCTAGTAACCTCAGCTGAAGCACCAGCACCCCCAGCAGCCAAAGTGTCACGATTAGCGGCAAGTGCCGACTGAAGTAGCTCGCTAGCCAACCCGCCTCATCGGATGCATCGAGCGCAGCAGCCTCATCGGATGCATCGAGCGCAGCAGCCTCATCGGATGCATCGAGCGCAGCAGCCTCATCGGATGCATCGAGCGCAGCGAGTTCATCCGATGTGTGCTGCTGCGCGAGCTCCTCGGAGGTGTGCTGCTGCGCCAGCCCGCTCGACACCTCCGAGGAACTGCGAATCGCGACACGATTCGCAGATGCCTCGGAGGAGCTCGCCAACCCCCAAAACGTTAGCCCGACCGTCACAAAAAATCCCACCAGCATCCCCACCGATACCCAGTAACGCGCCTGGGCCGAATACTTCCACAAAGCGATGAGCAATACACCCAACAGCAAAGCAAAAAGAGCACCCTGCCACAGCGCGTGAATCAAAGTCCAGCCCAGCGCATCAATCATTTTCGGAGATAAAATTTGCTCGATCATTGCTCTTCATTTTCTAGGCGTTCGATGAGTTCCTTTAGCTCCTGCAACTCATCTTTGCTCGTTCTATAATTACCCAGGGCGCGCATAACCAGCCGCTGAGCGGACCCGCCAAAAGTCTTTCCCAAAAAACCATCTAGTAGCTTGTCCTGAGTAGACTCTCGTTCTATGGCTGCCGAATAGATATGACCTCGGCCCATTCGCTCGCGTGAAACAAAACCACGCTCGTACATCACCTGCATGGTCTTGAGTACCGTGGTATATACAATGTCTTTGTCCTGAGCCAGCTCATCATAAACCGCCCGAACCGTGAGCGGACCCCGATCCCAGAGCAGATTCAAAACAGCTAGTTCGGATGCCGTTGGAGGCGTATTTTCCATTACCTACGATTTTTATCGTAACAAATGTACGAGCAGAATCGTAGATAAGCAAATGAAATACGATTTTTCTCGTAACTAGTCCATTAGTCTGCTAGAATATGTACACGTCCAGATGGCCTAACAGACTAAAAGACTTCTCGCTAAACCCAAAAATGAAAGTTAAAATCCAAGCAGATTACCAAACAACAGAGCAGAGCAACCCACTAGCCGAACCTAATACTCTAACTCCTCCCTTATTTTCTTAGGCAGTCCTTGCACCACCAAATCATAACTGTGGTCAACTAGCTCCAAAAGCAGCGACTCATTCAATCCGCGCTCTAAGTATACGGTATTCCAGTGTTTCTTATTCGCGTGCCAGCCAGGAATGATGCCCTCAGGGTAAGTTTCGCGCAACTCGATAGCTCGCTCAGGATCGCACTTGAGATTTACCCTGGGCTCTTCCTCATTCAAACCTGCAACAGCAAACATCTTGCCCATCACTTTAAAAACCAGCGTATCGGGACCAAATGGAAGCCCTTCCGTAGTACCCGGCTTAGAGAGACAGTATTCGCGGAGTGCATCGTAATTCATACTTTCAAAGATACGACTCGTTCGACGAGCTAGTAGCGATGCCTTCCGAGGCGTGAAATTTGTCGTTAGCCGAATTGTTTTGTTTCGCAAAACTTCGTCTGCCGACTAAATTTCACGCCTCGCCTTAGTTTGGCATAGACGGCCACTCAAATATGGATAAGAGCGAGCTAATCGAAGTGCTGCGGGGAAACTAAGGAAGCAATTCCGATAAGTTAAAATCATCAAGCAGTTCGGTCGAAACTCGATCCTCCGCTTTATAAATTTCAATTGATCGATAGTTGCCAGCCTTTACATCAGGCTTAGTATATATCTCCAACTGTTCATCATCTAAATTAACAATCCAGTACTCCTTAATACCAGCAAGAGCATACAAGCGTGCCTTGTCGCCACGATCGTAAGACAAGCTTGAATCTGCTACTTCGACGAGAAGTACGACATCATCTGATTGAGGATGCCCATATGATTTATTATAACTTTTATCAAGAGCTATCAAAAAGTCTGGCTCTGGCTCTGAATGATTCAAAAGACTTATCGGACTCTGAAATCGATAGCTGTATTGGAAGCCAAATCTTTGGATAAAAAATTTATTGAGTAAGGTTATCGCCTCAGCGTGTAATTCTCCAATAGGCATTTTAGCAACAATTTGACCGAACATCAACTCTAGTCGATCATCCTCAGTAAACATGCCAGCTTCTATCCACTGGTGGTATCGCTCTAGCGTAAATAGTGGAAACCCCGGTGCCGTAGGCACTTGATTTTCAAAAGCCATATTGGCAGGCGGGCTCGCTTTAGCGGTCATAGCTTAAAGTTAGGTAATATCAACGAAATACAACTCGAAAGTCTATCGCTCACTCGTCCGCCGAGCTCTGCTCGTCGGACGAGTTAATCCTCCTTCACCAACTCCCGCGAAAAATCCAGCTTCCCCTCTGGGTCCACACTGAACTTGATGTAGGTAATAGTCGCCCCCATATCCCGGTGAATCCGCTCGTAGTAGGTCTCAATGTCGAGCTCTGGCGTGGGTAGTGGCTTAGCATAAATATCGTCGTCCTGATAGTGGACGGTCACGGCCGGTTGCCTCTCAAAGTAGGCCGTTGTCCAATCGTAGAGCAATCGGCTATCGGTTTTAAGGTGGATATGGCCGTGGGGACGTATTATTTTTTTGTACTCCCGCAGGTAGATCGCCGAACTCAATCGCCGATTGGCCTTCCCCTTCTTCTTAAACGGATCTGGGAAGGTGATCCAAATCTCATCGATCTCACCTGTAGCGAAGAAGTGCGCAATGGGCTCGATGCGCGTACGCAAGAAAGCAGCGTTATCGAGCTTTTCCTCTAGTGCCAACTTAGCTCCGCGCCAGATGCGGGCGCCTTTTACATCAACACCGATGAAGTTGCGGTCGGGGTACCTACGAGCCAGCTCTACCGTATACTCGCCACGCCCGCAAGCCAGCTCCAGCGTAATGGGGTTGTCGTTGCCGAAGTGTTCCTTCGCCCACTTCCCCCGCAAATCAACGGGATCATCCCCCTGCACCAGTTGCGGCTTGAGCGGGTTAAAGCTCTCGTAAACGTTAGGAAAGCGAGCGACTTCGGCAAATTTTTGAAGCTTGTTGCGGGGTGGCATGGTCATAATTTTGATGATTTCTGAGCTGCGCTCAGAAATCATCAGTTGAGCGACAAAGGTCGTAATTTTGGATTATGGAAAGAGCTTTAAAATGGGTGATTTTGGGTCTGATTTTAGTGCAAAGCCATGTTTGTTTGGCTAACATTAAAGATTCAACTACAGGTGTTTTTTCAGTACACGGATTTGACGGATTTAACGAATCAGCATGGATTAAGACAACGAGCGCTAAAGCGCGTCCCAACGGAAGAACCACGCTCCGCGTGGTCATGGAGGCACCGCGCTCCGCGCGGTCGATCAAAACAGTTCCCAGCCACGCAGAGCGTGGCATAAACATGTCCACGCGGAGCGCGGAAATACCGGATTCGTGGAGCGTAGAAGCACCAGAATCGCAGAGCACAGAGACACTACCTCCCTGGCAGCAATACGTCTCTTATAGTATCGACTGCACCCTCGATGACCAGCTCCACGAACTCCACGGCGACTGGTCCCTTACCTACACCAACAACAGCCCCGACACCCTTCGCCGCATCTTCATTCACCTATGGCCAAATGCATATCGCAGCGACCAATCCGCCCTGGGCCGTCAGCTATTCAGAACCGGCAATACCAGCCTGACCGATGCCACTACTGAAGAACGCGGCGGCATAGACAGCCTGAGCTTCACCATCGACGGGCAAGCTGTCGACTACACCAACTGGGAAGGGAATCTAGATGTAATCGAAATCGCACTACCCGCACCGCTTCTACCCCGAGAATCCATTCAAATGGCAACCCCGTTTCGCCTAGACATCCCCGCCAGCATCAGTCGACTCGGTCACGTCGGGCAGAGCTATCAGATGACCCAGTGGTACCCCAAACCAGCGGTCTACGACCAGGACGGCTGGCACCCCATGCCCTACCTCGATAATGGGGAGTTTTACTCAGAGTTTGGAGACTTTACGGTGCGCATCGAGTTGCCAACAAACTACAAGGTCGCTGCAACAGGTACGCTGGAAACCCAGTCCGAAAAAGATCGACTAATCGCCAGCAGCCAAAACCTAATAGATTGGCTAAAAAGTGATCCTGAAATAGGATTGAGCTACCAAAAAGCTGATTTTCCGCCGTCTTCGGATGAGACAAAAACGCTTACCTATAAAGCTGAAAATGTCCATGACTTCGCCTGGTTTGCCGATAAAAGATTCAAGGTCATGTATGACACCCTTCATATAACAGGCCGTGAAGACCCGGTAGAAGTATGGTCTTTTTTCACCGAGTATACGGCAGCTTGGTGGTACAGCAGCATCGAATACCTCAAAGCTTCTACTCGTTTTTATTCAAAACATGTCGGACCATATCCCTATCCAACCGTCGCTGCTGCTCAGTCTCCATTATCGGAAGGCGGTGGCATGGAGTACCCCATGATCACCCTGATCGGAACCGAATACAGTCAGGAAGACCTCGACGAAGTCATCGCCCACGAAGTCGGCCACAATTGGTTCTACGGTATCTTGGCCAGCAATGAGCGCGACCACGCCTGGATGGACGAGGGCATCAACTCCTACTACGAGGGGCGCTACATGGCCGAGCGATACCCCGATCAGGAGCCCTGGCTCAAACTTCTCGGCCGACCACTCGACGACAATCGCCTCAGTCAGGACTATGCAGCCGGTTTGGCCATCGATCAGCCGCCAGCCACCACCAGTGAGCAACTGAGCTACGACAACTACTGGCTCTCAGCCTACACCAAACCCCAGCTCGCCTTTGAACACTTAGAAAAACAAGTCGGTCGGGATGCGCTAGACAAAGCCATCCAACTGTATTACGAGCGGTTTGCCTTTCGCCACCCGCAGCCAGACGACCTGCGGAAGTCCTTAGAAGAAAGCCTCGACCGAGACCTCTCCCAATTTTTCGATGACTATATCTTCGGTACCGTGCCCGTGCCCTTCGAGAAGGCAGACAAGCGACCGCTCAAGCTGACTTTCTTCAGCGGGCAAGAGCAAGCCGACTACCGCCAACTACACTGGACGCCCTGGCTGGGCTTCAATGCCAACGACGGCGCGTTGCTCGGCCTAGGTTTACACAACCGCCACCTGGCCGCGTCCAAATTCGAGTGGGGCCTAATGCCGGGCTACGGTTTCGAGAGCCAGGAGCTAGTGGGTATGGCAGGTCTTCGCTATCGAAGCCTACGGCCGTTCAAGCGTACACAGCAACTAGTCAGTCACCTGGCCATACAGCGCTTCAGCGACCGCGAGATCAGGGGCGATGCCTATGGCTACGAACGCTGGTCGGCCGGCACCAAGCTCATTTTCGATCATCCGCCTATTACCGAACGCCAATCGCACCTGAGCCTGACCTACGTAGGCCTCAACCGCAACCGCCCGACCTTCGATAGCGATGGCGAGATCGTCGGTGATGAAAGCAACCAAAATCACTTTATCGACCTGCACTATTCTCGTTCTTTAGACCGGGAAATTGACCCCTCGTCTTACTCAATCAATCTCGGCTACCGGACTGCCCAGCCCGATAATCCCTTCGACACCCCTACCCTGTTGCTCGAAGCCGACTGGCGGGCCAGCTACGAATACGAGCGTGGTAAAAAACTCGCCTGGCGACTTTACGCCGGTTACTTCCTCATCAACGATTTCAGAGACCGCAATGTGAGCAACGAGTTCCGCCTGGCCCTGATCGACAATGCCAATGCCGATTATCGCTACGAAGACCTTTATCTGGGTCGCGGCCAGACCGGATTCTACGAGCAGCAACTCGAGCAACGCCAAGGCGGTATGCGCGCACCCGTCAGCGGAGCCTTCAACTTGGGCCGCAGCAACGATTATCTGGTGGCTTTCAATCTGGATAGTGACTTGCCCTTCGCACCAGCGGGCTTTCCGTTCGGGGTCTATCTCGATGCTGGGGTGTTCGGGCTCAGTCCTATTCAACGCGGGCAGCTCGAGAATTTTCAGTGGGCAGGCGGACTTTCATTTTCGATCCTAGACGATGCGCTGGGTGTATACCTCCCCCTGTTCGGCAGCCCCGAGTTGAGAGATCGCATCCAAGAGCGCGGCGGCGTGCTGAATCGTATTGCGTTTCGGCTGAGTTTGGACAAGTTGATGCCCTGGAAGTTGATCGACCGAATCGGCATATGATTTTTTGACCCGGCTGGCCAAAAAATCATATGCTCACTTACCGATACAGAAATTAGAAAAGATATTCCCCAGCAAATCATCCGTACTCACCTCGCCAGCGATCTCGCCTAGGTGGCGCAGGGCCGCCCGTATATCCATCGCCACGAAGTCGGAGGTAATGCCGCTGGCCAGTCCGGTTTCGACGGCTTGCAGGTCGCGGTCGGCAGCTTGCAGGGCGGCATAGTGGCGAGCGTTGGTGAGGATGAGGTTCTCGCCCGCCCAGTCTTGCCCAACACCAAACTCATAGACCCGCTCGCGCAGCAGGTCGAGATTTTGGGCATTGCGCGCCACCATGGGTACCCATCGATCGGGCTTCATAGGCCATTTTAGATCTTTCGCCTCGTTGAAGTAGTGCTCGTAGCTCGTGTAGGGATTGAGGTCCATCTTATTGGCTACGATCAGTAGCTCGGTCTCGGGCTGATAGAGCTCGTTGAGGGCGGCAGTTAGGTTTTCGGGCTGCATATCGACTACGTCGAAGACATAGACCAGCAGCTGACTCTCGCGCACCTTAGCCAGGGTTCGTTCTACGCCTATAGCCTCCACCTCATCGGTCGTCTGTCGCAGGCCGGCCGTATCGATCAGTCTAAAAGCCACGCCCTCGATCTGTATCACCTCTTCGATGGTATCGCGGGTGGTGCCTGCCACATCGCTCACTATGGCGCGGTCTTCCTGTAGCAGGGCATTGAGCAGGGTACTTTTACCCGCATTCGGTCGGCCGGCGATCACGGTTGGAATTCCATTTTTGAGGGCATTTCCCAGGCGGAAAGAGTCGCTCAGTTCGCCAATGCGGCCGCGTATTTGCTGCACCAGCTGTTGCAGTTGAGTCCGGTCAGCGAACTCGACATCTTCTTCGCCAAAGTCCAGCTCTAGCTCGATCAGGCTGGCGAAGTCGATCAGTTGCTCCCTCAGCTTTCCGATGGCATCGGATACACCGCCGCGCAGCTGACGCATAGCCAGTCGGTGAGCCGCTGCACTCTGGCTGGCAATCAGGTCGGCCACCGCTTCGGTCTGGCTCAGGTCCATCTTGCCATTCAGAAATGCGCGCATACTGAATTCACCCGGCTCGGCCAGTCGAGCCCCACTATCGATGAACAGCCTTACGATAGCGTCGCTGATAAACGGACTGCCGTGGCAACTGATCTCCACCACATCCTCGCCCGTGTAAGAGCCCGGTTGTCGAAATAAGCTCAAGACCACCTCATCCAGTACACGACCGCTATTGTCGAGTATACTCCCGTAGACTAGTTTGTGGGATTTGGACTTCCGCAGGTCGAAATCTTCGCCGAAGATTTCGATCCTCGCACGAGGTCTTGAAGACCGAGATGCGGGGTCGAAGCTCTGATCATTAGCAGCTTGGTCTTCCTTTGCTGCGACCAGCTTTTGTTGTAGCTTGAATTTGCGAAAGTGCCTGTTCACCAAGTCGAGTGCCTCTCCCCCACTCAATCTGATCAGGTGCAGGGCGGCTGTACCAGCTGGCGTAGCAGGCGCAACGATGGTGTCGGTATTCATAAATCTGTCTCAAAAGTCCTTCGGCCTTTTTCGCCAGATCCACTCATTATATTTTTTTTGTTCTTGAATTTCTTTAGAAATTCAAGAACAAAAAAGCTTGTTTTATTTCTGTATATCATCGCCACGTAGTCTTCTGAAATTTTGGCGGCCTTCCACAGCGAATATACTATTGCTGTAGTCTATGAAGAGAGTCTCGTAGAGCTCCATGGCGCGGGGCGTATCATCGAGGTATTTTTCGTAAAGGCCGGCCAAGGCATAAAGTGAATTATCAACCCGTATACCGTCGCTGTGGTCGTCTATGATGGACTGATAAGCCTGAGCAGCCCGCTCGTACTCGCGCCGCTTGAGGTAAATCTCTGCCTTCAGGTAAAGCACATCGTCTTCTAAGTCGTGGCCGGGAAATGCCTCCACCAGCGCATCGAGGGTCGAGAATGCCTCCTCGAATCGATTCTGAAAGACCAGCAACTCGGCATCGGCATAAGTTTGTAGCGCAACGGCCGTCGTATCCAGCCCCAGATTATCGATGATGAAAACAGAAAGGTCGAGCGCATCGTTGGCAATCAGCTTGGAGGTAGACGCTTTGAGCACATCGAATTGCGACTGCGCCCACTCGAAATCTCCTTTGAAGTAACTCAGCCGCGCATTGCGAAATCTAGCCTCATGCCCCAGCAAATCGTCTTCAAATTTCTTATCGACCTGACTGTAGAGCAGAGTCGACTCCCAAATTTCGCCTTGCATGAGGTAGTAATCGCCTAGAGCCAGTTTAGCCTGTGCTAGCACCCGCTCGTTGACCCCCGGCATCCTGATCACCTTTTGCAGCAGTACCGTCGCCCGGTCTAGGTCATTCAGGTATAGCGCCTCCAATTCGGCCAGCTGAATAGAGATATTGGCCGTCGAAGGATTGGCCCCAAATTCATCGAGAAAGCCCATGTAGGCTTCTTCGAGTATGCGCAAATCGGCCTCGCTGTAATCGTATCCATCAGTAATGGCACGTCGGCGAGTCAGCAGACCTTCGCGCTTTGCATCCAGGTAGAGGGTCGAGCTTTCGCCCTTGCGCTCCACGATATAGTCGAAGGCGGCAATCGCTGTCTCATAGTCTTTGGCATTGGCGGCGAGTCGACCCAGATTGTAAACTCGCATGCCGTTTTCGTCGAGTCGGCGATCTAGTGCACGAGCCTGCCGCAGCGCACCGCCATAGTCCTTCCGCTGTACGAATACCCACGAAAGCATCTCCGGGAATACGACATTGTCGGCCGGCGCCTCTTGAATGAGGGCGTATAGCTGCTCTTGTAGCAATTGTAAACCCTCATTATCGAGTGAGCGCTGAAAGACCGTCCGTACATTATTTGCCCGGCCAGGATTATTGGCCACGGCCAGCAAATAGTACTGTATCATTTCTTCGGTATCGCCTTTGCGGCGGTAGAGATCGGCCAGATTATAAGCGAATGCCTGCTCGTCCTTCATCAGCTTACTCCCTTGCTCATAGGTCCGTATAGCATAGTCGTACTTCGTATAGCGAATAAAGTTATTGGCCAGCTGTGTGATCTGAAACTGATCGCCTGTCAATTGCTCTATAGCTTTTTCATACTGCTTGTCGGCTCCTTCCTGATCGTATTGGGTTTCGAGAAGCTGACCATAAGTCACATACAACTTCACCTGATTGGGCTTTTGTCGCAGCCGCTTAGAAATGGTCTTATCGGCATTGTCGAATTCTTCGAGCTGTATCAAACAGGCCACATAGCGATCGAAAAAAAAGTCATTGTTCTGGTGCAGATCAGCCAGCGACTTATAGATTGTAGCTGCTTTTTCGTACTCGCCGTCCTGGTAGTACTGCTGAGCCAGCTGGGTATTAGAGCCGCCTTGGGCAGATAGGCCGATTGCTGAAAGTAAGAGCAGGAAAAGGAGTAATGCACGCATGGGAATAAAGAATATAGCGTAAAACTAACGCTATTAAACCTAAATTATTTAAAGTTTTGGTGTTTAGCTACTGCCAAACGCCAAAACCCTACACTTCAAAATTGACTTCCACCTCATCAGTGGTCGGGTAGCACTGGCAAGTGAGTACGTAGCCGGCATTGACCTCGTCTTCGTCTAGAGCATAGCACACTTCCATGCGTACACCACCTTTAGTGACCTTTGCCATGCAGGTCGAGCAAGCACCCGCCAAACAGGAGTAAGGAGGAGAATGCTTCGCCTCTATCAAGGCGTCGAGTATACTCTGGCCGGGTAGCAGATCGACCTCCTTGACCTCGCCTTCTAGCATGGCGCGTAAAGTTGCACCGACTCCTGTCGATTTATCGGACGATTTCTTTTTGCCTTTATCATGGGCAGAGAGGAAACGTTCGTCGTGTATATTTTCGGGGTCTATACCTATGCCCGTCAGTGCCTGCTCGGTGGTGTCGATCAGGCTGCCTGGGCCACAGATGTAGTAATTGGCTTCTTCACCCTCAGATGGGTGTTGAGCGACCCACTCCCTGATTTTTTTGGCATCTATACGACCTCTCCAGCCATCCCAGTCGGCCTTTTTGCGGTTCCACAGCGATGAAAGCCCCTTTGATTTGCGCAGCCTGCTCAGCGTATGGGTTATGAAAAGCCGATTGGGGTATTGCTGCTTCAGCTCGTCGAGAGCCGATTTGAAAATGATACTCTCCTCTGTTTTATTGCCGTACAAGAGGTATACCTTACTGTTGGGTTCTTCCCTCAGGGCGGTGCGCAAGATCGACATCAGGGGCGTGATACCGCTTCCTGCCCCGACCAGGTAAATATCACGATGCTGATCGGGTTTAGGCTCATAAAAGAATTTACCCTGGGGCACCATCACTTCCACTTCTGTGCCTGGCTGCACCTGGTCGGCTACGTGGTTGCTGACTAGCCCGCCATTCACGCGCTTTACCGTCACGGCCAGCTGATCATCGATCGGGCTGGAAGACATGCTGTAGGCACGCCGTACATCTTCGCCATTGAGCATAAAGCGAAGGGTCAAGTACTGGCCGGCTTTGTAGGAGAAGGACTTCCGCAGGTGGTCAGGCAGCTCAAATTTGAGGGTCACCGCGTCTAGCGTCTCATTATGTATTTGGCTTACGCTTAGCCTGTAAAAGTCGGTATTACTCATGCCTCGAATAAGGAAAATTTATTGAGATGTTTCTAAGTAACCCAACACACAAGATTTGGTTTGACCGACAAGAAACTCAATCTATTTCCAGTCTTATGCGTTTATTTGTACCTGTGCAGATACCTCCAAACCACTGGGCACTTTACGACACAGCTCGTCGCTACGATGAGGCTGGAGATCTTTACCATGCCGTAAAGCTCTACAAGCGGGTAGCTAAATTGGTACCGGATTGGGCGGAGCCGCACCGTTCATTGGGTCAGATATACAGCACGCGTAAAGAGTGGAAACCCGCCTACCATTACTGGCAAAAATCGATTGGCCTCGACGCCGAAGACCGCGAAGCCTGGTGGCAACTAGGCATAGCAGCTACCGGTCTTCGTAAAATGGGCATCGCTAAAGCCGTCTGGAATAAGTTTGGCCTCGACAAGATCGACTTGAAAAAGCCACTGGGCTTACGCATACAGCATCAGGATGGATTCGAGGTCCTGTGGATGCAATGCCTCGACCCCGGTCGGGCGCGAATCTTGAGCATCCCCCACCCCAGTAGCAGCCTTCGCTATCGTCACCTCATGCTTTACGATCGCCGAGATGTGGTGGGCACACATGTGGTCTCCAAGCGGCGTGTACCCATATTCGCTGGGTTGGCCCCGCTCAAAGCATCGCCCTTCAAAACGCACTCTTGCTTGCTGCACACAGGCGAAGAAAAAATGATCGCTCGCCTGGAGTTGCTATGCCACGAAGCAGGTATCGGCTTTGAAGTGTGGAGCAACGCCAACCGTACCATGACGCCAGAAAACGCGGCGGCCTTCCCCGAATACTATAGCGATCTATTACCAAAAAAGAATACAGAAACTGCCCTGATTGCACTGGCGGCCATTCACCCCGCCGAGATCGAGCGGGTACTCAACGACTGGCAGATCATTACTCTCGGCAGCTATTCCGATCTTCGGGCCTATCACTAGTACGTACCTGACCCTGCATGACCACGGTGCAACCTTTGACGGATAACGAAATCATAGAACGATTGCGCAGTGGCGATCGCACCGAGTACCATTGGACGATTTTGCTCCAGCGTCATCGGCTGCGTATCTGGGCAATTGTACACAAATACATCAGAAGTAAAGATGCCAGACAAGACGTGGTTCAGAACACAATTACCGGACTGGTTGAGTATATAAACTCGGACAAGGAGATCATACATTTTCCGGCTTTGCTGTACCGCATTTGCCTCAACAAAGTGTACGATCAGGTCGAAAATGAGGCCCAAAAGCAAGAAATTTCAAGAAATTTGAAAAAAAGTTGGCCCTCGATCGTGCAAAATGAGGGGTTTTCCAGACTATATAACAGAGAAGTCGAAGATAAAGAGGCTCGAATCAGATTAGCCATGCGCAAATTGAGTGCAGCGCAGCGCCAATCTATCGATCTCTTTTATCGTCGGCGATTGAGTTATCGGGAAATTGCCGAAGAACTGAATCTTTCCATTCCCAAAGTGCGCTCTGCCCTTCAGAATGGAAAGCTCAAACTGAAGCGATTACTCGAAAAGTCAGGATCGGCCGGTCCTGGCACTGAAACAATATGACGACAACCGAAACCCCAGCCTGCCCATCTGAGCAGGTCATAATTGATTATTTGAAAGGTCGCCTCAATGAGACCGATAGGTTCCAACTGGAAGATCATTTGTTGGACTGTCCCCTCTGTGCAGAAACCATCGAAAGTCTGGAGCGTCACGGCCTACCCGAGTTGGGCGAGCTAGAGGGCTTGGTCACAAGAAGTGAAGTTTCGCAGACTAAAACTAAAAAAAAGCAAGAAAAGCAGCTCAAAAAAGGGCTTACACAAGTCGGAAGTTTAAAATCGGTCTCAAATAATGCCTATCCCCTTATTAGACCGGTCCTGGCGGTAGCGGCCTCTGTGCTTCTGCTGCTAGGTTTGTTTGGGTGGTACCGATCGCAAACTACCGAGCAGCAGCTTTTTGCCGAGTACTTCGAGCCAATACCCAGATATGGCTATGTCTCAGTGAGATCGCTAGGTGCTAGTTCTGACGAGGTGTTGGCGACAGCATTACGCGCTCAATCTTCAGGAGATTACAGCTTGAGTATCGCCTCTTGGAACGCTTACTTAGAATCTGAAAGTGACAATGCCGACTACCGGCCCCATCTATACCTGGCATTAGCACAAATAGAAATAGGCCGATTGGAAGAAGCCGCCGAAAATTTAAATCAACTCCCACCTTCTTTCGATACCGAAATCGGTGAAGAAGCCGAATGGTATAGAGCTCTTCTGTATTTGCGCTTGGAAAAAGAGGATGAAGCTAAATACCACTTGAAGAGGCTATCTAGCTCAGGCAGAACCGTGTATAAGAATAAATCTGATATACTTCTCAGGAAACTTGAACTGTAGCTGATCGAAAGTTTGTAATTCTTTCGCTGGTTAAAAGTTTCCAAGGATATATTACGATAATAACGATTGAAGCTTCATCGCCAGCCCCATATCGCCTTTGATCTTAACTTTTCCTGTCATGACAGCAGCCATCGGGTTCAGATCACCCTTGCGCAGCTTGTCCAGGTTTTCGATAGTGGTTGTTATGACGGTGTCTGCTTCTTTGTCTTCGTTAGTTACCTTAGGTTCATCGGCCGTCAGATCGATGTGTACCACGCCCTCGTCTAAGTTAAGCTTGATGCTCTTACCCAGGTTTGGGGAACTTTTAGCTGCTTCGCTCACCTTAGCGGTGAAATCTTCCAGTGTCATGTATTTGGTTTTTTCTGGGCACAAAATAGTCTGTCTCGCCGATTTGTGTACAGATTCTGTAAAGATTCGCACGCATTCCTATCTTGCAGGCCATGGATTTGGAAAAACTCAACGCCCGAATAGCCGAAGCGAGTCAACCTATAAATCGCATTCGAGAAGAAACGGCTAAAGTCATAGTCGGTCAGCAATATATGATCGACCGCTTACTTCTTGGCCTGTTGACCAAAGGACATGTGCTGCTGGAGGGTCTGCCTGGGTTGGCCAAGACGCTTGCCATAAAAACCTTGTCGGAAACGATCAGCGCACAGTTCAGCCGCATACAGTTTACGCCCGACCTGCTGCCAGCCGATATCATCGGTACTATGATCTACAATCCGGCAGAGAATGACTTTAGTGTGCGAAAAGGGCCCATCTTCGCCAACTTCATCCTGGCCGACGAGATCAACCGCGCACCCGCTAAAGTGCAGTCGGCCCTATTAGAAGCTATGCAAGAGCGTCAAGTCACTATCGGAAAAGACACTTACAAACTGGAGGAGCCCTTCCTTGTACTGGCTACCCAAAACCCCATCGAGCAAGAGGGCACCTACCCACTGCCCGAAGCCCAAACCGACCGCTTTATGCTCAAGTTGGAAATCGGCTACCCCACCATGGAAGAAGAGCATCAGATCGTATTGCGGAACTTAGAGCCTGAATTCGATAAGGTTAAGCCTGTCGCAACCACTAAAGAAATACTCACTGCTCGCGAGCTAACGCGAGAGATTTACCTAGACGAAAAGGTGCGGGCTTATATCATCGATCTCGTCTTCGCCACCCGCAATCCGGAGGCATACGGCCTCAACGATCTTCAGCCGCTCATACGCTATGGAGGCAGTCCTCGTGCCAGTATCAATCTGGCCAAAGTGGCCAAAGCACACGCCTTCTTGCGCGGCCGCGGCTACGTGACCCCCGAAGACGTACGCGAAATGATCATGGATGTGATGCGCCATCGTTTAGGACTGACCTACGAAGCCGAGGCCGAAAACATCAAAGCAGAGGATGTGGTGAATCGGGTGTTGAATGTGGTGGCAGTACCTTGAATGTTATGACCACTACCGACCTCATTAAAAAAGTACGCCGCATAGAGTTGCGTTCCAAGCTACTCAGTCAGCAGGTATTTGCGGGGCAGTATAGCTCTGCATTTAAGGGGCGGGGCATGTCATTCAGCGAGGTGCGCAGCTATCAGTACGGCGACGATGTGCGAAACATAGACTGGAATGTAACTGCCCGCACCGGCGATACCCACGTAAAAGTGTTCGAGGAAGAGCGAGAGCTCACGCTCATGCTGCTGGTCGATATTTCGCGCTCGGCTTTTTTTGGTACACGGGGGCAATTGCGATCTGATCTGCTTACGGAAATATGCGCCGCACTCGCCTTTGCCGCTGGTCAAAACAACGATAAGGTAGGCTGCCTGCTATTCAGCGATAAGATCGAAATGTACGTGCCACCCAAAAAAGGCAGGCCCCACCTGCTGCGCATCATCAGAGAGCTGATTGAAACGAAACCTAAAGGCAAAGGAACCGACATCGCTAAAGCACTCGATTTCTTTACCGATCTGGTCAAGAAACGCAGTATTTGTTTCTTGCTTTCTGACTTTCTTTCCCAAGGCTATCAGAAAACGCTGGGTATAGCTGCTCGCCGTCACGATTTGGTCGGTTTACACATTTACGACCCGGCAGAGCAAAAGCTACCCCGCCTGGGCCTCATTCGCGCGGAGGATGCCGAAACCGGTCGTGAAAAATGGCTGGATACCGACAGCCGACAGGTACGCGAGCAATTCGAGCAGGAAATCTCTCGGCAGTGGGATTATGCCGAAGAAAGCTTTCGCTTGGCCAGGGCCGATTACTTGCGCATGGCGACTACTGAGGATTATGTTTTGGGGCTAAGACGGTTTTTTGAGCAAAGAAACTAGAGCAACCTCAAATCGAACTCGACACGCCTGTTCAGCCTTCTGCCGGCCTCGGTATCATTTGATCGCTTGGGGCGAGTCTCGCCGTAGCCGACATAAGACATTCGCGCCGTACTAATGCCCTGGCCAACTAAGTAGTCCTTACAAGCACGAGCACGATTTTCGCTGAGCACCTGATTGTTGTCATCATTCCCGACGTTGTCGGTATGGCCTGAGATAATGAGGCTATAAGCTGGATAGCGGCGCATAATTTCGGCTATATCGTCAAGTACGGCTTCTGATTCGAGTTTGAGGCGGGCACTTCCGGTCTCGAATTGGACATTTTGGGTGGCAAATTCGAGGAGTCGCTCGACTTCGGCTTCGACTTCCGGGCAGCCTTTATTTTCAGGTGGGCCAAACTCGTCTGGGCAGCGATCTTCGTCGTTGGGGGTGCCATCTTTATCGCGGTCGGCTGGAGGGCAGCCATCTTCGGTTTCGGCGTACTGGAGGGGGCAGGCATCTTCGTTGTCGTGCTTGCCGTCTCCGTCGGTGTCGGGGCAGCCGAGCTTGTCAACTGGGCCGGGCTTGGTCGGGCAGTCATCTTCGGCATCGGGGGTACCATCGGCGTCTCGGTCAGGTAGCGGGCAGCCATTTGCTGAGCGGCCAGCCTCTTCTGGGCAATCGTCTTTGTGGTCGTAGACACCATCACCGTCGGTATCGGGGCAGCCTTCGCCTTCGGCAGTGCCGGCTTGGTCTGGACACTTGTCTTCGGCGTCAGCGATGCCATCTTCGTCGGTATCGGGGCAACCGCGCAAAGCGAAGATACCAGCTACTTCGGGGCAGGCGTCTTCAGAGTCGGCGATGTTGTCGCCATCGGTATCGGGGCAACCGCCCGTGCTGAGCGGGCCCGCCTCATCTGGGCAGCGGTCTTCGCGGTTGATGATGCCGTCTGCATCGTTGTCGACTTTGGCCAAGCGGTAGATGTAACCAACTCCCACCTGTATATTGTCTCGGTCGGGATCGGAATTGAAGCGGGCTTCGCCTTGTATGGATAGAAATGAATTCTCACCGAGTTGGAAGTTGAATCCCAGCCCGACCGGAACTTGCCGGTTTGAATTGTCTACGCCTTCAGCAGTAGCTCCAATACCCGCCAGGAAGTAGGGGGCCACTTTTACATTCGTACCCGCCGGATAGAAGTGGCCAAGCAGATCGAGACTTATGAAGTTGAGATTGTTGTTTTCTCCCACATCTAACAAGCCAAACTTCAGGGGCAAGGCCACACCAAATAGCTTACTGAATTGGTAGCGGTAGCCGATCTCGAGGCCGAATGTCGTATTGAGATCGGTGAGATCCTCGTTCAAGGATTCATTATCAATACCCAAAATTCGTGCAGATAGCGCGTGGTACTTGTTAAGCTCCTCTTTTTGGGCGGATAGTGAAAAAGCCAAAAGACTAAAGAATAGGAACGGTAGTATTTTGGTACGGTATGGTAGGGATGTATCTACCTGCGGAAGTCTAAAATTCATAAAGCTCAAATTTCGATCAATCGGCGGTAAAGATATAGAACCTGTATTTAGAGCTTGACTCATGTATGCTCTAAGTTCTAAAAGAAGAATGAAATTTTTATAAGTGCGTTTTAAATGGGAGATTAGAGCGATTTTCCTGCATCAATGCTCTGTTGATTTGGAATATCGAACAGCAACCGATTTTAAAACATGAAAATTCCCATAATGAAATCACCATCTATGTTTAGAATACTGCTTTTTGCGGGCGTGATGGGCCTGGGCCTAACGGCCTGCCAGCGCGAACAAATCGAGCAAAACCCATCAAATACTTTCGAGGCCGTTGGTCCCAGCCTGAGCAAGGCGGAAATCAATGCGGCTGTAGAAGATCATCTATTCAGCACCAACGAAGTTTTCGATTGGAATGAATCGAGCAACGATATGGTATTCAGTGCTATGGCGCATAGCGGTTACGAGGCAGCACTCGGCTACCAACCCGCTGGCTTTGAAAACCTCGACCAGCGGATACACGAAATTTCTGTTACCGAAGGCGAGTGGCTGGAAACCAGAAACCGGATTATGGGTATGGTGCTAGCTGCCACAGCGCGCCACACTGGTCAAGAACTCACTGAAGAGGAGATACTCGTAGCACCAGAAGATGGCGTGCTGCCCATTCTAGAGGTCAAGATACTCGCACCAGAAATTCTGGCCGAACTACGCGGCATGCCGGAAGTTCGCTATTTGGAGCCCAGCAACTACGAGCCCCGCGAAGTGGATTTGAGAAGTGGCTCAGGCTGCGATGTCAGTCCCAATTTCAGCATACCATCGGCAGACTTTACAACGGTATCTCCATCGGCCAAGGTGCCCTGGAATTTCTATAACATGAATATACCACAAGCCTGGACGACGAGCCGTGGTAACAACATAGGCATTTGTATTATCGATACGGGCTCCTCGCCCAATCAGTCCAGGCTGATGGGCAGTTTTGCGAGCGGAGACAGCGGTGGTCGCTACCACAACCGCTATGGTACCTATGTAAGCAGCTGGTGGCCATGGGCTAGCCCTGACGGCCCCAACGACGGCTGCGGCCACGGTACGCAAATGGCCGGGCTGGCTGCTGCACCGAGAACCACAGGGGGTAGCTCAGTGGGCGTAGCATATGAAGCCAATTTGATTTCGGTACGCGGCACCAGCGACGTAATCGTGAATGGAAGCCGCGAAAAGCGAGGCGTGAAAGACGCTTTGGTACTGGCGGGCAATCGTAGCGACGTACAAATCATCAGCATGTCGATAGGCGATGTGTTTTACAGCGGCACTGTGCGCGACGGCATTGACTATGCCTACAACAAAGGCAAGCTGATCTTTGCCGCTGCGGGTACTAGCCTGAGCTGGACGAGCTGGTGGGGTGTGATTTTCCCGGCTAACCGCTGGAATACGACTGCTGTAACCGGCATTCGCGATGGCTCACCTATGCAGCGTTGCAACACTTGCCACGATGGTAGCCAGGTCGATTTTGTAGCTGTGATGCAGCGCAGTAATGACACTGATCGCACGAGCTTGACGCTGGCCATGAGCGGAAATCAGCCGGCTTATGTAGGCGGATCAAGTGCAGCTACGGCCACTACGGCTGGAATTGCTGCTCTGGTGTGGGCGACTAATCCAAGCCAAAATCGATCGCAGGTGCTCGATAGAATGAAAAACGCTGCGAGTATATACCCTTCGCGCAGCAGTAACTTTGGCTGGGGCATAGTAGATGCCGCTCAAGCTGTGCAGTAGACATCTAATAAGCAAAGGCGGAATATTGTTCCGCCTTTGCTTCTATTTTAAAAATATTTGAACATTTATTTTGATATTCTTCATTAGCCGGTCATTTATTTTGATATGTTCTACCTATATCCAGAGTGAGTAGTTATATTTACATCACGAAAATTAATAATGTTCAAACATAGTTATGAAAATCCTGAAGACACAGCAATCCAGGCTCCCTGAAGTGGACTTTAAGAATCTCCCCTTCGGCCGCACGTTCAGCGACCACATGTATGTATGCGACTACAAGGACGGCAAATGGGACGACGGACAGATTGTGCCTTTCGGGCATTTTACGATTCACCCGGCATCTATGGCTTTGCACTATGGCCAAGCTCTCTTCGAGGGCATGAAAGCCAGCAAAATGAGCGATGGGACGCCTGCCCTATTCAGGCCAATCGAACATGCCAAGCGCATTAACCGGTCTGCCCATCGCATGATGATACCGGAATTTCCCGAGCAACAGTTTTTGGAAGCGGTCAGAGAGCTGGTGGCGCTGGATGCAGACTGGATTCCACCTCAAGAAGGAAGTGCGCTGTACATACGCCCCTTCATGTTTGCCACTGACGAATTCATTGGCGTGAGGCCGAGCGATACCTATCGGTTCATGATCTTTACCGGGCCTGTTGGGCCATACTACGCTAAGCCGGTAAAGCTATGGGTAGAGCAAAAGTATGTACGTGCGGTACCCGGCGGGACAGGCGAGGCCAAAGCTGCGGGCAATTATGGCGGAAGCTTGCTTCCTGCTCATGAGGCCAGACAAAGGGGCTTCGACCAGCTCATGTGGATGGGTGGCCCCAACATGCGCGAGATTCAGGAAGTGGGTACTATGAACATTTTCTTCGTCATCGGCGATGAGGTTGTAACCCCTGAGACCGACGGTGCGATTCTGAAAGGCATCACTCGTAAATCATTCATCGAGATACTAGAGCGAGAGGGCTACAATATTTCAGCCAGAAAGATCACCATAGACGAAGTAGTAGAGGCTTACGAGCAGGGCCAGTTGAAGGAATGCTTCGGGGCGGGTACAGCTGCGGTTGTGAGTCATGTACAGCTGATTCAATTCGGCGAAATGGCCATGGAACTTCCTTCGGCAGATGACAGACCAGTCGGTGAGTTTTTGAAGAACTATATCAACGGGCTTAGATCAGGTAGGATAGCGGACAAGTTCGGATGGGTGGAGCCGATAGGGGTAGAGGAAAGTGTCCTTGCATAATTTTTTGGTGCTGCGCACTACAATCTTTGTCGGCCGACGAGCACAGCTCGGCGGACGACGCTTCATGTGATATAGAAGCCATCAGCAGCTATGCCGTCGGCCAGGAAGCGAGCGTGAGTAGCCAGTGCGTATTTCCCTTCTCTTTTTATTATGCGGCCGCTATCTAAATGGTCTCTCATTTGCGCTAGAAAGTAATCGACAAATCTTTGTCCATAGTCGGCACCGATCTGATCGAGATCGACGCCTGCTGTTTCTCTGAGTCTGGTCATGATAGTTTCATTGTAGCGATCGGCAGGCTGTAGTATCTCAGACTCGTAAAGTGCGTCTGATTGAAGGTAGTCGGCGTAAGTTTCCATTTCGGAGAGGGCGTTTACGTACTTGAGGTTATTGGCAATATTCCAGCGGCGTTCGTTTTTGCCGTCGAAGCCGTGGGCTGAAGGGCCGACCCCGATGTATGGTCTGCCCGACCAGTAGTTGCTGTTGTGTCGACTGCGGTGGCCAGGACGGGCGAAGCTCGCTATCTCGTAATGGTCGAAACCTTGGGCGACGAAAAAATCGCACATGGCGAAGTATTGAGCTTCAGCTCTTTCATCGCTCGGAGCTTCGCTTTTGCCTTTTCTGATCTGGTACTCCAGGGCAGTTTTTTCTTCGATGGTGAGGGCGTAGGCTGAGATGTGTTTGGCTTGACAATCAATGGCCAGCTGAAGGTTATCGGCCCAAATCTGGTCGTTGGTGGTCGGGCTACCGAAGATGAGATCGATGCTGAAATTGTGGAAACCTGCACGGCGCACATCTTCTAGCGAACGGATGGCCTGAGCACGGTTGTGAACCCGACCCATATACTTTAGATCTTCATCGGCGAAGCTTTGGACACCTATAGATAAGCGATTGACCGGGCTATTGGCTAGCCGCTCGATGGTTGGCGGGTCGAGGTCATCGGGGTTGGCTTCGAGGGTGATCTCCGCACCGGGGAGGACTTCGGCGTTGCGGTGGATGGCCTCGAAGAGAAAATCCAACTCCTTGCTCGAAAGGAGCGAAGGCGTTCCGCCGCCGAAGTATATGGTAGCCAGGGGTCTTGCGGAAAGCTCCGACCTGCGCAAGTCTAATTCACGCCCTATCGCCTCGACCATTTCTGCTTTCCCGCGTTGACTGGTGCTGAAGTGGTAGTTGCAGTAGGTACAAGCCTTGTTGCAAAAGGGGACGTGGAGGTAGAGACTTTGCGTTTTTTGCACTTGATGTACAAATGCGCCGATTAGAAAACTTTTGGTTCTCGACCGGCTTTCTTCCTAATTATCTCATTTTCGGCCTTCTCCGCTTTCCGCCTCTACTCATCATCTGGTGCCCCTGGCGGCCCATGCGCTGTACACCTTTTACCTGGCCCTGCTGCTTGAGGGCCTTTTCGACGACTACGATCTGCTCTTTGACTTGAGGTAGTGTACTACCGGCGTCTTTGGCTTTCTTGAGGTGCTGGTTGGCCTGGGTCATGCGGCCGCGGCTACCCTCGATTTGAGCCAGTTGGAGCTGAAGCATAGCGCGTTCATTGGCTGTCGGGATATCGACGGCCTCTGCTTGACGCAGGTAAGCCTCGCCTTTGACCATATCTTTTCTGCTCAGGGCAATGTTGCCATGCAGCATATAGTAGTAAGCCCGATTGGACTTAAAGAGCAACTTGGGCGAAGGGGTAAGGGCCAGCAACTTTTCGGCCTTATTGAAATCTTGGGTTTGCAAGGCTTTAGCTGCCGAGGCAACCGTACCAAAGAGCAAATAGCCGATGAGTAAAATCACACCGGTCAGTAAGAAGAAGAACCCATACCAAAAGCCGAAAGCCGACCATAAAGCAATGCCCCCCACTATGCCAAGAAACATGAGTGCAAAGCGCAGGTAAGGATTGATGATAAACATAGAAGCGGTGTTATAAGCTGCGCAAAGATACGTGTAATCCTAACTAAGCGAAAGCTTACCGCCCGTAGAAATACGCAAAACCATAGGTAGAAATACCCATTCGGAGTCTAAAATTTGTAAGCGCGCTGTTGGCATGCCGTAATTGAGGTATCGAAACAAGTAACATGTGTGCACCGGCAGCACGATGCAAATCTGGCTGCCGGTTTTCGAAATCTTTATTCTCTCCAAGAAAATCACCAACCATTAAATCCCCACATCAATTATGGAATATTACATCGGCCAAATCATCATGGGCGGCTGGAACTTCGCCCCGCGAGGTACCGCCTTTTGTAATGGCCAGCTATTGAGTATAGCTGAAAATTCAGCACTTTTCTCCCTACTCGGCACCACCTATGGCGGCGACGGGCGCACCACTTTCGGTCTACCCGATTTACGCGGGCGTGTCCCTGTTCACTTCGGTCTGGGTCCAGGCTTGACGGATCGCCGAATGGGCGAAAAGTCCGGCAGAGAGTACAATGATCTGGGTACCGCTCAATTGCCAGCTCCAGCAGATGGTTCAGCTATCACCTCCGTAGATAAACCTGTTAGAGATTTTACGTCCTCTGATGATGTTTTCGGTTATTCTGATAACATGCAGCCCTACCAGGTGATCAATTATGTTATTGTTCTGCATGGCATATTCCCCTCACGTAGTTAATTCGGTGACCAAGAGCTTGTTGGGAAATTACACTTCCGGCTGCTCTTGCCAAATTTTGTGCTGTACTTCGTTGCTGCATCGGTCACTTAGCTAAGGCTAAGCTCCCTCTTTGCGCCTCGTTCAGCGCAAAATTTGGTGGCGTTCGCTCGAATAGCAATTCCCCAACAAGCTCTAAAACCTTACTTTGGCAGCGCGTTGCAAAATTGCAACGCGCTAACCTACTTTACCGATCATGCCACCCACAGCAGAAAAAAATCCAGTAAGCAAGCAAACGTATCGAGACCTGTGCGAACGCTGGCAGCGGTGCCGTACCGAAGATATACCCGGCCTATTTTACGCCTTCACCGAATTGGAAGCACAGACAGAGCGTATCGTCAGCTTTTATCTGGAAGGCGAAGATCTCAAGGCGTTTGACAAACATTTAAAAAAAGAAATCGAGAAATACTGCGATAATTCCGACCCACTGAAAAGATGCCGTCTGGCTGTGAATATTGGTCTTACTGCTGGCTACGACGGCGAATTTGCACCCAGAAACCCGCACTTCTGCTTAATGCTACAACCCTACAGTCCCGAGCTGGAATATGACACCTTGAATTGGCGGATGAAGTGGGATCCCAACCCCACATTCCCTACAGACCCTAAACAGTCTCCGCTCAGTGGCAGAAACGCCATCCCCGGCGATGGCGCTTTCCTTTTCGTACACCACTGGTTAGAGACAGAACACTATGAACTTTCATCGGCCTTCGAGTCCAGTGCCTACCAGCTCGGGCGCAGGGTAAAATCATACCGTTTTGCTGCCCAGGAAACCGTTTCTATTTCCGAAGACCTTGCCGCTATTCTCGACGGTGGCAGGTTGTATCTTCACCTCGGCCGAGGGATTTCGGTGAGTACGCATCCATTCAGCTTCAGGCCCGTACTTGAAGTGGCCGGCAAGGCGTATTTGGAGCGAGGTCGACAGTACAATGACAACGGCAGCGGAGACCATGGGGGCTCGTTTTTTGATTATAGTGTGCCTATTCCACCGGGTCCATAAAACGTACAATTATTATCACTTGAAATCTAGGAGGTGTGATTCGTGAGGTTTTTATAGTGTTGACCAGGCTATCGTCTCTCTCCATACTGATTCCGCTTTTATTAGGAATCATACGAATTGCACTAGCTTTACGCCCTCGATTTACCCCCCTTCAGAAACGAATATTAATATATGTCATCGTTACTGTTTTCTTCGAGATACTGGCGCAGCATTTCAGCACGCCATTTTGGAAATGGCTAACGGGCGAAGCGCGAAATATGCCCGGCGCACACGTTTTTACGGTGGTACAATTCGGGCTCATCGTATGGATTTATAAAGAGATCGTTGATAAAGTCAATGTCAACCTTTGGTGGATCCTCATAGTCGCATTTGCTATCCTCGGCCTGTATAACGGCCTATACTACGATGGTTTTCGCAATTTTAACCCGACCACTCGTGCGGTGCAAGCCACTGTGATGCTTAGCCTGATTATCGGGTATTTTTACAGCTTATTGCAGGAAGAAAAGTTGGTTAGACTTGAAAATGAACCTCTTTTTTGGACTTCCGCAGGTCTATTGCTCTACTTTACCGGTAACTTGCTCATTTTTCTCGTCAGCAATTTTTTATTGAGCGATACCTCCAATTATGATACCATCAGGGCACTTTACTGCATACACGCCGTACTGAATATCCTGCTTAATATTTCACTAGCCATCGCCTTATGGATACGCAGACCGACATGACCCTAACCGTGCTTTTGGGCGGCATCATCACTTTACTGGTCATGGCGATCGCTTTGGTCATTTTCTTTGTTTTATACCAGCGGCGTTTGTTCGCTCAGCAAAATGAGATCGTCGAGCAGGAGAGAAGCCACCAACGCCAGCTACTCTCTGCAGCCGTCGAAGTACAGGAAAGCGAGCGCCGCCGCATAGCAGGCGACCTACACGACGATATTGGCAGCCTCCTCTCTGCTGCCCGATTGTACCTAAAGCAGCTACCCGTAGACGAACCCGAAGGCGAAGAGATAAAAAGTGAGACCCTGGGTATAGTCAGTCAGATTATCACAAATACCCGACGCATTACACACGACCTGATGCCTTCAGAGCTAGAAAAATTCGGGCTGAGTGCAGCGGTAGAAGATATCTGCAACCGCATCGACAGGTCGGATGACATCGAGGTAGGATTCCGATCTGACCTAACTCAGAGATTGAATAGCAAATGCGAAGTCGCCCTATACCGAGTCGTTCAAGAACTGGCTAACAACACCCTAAAGCACGCCGAAGCCAGCCGGATAGAAGTCGAACTGACTGCTCAGGGAGAGGAATTCATCTTACGCTATGCCGATAATGGCAAAGGCTTCGACCCTAATATCACCAGCACACGCGGAGGCTCGGGGCTCGGACTGCGCAATATCGAATCGAGAACCAGTCTCATAAACGGCAAGCTGGATTACCAGACTGCACCCGGCGAAGGCTTGAGTGTGACGGTGAGGCTGCCGTTGGAGGAATCGGTTGAATCATTATGAACGAGAAAATAAAGTAACGTGAGGTTGGGGCAGTGGAACGCTCGCAGGAGCTCAAAACCTCCGCAGAGCTACGGCTTTGAGCACGCTACGAGGTTCTTTTCCGAACAAGATTAGGACCTCGAAGCGTTTGCAAGCTCGTCCCGATAGCTATCGGGATGGCGGAGAGCTTGTAATCCTTTGAGGTGCTATGTTAATTTCCAAGCAAAATCGGAAGTATTTTTAGCTTTGCACGACCAAAGACGGTCT
>JBCCPC010000021.1:0-77462 GCA_039025055.1 Bacteroidota bacterium | reverse complement strand
TATTGTGACTCAAAAAGCCTTCTAGCCCAGGCGCTCAACCTCAAAGAGTGACTGGTCATTGAATGACCGCCTTAGCGTCCGATGAACTGCACTAAGCTAGAAGTAAGATCATCATTTTTACTGTAGCTAAAAGCAAATGATAATCCTGTCACAAACGTACAAGCGTCCGGTGTTTGACAAATTACTGCCTCGGAATCAAATACAACGCCTCCTGTCGCCCATCAATATACTCGAACCGCTCCCCATCCCAGTACCCATCTTCTTCCATCATCATGCGGATATCTTTGCCCCACTTCTCGATATAAACGCGGGTATTGAGTTCTATGCTATAGGCCGTGTTGGGGTAGAGCGGATAGTCGCCGCGAATGGGTACCCCTTCCTGCTGATCCCATAGGCCGATGGTGGGTCCGGCCCCGTGGCCGTGGTAGCCAATGGGGTGCGAATAAATGGTGGGCCGCAATCCGGCAGCTTCTCCCTGGGCCAGGGCGGCGGCTAGCAGCTCGTTGCCGGTGCGGCCATTGGCGAATTGATCGGTTAGGATATCCATGATCTGCATGCCTTTTTGTTGGGACTTCCGCAGGTAGTCAGGTAGCTCGGTCTCGCCAGCTTTCAACACATAGGCATTGTGTTGGGTATCGGTATTGAGCCCGCAATAAGTGATGCCAAAGTCGCAGTGCAGCAAGTCGCCGGGCCTGATCACGTCGCTCTCCGGGCGGCCGCTGAAGGCGTACAGTTCCTCCACTTCGGCTCGCTGGATGTCTACGGTAGGGTGAAACCAAACGTCTAGCCCCAGCGCACGGGCCTGCTCGCGCATGTACCAAACGACCTCGTCGGTGGTCGTGTGGTTCGGGATGATCACCTTTTCGCTGAAAGCCTCGGCTATGATGGCGTGCGCAACTTGCATAATGTGGCGGTACATGCCCATCTCTTCCGGTATGCGCGTTTCCAGCCAGCCAATGGCTAGCCCTTCTACAGATACCAATCGATCGGCATATTTTTCGGGTAGCCGCGATTTTAGCTGCTCGTAGTGGTAGGCACTCAGCCCGTCTGCCAGCCCGAAATCGGCACTGCGATTAATGGCGATCTTTTTAGGGTCCCGCGCTTCGATCAGTTCGACCAGTCTGGCCCATTGATCGGGTTGCTCTTCTTTGTCCCATGCCTTCTGGAAGATATCGCCTACTCCATATCGCGCGCAAGCGAGGGTCTCGACCGGCCCTTCGCCAGAGTCGTAAATCATCAATATCGTCGTGCGGCGGGCACCCATCCAGGTACTGGGGAGCATGGTCTCCAAGACGGGGTCTTCATTGTACTCCCGGCTAATGAGTAGCCAAAGGTCTACACCTTCCCGGCGCATCAGCCTGGGTAGAATCGTCTCTACGCGCTTAGCTAGCCAGCGATCCTCTAACTCGCCCTGTTCTTGTAAACTAAGAATGGGCGGCACAGTAGGCTGGCTGGATAAAGGCAATGTGCCAGCTAATAGGAAGAGGAAAAATAGAAAAGAGCACTTATTCATGGATGTAAGATATAAAAGCAACTTGCCATCCATTTGTGCCTCGCCGCTGATCGGCACTGATTGAGCGGATCGAACGGATCAAATTATTGCGATCAAAATCCGTCAAATCCGTTAGATTCGCGTCATCAGCGGCGAGTTTAAGTATATAAATCAAGCTTTGCTTGATTTATAGTTGTAACCTCATCAATCTGCCTTTGATATTAGCCGCGCGGAGCGCGGCGGTAACATGACCACGCAGAGCGTGGTTACACCGATTATTACAGCCTCTTTATGACCGACGTCAACGAACTAGGTGAGTTCGGCCTCATCGAACACCTCACCAAAGACTTTCCACAAACCCAGCAAACCACCCAGTTGGGTATAGGCGACGATGCCGCCATCATCGATACTGGCGGTCCTGAACAACTGGTCGTCTCTACCGATATGCTGCTGGAGGGTATTCATTTTGACCTGGGCTATACGCCCCTGGCTCACCTGGGTTATAAATCAGTGGTCGTCAACCTATCGGATATATGTGCTATGAACGCACGACCGCAGCAGATCACCGTTTCTATCGCCATCAGCAATCGGTTTTCGGTAGAGGCACTGGATGAGCTGTACAAGGGCATTCGCCGGGCCTGTACCTATTACGGTGTCGACTTGGTCGGCGGCGATACGACCAGTAGCATTAAAGGGCTCGTCATCAGCATTACGGCCATCGGTCGGGCGCCGGCAGCTCGCATCACCAGGCGCTCAACGGCCAAGGCAGGCGACATCCTCTGCGTAACGGGCAATCTCGGCGCCGCCTATCTTGGTCTTCAATTGCTCGAACGCGAAAAGCGCATCTTCCAAGAACATCCCGAAGTGCAACCCGACCTGGGCGAAAATACCCGCTACCTGCTAGAACGCCAACTCAAGCCCGAAGCCCGAACCGATATGGTCGATCTATTCGCTAAGAACGACCTGGTACCCACCGCCATGATCGACATCAGCGACGGGCTGGCTTCCGAAGTCTTTCACCTGTGTACCCAGAGTAAGCTCGGGGCCATAGTCGAAGAGAATGGCGTACCCATATACGAAGAAGCCCAGCTGCAAGCCCTGGAATTCAAGCTCGATCCTATCACCTGCGCCCTCAGTGGTGGTGAAGATTATGAGTTGCTTTTTACCGTCGACCCCAAAGATTTAGACAAAGTCCGCTTCATGCCAGACCTCTACATCTGTGGCGAGATGACCGAAGCAAGCGAAGGGGTGAAGTTGCATACCAAAGGAGGGAAGATACACGATCTGAAAGCGCAAGGTTGGAATCACTTCGATGAGGGATAGCTCGGGCCATGCTATGCAGGCCAAAAAAGAGTTTTTGTTTTGATCACAGTATAAGATTTGTACAAATTCTTACATATTTGATAGTCTAGTATAATATTTGTAAGTTTATGTACAAATCTAATAGTCAAGAAATATTTTAAATTGTCCAATATAATAGCTAGGCGAATTAAACGCCACCTAGAAGAACTGGGGGAGTTCTTCCCAATTATTAGCTTGACAGGCCCTAGACAGGCTGGCAAGACTACTCTTTTACGAGAAATGTTCAAGGACTATAGATATGTATCACTTGAAGATCCGAATCTAAGGCGTTCAGCGATTGAATCGCCAAAAGACTTCCTTTCTGAGTATGACGAGCGAGTCATATTCGATGAAGCACAGAGATGGCCTGACCTTTTTTCATATCTCCAGATTATGGTAGATGGCGATGATCGTACGGGAAGATTTATAATATCAGGATCTCAAAATTTTCTACTCCGAAAAAATATTACACAGTCACTTGCTGGTCGTGTTGGGATAGCTAAACTGCTTCCACTAGACAAATCTGAGCTTGATAATGCCAATCTTTTGGCAGGTCAGGCTGACCAGGCTGTGGTAACGGGAGGATACCCCAGGCTTATTAGTAAAAAACCATCTACTGAGCTTTTCTTTTCCAGCTACATGGCAAGTTACCTAGAAAGAGATATAGCCGAACTTATTAATTGGTCAAACTTAGATTTGTTTCAACGCTTTATTCGCATCGTAGCCACTTATGCCGGTCAGCCTATAAATATCTCGAAAATAGCCAATGATACAGGTGTCACACTACCCACATTAAAATCATGGTTAGGCATTCTTGAACAGAGCTACATAATTTTTAGACTTCCTGCTTTCTTCAGAAATTTTGGCAAACGACTCACAAAAACATCTAAGCTTTACTTTTACGACACGGGCTTATTGTGTTATCTTCTGGAGATAATGAACAACACTGAACTAGGTGCGAACCGACTCCGTGGCGCAATTTTCGAAAACTATATTATAGCAGACGCCTTCAAGTCCTTCTCTCATAAGGGACATACGCCTAATTTTTACTATTATCGAGACAATCAAAAGCAGGAGGTTGATTTAGTATATGAGCGTGGTAATCAAGCATGGCTCTATGAAATAAAATCTGCTGATCGCTTTAGACCAGATATGGCTAAGACACTAGACAAAGTAGCTTCAATATGGGATCGGCCTACCAATTCAACAATAATCTATCAAGGGGATGAAACAAGATTTGTAGGCAAAAGCTTCTTACAAGGCTGGCGGACAATTGAATGGAAAAGAAGTTAAGCACCATGCCACAAAAACACATCCATCTCTACCCATCCATAGCCGCCTTTGCCCAATCAATTGGCCGAGAGGTAAATGAAGTAGTCGACGGTGGCTTTGCCATACTCAGAACGGAAGAGTTACACGGCGAAGGTGCCATCAAAAGCCCACCCTTTCGGACGGCGTATTATGCTTTTTTGCTCGTAGAATCAGGTCGAGGTTCATATACTATAGACGGGCAAACGTTTTCACTCGGGCCCGGCTCGTACTATTTCACTAACCCTGGTCATGTCAAATCATTCGATATGACGGAGACCGTTTATGGCTACATCATTTGCTTTACAGACCGTTTCCTACAAACGCAATATGCCGGGGAGCTAGCTCGCGACTTCCCTTTTCTGTTCGATCAGACGACCCCGGTCATGCAACTCGACTCAAAAGACAGAAACCGAGTAAGCAATCAGGTCAAAATAATGTACGATCAATCCAAGCAGCCGTCTTCTTACCGGGCACAAATACTGGCTCATCAAATGGTTAGCCTGCTGTATACCACAAAAGAACTGCTGCTAGCGCATCAAGAGCGAATAGCCCCAAACTCGAGGCCAGAAGAAATTACAGCGGCCTTTCGGCGGCTACTCAATGATCGGATGCTGGCGTTGAGAAAAGGTGAGACATTGGCCCATTGGAAAGTAGCCGATTATGCAAATGCCCTTTACATACAGCCAGACTACCTGAGCGAAACCGTAAAACGGGTAAGTGGAAAGACTGTAAAACAATGGATCGATGAAAGCATGCAAACGGAAGCAGAAACCCTGTTAAAGGCTTCCGACCTGCCTGTGGCCCAAATAGCCTACCGCTTGGGCTTTAATGACGCCTCCAATTTTGCTCGATTTTTTAAACGCCGTACAGGACTTAGCCCGGCGAAGTACCGTTCACTGCCCAATTCCTCCGAAAATGACCGGTGATGCCCGCATTTTGACCTGTTGCTACCCTCATTGACGGCCTTCCTTTGTAGATGTAATCAGTAACCAATCAAATCTTTTAGATTATGTCTACTTCATCAAAAATTTCACTCGTAACCGGCGGTAGCCGCAGCCTGGGCCGCGACATGGCCCTAAACTTGGCACAAAACGGCCAAGACCTCATCATCACTTATCGCTCGCAAGCTGAAGCTGCGGCCAAGGTCGTTGCTGAGATCGAAGCCTTGGGCCAGAAAGCTGTGGCACTACAACTGGACATGTCAAAGCATGACACCTTCCCTGCTTTTGTCGAATCGGTGAAATCTAATCTTACTACCATTTGGCAGCGAGACTCTCTCGACGCCTTGGTCAATAACGCAGGTATTGGCTATCACGGCTTAGTTGGAGATACCGACGAAGCCAATTTCGACGCCCTTTTCAATATTCATTTTAAGGGTGTTTACTTCTTGACACAAGCTTTTCTGCCAATACTGGCCGACGGAGGCAGCATCGTCAACGTCTCGACCGGACTCACCCGGTTTGCCATCCCGGGTTACAGTGCCTACGCCAGTATGAAAGGAGCAATAGAAACCTACACGCAGTATCTGGCCAAAGAGCTGGGCGGTAGAGGTATCAGAGCCAATGTAGTGGCACCCGGCGCTATAGACACTGACTTTAATGCAGCAGCCTTCGAGCACAACCCAGGTATGCGAAATATGCTGGCAGGAGTCACCACTCTGGGGCGCGTTGGTCAGGCAACCGATATCGGCAAAGTCGTTGCCTTCCTGGCCAGCGAGCAGGCCGGATGGATAACTGGCCAGAGATTGGAGGCCTCGGGCGGTATGTTTTTATAATTCACTCAAAGCTTTTTGCTGAAGCAGCTGTGCTGCTTCAGCAAAAGCTTTCGTTTAGGAAAAATCGATAACTCCTCAGGAAATATCACCTACCCATCCCCCTCAAAGAATCCGCTTCTTTGTGACATCAATCAATCAAAAAGTATTTACAATGTCACGTTTCGTCACCGCCCCCTAAACTGCTCCTCCTTAATCCGCACGGCCCGCCAGGCATATATCATCAACAATCCCAGGGCAATGATCACGATGCCGATCGCGACGCAAATTAAAATGGCCACGTACTTCTCCAGATGAAGCATGAGGTTAAACTCCAGCCCCGCGATCAAGCCTGTCAGGGCCAGCATCGAAGCTCCGGCATACAGCAGCACCAGAGCATTATTGACTATCCGCATTTGCTTCATTTTCCGCTCTATGATCGGCCGGTCCCTTTCGCGGGCCAGCTCGATCAGGCGGGCGATCTCGGCACTCAGCGCATTGGAAACACTGGTCGTAGCCACTATAAAAAAGCCTACGCTCGGCAGTAAAGTGATTGGCACATACCAGTTATTCATATTAATGAGCAATAAAATTTAAGGCTTCTGGAAAGTCTTTGTTTGTAGAAAGCTTCTCTACTTAAAAAGGTAGCAACGCTCGAAGCGAGTCCTCTATCGATGATAAAAGTACAAAGTCTATCAAAAGCGGAAATTATCCGATTACCCCTACCTTAGAGCCCTGTGAAATTAAGCTACGCACACCTCCCAAAATGGCTCGAAAAGAACTGGCTCTTTCGCAAACTCTTCCTGTTGCGCAAGCTCTTTTTGACGCGTACCACCTCCAGCCACCGCGGGCAATCGGCCGAAGATGTATTCATCAATCGGGAATTCCCTAAGAATTACAAGGGCTTCTTCGTAGACGTGGGCTGCTTTCATCCCTACAAATACAACAACACCTACGGTCTCTACAAAAGGGGTTGGCGAGGCGTTAATATCGATATCGACGCCATAAAAATAGAAGGCTTCAATATGGTGCGTTCGCGTGATACCAACATACAGCGAGCCGTTAGCCAGCAGGCGGGCGAGCTCACCTACTATACCAACGGCTTTTACTCGCTGGTCGTTACCCTAAACGAAGACTTCACCAAGGAGCGGCCCAAATACGACTACCGCCCAGCCAGCGTTCAGGCCGATACCCTCACGCACATACTAGACAGCACGACCTACCAAAACCGCCAAATCGATTTTCTGACCGTAGACGCCGAAGGCTACGACCTAGCTGTACTGCAATCTCTAGACTTCGATCGCTACAGACCCAGGCTCATAGCCGTAGAGATACAAGCTACCACACTGGATGACGTACTAGCCGATGAGCTATATCGATTTTTAATGGCCCGAGGCTACCAGCTAGTCAACTGGGTCGGACAGACCCTCATGTTCAGACTAACGACCGAAGTAAGTAACCCGTGCCCACTAAAAACAGCGTAGTACACTTTTTGCTAGCGGGGACAATAGTCGCTCTGGTGCTCTCGCCGTTTTTCCTCTCTGTAGGTATGTTCTTGTTGGCGGGCGTCAGCCTCATCAATTGGCAATCAGCAGATGGGCGAACTCGCTTTTTTATAGACAGATCAGCCATCGACCGGCTACGCAACTGGCGTCGGTACCCAGCACTTGTCTCGTTTTCGGCACTATTCTTCGTCGTTTTATTCAGCGTTTGGGGCATGACAGAAACCGACTATTGGTTCGACAGACTCAGACTCAGACTCCCTTTTCTAATATTGCCCTTCTTGTTTATTGCCCTGCCCCCACTTAGCGAAAGGCAACTGCGTGGTCACCTCTACTTCTTATTGATATTCATATTCATCACCACCACGGCTGTGCTTATAAATTACGGTCTCCATTTTGAAGAAATACAGTTGAATATCAAGCGCGGACAGTCTATCCCAATGCCGCGCAATCATATCCGATTCAGTTTGGTGGTCGCATTGGCTATCGTGTGCGGCACCTATCTTACTGCCGTTCGGTATCGTGTATTTCAGTATATAGATCGATGGCTCGTTCCTGCACTTACGGGTTTGCTTTTTCTCATGTTGCACATACTCGCCGTCCGAACGGGGCTACTAGCAGCCTACGTGGCACTTATCTTTTTGGCATTGAGATATGCCTTGGTCAAAAGGAATTATCTGGTGTTGGGTCTCACCCTTGCAGCGGTGCTCGTACTACCCTTTCTAGCTTATCATTTCGTGCCGAGCATCAGAACCAAGATCAATTATACGCGATTCGATTACTGGAAAAACCAGCAGGGTGAAGGCGGCGAATACGCCGACGCAGGCCGCCTGGCCTCTTTGGAAGTCGGCTGGGAATTGTGGCGCGAAAACCCCATCTTGGGTACCGGAGCCGGTGGTCTCAGACAAGCCGTCGCCGACAGGTTTGAACAGCGATATTCAGATCGGGCACACCCGCTCATGCCACACAATCAGTACCTTTATGTAGCAGCTTCTACCGGACTCCTCGGTCTGGCTGTTTTTCTGTTCGGCTTCTTCTTTCCCCTTTTCTACCACAAAAACTATCGATATCCGCCACTCTTGGGCCTGTATGTCATCCTCGCCACCATTTTCATGATCGAGCATACCATAGAAAACAGCCTGGGAGCCGGATATGCCGCTATATTTTTATTGCTCTTTCTCAGTCGACTTCAGCACGAGAGTAGCTGATTTAATCTTCAATTTTACACGCATGCGCTACTCGATATGGTTTCTTCTTTTTGCACTTCCGCAGGTGGGGTTTTTTCTCGGTTGCGGAGGGGAAAGTTCTTCTTCGAAGATGGCCGTCGAGGCAGAACCAAAAATGGAATATGATTCTTCGGTTGAGCTTAGCTCAAACGAAGAATCAATAATTATTGATCAGGAGCCTCAAGCAAAGCTTGAGGCTCCTGATTCTAATTTGTGGACAGACATTCAGCTCCTCGAAACTTCTATCATGCTGGACATCCGCTATGCGACAGACAACAACTTCATGGAAGAGCAGATATACGACTGCGGCAGATGCTGGTTACGGCCTGATGTAGCCGATGCCGTAGTGCGGGTGCACAATAAGCTGGCCAAGCAGGGTCTGGGTCTGAAAATGTACGACTGCTACCGTCCCGCTCCCTACCAGCAGCGCCTATGGGACAAGGTGCCCGACCCACGCTACGTGGCCAACCCAGCTCGCGGTAGCGTACATGGGCGCGGCGCAGCCGTAGACCTGACCCTCGTCGATTTAGAGACTGGCGAAGAGCTGGATATGGGTACCGACTACGATTTCTTCGGGCCAGCCGCCCATTCCGCCGCGACGAACCTACCTGCGGAAGTCCTTAAAAACAGACAGATACTACAAGACGCCATGCGGGCCGAAGGCTTTTTGACCATTCGCACCGAGTGGTGGCATTTTAATTTTAGCGGGCCGAGGTACCCACTGAGCGATGAGCTTTGGAAGTGTGAATGAAAAATGATTGTCTAAGCACGTTCATGGTATACCAACTCCATTTTATGTTCTGACAGCACTTCATTCAAACGGCTGGTAAATTCTTTTCTCTTAGCTAAAAATTGTCTGTACTGAAGACCCTGTGAATTGTATGATTTGTGCCGCGACAAAACCTCATCTACTTTGATAATTTGTTCGATTAGATCACTAATAAGAATTGAACGATCCTTAATTTTCTCAAAATGCTCTTCGTAACTGCTCATAATTGAAATTCATTGTAGGTCAGCTGAATGAATCCTCTCAAAAGTGACTTGCCATCTCGACCTTTTCTAGTTATGCCAAAATGGTTTAGCCAATATATCTGATCTGATACAAAAAACGAGTATTCTTTATGATTAGTTTCCCTTTTGGCTAAAAAGTAGGGGTCTACTCCTTTTCCAAAATAGCTGTCTTTAGAAAGTTCAGTTATAAGCAACTTTTCTTTTCTGTCGTATGCTGATCCATCGAGTATTGTCAAAACATCAATATCCCTGGGATTCTTTTTCCGTGTAGTAAAACTTCCTCCTATCCACTGAACAAAACTATCTGTAACTTCATCTTGAACTCGAAGAGTATACATCATAAGCTCCTCAAAGAGGAGTCTTCTTGTCTCTGAGTTGGGAAAGTCTTCCACAAAAAGCCGCTCAAAGTCTTCATTTGATAGTTTGTGAATGACAGGGGGCTCTATCAGTCCTCGTGCGTTGAATTTCATCTTTTATCGGTGTTTATTTTAATTTAGCGAGCGCAATATAGCTCTTAGTTTTTCCGTACTTTTGCAGTCCATTTTTAAAATCAACCCGACCCCATGGCGAGCCCGCAATTCGAAAGTGACGTCAAAGCTGTTGACGCACTCGCGCAGCGTTATCAAGATTTAAAAGCCGAAATCGGCAAGGTGATCGTTGGCCAAAACGATGTCGTCAAGGCCGTAATCATTTCCTTATTCAGCAATGGCCACTCCTTATTAGTAGGTGTACCTGGTTTAGCTAAGACACTGCTAGTCAGCACAATAGCGGAAGTACTCGATCTCGACTTCAAGCGGATACAGTTTACACCCGACCTGATGCCGAGCGATATTACCGGTTCAGAGATACTGGGCGACGATCGTCGGTTCAAGTTCAATGAGGGGCCGCTTTTTGCCAATATTATTCTGGCTGACGAGATCAACCGTACGCCACCTAAGACACAGGCGGCCCTGCTGGAGGCTATGCAAGAGCGCTCGGTGACCGTGGGCGGTCAACGCCACTTACTACCTACGCCTTTCTTCGTGCTGGCTACCCAAAACCCCATCGAGCAAGAGGGTACCTACCCACTGCCCGAAGCCCAACTCGACCGCTTCATGTTCAACATCCCGCTCGACTACCCGAGCTACGACGAAGAGATCGCGGTGGTAAGAGGCACTACGGGCAATCAAAAGGCAGACCTCGGCAATATCCTCAGTGGCGAAGAGATTCTGTACTTCCAGCAGCTCATCCGCAAAATCCCAGTCAGCGATAACCTGCTCGAATACGCGGTCAACCTGGTGAGTCAGACCCGCCCCAATACCGAGCGTGCTACTAACGATGTAAACAACTACATCAGCTGGGGTGCTGGTCCGCGCGCTTCACAGTATCTCATTTTAGGTGCCAAGACGCACGCGGCAGTCAATGGCAAGTACTCGCCAGATATCGAAGACATTCAGGCTGTGGCCAAATATGTACTTCGTCATCGTATCGTACGCAACTACAAAGCCGAAGCCGAAGGCGTGACCGAAGAAAACGTGATCGAAGCACTGATGTAAGGAGCTGGCATGCGCCAAAACTTGCCGGTTTCTCATCTGTTAAGATATACTAGTTCCTTTTTGGGCAATGCCCAAAAAGGAACTTTAAATTTACTTTTCATGCTCCCTGGACTTCGCAAGTTTATTCTCTTTTCACTCGTTGCTGGCCTGGGTATATTCCTGACTAGCTGTGCGACAGACTCGCCGCTGGCCTCCAAGAAGCCGGCCTTCGGTGATATCAACAGACTGACCGTCATAGCAGATACCAACCTGATCACATCGAGTATTGGCGATTCCCTACCCTACTATTTCGAGCCGCCTCACATCATTTTACCCCAACCGGAGCCAATTTTCGATATCGACTACACACGCCCTTTCTTTCTGGAAGCCAGGCCTGCCATGCGCAAACTACGCGAGTACTTGGTTCTGGCCAATCTCGATGATGAGTTTTCAGAGACCAACAAAATGGTCAGGCGCGATCTGAGCGAAGCGCAAATTCAGCGCGTAAAAGAAAGGGGCTATGTGTCGGTCTTGGTACGTGACAAGTGGGCACTCAATCAGCACTTGTACTACGTGGTCGGTAGAGACCTGAATAGCCTGCATGACGCACTGAGGGAAGTTCATCCTTCCATCGTCGGCGCGCTCAAAGAACGGCAAATGAATCGTTGGGCAACAACCGTATACGCTGGCGGTGAAGACTTGACGATCAATAACAACATAGACCGGAAACTGGGTATTAAGATGCGCATACCCCAAGGGTTTCAGGAGGCACCTATCAAAGAAGACAATGTGGTATTTCTGCGCGATTTCTTAAATGATGGCAGCATCATCCTCTTCATGGCACAAACGCCCTATGAAAACAGCGACCAGCTGACAGAAGAAGGCTACAAAAAAATCGTAAATGAATTTTGCGGCGAATATATAAGCTCCGGCGCCGACAGTACCTACCTGATCATCAACGATACTGATCTGCCCACTTTTATTAAACCCGTTAAGATCGATGGCAAGTACGCTCTAGAGGCCCGTGGCATTTGGGAGATGGCGAACGACCATATGGCGGGTTCTTTTACCAGCTACCTGGTGCTCGACGAAGCAACGAATAAGCTTACCCTGATGATGGGGATCATTCACCGCCCAAATGAAGACAAGCGAGACCTGAGCGAGCAGTTGGAAATCATTTTGCGAACAAGCAAGTTCGAGGTAAGCGGGAGTTCGTCGTAGTATCTTTGCAAAAAATAGCTGTCCATGCTCATATCTGTCGTGGTGACCGTCTACAACGAGCGGCAAAACATACGCCCGCTGATCGATCAGATCAACGATGCACTCATGGGCATGGAATACGAGATCGTCTACGTAGACGACGGGTCTAAAGACGGAACGACAGAGGAGCTCTTCAACATAGACGATCCACGCCTCGTTGTTGTGGAGTTTCGCAAAAACTATGGTCAGAGTTTGGCACTCATGGCAGGCATAGACCAGGCCCGTGGTCAGTACATTGTAACCATGGATGGCGACCTGCAAAACGACCCCAGCGATATACCCGCCATGCTAGACGAGCTGCGCGCGGGCGATTTCGACCTTGTAGTCGGCGAGCGGGTCAACCGCAAAGACAATGCGCTGTTTCGTACCCTCCCCAGTAGAATCGCTAACTACATCATTCGCAAAAGTTCGGGGGTCCATTTGCGCGATTACGGCTGCGCACTCAAGGTCTTTAAGGCCGAGCTGGCTAAAGACCTGGGTATCTACGGCGAGTTGCACCGCTTCGTCACGGTTCTCGCTGCACTGGAGGGTGCCCGCATCACACAGGTTCCGGTCAAGCACCACGCGCGCAAATTCGGCAAAAGTAAATATGGCCTGGGCCGCACGTTCAAGGTCGTCAGCGACCTGCTGCTCATGCTCTTTCTCAAAAAGTACCTGGCCAGACCCATGCACTTATTCGGTCAGGTCGGCTTGGGGCTATTCGGCATTGGGGCACTCATCAACGTTTACCTCCTCATCGTCAAGCTCATGGGCAATGAAATATGGGGGCGGCCGCTGCTCATACTCGGTGTCATGCTCATCTTGGGCGGTATTCAGCTAATCACCATTGGCCTTATACTCGAAATGCAAATGCGCACATACTACGAGTCGCAGGAGAAGCGGCCCTATCGGGTGCGGCGGGTGAAACGGGGTCAAACTACAGCTGAGGTGGTGGGATAAACTCGCTGTCGCGAGTCGGGATTTGCTCAGCTACGTCATCGCTGGGATAAGCTCGCTATCGCTCACCGGGATTCACTCGCTACCGCTCGTTATGACTCACTTGGCTATCGCCGTCGTTGGGATAAACATCGCATACAAAAGATATTCTCCTGTACTTTAGAATCACGGCAAGGGCCTAAGCCCGAGTTTGTCACACCTATGCCGATAGGCTAGTTAGTCCCGCGACCGAAGGGAGTCATCACAGCCCATGGCGATAGCCTGGGCGTATCTCACGACCGAAGGGAGTTCTCGCTATCGCTCACTGGGATTAACTCGCTACCGCTCGTTGTGACTCACTTGGCTATCGCCGTCGTTGGGATAAACATCGCATACAAAAGATATTCTCCTGTACTTTAGAATCACGGCAAGGGCCTAAGCCCGAGTTTATCACACCTATGCCTATAGACTAGGTAATCTCGCGACCGAAGGGAGTCATCACAGTCCATGGCGATAGCCTGGGCGTATCCCACGACCGAAGGGAGTTCTCGCTCACTGGGATTAACTCGCTACCGCTCGTTGTGACTCACTTGGCTATCGCCGTCGTTGGGATAAACATCGCATACAAAAGATATTCTCCTGTACTTTAGAATCACAGCAAGGGCCTAAGCCCGAGCTTATCACACCTATGCCGATAGGCTAGTTAGTCCCACGACCGAAGGGAGTCATCACAGCTCATGGCGATAGCCTGGGCGTATCTCACGACCGAAGGGAGTTATTCCTTCACTTTCACCGTCATCGGATACTCATCTTCCGCATTTTCAGGATTTCCTAATTTAGACTTCCCTGCCTGCTTGGCATCGGCAGGCAGGCGCAGGTCGGTCACCTTGTACCACGGCCGATTGTCGTGGCGCGCAAATAAACTATCGACAGCATTGATTTCTTGGGCGGCGGGGTATTGGCGTGGACTTACGATGTAGGTCGCTAAGCTATCTAATTGATAAACGTGTCGTGGAATAATGCCGCCATAGGCCATTTCGAGATAATAGGCCATAGCTGGCTCGGTGGTCGTCCAACCGTAGATAGCAATAGGAGGGAAAGATGAAGTTGAACCAACGCGCTCGGCCGATTCTTTTACAGCTTGGCCCTTTACGTCTCCGGCAGCGCGTGGTGGTAGTACATAGCCATTCAGCGCAATTCTGGCGAGCAGTAAGACAATAGCTATGATCATAGGCCCCTCTATGGGCTTTCGCCAATAGCGATAACTCAGTACCAGCCCAGATAAGCCCAAGACCGGTCCTAACCAATACCGGTACCACAACCCTTCCGTTTTAGGTGCTATTGGGATGAAAAATGTAGCCAGAGCCAGCAAGCTAACCACTGCACCGAGCAAGACATACCACCCGCGGAAGTACAAAGAAAAAGCCTCTAATTGTGGCCTATACAAAGCCAAGCCTACAAAAAATACCAATGGCCAAAGCATGAGCAAGTAGCGCGGATACACATTGGGCGAAAGCCAATAGATCGGTATGTTGACGGCAAAAACCAAGAGTAGATAGGCCAGGAAAGGCTTCTCTTTGAGTCGCTTTCTGAGTCTGCCACCAAAGAAAAATATGAGCAAAGTCGTCCAGGGTAAAAAATGATAACTCATCTCTAAGGGAAAGAGTGCCAAGTGTTCGATGGTCTCACGCCAGCCGTGCTCCATGGCCGTACGCTTACTACTTTCCGTAAAGAGTTGCTCCCAAACGGTCATAAGCGATACCTCCCGACTGTAGGGTATATAGTAAGCGGCCAATAGGGCCAGGCAGCCGATACCGCTACCAATATGTGACAAGCTGAAGAATCTACGCCACTCGCCACGCCAAACGAGGTAAGCGATAATGGTAAGCCCCTGGAATACAATGGCTGGCAGTCCCTTAAGCATGAAGGCAGTCGCTGTTAAAGCATAGGTAAAGCCAAAAGCACGCCACCACTGCCCACGCTCACCGTACCGCCAGAGCAGCAAAAACTGGGTAAAAACCACACCGCTAAAGCATACATCAATGAGTCCGAGCATAGCATCCCAAAAGAGCATGCGTCCGCAGGTAATGATGGCAAAGCTCCCCAATAAAGCCACAGAATGCCCAAGTTCATCCTTGGTAAATCGATAAGCCAAGTCAGCGTAAATGAGCAAACAAACGACCGTTGGAAATCTCGCAGCCCATTCACTCGCCCCACCCCAAATCCAAAAACTGATAGTCAATATCCAGTTCCAAAGCGGCGGTTTATTCAGGTATGGATCACCGTGGATAGTGGGCACCAGATAGTCGCCACTCCATATCATCTCCTGAGCTACGAGTGCGCGTATGGCCTCGTCGTCTATAAAGATCATCGCATCCAAATTCCACAGCAAAGCCGGAAACAAGAGTATGCAAAAGAGGATAACGAGCGGGCGGGGGGTCACAGCAAACAAAGGTAGTACCGTTTAGAAGGAAAACAAGTTTTCATTCGTTTATAGCGTTCTGCGAACGGCTGGTTTACGAGCTCCTGCGTCGCTCGGGCTAATATCAACTTAGATTGCTAGTGCTCGAGAACCTCCACAGACAATGCGGTGCCGCAGGCGAGCCAAAACCAGGCGACGCAGGAGCCTGTAAACGCGAGGCCGCAGGCCAGCTAAACCCAGGCGACGCAGGAGCTTGTAAACCCAAACCAAAGGTTTGTAAACGCAAGGGCGACAGCCCGAGCCTACTTCAACAAATCCAACAAATACTCTCCATACCCGCTTTTTAAGAACTTCTTCGCTTCGCGCTCCAGCCCGGAATCGTCTATGAACCCTTGCTGCCAGGCTACCTCTTCAATGCAACCGATTTTGAACCCCTGTCGGTCTTCGATAACCTCGATAAATTGACCAGCCTGCATCAGACTCTTGTGGGTTCCGGTATCTAGCCAAGCTGTGCCACGACCCAGTACAGCAACCTGCAATTGCCCACGCTCTAGGTAGTAGCGATTTACATCCGTTATTTCGTATTCACCTCGGGCGCTTGGCTTTAAGTTTTTAGCAATTTCGACTACAGAATTATCGTAGAAATACAAACCAGGAACTGCAAATCGAGACTTGGGTTTGGCAGGCTTTTCTTCGATGGAAATAGCCTTGTGGTCATTATCGAATTCCACTACCCCATAGCGCTCAGGATCGGCTACGCGATAGGCGAATACCAAACCACCGTCTGGTGTATGCATAGCGGCCAACTGCTCATCGAGGTCGGTACCATAGAAAATATTATCGCCCAAGATCAAAGCAGCCGGATCATTACCTATGAATTCTTCACCAAGCACAAACGCTTGGGCAAGACCATTCGGATTCTTCTGCTCTACATAGCTGAAATTACAGCCCAACCTGCTACCATCGCCCAGCAAATACTCGAATTTGGGCAGATCATGAGGCGTACTAATGATACAAACATCTCGAATACCTGCCGACATAAGAGTCGATAACGGGTAATAGATCATCGGCTTATCGTAGACCGGCATGAGTTGCTTGCTGACTGCCAATGTCAAGGGATAAAGACGGGTGCCAAGACCTCCAGCCAAGATGATTCCTTTCATAGGTTATTTTCTTTCCAAACGAATCTCGGCAAAAACATTTATCTAATCACCAACTCCACTCGCTCATCGCCACTATTCGAGCCTGAATTTACGGGTAGTGGCCGGCTTCTACCATAGGCTTCTATAAAAACACGGTCGGGCTCGATGCCCCTTTCTACAAACCAGGCACTAAGCGTAGACTTTCGCCCCTGGCTAATGGCCTGTGCATCGCTGAAGCTATAGTTAGACCCCATGTGCACACCCAGCATCAGCTTAAGGCTGGGCTGACTTTGCAGCAACCCGAGCAGCCGCTGCAACTCGCTATCGGCCCCCATCCCCAGGTAGGCACTCCCCGGCTGAAAGGTCACTTGCTCTAGTATGGTCTTCCGCCCTGTTTCGAGCCGGATGAAGTCTACAGCCATGCTTCCTCCGGAAAGGTTTTGTTGAGGTCTTGGGCTTGTGGTTTGATAGGTACTGGGTTGTGGTACTGTCTTTACCCGCAGATCTCTACCGATTGGAGCTTGCGGTACAGGGGTTGGCTCACGTTCTGCCTGTAGCTGAGCAGCGATAACCAAATCGAGACTATCGTTCAGTCGCTGAATTTCAGTTTCGTATTCATCGGTCTGCTGAGCGATCTGCTCGCGCTCTCGAATTTGACGCTCGATCGGCTCGCGCAGGTTCTCGCGCAGCTGGGCCTGGGCCTGCGGGCGCACACCCGACAGTAATTCATTTTCCCAGGCTTGTCGCTCATAAACAGCAGGCTCGGAAGAAGGAAAGAGGTCGCGGCTTACGTCGGTAGCTAATACTTCGCTATCGATCTCGGCTTCTTGCAGCACCTCCTGAGCGGCGGCAGGTGCCCAGTCTTGCTCGATCGTGCGGGCTACCAACTTCCGCCGCTCAGGTGTTTGCTCCGTGGTGTTTTCCCAATCGTGCGCCGCTTGACCGCGGCGAGCCAACTCGTCGTCTTGAAAATTCTGGAAGCGGGCGCGCATCTCGATGAGCTCTGCATAGCGAATCGAGTCGATAGCCCGTTGCAATGAATCAGAAACCGTTGGCCTGATCGGTCTGGGCGGCAAGGTATCAGCTAGTGCAGCGCGCGCATTGGCCTCGCGAAACCGAAGGGCCTCCAACTCGGGGTCGATATAATTTTCCAGTACGTCCTCTCCGGCAGCCGATAACTGTTTGCGCCATTCTATGTCGGCTTGGCGGCGGCGCGCTCTCAGCTCATTTAAAGCTTCCTGAGACCGATAGATTCGGTTGCTCAGGTCTTGGATGGTCGCCGTTCTATCCAGATAAGCCTGATCGATAGCAGCGGTTCCATGATCTGCGGCGTAGGCATTTGAGGCTATGGACGTACCAATGCCCCTGGCAGGCGCAAAGTAACCCGGCGCATCGGCTAGCACTTGCCCATCTGCATCCTGGCTGACAACTAGTGCGTAATTTCCGTATTGATCGACTTCTACTTGCCGAGATTGGCCATCTACTTGCAAAGTGACTCGAGTATCGGAAGTACCCGGGCCCGGTGGCAGTTGTACCTTGCCCTTCAGTACCCGGCATAGCTCAGGTGATGCTTTTCCAGGTATTGGCACAGCCCTTACTTTTGTCTTTCCCGCTTCCTCGATACCGCAGATAGCTAAGCGTTGAGGCGCTTCGACTGCAAAAGAAATAGACGCTATCTGTAGACCCTGCCACTCCAGTACCAGCTGCGCAGGCTCTGCTGTCAACCCTTGCTCCGCCAATCGGGTATACATCCACTTGCCGTCGCGCTTAAAGTAGAAAGTCTTGCCATCCAGTGCCAGATAAGGATGCCCCTCCAAAGCCGATGAGTTGACGCTGGTCAGTGGCTTTGCTTCCGACCAATCACCTGCAACCCCTGCCGTTTGTACGTGTAGGTCGCCTAGCGTATCCTGATAAAACAACCTCCTGTTTTCCAAATCAAAGTGCGGAAAGCCATCGAATGCCAGTGCCCGATCTAGTGGCCAGGAACTCGTAATGCGCCAGGCCCGCTCACCTTTGGCCAAAACATCCACATATGGATAGGTACCTAACCGCAAAACAGCCAGCTTGTCACCGCCAGCACCCATTCCAATCACACGATCATGGCCAAATGTATTGACCGGTGCCCCACATATGATCGGTTTACTCCAACTCCCGTCCGTCTGCCGCCTGACCACCCAGATATCTGTCTGGTTTTCCGGCCCTAAATTTTGCGGGTGCCCATCCATTCCGTAATAAAGCGTTTCCCCATCGGGTGTATAAGCCGGAAATGACTCCGTACGACGAGTCTGATTGCCCGTCGGGTGCTGAGCAAATACACCACTAACTAATCCGAAGATCAGCAGCAGTGCCATCAAATTTTTGGTGCAGGGCATGTAGAGTAGTTGAAGGGATAGCACATATACCAATTAGACGTAATATACAGACTAGAAGTTACATCATTTGGTTGTATAATTTTTTGGACTTCCCTGCCTACCTGGCGGATGGCAGGCAGGCGCAGGTAGCATCCCCTCCAGATGGAAGAAGAAAATATCGACATCGACTCGGTAGAGCTTGCCATGGCCGAAATGTACCAGGCCCATGTAGACAGCATCGAGAGCACCCTCACTTTTTACAGCGATACCAGCCTCATGATCGGTGGTGACATGGCCTTGCTCACCATCCCTGAAGATTACATGTACGTAGGCCCAAAAGACGGCCGTACCGTACTGGAAGAAATGTGGGGCAACCCACCGAGCCCGACAGATGGTCTGGGCAAATAGGAACCTAGATATCCTCCATTGAAAATCCTCTGTACGCGACTTTATACTCACTTAGTGATTTGGAAAGTCGTTGAGCTTTCAGCTTGAGCTTATCGAGAGAAATTTTGGCAGGATTCATTTTGACTTCGCCAATCAAGGCTTCTTTATGCAGCTCATTGATCGCGACAATATCTATTTCATTTTTATTGCCGCGCTCCCAATAGTTGCCTACTTCTAAAAATTTGCCCGATTCACGTAGCAATTGCCTAGTCAATTGCTCCAGGCTTTTACCCGCATAGGTTGTATAATCTCGATTTATCGCCTCATGCAGATATGCAAAGTTGCCGCTTTCTACCGCCGATCGATTTCGGTAAATGAATCGGAACCAAAAGCGGAGGAATTCGTCTTCGATATAATAGTGCAAGTTCGTGGTATTGGGCTTGCTGAACATGGGGCGTATCCGGCTGATAATTTTATAGTCTTTAGCCATATTGGTCAGGTAACCACCAATTGGTTGCTGAAGGACACTTTCTATCTGACCCCGACTGGTTTTGCCGTCAGCAATAAGGCCCAGAATAGAAAAATACGTACCATATTCTTTTCCAAATTCCTGAAGCAACAAGAACTGACCTTCCTGCAAGAAGAACGAACCTTTCTGAAGCATTTCATCTAGCATAGCCTTGTAAGTAATTGCGCCAGCATCAATAAATGCTTCTACGTATTTAGGTACGCCGCCGGTAAGCGTATAAAAGGCCAGCATGTCCTTCGGCGAATAGGAACTAACTTGATCTTGCAAAATTTGCTTAAGGGTTCCAACCGATAGTGGTTTCACATAGAACTTATGATTGGCTCGCCCATACAGCGGCTCTTGATAAGAATCAAAAATTCGGATCATGAGTGACTGCACTGAGCCACTCAAAATCAGGTTCATCTGGGCCTCATCTTTGGCAAGATCCCAGGCGCGCTGCATATGGCTATAAATAGAAGGATTTATACGGGTAAATTCCTGGAATTCATCGACAACCAAATTGATGGGTTGCTTCCGTGCTTCTTCAAGCAATAATTGGAAGACATTCCGAAATTCGGTGATCGGCTCATAGATTTTGATACCGATTACCTCTTCTATCTGCTGGCAAAACTGTGCGCAAAGTAGACGTTCACTCTGACGAGTCACAAAAAAGTAGAGGTAACGTTCTCCAGCTAGACTTTCTAAAATGAGTCGCGTTTTACCGATACGGCGCCTGCCCGAAACTACAGTCATTTGACCACGCTCTAGGCTGCGTCTTCTTATTTCGCGAAGGCGAACAATCTCTTCGTCTCTACCGTAAAACTTCACATAACAAAGATAAGCTTTTTTCGTCAATGACCATTGACGCAATGGCTATTGACGGACGCTATCCCAACCAATCCTTAAACGCCTTCACCCGATCTCTGGCCACTATGATCTCTGGATGCTTAGGGCTCGATAGCTTGACCATTAAACGGCTGTTGGAATAGGCAATAACGTCTTTGATGTGATCGATCTGTACGATCTGGCCGCGATTGACCCGATGGAACTGGCCGGGGTCTAGCTCTTCGCCCAGGCTCTCGACTGTCTGATCGATGGGGTAAGAGCGGCCATCCACAGTATGCAGGAAAGTGATCTTTTGCTCGCTGTAGACCATTTGCACATCGGCTATGGGTATACTCCGCAGATGATCGCCCACCTTTACACGTATGCGCTCGCGGTAGCTCTGCTGCTCCGACCGGACGAGTTGGCTCAGCATCTGCCAGTCTATGTTAGGCTGGCTGGCGTACATGCTCTTGAACTTGGCCAGTGCACCTTGCAGATCGGATTTGCCAATGGGCTTTAGTAGATAGTCGATACTCTTCTGCTTAAAGGCGCGAATGGCAAACTCGTCGTAAGCTGTTGTGAAGATGATGGGCGTATTCACCTCTACAGTTTGGAGCGTCTCGAAGACAATGCCGTCGTTGAGGTGAATGTCCATGAAGAAGAGGTCAGGGGCAGGCTGTTCGTTCAAGTATGTCTGAAGGGCTTGATTAGACGGTAGCCACTCGATGACCTGGAGGCCTTCGGCTTCTACCATTTTGCGAAGTCTACGCGCAGCTACTGCTTCGTCTTCGACGATTACAGAACGGGTCACAGTAACGGTAATTTGACGGCAAACGAACCTGCGGAAGTCTCAATCTCGGGCAAACTATCAGCAGAGAGTAGCTGGTAGCGGTCTTTGATATTTTGGAGACCCAAGCCACTGCCTTTCGCCAGGCTCTTTCTCATACTTCGATTGTTGCTTACAACTAATTGCTCGGCCTTTTCTTCTATGCGAATCAAGAGTGGATTTTGCGGATCGAAGCCATTGTGCTTGACGGCGTTTTCGAGTAGCAATTGTAAGCTTAAAGAGGGCACCTTCTTCGCCAGGGCTGTCTGAGAGATATCGGTCTCCAGCTGAATGGAGTCTTCAAAGCGCGTCTGCTGCAATCGCAAATACTGCTTGGCAAAATCGAGTTCAGCAGCTACAGTACTGGTGGCATCGTTGCGCTGCTCGAGCACGTATCGGTATATGCTCGATAGCTCGGCCAGAAATTCCTGCGCTTTTTCGGTGTCTTCATCGATCAGGCCAGAAAGTACATTGAAGCTGTTGAACAGAAAATGCGGGTCTACTTGCGAACGCAAAGCACCCAACTCGGTAGCGAACTTTTCTTGGCGCAACTCTGCACTAACGACTCGCTCACGCTGCATCTCTTTGAAGAAGCTAATCGCGTGAATCGTCATGGTCACGATGATGGTAATGATCACCGAAATGACGTAAAAGGTCCTGTTCTCGACGAGCCAAAGGGAGCTAAAATCTCTGCCGTAGATGAAATGATAGAGCACAAAATTGAGGAGAGTCAGTATGCTCATCGTCAGGAAAAAAGATCCGATGACCCCCATTACAGCTCGCTGGAGCGGCTGGCTATCCCAACGGAAAAACTTATTGAGATAAGCAAAGAACCAGCCGTTGCCCAGGGTGAGCGGTATACCATAATAGGCATTGAAGATCAAGTGCTCCCAGACAAACTTCCCCGTTAGCGGACCACTACCAAGTAGCAGATCGACGGCCATCGTCACTAACCAAATGCAGAAGACGATGACGAGTACTGATTTTATTTCGCCGTAGAGGTTAATCATTGTTGCAGTCTGCTAGTATACGCTCTGCTTTTTCTAAGCCGTGGGTAGGGGCAAAAGCAACATCACTTTCGTAGCTATCGAACATAGGGATGACGGCCTCGACCTTCTCACAGATCGGCTTAATGTCGTTGCCAAAGAATCGAGCACTGCCCATATTCCACTCTAGCGCATTGAGCATGGCCCGAGGATTTTCTGAGTCTGCCTGCATAGCACGTTGGTGAAGGGCGGCAATCTTTGAAGAGTAGATCATGCCATAGGTCTGTGGGTCTGAAGTGACGTATGACGTGTACAGCAGCCCTTCGAGCGTAAGCAGTTCTGCATTATTAGGAGAACGATCGTGGGCTTCGGCAATCAATTCTTTTGCTTTGCCGAGCAGTAATTCACGCTTTTCCTTGTCTTCGGTCTCGAATGACTCTCCGATCAGTAAATTGACACTGTGGTATAACGGGACCCACTTGTCAGTTTCCATGATGGCTATGCGTTCGAACATTTGCTGTGCGGGCTTGACCTGACCTTGCTCCAGGGCTTCAAAGCTCTGTTGCATGGCCGTTTCATAGTTATTCTGCGCAGAAAGGGCAGCAAAACCGAAGGAGAAGATGATGATGGAAGAAAGAAGCGTTTTCATAATCGTCAAATTTAAGGTTTTTGATTTTTCATGGCCTGAATGACCGAAAATTAAAGGTTATTCAATTGGTTTTTTGCTTTGTCCGGGCTGAGGGTGATGAAGAAACCAGCAAAGAAGAACTGGTCATCGTTGGGTCTGATCGCCCGGCTGGGAAAGAGACCGTTAGCGTTTAGCTCGTTGCCATACTCCCGGCCGAATTCGTTGCGAAAGCCGGTTACATTAGACACCGAAAAAAACAATATTTTTTGAGGATCGAGCAGGTAGGCCCAGCTGAGGTTCAGTCCTTTGAAAGCGGGTGAACGCTCGTTCATAAAGCCCACCGTATTGGGATTTTCATAAGGTCTGCCACTGGTGAGGTTGAAGGTGACACCCAACTGCGACTTAAGCCCCGGCATCCAAATCTTGGAGACCAATGACAGATTGTGGCGTGTGGCAAAGCTCGGCGTAGCGGAGGTAGGAAAATCGCGATACTGCCGCTCGTGCTCCAGCCAGCTATAAGACACCCAGAAGTCGACGTTTTTGATCATCTGGTTGGCACGCCAAAAGAAGTCGAAGCCGTAGGCGTAGCCATCTCCGGTGCTGCCAATGGTCTCACTCTGGTCGGGCGTAGATCCATCGAAGCTGGCCAGCTGGCGATATTTCTTGTAGTAGCCTTCGAGTCGCAGTATGTGCTTGCCTGCTTTGAGGTTGTAGTTGAGCAGATAGTGTTCGGCCCGCTCTTGAGCTAGCGAGGGCTCGGCGAAGAGCAGATCGGCCCCGACCGACTGGGTGAAGGAGCCGAAGGCCGCGCTAACCTGCCCATTTTTGGAGACTTTTTGTGCCAGAGTCAATCTGGGGCTCAAGCTGAGCTGATCGAGCAAGCCGATGTGTTCGGCCCGCAGCCCGGCTCGTAAGGCCAGGTCTTTGGAGAAGAAGTAGTTGAACTCGCCAAAGGCAGCGACTTGGCTACGGCCCAGATCGCGACTGCTCACAAATTCACCGTGGCGGCTGGTCTGATTATCGTATTCGCGTAGGTAATCGAGGCCATAGTCGGCCGTGAAGCGGTCGCTCCAGATGGTCTTCAGGCTGAGGCGCGCGTGCAAGCCATTGAGGTTTTGCTGAAGATCGGGGGCAGACTCGATAGCCAAGTCGTCGCGGTTGAATCCTACGCTGGCCCCTGCAAACAAGCTCGTCTGCTCGCTAATGAAGCCGCGATAGGAAGCATTGGCGTATAGGTTGCGGTTGCGAATACCGATGGTGTCTAAGGCTTCACTGTCCAGGTTTTCCTGCGCCAGACGAAAGTCGTTATCGTCGGCGGCAACGTACACCTTCAGCAGGCCATTTTGAGTAGGACGACGGTAGACGGCCTCGCCAGAAAATCCGCTGTAAGGCTTGAGCCATTGCAGGCGGGTGGTGGGTACCAGCTCGGTATAAGGAGCCAGATTGATATAGCTGGCGTTGACACTCAGCGACTGGTCTTTCCATACCTGAGTGTGGCCGACCTGAGCACCCAAGCTCATAAAGTTGAGGTTGCTTTCGGTTTGGTCGGCTACGTCAGTTGTGTTGAGGTCGAGCACCCCCGATAATGCCTGCCCGAAAGCAGCCGAATAGCCCCCCGTTGCAAAACTGACCCCTTTAAACAGCATGGGCGAAAAGCGACCTCGGGTAGGACTGCCGCCGATGGTGCGCACATAAGGGGTGAATACGCGAAGGCCATCGACGTAGATATTGGTCTCGCGTGCCTCGCCTCCGCGCACGAACAGGCGCCCGTCTTCGGGATTGGCCTGAGTGCCGGGCAAGGTCTGTAAAGCTGCAAATACATCGCCCACGGAACCTGCCGTAGTAACGATATCGAGCGGCTTTAAAACAGCAACCTTAGAATTATCTCCCGCCTTGAAGGTACTGGCGGAAACGGTCACCGCGTTCATCTCGGTAATGGTCTCGCGCAGTACGATTTCAAGATTTTTCAGCTCCGATACTTCTGCTCGAATAGAATGGGTGTTGTAGCCCAGGTAAGAAACCTGTACTTCGACCTCACTACCTGCGGAAGTACTAAACTCAAAACTTCCGTCTTCTTTGCTGAAGTCGCCGTCGTAAGTACCTCCAATAAATATGCTGGCGCCTACTAGTGGCTCTCCGCTGCGGTCGGTTACTACCCCGCTGATGACGGTTTGAGCGGCGAGCGCGGCTGCAAAATGAAAGACCGAAAGGAGGAGTAAATGGCGCATGGTGTGCTTTTGATTGCGATTCAAAAGTGGCGTTTGAGCCGGGGCACACCAAAAAAGATCCGACGAATCGCGGAATTGAGCTACTGAACCGTTTAAAATGGATATTTCTGTCTGAATGCCTTCTGCATTCAGACAGAAATAAATACTAGATATACCTTGTGATGTGAAGTCTCCCCACCCCATCCGCCCCTTCGTCTTTTTTGCCCCGCTAAGCCTGCTGGTAGTGGGTTTGGCGATCAGCCTGGTGGATGTAGGGGCCTTCATCGATTACAATCGGGCGGCCGTTAGCTGGATACTCGACCGCTTCGGCTGGATGTTCAGCTGGTCCACTTTTTTATTCGTGCTGCTCTTGGTATTCGTTTATTTTTCGCCCCTGTCGAAGCGGAAAATCGGCGGCGAGAAAGCCGTACCCATACTAAATCGCTGGCGTTGGTTTGCTATCACGCTCTGCACGACCATAGCTACGGGCATCCTGTTTTGGGGTACTGCCGAGCCGGTATACTACCTGCAATCGCCACCGGCAGGCAGCGGAGACGATGCCGGCGTTTTTGCCATGTCGACCCTCTTCATGCACTGGACCATCACGCCCTACGCCATATACACTGTGGCCGGGCTCAGTTTTGCGCTGGCTTACTACAATCAGCAGCAAGCATTCAGCCTATCGGCCATGCTGCATCCACTGCTTGGCGAGCGGGCCAAGCGGTGGGCCACCCTCATCGATGCCGTTTGCTTATTTGCCCTGGTGGCAGGTATGTCGGCCAGTCTGGGCGCGGGCATCTTATCTCTGAGTGGTGGCATCTTTAACTTGACCGCAGATGGCGAATCACCAGTAGGTTCTAGTACAGAGGTCATTAATTTTTGGACTTCCGCAGGTGGATACGCCCTGCTCGGCGGAGGCATTGTACTGGCTTTTCTCCTCTCGGCCGCCAGCGGGCTACAACGGGGCATTCGCACCTTGTCCAACTACAACGCGATAGGTTTCATAGTACTGGCTATTTTGGTCTTAGCTTTTGGCCCTATCGCCAAGCTATTCAGTCTGGCAGGCGATGGGCTGCTCGAATTCGGCAGTCATTTTCTGAGCCGCTCGACCAACATCGCCAATCCGCTGCCCACCGACTGGCAGCACGACTGGACGATCTTCTACTGGGCCAACTGGTTTGCTTGGGCACCGGTATCAGCCTTGTTTTTGGGTAGGCTCTCGGTGGGCTACCGGGTGCGAGATTTCATTCATGTCAACTGGATACTTCCAGCACTCTTCGGTGGGCTTTGGATGGTCATCTTCGGCGGCAGCGCCATCGAGTTGGATGCAGCAAGCGGCGGTGCACTTCAAGCTAACCTGAGCGAAAACGGCCCTGAAAGTATCATCTACCAACTCTTCGATACGCTGCCCGCTACTGAGCTGGTCACTGGACTTTTTGTGTTGCTCGTTTTCCTGAGCTATGTCACGGCGGCCGACTCCAACATCTCGGCCATGGGAGCCATCAGCGTGAAAGGCATCAACCCCGAGCGGCCAGAAGCGCCCTTACGCATCCGCCTGGTCTGGGGCGTAGTGATCGGCACCGTTTCTTGGGTGATGATCTCTTTTGCCGGTATAGATGGCATTCGACTGATCTCAGTAGTGGGGGGATTTCCGGCGATGATTTTGATTAGTTTGGTGGGTGTGGGACTATTAATTCATACCCTTCGGGCAAGGCCCTGAATCATTCTGGCGAATAATCTGTAGACCTTGCAATGAAGAAGTCCCCTGCCGGGGCCTTATCTCACCAACATCACATCCCCCTCATAAATAATCACTTCCCCATCCAAGAACTGTATCTCTGCCCGGTAGACGTAAATACCAGTTTGGGCTAGTTGATCGCCGATCTTACCATCCCAGCCATCGCTGATGCCGGTGGGTAGCCAGTCGACCTGGCTATAGACTTGACCTCCCCAGCGATTGAAGACATCGAAGCGGAGGATGCTAGACACATTCGGCTGAACGACCAGTGGCGCAAAAGCATCATTGACCCCGTCTTCGTTGGGCGAGAAAGCATTGGGGATGTAGACCTGCCGCCGCGGACGCACCTCTATAAAAATCGAATCGGTCGCCCGGCAGCCGAGCTCGCTTTGGGCAGTTAAGGCATAGAAGGCCGAGTTAAAGGGACTAAAGGAAACGGTCAGGCAAGGGTCGGCACAGCCTGGAATCGGCGGCAGCCAGTTAGTACTACTGATGGATGTATTGGAGCTAGGCACTATGTCGACCGATTCGCCAAGGCGTACACTTCGGTCTGGCCCGAGATCAATAGAAAAAGGAGCGGCGGGCTCGATATTGAATGGCTCGAAGCCAGGGCAGCCAAATCGGTCAATGACAGCTACTATGTAGAATCCCGTTTGCAGATCGTCCGCAGCATTAAAAAACCCGAGGCTGTCTCCAAAAGTATTGATCAAAAGATTGATGTAAGGCGGATTTCCTCCCGTAATACTGTTGATGGTCAGGCTGCCAAGATCGTCTTCGCAAAGCGGTTGCGCGATGTCGAGGTCGAAGACGAACTGAGATAAAGGGACCAATGTCAAGTCTAGATTGACGATGCTGTCGCAACCCAAACTCGATACGAGGGTATCTACATAGCTGCCTGCCTCGGTGTAGACTGAGCTGCCGACTTCGTAGTCAAAGCCCTGGCAAATCGTGTCGGTCACAAAAAATTCTTCCTGTACCGCCTCGATGGCCAACGGGTCGGAGACGATTCGGCAGAGGGGTGTCGATAGATTAGCCGGACTATTGGCCAACAGGTAGCGGTAGAAGTAGAAGCCCGAAGCAGGCAGTACGACTTCCAGTTCTTCATCGGTCGCATTGGGAATGTCTTGCCAGGTTTGCCCTTCGTCGAAGCTTTGCTGCCATTGAATAGCTGGGGTATCGAATTGATTGCCGACTATTTCGGCGATTAACGTGAAAGCTTCATCGCTTGGGCATACGCGTGGCGCGGCTTCCGGCACGACTATGGCCCTGGGGCCGCAAGCTCTGAAACTGATGTTGTCTAATGCCAGGTCGTTACCTATGCCGCCAGGGGCGTTATTCCGAAGAGAAAGCGTAACAGACGTCTGGCCAGGCTCGGTCGTAAAGGCGAAGCCATAGTTATCCCACAGCTCAGATTGGGGAATGTTGCCGGTGGCAAATTGCTCTACCCCATCGATCAAAAATGAAATGTTGGGGGCAATGTGACCTCCAACAAACTCTCTGACGAGGTTGATCACATCAGCTGAGAAGAGATACTGGGTATTATCGCACAAGCCGGTAATCTCTTGTGCGTAAAACAGCCCGGGATCGAAGCTGGCATTGACGACCATCATGTAGCCATTGGGGTCGGTGCTGCGATCTCTGATGCGCAACCAAGACGGAAAGATATCGGGCCAGGCCCCAGTATTGTTGGTGATGGTATAAAAGCCGTCTTCCGGGGGGACATTGGTGGTGTAAGAGTAGCCGGGTGCTATGCCTGGATCGGTGGAAATCACATTGGCTGCTCCACTTCCGAAATCGCCTTCGGCAAAAATATTTTCCCCTAGGTTACCCGTGCAAGACTGCCCGCTTATGGGTAAGGTAACCACCTGCGGAAGTGCAAAAAAAAGAAAACATAAAAATCGGGTCATAATCGATAAGCTAAACGATTTTGGGGCATAGCTGCTCGGCTAAGCCTGCCAAAGCTGGGAAAAACATCTTGTTAACACAAGTGCACCAAGCTTAGATTTGGGTTGTTGTAATCATAAATACATTTTAACACTATGGAATCTTTTTCGCAGCAGCTGACCGCTTCGATACAGGAATATTACGAATCTTTTGTGGCCCAACTACCCAGTCTGGGTATAGCCGTCATTGTGTTTTTGGTGCTCTGGACCATTAGCCAATGGCTGACCAAGCTGGCCGGAAAAGCCTACAATAAGCGCGTAGAAGACAAACTGCTCGCCAAGTTCTTGACGCGTCTCACCCGCGCGCTTTTCTTTGTCATTATATTCGCCATCGTACTACAGATACTGGGGTTGGGCAAAGCCGCATCAGGACTACTGGCCGGCGCAGGCATCAGTGCATTTGTGATCGGTTTCGCTTTCAAAGACATAGGCGAAAACCTGCTGGCAGGCATTATGCTGGCCTTCAATCGACCCTTCGACATTGGCCATACGGTAGAAGTGGCTGGTGTGACGGGCAGCGTAGTAGCACTCAACTTGCGCAATACGCGCATCAAGACCTTCGACGGCAAGGATGTCTTCATTCCCAATGCTACGCTTATCAAGCAGAACGTGACCAACTTCGTGCTAGATGGCTTTCTGCGCCAAGATTTTGCCATTGGCCTGGATTATGACGAAGAGATCGAAGATGCCCGCAAGATCGTGCACGAGCAGCTCAAGGCCATACCCGGCATACTACAAGAGGAAAAGCCACCGAGTGTGCATTTGACGGCTTTCGATGCCAGCTCGAAAGCACTGACGGTTTACTATTGGATCGATACGTTCGACGAGCGATACTCGGGCCTGGAGATCAAAACGCAGGCCATGAGCAACTGCCTCTTCGCCCTCAGTAAAGCGGGCTACTACATGCCCGGCGACGTACTCGAGCTGAAAGGCTACAGAGATCAGGAACCCAAGATGAAAGTGGAGAAGACCAGTTAAGTAAGTGCCTGTTTAGGATTATAGACTTTCGCGGACTCGGGCACTTTGAGCATATCCGATTTGTCTTCGTAGTCCACTAAAACAATATAGATTCCAAATTTTGGAAAACGACATTAATTTATGATTAACTTCTTCAATGAAAATTGGCCCACCATAATTACAATTGTAGTAACCTTGGTGGCTATCGGTATCGTAGCCAGGCTGGTGAATCGCTTTTTTAACCGGCTGATCAAAAAATCATCATCTGAACCGGGGAGCGACCCTACAAACTATAAATTTTTAAGGCATATCGCTTTGGCTATAGTCTATACACTTGGCTTGAGTATGGTTATTTATCAAATTCCCTCGCTTAAGAATTTGGCCAACACCTTACTAGCTAGTGCCGGTCTACTTACGGTAGTGGTGGGTTTTGCGGCACAATCGGCTCTGAGCAATTTAGTGGGTGGCTTTTTCATCATCATTTTCAAGCCATTTCGAGTAAATGATCGGGTTACCATCAATGGTATAGGCGGTGTGATAGAAGATATTAGTCTGAGGCATACGGTAATTCGCGACTTCGAAAATCGACGGGTTATTATCCCGAATAGCAAGGTGAGCGACGACGTGATCATCAATGCCGACTACGCGGAAGAGCGCATATGCCGTTTTATCGAAATCGGGATCAGCTATGACAGCGAGATCGATCTAGCCAAACACATTATGCAAGATGAAGTGAAAAATCATCCGCTGAACATCGACATCCGCACCGAAGAGCAGATCGAGGCGGGTGCCCCGCGTGTGGTGGTACGCGTCTTGAGTCTGGGCGACTCCTCGGTCAATTTACGCGCCTGGGCCTGGGCTAAAGATCAAGCCGATGCGTTTGCGATGGGCTGTGACCTGATCGAGCGTATCAAAAAACGCTTTGATCGAGAAGGGATAGAGATACCCTTCCCGCATAGGACGTTGGTGAATAAAAATTAGTTTTTTCGCGCTTTGCGCGAAAAAACTATCCCCCATCTAAACCTTCTTTCTCCGATTCGAGCAGGCGGCCGTCTTCTCGGAAAATGAGCGTATGTATATGCGTAGGCGTATCCACGATCAGCCCGTATCTAGTTCTGCGCTTGCGCCTGATGCGCAGCTCGTAAGCGGAGCTGTAGTACTGATCGAAGTTGCTGTCGACGTAGGCGAGTATCTCGGGGCTGAGATCGGCGGTATCGTAGTCGAGGGTAGTCTGCTGCCAGCGGCCCTTTTCGTCGAACTCCATTTTAGCTGCGCGATCTGATGCTGGGTCGTAGAAACTGACGGTGAAGCCCGTTTCGTAAGCCGCCCATTCGACCAACTCGGCATTGGGAAATCTCTCGTCTAACGTAGACTCGGCCCGAGGATGAATGGGCTGAGCGGCCAGGATATTTCCCGTTGCCAGAAATAGTAATAACATAGTGGTTGTCGCTCCTTGAAACGCTCGCAGGAACACAAGACTCCGGTTCATGGCTGTGAAATTAAGTAATCCAAAGCTTTTCGGTCTAGCTCTTTTTAATAGAACCGGGGATAAAGAACTATTGGCACCAAACAATTACGTACGTCAAATCCTTTACAGAAACAGGAATAGCAAGGTAAGCTTTTCCAATAAAAATCTCAATCAAGTAAGACTTATGTTCGAACTCCCTAAGCTAAAATACGACTACACCGCGCTGGAGCCACATATCGATGCGCGCACCATGGAAATACACCACGGCAAGCACCACCAAGGCTACACCAATAAGCTCAACAACGCCATAGAAGGTACAGACCTGGCTGGCCACTCGATCGAAGACATCCTGGCACAGGCTGGCGCTGCCGGTAGTGGCGTTCGCAACAACGGCGGTGGCTTCTACAATCACGATCTATTCTGGGATGTGATGAGCCCCAATGGCGGTGGCAACCCCAGCGGTGCTGTAGGCGAAGCCATAGACGAAGCTTTCGGTAGCTATGATGCATTTAAAGAAGCATTTGCTACAGCCGCCAAGACGCGTTTCGGCTCTGGCTGGGCCTGGCTCATCGTAGGCGAAGACGGCAAGTTGGCCGTAACGAGCAGCCCCAATCAAGACAATCCACTGATGGATGTAGCCGAGGTGAAAGGTACCCCCATTCTCGGTCTCGACGTGTGGGAGCACGCCTACTACCTCAACTATCAGAACCGCCGTCCCGATTACGTGGAGGCGTTCTTCCACGTCATCGACTGGGATGCCGTGAATAAGCGCTATGCCGACGCTAAGTAGTTTCGCATTGCTGTAGCCAAATAGCTGAATGAATGGGGCTTTCGGTCCCATTCATTTTTTATTTTTGCAATTGTATGAATTCATCTCCCCGACGAAACCGATTCGCAGGCGTATGGCTGCCTGTTCTATTTGCAATGACCCTTGCGTTTGGGCTGTATATCGGCCAGCATTTGCGCGGTGATACTAAGCTGATCAGTACCGTTTCAAAAAGCGAAGAAGGGTCGGGTAGCCAACGCATACAGCAGCTACTCAAATACGTCGATACCCGATACGTCGATGAGGTAGATCAAGACCAACTCGCCGAGACGGCCATCGACAACATTTTAGACGAGCTCGACCCGCACTCCAATTATATCAGCCCTGAAGAAATGGGGGCCTTACTCGAATCGATGCAAGGCAACTTCAATGGTATAGGCATCGAGTTTATGATCGTAGAAGACACCATTAATGTAGTAGCACCATTGATCGGTGGGCCATCCGAGCAGGTGGGTGTACAATCGGGCGACAAGATCATCTACGTGGAAGATAGTCTCGTGGCGGGGCCTACAGCCAAAGATTTGAATCCAGCCACCTTATTGCGTGGAGAAAAAGGAACCGACGTGAACATTCGCGTGAAGAGATTTGGTCAGAATAACCTTTTGGCATTCACCATCACACGCGACGAGATTCCCATGCGAAGTGTGGATGCCTCCTACTTACTCAACGAGAACACTGGCTATATAAAGGTCAACCGATTCAGCGATGATACGGGCAACGAGTTTAAAAACTCACTGGAAAAACTGATCGAAATGCAAGGTGCGCGTAATCTAGTCATCGATCTGCGTCAGAACCCGGGTGGCTACCTGCGCGAGGCCGTTAAAATGCTCAACTTGATCTTCGAGCAACGCGGCCTCCTCTTGGTCTACACAGAGGGAAGAAACTCTAATCGGGAAGATCATAAGTCGAACGGGGCCGCACCATACCGGCTGGGCGAGATCATCGTCTTGATGGACGGCAGCTCGGCTTCAGCCAGCGAAATAGTAGCTGGTGCGCTTCAAGATCACGATAGAGGAATCATAGTCGGCCGAAGAAGTTTTGGCAAAGGACTCGTACAAGAGCAGTACAACCTGGAAGGTGGTGCCGGCTTGAGACTCACTACGGCTAGGTACTACACCCCCAGCGGTCGAAGTATTCAAAAGCCATACGTGCAGGGCGAAGAAGATAGCTACAACAGCGACCGATACGAACGCTATGAAAGCGGCGAGCTGACCGGCGATGCTGAAGTAAAAGTCGACAGCAGCCAGGTCTATACCACCGATGCAGGCTACGAGGTATATGGTGGTGGCGGTATCGTTCCTGATTTTTTCGTACCACTAGATACCAGCTTCAATGATTACGACTACCTGATGATCCGCCAACAGGTGCCCAACTACGCCTTCGAGTTTGTAGGCAATGCGCGCAGCAGACTGACCGAACGCTATCCGACCCTCGAAAAGTTTGTAGATGACTATCAGCCTGAAACCTCCGTATTAGATGAGCTGCTCATCCGTGCCCGCGAAGCTCAAACCGATAACTCCTACACCATACAGATGCCCGCCAATAAGTTTAAGCGCGAAATTCTCACCTTTTTCAAGGCGCGCATTTCACGTCAGCTGTACGATGAGCCAGATGGTTTCTATCGAGTCATGAATCAGACAGACCCCATGATAGAGGCGGCTTTAAAGCTATTGAGTAAACCAGACCCATTAGCTGCGGCGAGACAGTAAAGAAATTATTATTTCATTCGGCCAATGGCCGAATGAAATAACAAACATTGTTTTAGTATTTTGGAGGCGTGACCTCCAAAATTCTTCTACGTCTACACACCATCTATTCATTCAAAAGCTAAAAACCACTACCATGTCTTACTTCAAAAAAATGAGTCTGGTGCTCCTGCTTCTAGTATTTGCAGCAACAGGCTCACTAAGCGCACAAGTCAGTGCGCGCACCCTGAGCATGAGCCAGGGCACTAAAGATGCCATCACCCTAGACCTACCAACCGCCGAAAGCCGTCTCGTAGAGAAAGAATGGGCTGACTTCGTCAAGGACAACTTCGACAATCGAAATAAGCGCAACCGCAAGAGCAAGGAAATGGAAGCCCTCAATATCGATATGGCCGGCGTTAGCACAACGGGCAAAGTCGATATGTACTCGGTCGTGAACGAACGTGGCGACGGCTCTGAGCTGGTCGTCTGGATCGCCACCAACCAAGGTTACGTAAGCCCGACCGAAACCCCCGATCGCTACATCGAGACCGAAAAGATGATGCTGCGCTTCGCCCTGGAAGTAGCCCGTGCTCAACTCGATTTACAGATCGAAGAGCAGGAAAAAGAACTCAAAGACATGGAGCGCGAGCTCGGCAAGATGGAAAACGACCAAGAACGCTCTGAAAAAGCCATCGAGCAGGCGCGGGAGCGCATAACCGAAGAAGAGCGCAACATCGAGCAAAGCATCGCTAACCAAGAGACTATGCGCCAGCAAATGGAAGCCCAGCGCAAGCTGATCGACGAAACGAAGGATAGAAAGAAGAAGATGTAAAAGGGTCTAATCTGCTAATTAGCAGAAAAAGTACAAGCCGCTGTTGCATTACTTCAGCGGCTTTTTTATTGAAGTAAGCACAAGAATAAAAATTGTCAATTTAATTTTTGTCGTTTCAATAAAATTATCGTTATATTTGACCTGCCACTAATACTAGACTAGCCCTTGCTCCCACTTTTGGATAGGAGCAAGATCGAAGACGACTTAAACATAAAAGTATAGCCCAAGACAAGAAAAAAGCTTGGGCGAAAGGTTCACCCAAGCATGTGTCACTCCTGGATAGAAGTGCATATAAAGGACCGCAAAGTTACGGGCTTTTGCCTGCCTTTGCAATGACTTTTATCTTTGTCTACATGCTTGGTTTCATTGATTCTCAATTTAACTAAACATGACTTTATCAAAACGGGGCTACAGCTTGAAAAAGCTGGACCCATCTACGGCTGACGGGCCTAATGCCCCCAGGCAGGCTGAAGCTGTTCGTGCCAAATTGCTACAGAAAATAGAAGACCTGGAGCATAAGAGCCGAAAAAATCCTTTCTTTTCATTGACTGCCAGTTCGGAAGATCGACGCACGATCGAAAGCCTAAATCGGCACGACCGCGAGGCAATAGGTACAGCACTTGATTTCCGCAACCGAACACTAAGAGCTGGGGCCGAAGCTCAAGCTGCTTTGGCTGTAGAAGTATTCGAGACCCTTTTGGCTCAAGAAATTTCCACCCTGCGCACGAATTTAGTGGAATACTGGGGCCGGGAGATGCTCAGACTCAACGGTATACTCGAAGAGCAGTCGGAAGAGCTGCAAGCTCGCATGATCACTTTACTGGATCGGGCAGAGTTACAGCCCGATCTGATTCGCAAGATGATGATCGACCGGGCCGAAATCATCTTGCGCCAATGGCAAACGACCACCGAGCAAGTGCTTACCGACTTTGCTCAGATACTCCAATCTTAAAAAATAATAAAACATGGAAGGTATCAACACATGGGTCTCCAAGACCCTGATCAAGATCACAGGCCTCGTACCCGATATCGTAAGCTCTTGCACACCCAGTTTTCAGTATCGGGTCGTCTTTCTCGGCTTTCTGATGCTCGTTTTTCCGATCATGAGTGCTGTACTGGCTAGCTATTGCTCTTTCACCATTTTGGATTCGGTAGCCATATCTACCGGATTATTCGCCGTATTCTGGGTCATTATATACTCTGCCGAGCGAGCCATCGTGACGAGTGTCGGTCGGGTTAGCGCAGCTGGGCTTCTATTTCGTCTGGGGCTACTGTCCGCTACGACTTTACTCCTACTATACGCCGGTCACCAGATCGTCTTCGAGAAGGAAATCGAGCGCTTTGCGCTAGAGCAGTTCGAAGTAAGTAAGCAAGACAGCTTACAAATTGTCGACGAGCAAAGAAGTGCTTTTCTCAATGAGGTTGACCGACTCATCATCGATAGCCTGAAACTCGAAAATGAACGGCAAATTGAGCTAGACTCCCTATTTATGGAGGAAGATGGCCGACTTTCCAGTCATGCCGAAGGTCGAGGAGAAGACTACGACCGACGAGCAGCTAGATACGATCGTCGCTTTGTCGATTACTATCTAACTGGATTTCAAAATGCAAGATGGGAGATCGACTCCATCAAGCACAAGCACATTGCGCCACTAGAAGATCGTATAGCAGATATCTCGGCCAAGTCATTCGATCCTAATACGTTGGGATTTGTCGATCGGCACAACATCATCGTGCAATTGGCCGACCAAGAGGAGGGACCCAGCATCTGGTACATCACATTGCTACTCGTGCTCTTTGCCGGCATTATAGACCTGATCGTGCTCTACCAACGCCACCGAATGGGCTTTGATGAATACGAGCGAAAGCTCGAACAAGCAAGAGTCATGAATCAGTTGGATGCCGATATGGAGGCACAAAAGCATCGACTAGATAGCAAAATGCGTGCTGCTCTCGAAGCACTTCAGCGTGAAATGAAACTCCAAGTAGAGCGTACGAGCCTAACTACCCAAGTCGAAGCTCAAGCCGCACGCCGGTATATCGAGGCTATCATCGACATCTACAACGCAAAAGCCTCTGCGATAGACCGCCTCCATAAATCGTATCAAATTCAGCAAGAAAAGCTGGAAGAGTGGGAGCGGCCCTACCTACAGAATGCGCACACGGAAGCGCTCGCCCGTATAGACAGCATAGATAAACTCGACGCCTCAGCCATTCCCTCATCCTAACTCGCTCTCCTAGTGGGTTTACAAATTCGCAGATATGCTTAAGTTAATCAATCGCTTGCTGCCCGGCATATTGGTCACCCTCCTGTTTCAGCAATTCGTGTTGCCGGAACTCAATCCATTCCTGGGTGAGCAACTCGAAGTCGCCGATGGCAGGCAACTCATAAAAGGCACCACAATCGGCAATGCAGCCATCATGGATTATGAAGTTGTCCGATTCGCTGTGGATGAATCTGGAGAAGAAGTTTTCTTCATTCCTCAGTACGACTATCCGCTCAACGCCACCATTCGCATTCGACTCGAACCGTTTTCGGTATGTGAGTTCAATGGGCAGGGTGTGCGGATTTACAAGGAAGTCCTCACTAAATGATTTTTAACAAACGACCATTAAGGCGTGATAGCTAAAACCCGCTGAAGAGCGACTTGGGAAACCGGTCGCTCTTCTTATTTTTGCGCCTCACTGGGGTGCCGACCTACCGTCGGCTGAGATAATACCCTTTGATCGGGCGATTTTGCCCATCAGGAACCTGCCCGGGTAATGCCGGGAAGGGAAAATTGGAATCTATGCCACGCATATTAGGAAGCGTCCTGCTCCTCGTTTTTGCCGTTTCAGGCGCATTTGCTCAAAACTACATTTTAACCGGAAAAGTAACCGACCAAAAAGGGGAAACACTGCCCGGTGTTTCGGTCGCCATCATAGGCGGCAGCGGAACCGTTACCGACGAATCGGGATCTTATGAATTTAGACTTTCGCAGGTCGAAACTTCACTAGAAGGGCTGACTTTCAGCTACCTCGGTCATAAAGATCTGGAATTAGCACTGGGTTTCAACTTAGCACCGGATTCAAATTTAGCACCGGGTTTCAACCCGGTAGTAAAAATAACCACCCCCCTACCCCGTCAAATGGCCGACTCGCGCAATCTGCAATTTGTGCGCCGCGATGGACAGAATCTCTACTACAAACTGGACGTAGTGCTACAAGCCGAGGCCTTCGAGCTCGACCCGCTCACCATCACAAGTACGCGCGCAGACCGACTAACCCCCGTGACCTACGTAGAGCTAGAAGCCGAAGAAATACAGGAGCGCAACCTAGGCCAGGACGTACCCTACCTGCTGAAATGGACGCCATCTGTGGTGGTCAATAGCGATGCGGGCACCGGCATCGGCTACACAGGTATCTGGATCAGGGGGACCGACCCGACACGTATCAATGTGACCCTGAACGGCATACCGCTCAACGACTCGGAGAGCCAGGGGGTATTCTGGGTCAACATACCCGACTTTGCTTCCTCGGCCGATAATATTCAAATTCAGCGCGGGGTAGGTACCAGTGCCAATGGGGCCGGTGCTTTTGGCGCCACCATCGATATTGCCACCAACCAAGTGAAGGAGAATGCCTACGCGACCGTAGATGGCGGGCTGGGTAGCTTCAATACGCGTCGGGTGAGTGGCCGATTCGGTACCGGCTTACTGCCCGGCGGTTTCACCCTCGACGGCCGACTGTCGAGCATACGCTCCGATGGATTTATAGACCGCGGCTCGGCCGATCTGGATGCCTGGTACCTGGCCGGTGGCTGGGTGGGCGACCGCTCGGTGCTGCGATTCAATGCCTTCGGTGGCCACGAGATCACCTACCAAGCCTGGAATGGGGTGCCCCGCAGCGAACTGGAAGCCGGCAACCGCACCTTCAACTCAGCAGGTATGGAACGCCCCGGCTCCCCCCACCCCAATGAGGTCGACAACTACCGCCAAAACCATTACCAGCTGCACTACAGCACCGAGCTGAGCAACGAATGGACGCTGAAACTGAGTGGTCACTACACCAAGGGCGGCGGCTTCTTCGAGCAGTATCGCGCCGACGAGGAACTGGCTGATTATGGCCTGGACAATGTAGTAATAGGCGACAGTACCATCACTGAGAGCGACCTGATCAGGCGGCGCTGGCTCGACAACGACTTTTACGGACTGGTCTACAGTGTGGCTTATGCGCCCAAAGGATCGCGCTTTGATTTCACCATGGGCGGTGCGGCCAATCGCTACCTCAACAACCACTTCGGCGAGGTGATCTGGTCTCGATTCGCCAGCAATAGTGAAACCGATACCCGTTACTACGACAACGATGCCGAGAAGATCGATATCAATGTATACGGCCGTATGAACTACGGTTTCAATTCGCAGCTGAATGGCTATCTCGACCTCCAGGTGCGCCAGATCAACTACGAATTCTTAGGGCTAGACAATCAGCTGAATCGCCTGGATCAGAAAGTCGACTATACCTTCTTCAACCCGAAAGCGGGTATCGTCTACAGCCCTAATGTAGGTGGCCGTGCCTATCTAAGCGTTGGCGTAGCCCACCGCGAGCCCAGCCGCAATGACCACGTCGACAATCCGATTGGTGAGATTCCCCGCCCGGAACGATTGATCAATACCGAGTTGGGTTACGAACGCACTGCTCGCCGCAGCAACTGGGGCATCAACCTCTACCATATGGCCTACCAAGATCAGCTGGTCTTGACCGGTCGACTCAACGATGTGGGCGAGTATATACGGGCCAATGTGCCCGACTCCTACCGCCTGGGCGTAGAGCTGATGGGCGGCGTGCAGTTGACTGACAGATTTACCATAGGTGGCAATATGACGCTGAGCCGCAACCGGGTAAATTCCTACACCGAGTTCTTAGACCAATACGAGGGCGAAGATTTTGATTACATAGGTCAGACGACTATAGAACGTGAGAATGTGCCGCTGGCTTTCTCGCCCGACATTCAGGCCGCTGCCGAGCTGATGTACCGCATCCCCTTTCAGCTAGAGGAAAGCTTCTTCGAGGCCGCCTTACAGAGCAAGTACATAGGTCGTCGCTATCTCGACAATAGCGGCGACGAAGCCAATAGCTTAGACCCCTTCACCTTTACCGACCTGCGGCTGAGCCTCAACTTCCCGGCAGGCCCGGCTAAGCTGATGCGCCTCACCTTGTTGGCCCGCAATCTCTTCGATGCCGAATACGAAAGCAACGGCTGGAGCTATCGATACCAATTCGAAGGCGCAGAGACCTTGGATCAAGGTTTTTACCCACAGGCAGGAAGGAACTTTTTAGTGAGCCTCGGACTAGATTTTTAGACGAACTAGGCGTTTCGTTTGGAATGAAAAGTGGAACATGGTGCCGCCGCAGCTGAACCTACTTCATATCGCCAAGACGAATCCGCGTACCGAAGAAGATCGAATGGTTGTGGATGCGATCGTAGTTTGGCCCCAAGCCACCCTTTTGTACGAAGTGCAAATAGCGACTGATCGTAGGCGCAGCAAAAATGCTAAACCGATCGCTCATCTTGCGCTCGAAAGAAGCAGAGCCCGTTAGGAAGAAATTGGCATTGGAGAATATAGAGCCACCCTGAAACCAACCGGGCTCTGGATCGAAGTAATCTCTGGCATCTAAGCGCTCCTGTATCCCACTCCTACCTGGTCTTGCGGCAAATTGTTGCGAGTTGACGAGGTCGCTGTAAAGTTGGTCAGCACCCTCCACTTTTACGAAAGAGGACTTGAGTACCATCGTCAGACCTATACCACCGCCAATCGTGATGCGCCAATTGTCGTTGTTGAGCAGGGTCTTATTAATGGTGAGCGGAATTGAAGCCGTGTGAAAAGTCAGGCGACTGTAGCCGCTTTTGTTAACGGCAATCGGAGATGACAGCGGCTCGGCAAGGTCTTGTTTGAGCAGGGTTGGAATGTAAGACCGCAGCCCGTATATCAGACCCGTGTTTAGCGAGAAATGCCTGGAAGCTATGTCGAATAAAATGCCGCCGCTATGGCCAATAGTGACCCGATCGTCTGCCTCTATGATGCGATCCAAAAACTCATTCTGTGGTGTGATAACCTGGTTGAGATCTAGAGGCGAATAGAAGACACGAAGATAGGTATGTATGCCCCTATCCGCTTCTGGTGCCTTGAGAGAAGACAACAAACCGACTGAAGCCGAAGAAAGTACAGATCCAAATGGAACTAAAGAAGGAGGTAATTGCTCAACCGACCCTCGTGTTGGTAATCGATCTAACTGTTGGGCGAAAGATCGAAGCGCAGAAAGCTTTTCAGGCGACTTAGTCGGTATGTTCTGAACCGAAAACTTGCTGGCAGGTAAATTGATCGCTGTTGGTACAGAACGGCCTTCCCGACTGACCAATTCGCTATCCAAAACCGGGTCAGCTACCGAGCTTACAGATAAAATAGATTGGCCCGCGCCCGCAGGCAGGGAAGCCCTATCCGCTAAGCTTAGACTTTCGCGGGTAGCCTCATCGCTTACAGAAAGATTGGCTTCTACTGCTTCGGCCACCTGTTGCGGCTGGTCGATGCTAGCGAGAGGTGCGATATCTTGATCGGTAGACTGATCGACATTTACGAATCGGAAGAAAAGTAGAAGAAGGCTCAACATCAGCGAGACCTCAGTCAGCTTGAATGCAGCGAGACTTTGCCTGCGATGGGCAATGAGCTCTAATCTGGCCGCGAGTGTGGCCCATCCATTGCTGTTTGCCTGTGGGTGCACATTTTCCAACTGCCGCTTGACGTGCTTGTCTGCGGTATCGGTCTGCACTTGATCTATGCGCTTTTCGAGGGTCTCCCAACCTACAGGAGACAGCTCGGATTCCAGACTTTCCAGCTTTTCGCTGATCGCAAGGTCAAAGGCTTCCTGGCCACTATTGAGCTTAGACGACAGAGACTCCCAACCAGCGGGAGATTGATCCTCAGCCAGGTTTCCGAGGCGCTGGCGAAAGAGCTCGTCAAACTTGTTCGTTTGGCTTTTGTCCATTACTAGCGACCCTTTTCGGTAAGCTTTTTCTGCAATTTACCCCGGGCTTTCACCAGGTTAGAGCGCGAGGTACTTTCGGTAATACCGAGCATATCGCCAATTTCGCGATGGCTGTACCCTTCTATTACATACAGGTTGAAGATCGTTCGATAGGTCGGGCTTAAGTTTTGGACGGCAGCGAGTATCTCGCGGGTGCCGAATTGGCTGATTACATCGGGGTCGGAACTACTGATCTGTAAGGATGCAGAGTCAAGCTCTTCCGTACGGCGGCGGGCGGCCTTTCTATAACCATCGATGGCGGTATTGACTGTGATACGACGCATCCAGGCAATGAGAGAAGTGCCTTCTTGGTATCGGCTGATCTTACTGAAAATCTTGATAAAACTTTCATGAAGCAGATCCATAGCTTCGTCTTCGCTACCAGCATATCTAAGACATATAGCCATGAGCGGGCTATAGTACTCTTGGTACAAGTCGCGTTGTGCCCAACGCTCACCCTTGGTCAGAGCCACCACAAAAGTGTGCTCGTCACAGGTTTTTATGCTTAAACTGGTATTCATCTTCATAGCCTCTCAATCTTTAACCCACCAAATCTAACAAAAGAATAAGGCAACACCAAGTACAATGACCACAGTGGCGTATTGCGTCTTGATGCCGTCAAAGTCGAAAAGCCCATATAAAACGGGGCTTACAGCTTATTTGCTGCCAAAAACTATAAAAAAAGTTACGTCTCGATCGTGTAATTTGATGGTTTCTCCAGACTTATAAGTACATCTTGTTTTACAAAAACAATAAAGACACAAAAAATGAGAGAAGATTTTATACACTATCTCTGGCGATTTGCCCGATTCGACCTATTGAATTTAAAAACAACAGAGGGTGTACCTATAGCAATTCAAGACTTCGGAGAATACAATCGACTGAATGCCGGTCCCGATTTTCATAGTGCTCAACTGCGCATAGACGATATGCATTGGGCGGGGCATGTAGAGATGCACTTGCGCTCTAGCGATTGGTTTGCTCATGGCCACCAAGACGATCCTGCTTATGACAATGTGATTCTACACGTCGTGCTAGAAGAAGACGAGCCGGCTATCGATACACAAGGTCGTCGCATACCTTGCTTAGAATTGAGCAAACGAATACCGCCCGGCCTGGCAAAAACTTACTGGCGGCTGATGAATAATGAATATTGGATTCCCTGTCAAAATCAAATCGGATCAGTCAGCGATCTACACCTGAAGTCATGGCTAGACAGGCTAGTAATCGAGCGACTGGAGGTCCGTGCCGGAGATATCGGCAAGCGACTGGAACAGAATAAAAACGATTGGGAAGCGACCTTCTACGAGCGAATAGCGCGCAGTCTGGGTGGCCGCATAAACGACGACGCTATGGAGATGCTGGCTCGTTCAGTACCACTGAAGATTGCACTGAGGCACAAGAGCAGCTTAATACAGCTAGAGGCTATATACTTTGGGCAATCGGGCCTTTTGGAAAGTGCACCTGATGGCGAGCCTTATATAGATCGCTTGAAAGCAGAATACAAGCTCTTGGCCCACAAATACAGATTGACCCCTTTACCCATGACCGCATGGCGATATCTGCGCCTGCGCCCCAATAACTTTCCGACCATTCGAATTGCGCAGCTGGCTACCTTGGTCTATCGATCAGGGCAGCTATTTAGTAAAGTGCTCGCTGCGGCCGATATCAAAGAGCTCAACCATACATTCGATGTAAAGGTCAGTCATTACTGGAGAGAGCACTACCGATTTGGCAAGACGGCTAAAGCATCGATGAAGCGACTTGGAAAAGATGCGCTGCGTTCTTTGTTTATCAATGCAGTAGCACCGATTTACTTACTGTACGGTCAGATGCAAGGCGATGACAGATTTCTGGAGAAAGCTATCCGCCTACTCGAACAGTTACCTGCCGAAAAAAATGCGGAGATCAAAAAATGGAATAAACTGGGAGTCATACCCGAACATGCAGCAGATACTCAAGCCTTACTGCAACTAAAACGGTCATACTGCGATAAAAATCGTTGTCTGGATTGTGTGATCGGTTGCCGCATATTGAGTCGCCCCGAGCCGGTATTGAAGCCTTATTTGAGTTTGAATGAGGAAGCTCAATTGTACGAGATTGCTAAATCTGCTTAAACTTTTTTCTCCCATACCTGGAAGGTGAAATCAAATTCGTTCTTCTCATCAGCTTGGTACTTTTCTTCCCTTGCGAGTGTCCATACGTCTGGGTCGAGCTCGGGGAAAAAGGCATCGCCGTCTTCGATATTCGTATCGACTTTAGTCAAGAAAACCCGATCTGTAATATCGAGCGTAATACGGTATATCTCGCCGCCGCCGATGACGAATACTTCCTCAGAACTCGATATGGAAGGATGTGATAGTGCCTCTTCTATCGAATGCACGACTGCAGTGCCAGTAGCTACGAAAAACGGATCGCGGGTAAGTACAATATTAGTGCGCTTGGGTAATGGCCGACCGATGGAGTCGAAGGTTTTTCTACCCATAATTACCGGGTGGCCGATGGTGGTGCGCTTGAAGTACTTAAGGTCGGCGGGTAGGTACCAGGGTATCTGGCCCGCTTTTCCTATGGTACCTTTTTGGTCTGTAGCTACGATGGCATTGATGCGCATGAAATATTCTTTAGGGGCGCAAACTTAAAAGATTGGTGTTGAGCAGACGGTCTTCCCGCCATTGGCTTCCAGGGCTGATTTCTCCCTCGAGGTATTTTTCAATCATCAGGCTAGCAATGGGAGCTGCATAAGTCGTTCCGAAACCACCGTATTCTACATAGACGGCAATTGCAATTTGGGGGTCGTGCTGCGGCGCGAAGGCAACAAAAATACTATGATCTACAGCTGTGCCATTTTCGGCGGTACCTGTCTTGCCGCATATATCGAGACCTGGTACTTCAGCCGAGCGCGCAGTTCCCCTCGTAAGCACCCCCCGCATACCTGCTATGATCGTCTCGAAATGTTGTGGATCAATATCAATGTCGTGTCTCTCTGAAGTAGGATCGAAATAGTAGCTCGAATCGCTAGACCATTCTACTTCTTTGACCAGGTGCGGCTTTATCCAGTGTCCTCTATTGGCTATGGCTGCGGCCATATTCGCTAATTGCAAGGTGGTTAATTCATATTCTCCCTGCCCTATTGCCAGCGAGCGCAGGTATATCGCTCTCCAGTAGCGTTCATTTGCAAATGCCCGAGTTACAAATGAGCTATCGGGTACAAAACCTTTTTGTTCTCCGGGCAGGTCTATACCCGTTCGGTTGGCTAAGCCAAACTGATACAGATAGTCGTTGAAGTCTCCAAGAGCTTCATAAGGCGACAAACTGCCGTTCCTGTTTAGGTTTTCCAGGAATGTCATGATGAAATAGTTGTTGCAGGAGTATGCTACCGCGTCAGCAACATTCCGACAGTAGGGGTGGCTGTGGCATCCGGTGAGCATTTGGCCATTGCTGAAAAAGCCACCCTGACAAGCCATTCCCCGATTTGGACTCAGGGTGCCGTCTTGAAGACCGATAAGCCCAACAAGGGTTTTAAAGGGAGAGCCTGGTGGGTACTTACCATTTACAGCTCTATTGAGCATGGGCTGTAAACTGTCTTGCGCGAGCCTGGCGTAAGTACGGCTTCGTGTTTGACCCATGACCAGATCATTCGGTTCATAGGTGGGAGCTGATATAGCAGCTAGTATTTCGCCTGTAGCTGGTTCTATGGCAATAACACTACCTACTTTATTGACCATAAGCTGCTCTCCATAGGCTTGTAAGTCTATATCTATCGAAGTATACAGATTGGCACCAGCCTCCACTACAGCATTTTTTTCCGATTGCGATAGCTCTTCTATCCTTCGGCCTCGGTTATCGACCAGATATTGTCGCTTTCCCTTTTTGCCGCGCAGGGCGTGCTCGTACTTGTACTCCAGTCCGCTTGCGCCTCGGTAATCGCCCGAAGTATAGAAAGCTCCCTCTTGTTCTATCTGCTGTTGATCGACCTCGCCCATAAATCCTAAAAAATGAGCACCAACTGAGGCAGAGTATTCTCTTCTACTTCGCAGAACTGCCGTAAACCCCGGAAACTCGTGCATACGTTCCTGAAAGGTGGCAAATACTTCAGGTGACACATCTCGAATGAAAACAAAAGGCTTAATGCGCGAATAGCGAAAATCGCTCCAGTCTTTACTACTTGCTTTTTCAAAGTAAGCAACTGTCGTATCGAGGAGTCTGCAAAATTCGAGGGTATCGAAATTTTCTGCTGCTGCCAGTGCCTGATAGGTTAGTTCAATCTGATAGAAAGGCTCATTGGCTGCCAGGAGCTTTTCACTTCTATCATAAATCAATCCTCTGGAAGGGTACTCTGTTTCTTGACTTCGCCCTATGCGCTCTGCCTGAGTGGCCAGGCCGGGCTTAAAAAGTTGTAACTGAGCAGCCTTGACCAGAAAACCAATAAGGATGACTGCAAACAATACTCGTATCGCTTGAGATCTGCGCATATGTTGGTTTGACGTATTCATGAACGCGGATTTAAGATGACAATCCCTAAAATAATAAATGGAAAACTCACGAGCGTACTAGCTATAGCTTTCATCAATATTTGAAAGAAAAACTGTGGCGCAAATGTTTGAAGTAGAAAAAATGCAAAAAGGTTAATAAATAAAATGAGCCCCAGGCAAATGTTGAACCAATACCAACCCATGTCTCTGGGTACAGGTGAAAGCTTGGGGTCATATCCTCTTGCTGGGCTTAGTAATTTAAAAACACGAGGTCTTACAAAGGCTGTAAACGTAGCAGCGGCTGCGTGTATTCCGAGCGTATCGTAGATAAAATCTGTCGCCAGACCCATCGCAAATCCACAAAGGATAATGATGGGCTCAAACACGCCAAATGGCAGCATGAGGATAAATACAGGATAAACCAACACGAAAGAAATATTCTCACCGAACAATCCAAAAGCAATTTGCTTAAACAGAAAAATCTGAAAAAGCAAGATTACTATAAATCGAATCAGACTATTACGCCAGATTTGATTGCTCATTGCAGATTTCTTAGCGAGTCGAGCTCTGGTTTGTACAGGTTCTTGACCACGAAAACCCGATCTATAGAAAGATAATCTTCAAACAAATCGACTTCGATTTTCCAGAAGCCGGTTCCTTCTTCTCGTGTGTAAGATGAACTTCGACCAATAGGTAGACCCGTGGGAAAAACCGATGAATACCCAGTCGTGTATAAAGTATCGTTGTCCAAAGGTTCAGAAACGTAGTCGGGTATATAAAGCAATATGGCTTTTCGCGGGTCTTCGCTATCCCACTGAAGGGTGCCATATTCATTTGTAGAGAGCGCCGTACTGACCCGCAAATCAGGATGCAGGATGCTCATCACCCTGGCGTTATGTGCCTTTACATCTGTTACTACGCCAAGAGGGCCATGTCTGCCAATTATACCCTGACCGCGAGAGACACCTTGATTTGTTCCGCGATTGATGATGAAGCTATTCCCAGCGTTGGAATAAGGCTGCTTGCTAACTATTCTTGCGGCACTCAGCGAGTACTGCTCATTATGTGGCCCGCTAATCGTGTCTGAGCCCGGATATTGCTGATCGAGCGAATCCGATAGCTTAGCTGCGATAATTCGCTCTCGCCACCTTCCTTCGCGACTTTGTACGGAGTCCATCTTTGCAGGATAGCTAAAAACACTCCACCAACTACTCACTTTACCGCTAGCTGCACTCGTGTATACACTCCAGGTTTGTGTGGCAATTCCGCGCTGGCGACTGTTTTGAGTTACGATCAACAAAAAGCAGATCAACTCCAGACAGAGAAATGTAAAAAGTGCCGGCAGGCTGCTATAATTATTTTTAAGCTTGCGATTACTCTGCATAACGGCATCTGAAACTAAAGTTTACGACACGCTACTACTCGACATTAGTATCGTCTTGAACCTTTCAGTATCGCTAAGTGCTTTGCTGGTGCCCCTCACGACAGCGCGCAATGGGTCTTCTGCTACATGTACAGGCAATTTCGTCTTTTTGGAGAGCCTCTCGTCTAGCCCTCTTAGCAAAGCCCCTCCACCGGTAAGATATATTCCAGTTCTGTAGAGATCACTTGATATTTCAGGTCCGGTTCTTTCTAAAGCCCTGAATACGGCGTCTTCAATGACAGCAATCGATTCGTCCAGGGCTTCGCTCACTTCGTCGTAAGAGACGTATATCTGCTTTGGTACACCTGTTATCAGGTCTCGCCCGTTGATTGGAAGATCTTCAGGTGGGTTTTCCAGGTCAGAGATAGCAGACCCTACCTTTATTTTGATTTGCTCTGCTGTGCGTTCACCGATAAGGATATTGTGCTTACGCTTCATGTAAGAAACGATATTCTCCGTGAATTCATCGCCAGCCACTCGGATGCTCTCGTCGGTTACGATACCAGAAAGTGCTATGACCGCGATCTCCGTCGTGCCTCCACCGATATCGATAATCATATTACCCACGGGCTCTTCTATATCCAGACCTATACCAAGAGCAGCCGCCATCGGCTCGAATATCAGATAGGTTTCTCTGGAATCTACACGAGCAGCACTCTCAAATACGGCCCTTTTCTCGACTTCTGTGATACTCGATGGGATACAGATGACCATTTTGAGGTGTGTAAAGAACTTCCGTCGGGTACCGATCATTTCGATCATGCCCTTGATCATCTGTTCGGCCGCTTTGAAATCGGCAATCACACCGTCCTTTAAAGGTCTGATGGTCTTGATGTGGTCATGCGTTTTTTCGTGCATCTGCATAGCACGGCGGCCAACGGCTATGAGTTCTTCTGATTTGCGGTTGGTTGCCACAATAGAAGGCTCATCAACAACGACTTCTTCGTCTTGGATGATGAGCGTATTGGCAGTGCCTAAGTCGATGGCCAAATTCTGGCGAAAAAAGCTGAATAGCTTCATGAAGAACTGTTTCCCAGGGGATTGATTAAGGGTATTGGCAAAGATAGTTATATGTCACTTAAATGCGTGATTTGCTCCTCCTTTAACAGAGGCTTGCGTTGATAACGCAAAAATAACTGTGCCGTGGCAAGCGCATCTTTTTCGCAATAATGGGCTATGCGATCCAAATCTTGCTCTTCCCAATAGACCCGGCCCACCATACTACCGTCTATGTCATCTTTAGGACTGGGAAAGCCCAGCGTAGCTGCAAGAAGCTTGAGCGAAGTGTAAGCTTTTCGGTCGCCAAATTTCCAAAGCTCCATAGTGTCGAGTAAATGCTTGGTTTCCCAGGGCTTTTTTCCGCTCACATCGAGCAAGGTGGGAAAAGGAAGTTGATGGACAACCAGGCGCCTGCACACATACGGTACATCGAACTCTTTGATGTTGTGGCCGCAGAGCCAGTGCTTACTCGGGTCGTTATAATATTGGTCGAGTAGCGCGCTAAATTCTTTCAATAGCGCGGCTTCATCATGGTCGGCAAACGATTTAAGCCTGACTTTGAGCTGCTGATCCGAGCGGTCTCTGTACAATACACCGACACTGATGCACAAAATCTTTCCAAATTCCGCATATATGGCAGCTCGATCTACATAAGTTTCGTGAAGTTCTTCTTCGGTTACAGAATCATCGGAACCATACCTTTTGAGTACAGACCGAGCTTTGTTTGCCCACAGGCTCTTGAAACTATCTTCAAGCTCTTCGTACTTCGCTTTTTCACTTACGGTCTCGATGTCTAAGAATAAGACTTTAGTGGTGTCTATTCGTTCGATACTATTCACTTAGAGCAATACATTTAGATAGGAAATAGATAAAATTAATGTTTATTTTTTATAATTCAAACAAAACATCTACTTTTGATTTGGCATTTTGCGTGTTGTGCGCTTGTCGAAAAGCTGTCCCCTAGACTTCTTACCAGGTCTACTTCGCTTGTTGGCCTGTTCTTCTCCGGCCAGATTTTGGCAGCCATAGCCACGCGAGCAGGAGCTTCCTGTAGTCAAAGTCATTAGGCACATGAGCAAAAAAAGCCCGTAAACGCTAATTTTTTTCATCGTTTATTGGTTTAATGGTCTGTTTTGAATGTCAAAACTAACTGATTTGGTGTGCTTTTGGCGTTTTTAGGCAGTTTTCAACTGTAAAACTGGCCGTTTTGGTTGCAAAAACGATCAGGACAAGCAATCTTTGCGGTCTTAATTCATCATCCAAAACCTGTTTGTACATGAACAAGGGAGATTTAGTTAGCAAAATCCAAGATAAAGCCGGTCTGAGCAAGTCACAGGCCGAAGACGCACTTGGTGCCGTTCTCGATACCATTACACACGCCCTAAAAGACAAGGATAGCGTTGCATTGGTAGGCTTCGGTACTTTTTCAGTCAATGAGCGCCCTGCCCGTCAGGGTCGTAACCCATCTACCGGCGAAACGATTCAGATTGCTGCCAAGAGTGTGGTCAAGTTCAAGCCTGGAAAGAATCTGGCCGAAACTGTAAACGGTAAGTAACACCCTAATCTGCGCACTAAGCGTAAGATAACACCAAAAGGGGCAGTGCGATCTATATTGCACTGCCCCTTATTTGTACATTAGCGTCACCAAAACAAACCACCACCTATGGCTGACGTAAAAGAGCTCAAATCGATAGCATCGCAGGTGCGTCGAGATATAATAAGGCAAGTATACCTGGCACAAAGTGGCCACCCCGGCGGTGCACTGGGTTGTACCGATCTAATCGTGGCCTTGTACTTCAGCCAAATGGAGCACAGCACCGATTTCAAGATGAATCCCAAGGGCGAGGACGTATTCTACCTTAGCAATGGGCATATATCACCTGTATGGTATAGCGTTTTAGCCAGGTCAGGTTACTTTCCAGTAGAAGAGTTAGCCAGTTTTCGCGAGATCAACTCTCGCTTACAAGGCCACCCGACTACGCACGAGCATCTACCTGGCGTACGTGTCGCCTCAGGTTCTCTAGGACAGGGCATATCGGTAGCTGCCGGTACGGCTATGGCCAAAAAGCTCGATGGCGACGAGCATATGGTCTACTGCCTATCTGGCGACGGCGAGCAGCAAGAAGGACAAGTATGGGAAGCCGCGCTTTTTTGCCCACATCATAAGCTCGATAATCTAGTACTCTTCATTGACCTCAACGGGCAACAAATCGATGGACCCACCAGTGAAGTCATGAATGTAGGCGACCTGGGAGAGAAATACGCCACTTTCGGCTGGCACGTGGAAAAGGTAGACGGCAACCAGATGGAGTCACTGGTCGAATTGCTGGAACGCTTAAAAACGCGAGAAAGAGACGGTCGCCCAGTCTGTGTAATCATGAAAACAGAAATGGGGAAAGGCGTCGACTATATGGAAGGCACCCATAAATGGCATGGCAAAGCGCCCAATGAGGAGCTGGCATTGAAAGCCCTCGATCAACTCGAAGAAACCCTGGGCGACTTTCCAGCCGAAGGCATTTAAAATCCACTTAAAAATCTAAACATGGCACTCAAAGACTATCCTCAAACCGGTAAGCGGGCTACTCGCGAAGGTTTCGGTGCAGGAATTTACGCAGCAGGCAAAAAGCATGACAATGTCGTTATGCTGACCGCCGACCTGCGCGGCTCTATGAAAGCCGACGATTTCATAAATGAGCACCCCGAACGCTTCGTACAATGCGGCATATCAGAGGCCAATATGATGGGCGTGGCTGCGGGTATGGCCATAGGCGGCAAAATACCTATGGTAACCACCTTCGCCAATTTTGCGACTGGGCGCGTGTACGACCAAATTCGCCAGTCGATCGCCTACTCACACAAGAATGTCAAGATCTGTGCCAGCCACGCTGGCCTTACCTTGGGCGAAGACGGCGCGACCCACCAAATTTTAGAAGACATAGGCATGATGCGTATGCTGCCGGGCATGACGGTCATCAATCCCTGCGATTTCAATCAGACCAAAGCCGCCGTACAGGCCATTGCCGAGCATGACGGGCCATGCTACCTGCGCTTTGGCAGGCCGGGATGGCCCATTTTTACGCCCGAAGATCAACCCTTGGAAATTGGCAAGGTTATACACATGAATGAAGGCAGGGATGTATCGATCTTCGCCACCGGTCATTTGGTGTGGCGGGCTATCGAAGCCGCCGAGCAGCTCGAATCTGAAGGTATAAGCGTCGATCTGATCAACATCCACACCATCAAGCCGCTAGACGAAGAGGCGGTTATAGCCTCCGCCAAAAAGTCCAGAGCGGTCGTAAGTTGCGAAGAGCACAATCGATTCGGCGGTCTGGGGAGCACCATATCAGAGTGTCTGTCGGCCAAACTACCTACGCCCCAAGAATTCGTAGCTGTCAACGATTCCTTCGGCGAGTCGGGCAAGGCCACCGAGCTACTCGACAAATACGGTTTGGGCGTAGTCGATATCATATCGGCAGCCAAGCGCGCGATTGCCCGCAAGTAGACTCGAAATCGATCAAAAGGCACATGGCCGCCGTTAATCTTACGTTAAAAGCATGGGCACAAGTCAGCATATTTTGCGCTTAGAACCGTTTATCTGCTAGCCAACAGAGGGGTTTTAGAGGTTTTGTACTTCCGCGGGCCTATCTATCAGTGGCTAAAGACGGTTACCTACTCGCCTGTCTCAACGTCTAACCAAATACAACGGCAAACGAGCATAACCCATCATTGATTCAAACCAAAAATCTTAAAGATCATGACCATCAAAAAAACACTGCTATTGGCCCTACTATCATTCGGGCTGTTTGGAATGAGTATTCAAGCGCAGAAAATTGCCTCCATCGATATGGAGCGCATACTGGGTAGCATCACCGAATACCAAGATGCCCAGACAGAGATCGACGAGCTGGCCGCCCGCTGGCAGCAGGAGATCAATCAAGAATACGACGTGATCAAAGGTCTCTACAACCGCTATCAGGCCGAGCAAGTCCTACTCACCCCCGAGCAGCAAGCCGCCAGAGAAGAGGAAATCATCCAAAAAGAAGAAGAAGTGCGCGAGCGCCAGCGCCAGCGTTTCGGCCCCGAGGGGCTACTATTTCAACGCCGTCAGGAGTTGGTCAGGCCCATACAGGATGCCGTGTACGAGGCTGTGAAAGAGTATGCCGACACGCGCGGCTACGACTTCATCTTCGATAGAGCAGGTGCTGCCGGCATCATCTTCGCCAACGACGAATACGACAAGACCGACGAAATCTTGCGCGAGCTAAGACAATAATAAAGTCCTGGCCCCACGAATTTGTAACCCTTTAAATCGCGCCGTACATTTGCGGCCCATTCGCAAACAAGTTAAACCAACCATCATGAACAAGCTGATAAAGTTCGCCATGTTCGCCTGTCTCTTATTAGTCGCTACGGCTACTAGTATGGCACAAAATTTTGGCTACGTCAACTCATCTGCTATTCTGGCCGAAATGGCCGAGGTTCGCGCCGCCGAAGCCGATCTCGAAGCCCTTCAAAACCAGCTCCGCGCTCGCGGAGAAGGCATGGTCACCGATTTCCAGACCGAAGTCCAAGCCTTCCAGCAGCAGGTCGAGCTAGGTGAATTGAGCCCGCAGCAGCAGGCCACCAAAACGCAAGAACTCGAAGCCAAACAATTGGAAATACAGCAGTTCGAGTCTAAGATGATGACCGATCTGCAAAACAAGCGTACGGCACTATTGGAGCCCATCTACGATCGTGTCAATGCCGCCATAAAGGAAGTAGCCGAAGAAGGCGACTATACTTTCATCTTCGACCAGCAGATATTGCTCTATGGCCAAGACTCGCAAGATGTAAGTGCTCAGGTAAAGGCTAAATTGGGCATGAAATAAGCCTCTTGCAGCTTGGAGCTAAACATACAGCACGACTGTATTGGAGTATTTGACTCCGGCATTGGCGGCCTCTCGGTCGCCAATGCTATTTCGGGCCTATTGCCAAAAGAAAATCTGCTGTATATAGCCGATAATGCCAACGCTCCCTATGGAAGCAAGCCACCTGCGGAAGTACAAAAATACGCCCACCAACTCACCGAAATCTTACTCGCTGCCGGTGCCAAAATGATCGTAGTGGCCTGCAATACGGCGACAGCCATGGCCATAAACAGCCTCAGAGAAAAATGGCTCGATGTGCCTTTCGTAGGCATGGAACCCGCCATAAAACCCGCTGCCAACGCCACAAAAACCGGTGTAATAGGCGTGATGGCCACCCAGATTACCCTCGGCAGTGAACGCTATAAATCGCTAGCCGGCCGATTTGCCAAATCGCTGACAGTAATGGAAGACCCCTGCCGGGGTTTGGTACCACTCATAGAAGCTGGTACACGAGGAAAAGAGCTAACCCAAATGCTGCATGCCATATTAGATCCTATGCTCGATGCAGGTGCTGATACACTCGTGCTGGGCTGCACACACTATCCAATCGTAGAAGAGGAGATTCGCTCGATTTGTGGCTCCAATGTCGAGATTATAGACCCGGCTATGCCCACGGCGCGTCAGGTGAAACGCTTACTAAATGATGCAATAGCAGTTGGAGCAGAATCAGAGAACTTAGATGAAGTCGCAAATGCCCGTTATGATTTTTTTGCAACGGGTTCGGCAGTATCCATACATCGTACACTGCTAGAGCTGGAAAATTTGAATAAATATAGGGCTTTGGTGAGTTAATTATATTTTGACTTGGGCCGTACGGCCCAAGTCAAAATATAATTTTTTATTCACCCCACTCTGCGAGAGAAGCCTCGTTTAAGCGAACGTACTCGTCATTTCCGGCCTTCTTGGCCAGATCCAGACTGGTTTGTGCAGCTTTAATCGCACCTTCCTTATTGTCGAGATCGGCCATGATTAGGGCCTGACGACGCCATACCCAGTAGCGAGGGTTGTCTGATGACATGCTCGTCGCTTTTTGGATATACTCACCGGCTTTACCTACATCTGCACCGGATTCGTGCATGAACGTAGCAGCCTGGTAGTAGTCATACCAACTAGGACCGGCCAGGGTGGCATCGATGCTGGCCATTACTTCGTCCATGACATCGACTTCCATGGGTACAGCCACCATGGTTTTGTCCCATACGAAAGTTAGGTGGGCACTGTTCATGGTCACTTCGTTGACGCTGATGGTAAAGGTTTCGAAAGAGTGATTGAGCATAGTGGGCTCAGCCATGACGGCCACCGTGGGTTCGGCTTCGGCGTAGCTGGGCCAGCTGGTCGACTCGTAGGGGTAGAAATGCACGGCCCACTCATCGGCTTTGGGCATAGTCAGGATGGCATAAGAGCCTGCTTCCAGCTTATTGCCGCCGATCATAACATCACTACTGAAGGTGATCTTGGTCGCTGCGTTGGCTCCGGTTCTCCAGATTTGGCCATAGGGTACCAGTCCGTTTGAGGCGAAGATGGTGCGTTCTTTCATGCTGGGGCGGCTGTACTCGACATCGATGTCGGTCAGGCCTACCGTAGTGCTGAAGGTCGCTGATGGTGATGAAGCCGGCATGTCGATCTGTGCCTGGGCTGTGGGAATGATGGTTAGTGCTAGGGCGAAGATCGCCAGTAAGCTCAAGGTATACTTGCGCATAATATGTGTATTGGTTTTGGGAGTAAATACGCTTAGCCTAGGTTTTGTTTGGCTAGACAGTTGTTTAATCTGTCGCCTTGTCGGGAGCTGGCGCGGCGGCGTGGAAATCTCTACCTACTCGTTCGGCGTAATTGTCGAGCAGCTCGCGTACGCGCTCGGTTGAATCTGACTGTACGATCATGCCTACATGGAAGGGTTTGCGTATGCGCCATACGACTTCGGGCTCGTTGAATATGCTCATGTCTGGCCATTCGAATCGGCTCAGGCTGACGAGTATGCCCGCCTCGTCGTATCTGCGTTCGGGCACCTGATAGGTTTCACCCTTAGCCATGGCCGACTCCAGCTTAGCCCACTCGGCCCAAAGGCTGATACCGGTAGCTGCTTCGACCATCTCGGCTAGGTGTGCGCCACCTACTCTGCTGGCTGTTTCGAGAAATACAAACTTCCCGTCTTTATTGCGGATAAACTCCGTGTGGCTGGCACTGAATTTCATACCGAAGGCGATCATTACCTGGGCGGTCATTTGACTCAATCTTTCAGCTTCGGGCTGGTCTACTGGCAGGCTAACCGAGCGAAAAATACCGCCGCCATGAGCGACTTCGAAGGGTGTGTCGAGATAGCGGCTCACCTGGCAAAACTCGACCTTGCCGTCTACGCATATGCTGTCTACGTGGTACACATCACCAGGTCTGAACTGCTCGACCAGGTAGCGATGACGGTCCTCGCCCAACTCGTGGATGACCTGCCACAGCTCATCGCCAGAGTATACTTTTTTGATACCGATGGCCCCCGCTTCCGAGCGAGGCTTGACCAAACATGGGAACTCGGTCTTTGCAATGAAGGCATTAATTTGCTCGTCATTAAATAGCGGACTGAATGCCGGTACGGGTATTTGAGCTTCGTCGGCACGAACGCGCATGGCCAGCTTGTCTCTAAAATATCTGGCAGTTGTCTGACCCATACCCGGCAAGCGAAACTCTTCGCGCAAAGTAGCTGCTTTTTCTACATCAAAATCGTCTATGGCTACTATGCGGTCGATCTTTCGGCTGCGCATGAGGTGAGATAGGCCCGCGACCAGGTTGGCCATGTTCTCTGGTGAGTTGGCATCGGTTTCGAGGAAGAAAAACTCGTCGATATATTCTCGTGGCCAGTCGGCGTCGCGTAGTTTTTCTACGGTTAGGAGGATTACGCTATTACCAGCTTGCTTGCAGGCTTTAAAGAAGGCACCGCCCTTGAAATAGCAGGATATGCAGAGAAAAGTCATGGGGTGAAGATAAACAAACGTATTGCGTTTATCGTATTGGGTATAGCGACTCGCATAAAATCACTAAGGCGAGTCGCTGTACGCAGTACGCAGTACGCAGTATATAATCTTCCTTATGGCTCTTACCGAATCCACCATGCTTCCACTGGGCACAACAGCCCCAGACTTCAACCTGCCCGATACCATTTCCGGCAAAACCGTCACCTTCGATAATGCAGGTGGTGTACAGATACCAGGTATGGAAACACCCAGCATAGCCGGGGCGGAAGGCACGCTCGTCTACTTTATCTGCAACCACTGCCCGTATGTCATTCACACCATTGAAGAGTTAGTTGCCGTCGCTACCGAATACCAGAAAAAGGGAATTGGTGCCGTAGCTATAAGCAGCAATGATGTGGAACGATATCCAGACGATAGTCCAGAGAAAATGCGCGAGTTTGCCCACCATTACAATTTCACCTTTCCGTATCTGTACGATGAAAGCCAGGAGATAGCCCGTGCCTATGATGCGGCCTGTACCCCTGATATATACCTATTCAATACTGCGGGTGAACTTTATTACCGCGGCAGGCTAGATGGCAGTCGTCCAGGAAACGACACCCCTGTTAATGGTGCAGATTTGCGCGCCGCGCTCGATAGTCTGCTGAATGGCGAGCCTACCCCAGAGCAGCAAATCCCAAGTGCTGGGTGCGGGATTAAGTGGAGATGATGCCTAAATAGATTATTTGCGAAGGCCTAAAGGCCTTCGCAAATAATCTTCATAAACCTCCCCGTACCCCTGCCAGCCATGCGCCTCGGAAAAGCTGCTATTGTGCCAAAGGCTATAGAGTGGACCGCCGAGAGCTTGTATTTGATCGCGGTAGAAATGCATGACTTTAGAGGCGTCTTGAGGCGAGAGTTTTTGGTAATTTTTGAGGGTGACATCCATAAAAGCAAATGGGTGGATTTGAAATCTGGTGGCTTCTTCCCGTTCCAGGTCATACCAAGGGTATGGGAGATGTGTGCCTGCCCGCCAGCCGGGTGCATCTGCGTAGCCCATACTGTAGTCGGCCCTAAGCCCGGCTTTGATGAGTGCCCGATAGGTATCTGGAAATCGGAGGCGGAGAAAGTGTTGCCTGCTACCGGTGGGTGTGCGACCAAGGATGTGACTGAGGGTTTTAGTTTCTGATGATACCAGCTCCGGGCGTTCTAGGCTGTGGTAAGAAGGATGGATGCCGATGCTGTGATTAGGCTGCGCGGCTAGTTCTCTAATCAGCGCTTGCAGCTTAGGATTGTTTGGCGATACATTGGGATCAAACCTACTTCGGAAGTCTGATAAAAGGAAAAAGTAATGTGGCTCAAGATTCAGCTCTTGATGCCATTTGGTGAGTAGGCTGAAGGTGTAGAAAGGATCGTTTTCCCGATTTCGCCAACTAGCGAGTCGAGTGCGGGTCATTTTTATTTGTCCTTGAATCATGTCTAAACCTGCTCTTGCTAAACCACGCCATTTGCGGCCATGGAATGCCCAGACCATATCGACGTCGTAAGTGGGTCTTAGCTCGAAGGGTCGACTCATTTCAGGGAGTCTGGGGTATTGTTTGCGTATCGAATCGTAAAGTCTATCTGCCCATATGACGGCAATAGGCTGATTGATAAGCCCCATTTTATACGATAGGGATGCTGTGGCTGGAAAGCGGCCATGTCGGTCTGCATCGAAGGGCTGATACTCTTCAAATCGACTGAGGTGCCAAAATATACCCGACAAAGGATCGAACTGATCGAATGGCGTGTCGGGAAAGAGGGCCGTCATTTCTAGTGGCCCTCTACCTGCTAAAAAGTCGTGCGGAGAAATGTAAACGCCAGAGCCACCCGTACCATATTCTATACACGGCCCATATGAGGTACCTTTGGTTTGTAAGATAACCTTAACTGGCCACCATTGGCTCAGCACCCTGGCGATGTATTGCAAACGGGGGTGCCGATGCGTCGCGCGTATGGCAATATGGTCATTCATACCGGCCCAATGTAATAATTAGTCGTTTGGATGTATTTTTAGCGGGCGAGGCCGTTGTTTTCAAAACAATGATCGTGCATCAACTGTCTATGTCATTACTGAATATTACTACCATGCTCCGCTACTTTCTATTGGTTACCGTGCTTTTTTTAGGTGCTTCTTTACAGGCTCAAACACAATTGCCGGGTAACCAAAACATATACGATGCAGAAGGGCCTGGTTTTGTGTATTCTAAAGAATTTACGGTCAATGGTGGCTTGATGACGCCGCGCAACTTGATGTTTGGCTTTACGATCGGCAATATCCAATCCTATGATGTGACCTCATTTTGGAGTGTGGAGCTTGGTGATCATCGGCACCCCAGGGAGTTTCGCTCCAATTTCGAGCGCATCATACTATCCAATAATCGCGTGAGCCGCGCTTTTACTTACGGCAAGCAGAACCAGCTTTATGTAGCTCGCCTTGGTTTTGGCAAAAGAAAGTATTGGTCTGAAAAAGCCCGCGTAAGAGGTGTGGCCGTTGGTTATAGTTATCGATTCGGGCCTACACTTGGTATACTCAAGCCTTATTACCTAGAGATAGCCGTTGGCGAACCAGGCAGTAATACGCTGCGCGATGTGCGTTATACTGGCGATAATGGCGACATCTTTCTAGATCGCGACCGAATTTTTGGAGCCTCTAGCTGGGGTCGTGGCTTAGGCGAGATCAGTTTGGTGCCAGCGGTGCATGCGAGGGCTTCGATTCACTTTGGCTTTGGTGCCTACGATGAATTGGCCAAGTCTTTAGAAGCCGGGATCCAAGCTGAGTACTTCATCAGTGAGGTGCCGATCATGGTCAACGGCCCGGCCGCACCGGGCGTCAATAACTCTCAACTTTTCTTGAACCTTTTTCTAGCTTTGCAGATAGGTAAGCGGTATTGATCTGAATGCCTATCTTACGTGTTGTAGAATTGTAGCGAACAAAAAAGCATGATTAAGCTCCCTGTAGTAAGTGCGGAACCCAAAACGCGTCAGCGAAAGCCCGACTGGTTGCGAGTTAAGTTGCCCATCGGGCCTGAGTACAAAAAAGTGCGCCGTTTAGTAGATGAGTATAATTTGCACACCATCTGCCAGAGCGGCAACTGCCCAAACATGGGTGAATGCTGGGGCGCAGGCACTGCTACCTTCATGATACTGGGCAATGTATGTACGCGCTCCTGTAGCTTTTGTGCCGTAAAAACCGGTCGCCCCGTCGAGTACGACACCGACGAGCCCCGCCGGGTAGCCGAGGCTATAGACCTAATGGGGGTAAAACATGCCGTACTTACATCGGTCAACCGAGATGAGCTAAAAGATAAAGGTGCCGAGATATGGTACCAAACGGTTAAGGCGATCAAAGAGCGCACCCCGCAGGTAACCATCGAGACGCTAATACCCGATGTGCGCGCCAAGTGGTCGGCCTTGGAACGCATGATAGAAGGCGGTCAGGAAGTCGTCTCTCACAATATGGAGACCGTCGAGCGCCTCTATAAAAAAGTACGCCCCCAGGGCAAATACGTGCGCAGCCTGGAAGAACTCCGCCGCATCAAAGACTACGGTCACCGCACCAAGACGGGCGTCATGCTCGGCCTGGGTGAGCACGAAGACGATGTCTTCAAGATCATGGATGATCTGCTGGAGGTCGGCGTGGACGTACTTACGCTAGGTCAGTATCTACAGCCTACCAAAATGCACATCGAAGTCGCAGAATTCATACACCCCGACAAATTTGCGATGTATAAAGAAGTAGGTGAAGCTAAAGGCTTCGACTTCGTAGAAAGTGGCCCGCTCGTACGCTCAAGCTATCACGCCGAGCGACATATAGAAGGGTCGGCTAAAGCCCATATTCCGCTGTCGGAAATGGTACAAAAGCCGCAATCAGCCCGCCCATTAGCTATGAGAGGCTAGGTGTACCATATCTGCATATTGGAGCAAAAAATCCCGTCAGGCAGACTGCCTGACGGGATTTTTTGCTCCAATATGCAACTGTTGCTAATACCCTTTCGTCATTGGCGCAGACACTCATCTGACATTCAGGCGGTGTTTACTGACCCCTACCCTACCAGAGCGAAAACACCCCGGAATGAAATTTTTGATCACGATCTCAGTCTTACTTTGGCCACTCCTATCGGTCTTCGCGCAAAATGCCCGCGAGCTAGAGGCATACCGAATAGATGAGCCCATCAAAATAGACGGCCAGCTCGATGAAGAGACTTGGCAAAGTGCATCTGCTGGAAGTGATTTCACCACCTTGCGCCCTAATCCAGACCTACCGTCTTCCGAGCATTCAAGTGTGCGCATACTCTTCGACGATGAAGGCATCTACGTAGGGGCCGAGCTTTTCGATAGCAAGCCTGATAGCATACTACGCGAGCTGACCGAGCGAGATGACCTGGGCAATACCGATTTTTTTGGCGTAGTGCTGGACCCCTATCAGTCAGGTATCAATGGTTTTACCTTTATCACTACACCTGGTGATGTGCAGTTCGATGCCATTCAATCGGTGAACGGGGAAGACAACAGTTGGGATGCTGTCTGGAATTCCAAAGCTCAGCTTACAGGTTCCGGCTGGACCGTCGAGATGTTCATCCCCTATTCGGCTATTCGTTTTCCGGCATCGGCAGAGCAGACTTGGGGCATCAACTTCGTGCGAATGATACGTCGCAAGAATGAGCAAAGCTTTTGGGATGATATCGACCCCAACATCGATGGTTTCCTCAATCAAGCCGGAAAGCTGACGGGCTTGCGCGATATAAAGTCGCCTTTCAGGTTGCAGCTTACCCCATTCGTAACAGCTGTGGGGGTGAAGCAATACGATCCCAACTCTACTGACCCTAGTCAGATCGGAACCAGCTTTGGCGGCGGCATGGACCTCAAGTTGGGGCTCAACGATGCCTTCACACTAGACATGACGCTCATCCCCGATTTCAGCGAGGCGCGCTCGGATAATAATCAACTCAACTTGGGGCCTTTCGAGCAGTTTTTCAGCGAGCAACGCGCCTTTTTTACCGAGGGGACAGAGTTGTTCAATAAAGGTGATCTTTTCTACAGCCGCAGGGTGGGTGGCAGACTCTACAATACCAATGCCGCCTATGACGATCTGGCCGATGGAGAAGAAATTGTAGAAATGCCCGGTCGTGCCCAGCTAGTGAATGCAACCAAAATTTCTGGCCGAACAACAAAAGGGACGGGGCTCGGATTTTTTAATGGTATTGAACAGCGGAGCTTTGCTACCATAGAAAATATGGATGGCGAGCGGCGCGATGTGCAGGTACATCCGCGCACCAACTACAATGTGATGGTGGTCGATCAGAATCTGCCGAATAACTCTTCTGTCACTTTGGTCAACACCAATGTCATGCGCGAGGGCGGTGCTACCGATGCTAACGTTACGGCCCTGCTCTTCGACATACACAATAAGTCGAACGAGTACGCCATAGCTGGCGAGGGCAAACTGAGTCAGCGCTTCACTGAAGGTGGAAATACCGAAAGCGGTCACGCCCTGGAGCTTAGAGCCGGCAGGATCAGCGGAAAATGGCAATACTCGGTCTGGTATAGGGAGCAAAGCGATACCTACAACCCCAATGATCTGGGTATCAATTTTAGGAATAATCGACGCAGCTTCAACGGGCGCATTCGCTACAATCGATTCGAGCCGTTCCTAAATGGTTTCTTCCTGAATGGTGGCGCGGGTATGTACGTAGGGCACTACAGGCTATATCGCCCCGATGAATACACGGGCAGTAATGTCGAGATGTGGGTCTACGGCCAGACCAAGCACTTCTGGAATTTCAATTTCTGGACAGACCACAATCCCGGCTGGCAGTACGACTACTTCGAGCCAAGAGTGGCGGGTCGCGTATTTCGCAATAGCGGCATGGGCAACCTCGGCGGCTGGATTGGTACCGATAGCCGAAAAAAACTGCGGCTCAATGGCAATTTCAATATCAATCATTTTTGGCGCGATGACTTGCAGCGCAGCTTCCGCTTCAATATCGGTGCCCGCTATCGCGCCAACGACCGCCTGAGCCTCAATGCCTTCTTCTTCCAGGGCGATTGGCAAGGCGACATTGGCTACGTCAATCAAGAAACCAGATCGGTAACCCTTCCCGAGCAAGAGCCCATAGATGTAACCGATGTCTTCATGGGCCGCCGCAATCGACTGATCAATGAGCTAGGCGTAGAGGCTAAGTACAGCTTCACGGCCAATATGACCCTCAACCTGCGCGCTCGCCACTACTGGGACCGCGTGCAATACGATAGCTTCCACTTGCTCAATGAAAATGGCAGCTTAGGCGCAACCGATTATGAGAACAATCACAACGTAGACTTCGACGCTTTCAATATCGATCTCATCTACCGATGGCGATTTGCACCGGGATCGGATATATTCTTGGTTTACAAGACGGGCATCACTGCATTTTCCGATCAGACTAGTCGTAACTATACCGACAGCTTTTCTGACCTGTTCCGCGACGCGCCCTCCACCCAATCGCTCAGTCTGAAAATGGTCTACTGGCTTGACTATGCCAGTGTGGTGATGTAGGGAAAGAGATGGTTTTTAAGAACTTCCGCAGGTGGGGTGCCTTCCCCAAAACTCGTCAGACGAAGTGCTTACTGCTCGTCGTCAGCCAAATTGTTTCGCCAGAAGCGAAACTTTGTCTGTCGACTTGAGCATCAGCACGATTCGGCTGACGAGAACCTACATGCCCCCACCCGCGGAAGATTCTGATGAGACGCAAAATTTTGTGTCTCCCATCTGCATGAGTGCACTTGCCCCCACCTGCGGAAGTTCAAGAGAAAGCCTCCGCCAATCTTTTTCCCAACCCCGCAAAATCTTCCACCGATATCTGCTCGGGGCGTAGTGTAAATATCTCCTCCTGCTGCAAAACCTCACCCGGAAATACGCTTTTGAGGCTATTGCGCAGCATCTTACGCCGCTGGTTGAAGGCTGCCTTAACAACTCGCCTGAAAGCTTTAAAATGCGCATCGGCAACAAGTGGCTCCTCTTTGCGCACCAATCTGATGACGGCCGACTGCACCTTGGGCGGCGGCTTAAAATTACCTGGGCCGACCTTGAAGAGCATGCTAGTGTCGAAAAAGGCTTGGGTCATCACGCCTATGGTGCCATAGGTTTTGCTACCCGGTCCAGCTAGCACGCGATCTGCCACCTCTTTTTGGAACATGCCCACCATTTCGGGTACCAGGCTGCGCCACTCGATGGTGCGCATGAGTATTTGCGAGCTGATGTTGTATGGATAGTTACCGATGAGGCCGAAGGAGCCATCAATATGCTTTTGCACCCAGAGCTTCATAAAGTCTTGAGAAATGATCTTCCCCGCCAGCTGCGGGAAATGTACTTCCAGGTGGGCTACCATGTCGCGATCAGCTTCTACGACCTGTAGGCTGAACGCATCACTACGCTCGAGCAAATACTTGGTGAGCATGCCCTGGCCTGGGCCAACTTCCAGCACATGCTCATACTGATCAGTAAGCTGGAGGGCATCGGCTATGCGTTGGGCATAGTTTTCGTTGGTCAGGAAATGCTGTCCGTAAGATTTTTTGGCGCGCATAGCGCAAAAGTAGTTTATCTCACCTTATTCCCGTACCTTTGCGCCGCCTTAGCCAGACCCTCTGAGCTCGGGTGGGGAAAAGCCGTCCCCGAAACGGCTCATCTTCTAACTAAAACCAGCATATAACTATGCTACCCGAAGAAGAAAAAAATCCGGTTGAGGAGACAGCACCAGAAGCTGTAGATACCCCGGAAACGACCAACGAGGCCGACGCCTCGACGCCCGAAGCGGCAACCCCCGAATCCAATCCCATAACCGAAGTTGTCGAAGAAGCTACCGAAGCGGTTGAAGAAGCCACAGAAGAAGTTGCTGAAGCCGCCGATGAAGTAACAGCAGTTGTGGAGGAAACTACAGCAGCTGCCGAAGAAGTTACTTCTGATGTGACCGAAACGGTCGAAGAAGCTGTAGACCAAGTAACTGAAGAGGTTACAGAAGCAGCCGAAGAGGTGGTACAAGAAGCTGAAGAGGCTGTAGCCGAAGTAACTTCTACCACAGAAGAGGTACTGGCCGAAGCCGCAGCACCAGTTGTAGAAGCTGCTGCCGCTGCCGGAGAAGCCACCACTGAAGAAGCACCAAAAGCAGAAGAAGCCGCAACAGAAGAAAAGAAGGCTGTCGTCATCAATCAGGCTGAACTGACTAAGGTCGCCGAAGGTGTCGATCAGAAAGAAGAAGACGTTCAAATCGAAGAAGACGATCAAAGTGGTGCCACCGGCTCTGCACACGACGACTTCGACTGGGACAAGGCCGACCGCACGCGCGTAAAGTACAGCCAAGAGGAAAAAGCCTCTATGCTGAAAGACTACGAGTCTATGATCACCCCCATCGACGAGGCGGAGATCATCAGCGCAAAAGTGTCTAACATCATAGATGGCGATGTTGTACTAGATTTAAATTATAAGTCTGACGGCATTCTTTCGCTATCGGAATTCCGCGATACGCCCGAGCTTGCGCCCGGCGACATGGTGGAAGTTTATGTCGAACAACGCGAAGACGAGCGTGGTCAGTTGGTACTGAGCCGTCGTAAAGCTAAGCTATTACGTGCCTGGGACCGTATCCGCGATTCATACGCTAATGGTACAGTTATCACCGGCCGTGTGATCAGTAAGACCAAAGGTGGACTCATTGCCGACTGCGGTGGCCTGGAGACTTTTCTCCCCGGCTCTCAGATCGATATTAAGCCCATCGTAGACTACGATCAGTATGTAGGTAAGACCATGGAATTCAAAGTGGTCAAGATCAATGAGACCATCAAAAATGCTGTCGTCTCGCACAAAGCACTCATCGAGAGTGATCTGGCCGAGCAGCGCGAAGCGATCATTGCTAGCCTCGAGCGCGGACAGGTACTCGAAGGTATCGTCAAGAACATCACTGACTTCGGTGCATTCCTCGATTTAGGTGGTGTAGACGGTCTACTGTATATCACAGATATCAGCTGGGGCCGTATCAATCACCCTGAAGAAGTACTGGAGATCAACCAGAAGGTTAATGTGGTCGTGCTCGACTTCGACGAGAACAAGAAGCGGATCAGCCTGGGTCTCAAGCAGCTACAACCCCACCCATGGGAAGTGTTGGCCGCAGAGATCGAAGAAGGCAGTACCGTCAAAGGCAAGATCGTCAACATCGAAGACTACGGAGCCTTCCTGGAGATACAACCGGGTGTCGAAGGTTTGATACACGTGAGCGAAGTGAGCTGGTCTAACCAGCAAATAAACGCCCGCGAGTACTTCAAGGTCGGTGAAGAGCACGAAGCAAAAGTTGTGACCATAGATCGCGAAGACCGTAAAATGTCGCTATCGATTAAGCAACTACAGCAGGACCCATGGACTAAAATTGAACAATTATTTGCGGTTGATTCTAGACATAGCGGTAAGGTTAAGAATCTCACCCCATACGGTGTATTCCTAGAAATGGAAGACGGCATCGGTGGCATGATTCACATTAGCGATCTTTCCTGGACTAAGCGCTACAGCCACCCTAGTGAGTTTACTAAGGTCGGTGAAACACTGGATGTGGTCGTTCTAGAAGTAGATCAAGAAAATCGAAAGATGTCTCTTGGTCACAAGCAACTGGAGGAGAACCCATGGGATAGCTTTGAGACGGTATTCCCTGTAGGATCTTACCATGAAGCTACAGTGATCCGAAAGGATGATAGAGGCATGATCGTCCAAATGCCTTACGGTCTTGAAGCATACGCACCTACCAAACTGATGCGTAAGGAAGACGGTACCATGGCCGATGTAGACGAGACACTAACCGTAAAGGTTATCGAGTTTGACCACGAAGAAAAGCGAATCATGGTCAGCCACAGCCGCTACGTCAATGATGTAAAGAGAGAAGCCAAAGAAGAGGTTAGCCGCGTCCGCAAAGCCGAGCGCAAGCAAACCGAGCGTGTCATTAAAAAGACGCAGGCTTCGGTCAAGCAATCTACACTAGGTGACCTGTCAGCTTTCGAGCAGTTGCGAGAACAGCTTGCCAAAGGTGATCAGGACAGCGAAGAGTAAATCTGCTCGCAGACCTATTTTTATAGTGGACCCCCAAGGCTGATGTTCAGTTTTGGGGGTCTCGCTTTATATTTGGGTATGAATTACCGAATACTTATCGCTATTTTTATCTTTTGTATCACATGTTCATCCGTATTTGCAAAGCAATCCGATGAAGTTCCTTATTCCGTCAAGGAGCTTGAAAGTAACTACAGATTCTATCCATTTAGGGGGCTCAATAATCATGGCCTAAATGAAAGGAGGCTAAAAGCGGGAATAGGTGGTGGTGACCTCCTCGATATGTGGAGCCGGTTAACTTTGGCTAAGCTATACCAGGTGGATGAATTGGAACACTTAAAGGCAGCTTATGCGCTTTCTAATCAACTTGGTACAAATAGAAATCTTACAGGCTATATTTGTTACGAATTAGCTAACTACTACTCCACTCGATATTTCAATAGCTTTGCACGGGTATATGCAGGTAAAGGGCTGACTTTGGCGGAGGAAGGCTCGTACGTGTGGTTGCTTAATTGGAATGAATATTCCACAGATCTATCAGATGCAACTTTTATTGCTCCTTTTGAAAATTGGTTTAAAAAAGATCTAATTAACAGAAAAATAGAGGAAGATATAGTTTTATTAGCAGTTATTAAAGAAAGAGCTGATATGGTTTGGATGATGGAACGATTAAATTATCTTTCTAACAAAATAGAAGAAGTAAGTCCATATTTCCAAATGATATATTATCGATCAAGATTAGACACAGATAGGAAAATTGAAGAAATAAGTATCGAAAGCAAAAACTCTGTAAATGACTTTTTAAGGGTCATAGAATATTTATCTGAAGATCTTTCAGAGCAAGATTTAATAAGCAACAAGCTTTCTCTAGCAAGAAGAGCAGTTGTAGATGGGGAGTACATGGCTGCTTTAAACTACACCAAACATGCTTTGGAAATTTCTAATAAGTCCATATCGGAAAACAAAGAAAAATCTACATATGACCTAATCAACAATTATAACATCAAGACATCATATGCAAATCGACTTCTTTTTTTAACTAGGCTTGGCAAAGGATTAGACCCGGTTAAGGAAGCTTTTGAAATATATGAAGATATAGAATCGAAAACTCTATCTCTACTAGCTAAAAATACTACCAGATACGATTTTTTAGAAAGTTTTGAAGCTACATCCACTGCAAACATGTTGATTATAGGTGGGTATTTATATCAAAAAACGGGTGACGTTAATTACCTTTCTAAGGGTTTATCTTCATTGGATTTAGTCAGGTCTACTATACTGTATGCACAAGCAAATAAGACAGAGAAAGCTAAATTATTTGCCTTTGGATCAAGTCTGGAATCCAGCTGGGTAAAAGCGATGCGATCATTGTCATTAACAAAGTCTGACTTTGATTATTTAATAGAGATGGCTACTGAGTATGAAGAACAGTTGAAAAGAAAAGAAAATATTACCTCTTTTAATCCTGAAAATATAATTGAACATCAGCCTATTATAAAAGTTAGCGAGCAGTTAGACGACAGTAGTGCGCTTGTTTATTTTGCTCAACAAAAAACGCTGATTATCTCTGTCTTGGTGCTTAAAGATACCCTTTGTCACCGTTATTACAATAGTAGTATTGCTAACATAAACAGAGAAATTGAAAAGTTGGTAACACTATCCGCCAAGCCAGATTTATCAATCAATGAGGCTAGTGAAGTTACTGCCATATCGAGGAGTATTTACAAAGAGCTTTTACGAGACTACGAAGCAGATTTACCAAGGAATATAGAAATTATCACCAGTGGGTCTTTAGACGGCATTCCTTTTGGGCTTCTTCGGATGGATAGCACAGGTAATCAGCCGGTATATTTTGGCGATGAACATACACTTTCGTACTCTTATTCATTGCGAACACGCAATGCCTTGAGGAGTCGGCCCAAAAAAGCACCGCGCCAGCAAATACTTGGCATGGCGCCTATGTTCAACGGGCCTATTCTACTCAGTAGCAGAAGTGGAGATAGTACTCGTCAGGTAGGGGCCCTAGCGAATAACCAAGACGAGGTAGAATTTATAGAAGCGGCTATCCCTGGTCGGTTTATTTACGATGAATCTGCTACGAGGTCTAATTTTGAATCACAAGCTTCTGATTATAGCGTTATTCATTTAGCTACGCATGCTGAGGCGAATGCGGCTAATGGAAATATGAGTCGCATTTACTTTGCCGGAGCGGAAGACGAAAATGTGCTTCACGCTTATGAATTAGCGGATATCGAATTGCAAGCGGAAATGGTGGTACTTAGTGCTTGCGAAACCGGTACTGGTGCCCGTAAGGGTTTTGAAGGGCGAGTAGGACTAAGTCAGGCCTTTATAGCTGCCGGCGCAAACTCGGTATTGAGCACCCGCTGGGCGGTAGATGACCGGGCTACAGCAGAGATCATGGCAGACTTTTATAAGCAGATAGAAGTGGGGGCCACAAAAGATAAGGCATTACAAGAGGCCCAGCGGGCTTACAGGCTACGTCATGCAGGTACGCGCAGAGCAGATCCCTATTATTGGGCAGCCTTTGACTTGATAGGGAATACCTCACCCATCGAGTTCAAGGGCGACTTCCACTACAACTGGTGGAAATGGGCCATTGGTGGGTTGGCTTTCCTGATCTTAATCGGAAGTACTAAAAAAAGATAGCCTTTAATTGCTCAGCATGACTGGCATGACCAGCATAAGAATGTCCTGACCGTCGGTCTGCTCTATTGGCATCAGGATGCCCGCCCGAGTGGGAGAAGACATTTCCAGTTTGACTTCTTCTCCTTCTAGAACGCCGAGCATCTCGACCAGGAACTTGGCATTGAAGCCGATGGTCAGTGGCTCGCCGTCGTAGCTACAAGCCAACTGCTCGGTGGCCTCGTTGCTGAAATCGAGGTCTTGGGCAGAAACGGTCAAACTACCGTCGGTTACATTGAGAATGACTTGATTGGTCGTTTTATTGGCGTATATGACGATGCGCTTGAGGGAGTTTTGCAGGTCGGTGCGGCTGATCGTCAGTACGTTTGGATTATCGACCGGGATAACGGCATTGTAATCGGGATAGCGGGCATCGATGAGGCGGCAAACTAGCGTAGTGTCTCCGAACTTGAAAAAGGCATTTGATTTATTGAAGGCCAGCTCTGCAGATTCGTCTGTAGTCGGCAGGGCACCTTTGAGTAGATTGAGTGCCTTTTTTGGTAAAATGAAGCTGCTGGTTACCTCGCCTTCTACGTTCGAGAGGCTGAACTTGACCAACTTGTGTGCATCGGTGGCTACCATGACCAGCTTGGAAAAATCTACCTGAAAAAAGACACCAGTCATAGCTGGTCGAAGCTCGTCGGTACTAGTTGCAAATAGTGTTTTATTGATGCCTTCGGTCAGGTGTGCTGCGCTGACAGCCACCGTATCTACCTCATCGGCTTCGGGAATGTCGGGATAGTCGCCGCCATTTTCACCTGCCAATTTATACTTACCATAGGCTGAAGTAATCTCGATCCCGTAAGTATCCAGGTCGATATTGAAGGTTATTGGCTGTTGCGGTAATGCTTTCAGGGTATCGACCAGAATCTTGGCAGGTACGGCTATGGTGCCGTCACCGTCGGCATTGACTTCCAGTTGGGTGATGAAGCTTGTCTCCAGGTCGGTGGCAGCTATGGTCAGTTGGTTGCCAGCTATGGTGAACAAAAAGTCTTCCAATATGGGTAAAACTGGATTGGAAGAGATGGCACCGCTGGCCAGGCTCAACTTCTTTTGTAAATCGGCAGAGGAGACACTAAACTTCATGGATGGGCATTTGTGCAAAAGTAGTCTTTATGTAGGGCGTCTCAAAACGGGAGTTAGGTTTTGATAGGCCAATGGAGAAACATTTTTAATCCACTGGTCCAATCTCCCCAAACATACTCAATCTAGCCTCTTCGACTTGCTTTTTAAAGCTCATCAGGTCTCCTTCCAAAAACACATTGACCTTATCGATGAAGGCATCTGTTTCGCGTCGGGCTCTTTCCAATGCCAGGGTTGCCATTTGGGTCGGTTGGCCATCGGTTTGGCCAATGTAGTAAGAAGCGCTGCCCAGCACCCCACCGAGATTATTTGGATTTCGCTGAATACCCTTGGTATCTTCTGGCATGCGCACTAGCTTTCTGAGCATGGCGATAGAGTCCATGAGCGATTTAGATTGTGTTTTCAGCGTCTCGGCTACTTCATCTGGTGCCAGATCGAGCATGCCTTTTACCCGCTTGATGCCTTGCTCGGCTGTGCGCAGCCTGCTCCAGGCGCGGTCTGCTCTTGCGCGTAGCATGTCTAGCTCCGTTTGTAGACGGTCGCGCTGTTGATAGCGATTAGCCGGGTCTGGTAGCCTGGGGTCTTCTTTGACGACTACCTCCGTCTGGTCTTGCCAATCACCAAAAGACATAACAACCGTATACCTGCCCGGAGCAACAGGTGAGCCACTCGGAAGATCAGCATCTTCCTTAGGCTCACTGCGCCTGAAAGTCGACTGACCATCGCGGCGCATGTTCCAGCTCAATCTATTGAGGCCGTACTTGGCTGATCGCTTGTAAGTGCGTATGGTGTCGCCCGTGGCATCGACAATTTGAATTTTGATTTTTTCTTTGATCTCTTCTTCGGCTTCTCCATCATCTGTAGGTGGCTTCAGCCAGTAGGTAAGCTGTGCACCGCTGCCCTTGTTTTCGCCTACGTATTCGCCCTGAGCTACGAAGCGAATGCCCTGATAAGACCGGTAGTTTGCTCGGTAGGCCATAGGCGCAGGGAAGGTCGCGAAATCACGGTCTATCATTTCGGGGTTTTGTGCCATAGCCCTGAATGGCCGGATATCGTCGAGTATCCAAGCGGCACGACCGAAGGTACCGATGATCAGATCATGGTCGCGGGGGTGAATTTTGAGGTCCGTTACAGCTACACTTGGAAAGCCCTGATCGTAGTGGGTCCAGTTTTCACCACCGTCTAATGTGAAGTACAAACCTCGATCTGTACCCAACCAGAGCAGATTGGTTTGCTCCGGGTCTTGAACGACTGACAGTGCATGCCCTTCGACCTTATCTTCGTCGGCAATACGCTGCCAGTTGCGGCCGTAGTTGGTTGTGCGGTATAAAAATGGCCTGAAGTCGCTTCTCCTGTAGTCGTTGGACACTACGTATGCCGTTCCAGGTTGAGTCGGGCTGAGTTCTATGACCGGCAGATAGGCACCCTCCGGCAGCCCGGGTAAGCGACTCGCCTGATCCGTCCAGTCTTGGCCGCCGTCGCGGGTCACCTGCAATCGGCCGTCATCAGTCAATGCCCAGATCGTATTGGCATCTTGTGCGTCTTGAGCAATGGCAACGATGGTCGTGAAGTTCTCGGCTTGGGTCGCATCTATGGTCAGGCCACCACTGATATCTTGCTTTTGCTTGGTCGTATCGTTTGTCGTCAGATCGGGGCTTATGATCTCCCACGAGCGACCATAGTCTTCACTCTTATGCACGTATTGGCTACCGAAAAAGATGGTTCCATCCGCATGGGGCGACTGAAATACCGCTGCATTCCAGTTGAATCTCAGTGGCTTTCCCTCTGGGTGTACGGGCTTGATGAAGGTCTGGTGACCCGTCTCTGTATCGATATGCGACATATTACCGCCCTGAGACATAGCGTATATGTATCGGTTATCGCTTGGCTGAAAGACCAGATCGAAACCATCGCCGAAGTAAACTTCTTGCCAGTCGGCAGCCGTGATACCACCGCGCTTCCAGGCTTGACTTGGCCCTACCCAGGTACCGTTGTCTTGCATACCACCACCTACATTGTAAGGAATACTCATGTCGTAGTTGATGTGGTAAAACTGCGCCAGCGGCAGGTTGGGCGCAAAACGCCAATTCTCACCACCATCACGGCTGATGTTTAGCCCACCGTCGTTGCCATTGATCAAATAGCTCGGGTCATTGGGATCGATCCACATCGCATGGTGATCGGGGTGGACGTTGTTTCCGTAATCCATGATGGTCTTAAAGGTCTTACCACCATCTTCCGATTTCGAGACATAAGACCAGAGGTTGTATATGCGATTCTCATTCTGAGGGTCTACATATATCTCGGCATAGTAAAATGGGCGGTTGCCGATATTCTTCTGGCTTACCAGCGACCACTTCTTACCGCCGTCCGTACTCTTGTACAGCCCGTTTTTCTCTGCCTCGATTAAGGCATAAACGATATTGGGCTTAGACGGGGCAATCGCCAAGCCGATGCGACCGAGCGGTCCTTTGGGCAGGCCATCTTTCTTTTCGATGCGCGTCCAATTCTCGCCACCGTCATGCGTTAGCCAAATGCCAGAGCCTTCGCCACCACTGTTAAAAAACCAGGGGTCGCGATCAAAAGTCCAGGTGGCAGCGATCAGCTTGTTGGGATTGGTCGGGTCCATAACCAGATCGGCTATGCCGGTGCCTTCGTCAACAAATAATACTTGCTCCCAATTTTTCCCGCCATCGGTTGTCTTATACACACCTCGCTCAGGGTGCGGCCCCCATTGGTGCCCCTGTGCGCCTACGTACACGTGATTCGGATCGCTCGGATCGATCAGTATGCGGTGTATAGTTCGGGTCTTTTCCAAGCCCATCATCTCCCAGGTGTCGCCACCATCCAGGCTTCGGTAAATACCGCCCCCATAATTAGCTGAGTTTCGCGGGTTGCCCTCACCCGTTCCCGCCCAGACGATAGCTGGATTGGCATCGCTCACTGCAACCGCACCTATACTCAATACCCGCTGATCGTCGAAGATGGGTTCCCAGTTTGTGCCGCCATTCGTGCTGCGCCAAAGACCGCCGCTGGCTGTGCCTGCATAAATGATATCCGTATCGTCAGGATTGACATCGATAGACGTCACACGCCCGCTCATACCAGCTGGCCCGATGTTGCGCGGCGTGTAGTTTTTGAAGATTTCCGTATCGATGGTTTGCGCGGTGGCAAATAAGGGAAAAAACAAAAGAAATAAAAAGAGATTTCGCATGGACGTGAAGATAATACTACATGAAATCAAATTCCAAAGCCTTTTGTGATAACTCAGGCTTCGCCCTCGCGGAAATAACTCCCTTCGGTCGCGGGAATTGCTCGCCTACGGCATCGCGGGATTACTCGGGCTAAGGCCCTCGTTGGGATTCTAAAGTATTTGGGATCACTTTTCTCATAGGGAGGTTTATCCCGACTTGCGATAGCAAGTTTATCACAAAGATGCCGATAGGCAAGGGTATCCAGACTCGCCCTGATAGCTATGCGGGGCTGAGTTTATCCCAGCGATGGCGATAGCCGAGCTAATCCCAACGCCGCCGCTAGGCGCGTTTATCACGACTCGCGATAGCGAGTTTATCCCTGATCCCTCAACTGTATAAACTAACTAACCAAGAAACCGTATCCACCCCATCCGCATAATCCATCAAGCTTGGCTGCTGGGCCTCTCCAAAATTCTTAGTTTCTAGCGATAAAAGCCCTGGCTTGGCTTCGATAAGTTGTATCTCATTCGCCCGCTCGTGTAGCTCGATTTGCAAGTCGGCCAAGTCATCGTAATACTCATAGTACAGCCCGGCAATATGACTAAGCATGCCTTTGTCTTCTCGTAATATCAAAGCACCATTAGATAAAAATTCTTCCCGGTTCACTGTCAGCAGGGCGTAGTGGTAGTCGAAATTATTCTTGTACTTCGGATGGTTTTGCAACAGCCGCCAATCGTGCAGGACCTCCAGCAGGGGCTCGAAATCATAGCCTCTCGGCACGTATAGCTTAGCCACATTTCTGCACCCAAGGCCGAAATAAGTAAAGATATCGTCGCCCAGCGCCTTCAGGTTCCCTTCAGATTCCTGACCGTTCAGTACCGCAATTCCATTGCGATTTCGGCGTATTATGTGCGGATACTTCCCGAAATAAGCCTCGAAGTAGCGCGCGCTATTATTGCTCCCCGTAGCGATCACGGCATCGAAACCAGAGAGCTTATTGACCAGCTCGAAGTAGTCGTTCGCCCAGCCAGATTCACCCAGCTCATCCATCACTTTTAGCAGGTAGGGGATCACATGTGGGTCCTTATCAGACAGCTTGATCTGCGCCCGGTGCCCACTCAAAAACACACTGATCACATCGTGAAAACCGACCATCGGGATATTTCCAGCCAGTACAAGCCCTATTTTTTTAGACTTCCGCAGGTCGGAAAATTCACCATCCCGATAGCTATCAGGACCGATCCCCACACGAGGTCTAGCAGGCTGAGATACAGGATTGGATTCTCTCCCCAAACCCGGATACGCCTCTGCCCATGCTGCCAAGGACTTTTCGTTCAGCCATTGGGTAGCAATCGCCTCTATAGCGCGCCGGTAGTTATCTACGGTCAGCCAGCCGTTGTTGTATTCTGTGCGTTTGAGGTGAGCTTGCAGCAGCTCGTCATCGTCTCGGCGCAGATATTCGCCCAGCTTCGCCAGTATGTCTAGTCGTTCTGGTAAGGAAAGGTGATTCATGAGTCTGTAAAGATAACCCCCTCAGTCAATCCCTATCGTCGGCCCAGCTCCGCTGGTCCGCCGATAAGAGCGTGCAAAAACATAAAGCGCAACGCAAACTGCAAAAGCCGAGCTTCTTGACCACAGCCTTCAGCTTAGTCCTGTGCAAACTTTTGTCGGCCGATGAGTCCCGATAGCTATACGGGGTCAGCGGACGACGCGCGCGAAGTCATTTACATTCATCTTTTTGTAAAATGCCCACACCTGCGCCTGCCTGCCATCCGCCAGGTAGGCAGGGAAGTACAAAATCAAAAAAACAGTTGTATAGACACTGCCAGATTCTCCTTAAATTACATCATGCGTATCATCTTCTTTCTAGGCATCATTTCCATAATCAGCTGCTACCCACAGCGCGACATACTAGGCGAATCCGCCCCTGCCCTGGCTCGCTATCAAGAGCCCGAGCCTATCATCACCGAGTCGCTCTTTTACAACCCCAACCAGACGATCAGCGAGGCCGATATCCAGCGTCTACTGGCGGGCAAAATCGTACTGCCCGACACCATCGATCTCGCCATCTACCCCTACCGATTGCGGAGCAGCCGATTCTCGGGCTACTACTACGGCACCGACGAGGAAGAGCTCAAAACCCGCCAGCGCATGATCGATACGATACAGCAAGAAATCGGCTCTTCCACCCGCATTGGCCGCCTAATCAGCTTTCCGAGTTTACTCTCCGGCTCTAGTCCCGACATCTTTCAACTCCGCGAAGCCGCCGTCCGCCTCCAAGCCGATATGCTGATGGTCTATACCGTGCGCAGCGACCTCTACTACCGCTACCGCACCTTCCAGAAAAACGACGCCAAAGCCTTCGCTACCGTCGAAGTGCTCCTGCTCGATACCCGCACCGGCGTCGTCCCCCACACCCAGATCATCACCCGCGAGCACTACACCGCCAAAGCTGACAATGACTGGTCGAATGAAGAACTCAGGCGCAGAGCCGAGAATGGGGCGATTATGAAAGCGCTGGGGGAAGTGGGTGAAGGTGTGCGGAGATTTTTGAATGAGGGACAGTGAACAGGGATAACTCCCTTCGGTCAGTGGGATTCATGCGCCTATCGGCGGGGTGGGGATGACTCCCTTCGGCCGCGGGACTTATGCGCCTATCGGCGGCATGGGATGACTAGCTATGGTTGTGAGAAAGCGTGCATGAAATCCGCTTATTGATTGATACACCCACCAAAATCCTTTTAAATCCCTTCAATCCGTGTGCTCTGCGTCGAGTTCATGTCCTTGTTTGAGCGAAGCTCGACAAGCGTTTAAATTCGTCTCGGATCGAACCGATTAGACAGATCATACGGATTTTGCTTCTGTATTTCAGTTTTAATTCCAAAGGGTGCGATTCAGAGTTCGTCAAGAAGATAGACGACTTGCGCCGCCTTCGCGTTGCAATTCCAAAAGGTCCGATTCAAAACCAGGAGCCTAACGACATGGCTTGACGCTAGGTCCATTTCAATTCCAAAAGGTCCGATTCAGAGGTTAGCCTTGGGGTCCTCTTTGCCCGCTCTATGACCGTTTCAATTCCAAAAGGTCCGATTCAGAGCAAAAGCTGATAGAGGTCAGGGCCGAGATTGCCAAGTTTCAATTCCAAAAGGTCCGATTCAGAGCTAGCCTACAGTTGGCATCTCCAATAACGTAAGAGTAGTTTCAATTCCAAAAGGTCCGATTCAGAGTCCTTGTATTGTTTGAATCTCACGTGAATAATTTCTAGTTTCAATTCCAAAAGGTCCGATTCAGAGCCGCGTTTAGGGTTTGGGCCGCGTCAAACCTCAATGTTTCAATTCCAAAAGGTCCGATTCAGAGGTGGACCGGGCTCAAAAGATACCACCAAAAAAAAGAAGTTTCAATTCCAAAAGGTCCGATTCAGAGTCCTTGTCTACTTTCTTGTGTAGGACTTGATAGCCCGTTTCAATTCCAAAAGGTCCGATTCAGAGCCAAAGGCTTAAAGCACGGCGTACTCGTCACCGG
>JBCCPC010000020.1:0-78567 GCA_039025055.1 Bacteroidota bacterium | reverse complement strand
CGGCTGCAAACCAGCGGACAAACTGCCTTTTACCTCGACTATGAGGACCTGCAGGATGTGGCCGTGATGAATGGGCTCGCGCGGTTTTTGGGCGTTGAGTAAAAAGCATGAGGAGCCCCCTTATTCCCAGGGAGCTAGTCTTTCAGCTCGCGCTAGCGAGCGGTCTAATATCTTTCAACGAGCCAAAGGCGAGTGATCTAGCAGCTCGCGCAGCAAGCGATCTCAATAGGCTCCAAAATACCTTCTCAACACCCACTCGCCAGTCAAAATACCTAATAGCAAGAAAAAGATCCACTTCAAATTCACCACCGATCTAGTCGTCACCGTACTATACTGAACCGGCTTGACCGTGCCACGAGCTTCGAGTTGCTGGGGCAGCTCGGGCAGCGCATTGGGTAGGAGAAAATCACCGCCGTAGCGTTCGCTTAGCAGGCGCAACATGCCGTGATCGGCTTCGAGGGCGTAGCGTTCGACCTCGACGGGGCGTATGCTGAACTGGCCGTTGTAGTCGAGAGCTTCAGTACCGGTATTGACTTCGGCGCGATAGCGATAATTGCCAGCGGGTAGGATGCCAGCATCGAGTCGATAGGCATTGCCGACGCGGCTGAAGGTGTAGTTATAGTCGCTGCCGCCTTCGCCTGTGCGAGATACAGTAATGGTTACATCGGGCTCGTTGACGAGCTCGTAATTGGCGTTGTAGAGCTCGGCATCGAAGGTGATGGGCTCATTTTCGTCGAAGAGGTTGGTGGGCTGATTGACGCGGAAACGGCGCTTATCGTCGGTGACACTCAGGTATTGAGTGACCTGGCTGATGAGCTCGTCGAAGCGCAGGTGGTCTTCGTTTTCTAGGTAGTCGAAGAGTCGCCAGCGCCAGATACCGGTACCCGCCAATACAGCTCTTCGGGCACCTTGCTCTTCGCCCACCACCAGCAGCGGATATTCCGTATCGACGCGGCCGATCCGCTGGCGTAATAGTGTATTGGCACCCGGCCCGGCTTGAAATTCGCCGAAGGCCGTCTCAACTGGCGGAAACTGACTGAGCGAGCGGCGCAACTCGTCGCTGATGTTGAAGAGGCTGAAGTCGGTAGATACCAGCGGGCTGACTTCATTGGCGGTATTGACGTTCGGAGATACAGAGAGCAAACTCTGGCTGCGGCCCAGTATGTTGTAGTCGCTATTGGCACCGGCTACAAACCAGATGGGCTGAGCAGCTTGATTAGCCTGCCCGATTAAACCGTTTAGTGGGAAACGAGCATTGGGCAGCTGATGCAAAACCACCAGATCGTAATCGGTAGCAGTGCCGTCGAAAGCTTCGGCATAGACCACTTCCACTTCGTTATTATTGCCGCCGAGGAGGGCTTGCTTCATGGCACTCAAGTCTGGATGAGGAGCAGAAGCCAGCAGCAGTATTTTTTGGCGCGCATCGAGCACATCGACGAAGATGTCGCGGCTATTGTTGCTGGTGCTCACCTCGTCGCCTATGCCTGAGAGGCTGATGCGGTATCGCTGCACGCCTGCCCGGTCGGCTTCGATAATGACTTCGCGGGTATTGAAGAAGTCGTTGTCGTCGATCTCAATGTTTTCGGTGTGCAGCTCTTGTCGGCCAGTCTCCCCTACCCGACTTACACTCAGGCGGGTGCGGCTACCGGCAGCGTTGCGGGCAGCCAGATCGATCTGAATGGAGAAGGCATCGTTGAGGTAAGCGATGCGGTTGTGATAGACCTGCTTGATTAACAAATCGCGGCGACGCGTCGTATCGCCCAAGCCGATGGTGTAGATCGGGGCTTGCAGCTGAATGGGCCGGTATACCGGATTGGCGCCTTCGTTGTAGATACCATCGGTGGCGAGTATAACGGCCCCCACATTCTGATTGGCATAGAGGTCGCTGATCTCGTCGAGCGCTTCGCTGAGGTTGGTTCGTTTTTGGTCGAAGGTGAGGTCTTCAGATTCCTCGATGCGGTCGGCAAAAGTATAGGAGACCACTCGGTAATCTTGGGAAATCGACCTGCGGAAGTCTGAAAAAAGCTGACGGTATGTGGTGGTATCCGTACTCAAACCCACCGATTCACTCACGTCTTGCAGCAGTACGACCACCGGCTCTTGCTCGTCGGTTTGGAGGTATCTGAGCAAGGGCGAGAGTAGTAAGGCGGCAATCAGGCTGAAGCCCAGCCAACGCAAGATGCCCATGAGGAGGCTGCGCCATGAAGGCTGCTCGGCGAAGGTGTTGGAGCGGTAATACAGGAGTAGCGCAACGCCTAAACCAGCGAGCGCGCAGAGGAGCAAATACCAGGCCGGAAAGGCGAAAGAGATGTTTTGCATCAGCGTTTTTTGGGCCAGAGCCGCCCGGAAAATCTGCTTCCAGGCCGGCCGCTAACCAGCGAACTTATAGCCCACCCCACGGACGGACTGAAAGAATCGCGGCGACTTGGGGTCTTCCTCAAAATACTTGCGAAAGCTGAGGATAAAATTGTCGATGGTGCGTGTGCTGGGGTATACATCATAGCCCCAGACGGCCTGCAATATTTGCTGGCGGCTTACTACCTCGCCCCGCCTGTCGACCAGCAGTTTGAGCAGCATGGCCTCCTTCTTGGTCAAGGTGAAATCACCGTCGCTCCCGGTCGCCTCGAAGGTCGCAAAATTAACTTTATTCTGCCCAAATTCGTATTCGTCGGTCGAAACTAATGGCGAATTGCTCGTACGCTCCAGCAATCGCTGCACACGCAAGTGCAACTCCTCGAAAACAAAGGGCTTGGTCAAGTAGTCATCACCCCCGCGCTTGAGGCCCTGAATGCGGTCTTGCGCCTGGTCTTTGGCCGTCAAAAAGATAATGGGTATATCACGATTGGTGAGCCTGATCTGTTCACACACCTGAAAACCATCGAGCTCGGGCAGCATCACATCGAGTATGATGAGGTCGAAGTGCTGCTCGCGCGTGTTGCGCAAAGCCGACTTGCCATCGGTAGCTACGACCACTTCGTAGTCCTCCAATTCGAGGTTGAGCTTTACAGTGTCGCGTATATTTTCTTCGTCTTCGACAAGGAGGATGCGGAGCATAAGGGGGTGATTTTGGTTGGGCGTCGCGTAGAGCTTATTTGGGAATTGCTTTTCGAGCGAACGCCGCCAAATTTTGCGCTGAACGAGGCGCAAAGAGGGAGCTTAGCCTTAGCTAAGTGACCGATGCAGCAACGAAGTGCAGCACAAAATCTGGCAAGAGCAGCCGAAAGGGTAATTCCCAAACAAGCTCTTATATAACGATAGTAAGCGAATTGAGTTCTTATGTTCTCAACATGTACTAGATTGATCTAATTTTAGTAAACGGATTGAACGGATTAAACTGATCTTCACGGAATTGTCATGGAGCGCTAAAGCGCAACGGAGTTTCACGGAGGGGAAAGATGCTTGATGATTATGGCATTTTACAATCGTAAAACTCAGAGCTTTAGCTATGCCGCTCTCCGTGTCGATCAGTAGCGCTTCAGCGCTCAGTTAGCTCTGTGTAATTCCGTAAGATCCGTCCATTCCGTGTACAAATAATACCTTACTCCTCCGCTTCTCTGACAGCGAGTTCCTCTTGAACTTTTGTATAAACCTCTGCCATCCAATCGGGCTCTGAGCGCAGTACCCACATCAAACTATCGAACTCAGCAAACTGGAGATCGTGATCGGCCAGCGCTTTGTCGTACCAGGTCGCACGGGTAGAATCTCTTAGGTCTAGCGGCAGCTCATCGACCAGGGCTTCGAGCAGGTGCAGATCCGCTAAAACAGGTATCAGATTTTGTACTTCCGCAGGTGGAGGTCCTGGCTCAGCCTGGGCACAGCTGACTAGTGCTAATAAAAACCATTTAATCCATGAAATGGACTTTGCCCGCTTCATGGATTTATTCATCTTTCTCATCTCAACCACATCTTCGGGTACCAAAAAAACAAACGCTCGGCATCAGTCATAGACCAATCAGACCACCTATCGACATCCAGTCGGCAAGCCGTAATGCCACAGGTGGGTACATTGTCGATGAAGGCTCCCTGCGAACGATTCGCTAAATAGGTGAATCCTGGATTGTGACCGAATACGGCTACCTCATTCCACGCACCGGGTAGTTTTTGTATCTGTGCTTCTATGTGATCCGGGTTTGCATGGTAAAGTTCTTGCGTCCTGATTTCTTTTGATTTATCGATCGCGTAAGCTTTCCGGAATGCCCTGGCCGTACGCCTGGCCCGCTTAGCTGTGCTGGTTAGCAAGCCATCGAGCCGAAAACCCTGCTCGCGAAGCTTGGCCGCCATGAAAGGCGCATCGCGCTTCCCCCGTTCATTGAGCGGCCGATCATGGTCTGGTAGGCTCCAGTCAGCCCAGCTACTTTTCGCGTGGCGTATGAGATAAATTGTTTTCATACCAGATGGTCTTTCCATTCAACGACTTACCGGGCTATGAGTTGAGCGGGTAGGGATTTGAGCGTGGGCAATTTTCTTTGATAGCTTGACTTCTTTATACGTTTTTTCACCCGCTATCCATAGCCCTTTCTCCCCAAGGAGCTACCCTCCCTTCACAAGTTGTAGTGTAGCAAACTTGACGTTGACACCCTCACCCCCGCCCCTCTCCCACGGGGAGAGGGGTGCCACGACATTGTCTAAAACCTTCGGTTTCAGACCAGAAATCAGCGAATAGGTCGAAAATTGCGAAGCAATCTGAGCATATCGCGTCATCCCTCTCCCGTCGGCGGTCTTTGGGGCAGGGGCCCTAAAGACTAAGCAGGGACCGAGGGGTGAGGGTGATTTTTAAATTTCAAAATAAGAGCTGAAAGCTTGTGGTCCTTCAAATTAAAAGAGCGTAAATTTACATCAGAGATTACCTCTTACCACCCCCAATCTAAACCCACTATGGATTCTACCAAAATCCTCATAATCGACGATGAGCCAGACATTATCGAATTTCTTTCTTACAATCTGGAGAAGGAAGGCTACCAAACTATGGCTGCCTCCAATGGCCAGGAAGGTTTAAAGATGGCCGAACGCGAGAACCCCGACCTGATTATAGTCGACATCATGATGCCCGAAATGGACGGCGTAGAGCTATGCCGCCAGCTGCGGGAGAAAGATAAATTCAAGCGCACCATTATTACTTTTCTCACCGCCCGCGAAGAAGACTATAGCCAGATCGCAGCCCTCGACATGGGCGGAGACGATTATATCACCAAGCCGATCAGACCCATGGTGCTCATCTCGCGCATAAAGGCTCTATTACGTCGAAGGCGATACACCACTACGAGCGAAGATAATGGCAGCCAGATCAAGGCTGGCGATCTGGTCATCGATCTCGAAAAGGTCATCGTCATCAAAGGTGACAGAAGTATCGAGCTGGCTAAAAAAGAGTTCGACCTGATTCGACTACTGGCCTCCAAACCCGGAAAAGTCTTCACCCGCGACGAAATTTTCAACAAAGTGTGGGGTACCGATGTCATTGTCGGCAACCGCACCATAGATGTCCACATCCGAAAGCTGCGAGAAAAGATCGGCGATCACTACATCAAAACCGTGAAGGGAATAGGGTATAAATTTGAATTCTAATTAGAGAAACCGGAAACCAGATTTTTGGAAATCGGATGTGCCATAATTTAGACATCCGAGTTCCAAAAGCCGCAGCTGCGGCGCTCCGGGCTCAGATATCTGCGTTAGCATGTTAAAAAACGCCACACCACGCCAAATCGCCTTAATGGCAGCCTCCTTGATCGCAACCATCAGTGTTGGAGTAATGGGTATTGGTATTTTGCTCATCGACAACGGACAGCTATCTAGCATATTCGTTTTAGCAGTATGTGCCTTAGTGACTTTCATCATTTCTTACTTTATCATTCTTTCCTATCTACGCAGGTACATATACCGTAAGATTAAGCTCATTTATAAGACCATCCACAATCGAAAGGTATCTACCGATATAAAGAGCAATACAGTCGACTTAGACACCGACATTATTAAAGAAGTCGAAGAGGATGTAGCCGACTGGGCCAAAAAACAAGAAGAACAACTAGATAAATATCGTGGCTTTGCAGATTACCGCCGCAGATATATTGGCGATATTAGTCACGAATTGAAAACGCCCATCTTCAATATCCAAGGCTACTTGCACACCTTGATCAACGGTGGCCTCAATGATGACAAGGTTGCCCTACCCTTTCTCAAAAAAGCCGCCAAAAACCTAGACCGGCTACAGACCATAGTCGATGATCTGAGTGCGATCAGCAGGTTAGAAACTGGTGGCCAGTTTTTGGATGTAGAACCTTTCGATCTGCGCGCGCTGGCTGTAGAGGTCTTGGAAGATATGGAGATGAAAGCCGGTCAGGCCAATATCTTTTTAGGGCTCAAAGACGGGGCCGATCAGCCTTATATCGTCGAAGCAGACCGCGAGAATATCCGTCAGGTCTTTACCAACTTACTCAATAACTCCATTATCTACGGCAACGAAGGCGGCAAGACTAAGATCGCCTTTTACGACATGTCGCCTAACGTGCTTATTGAAGTTGCCGACGATGGCATCGGTATACCCGAAAAGCATCTCCCCCACGTCTTCGACCGCTTCTATCGCGTAGACAAGAGCAGATCGCGGCAAAAAGGCGGCTCAGGTCTAGGGCTTTCTATCGTCAAGCACATAGTAGAGGCCCACCAACAGACCATCAATGTGAGAAGTACTAAGGGGCTAGGTTCAACCTTTGGCTTCACCTTAAAAAAGGCTTAACTTCTTAGAATAATTCATCAAGCTTTTTGACTTTTCTGTAAAATACCCTTATCTTTGCGGCCTCAAAAAGTCAAAACTCTTTATGCTAATTATCAATGTTCGTGAAGGTGAGAGCATCGACCGTGCCCTCAAGCGCTACAAGCGCAAATCAATCAATACTCGTGTGATCCGCGAATTACGCAACCGCCGTGATTATACCAAGCCTTCTATAGAACGTCGTAAAGAGAAACTTAAAGCAGCCTACCGGCTCAAGAAGTACGGCTCTAACTAAGGAGTAACGCATACACTAAGACACGCATTGGAAACGCCGACGAAGCAAAAGCTTCGTCGGCGTTTTTTGTTATATCTTTCAATATGATCTGGAACCGTTTGCGCCAAAAGTCAGCCCCAAAAGTCGAAGAGGAGCTATTACTATCCGATGAACATGGAGAAGATCTCGGTATAGGAGAGAAAGTCGGTCGTAAATCGGGCACACGCCTGATCGGCAGCGACGGTCGTTTTCTGGTCGAACGCCGCGGCCAGAGCTTTTTTAGTGCCTACTCTAATCTGGTCGACATGACCTGGACACGCTTTTTGCTCCTAGTCAGCTTGTCGATTATTGGAATCAATCTACTATTTGGCATAGCACTAAATACCCTTCCAGAAGGTCATATCGGTGGTATCGAGCCTGGGCAGTCATACTTCATGGATTTGGCCAACTGCTACTTCCTCAGCTTCCAGACATTCACAACGGTCGGCTACGGTATCATTCACCCCGTTTCAACTACCGCAAACTTCATGACCTCGGTCATTTCACTAACCGGACTCCTGACAGTTGCCTTAGCTACCGGTTTGGTATTCGCCAGATTTTCCAGGCCGCGCCAATTGATCGCATTTAGCAAACAAGCCATCATTCGCATTTACAAAAACAACAAAAAAGCCCTTCTTTTCAGAATCGCTAACCTAAGAGACGACAACCTTATAGACTTGCGGGCTAACGTTGTATTGAGCTGGCTTGAAAAAGGCATAAAAGGCCCTTACCGTAAATTCGCTCCCCTCAAACTAGAACGCGACCAAGTAGCCCTATTTCCACTTAACTGGACCATCGTACACGAAATAGACGAAAACAGCCCGCTCGCCAAATGGACCAAATCAGACATCACACGCGGTCGCATCGAGATCATCGTCAATATCCAGGGCTTCGACGAGGCTTATGGACAGACCATACATGCTAAAAACAGTTATACCTCAGACGAAATCGAATGGAACGCCTGCTTTGTACCCATGTATTACGAAGAGGGTGGCCGCACCGTCCTAGAACTCGACAAACTCAGCGTCTTGGAAGAAGAATAAATTAAAAAGCCTGAAACGAGCTTCCCCGTTTCAGGCATTTTAATTTTTCTATCGCAGGCTAGACCGCGTCAGGAAATGGAATAACCAACTCCTGCCCAGGGTGAATAACGTCTGGGTTATCCAGCTTGTCCGTATTGGCGGCGAAGATCGCCTTGTACTTCATGGCATCGCCATAGTACGCCTTAGCGATTTTTGAAAGGCTGTCGCCACCCTTTACCGTGTACTTATCGTAGTAGGCTGTGTTGGCAACCTTGATGTCTGCGACCAAGTCCGATGGGCTTTCGCCACCAACGCGCTTGATCTCATCCCAGAGCTTGTCTTTTTGGGCTTGTGTGTCCACGGTTCCGCTGATCTTCAGCTTGCCATCTTCTTCTTTGACGTCACCGTTTTGTGTGTTTAGGGTCTCTCCGAGGTTGAGTACGCTGCGGTACTTATCTTGTAAAGCCATGTATGTGGGTTTGTATTTTGGGCGGGCAGCTCGTGCCCAGCACAGATGAATAATTTGGTTGTGTAAGGATTGTTATGTCTAAATAACGTCATTAAGACGTACGACGTTCGATTAAGTAACTAAATTGAAGATAAGTTACTCACCAATGGCACAGCACTGGCGCACCAACTCTACATATTCAGGTCTGTCGCTGGCTAGTTTGTGGACGAATGCAGCAGCTACCTGGCCATTGTCGATCACGAAAACGCCCGGCATCTGAAACCCATCTCCCAGCTGGCGGGTGCCCACACCATGACCTTTCACCAAACCTGCCTCGAAGCCCCGAATCCATGACTGCAAACCAAATAATTGCTTGGGGCTACCCTTAGTTAGGCCAAAAGCCCGATAAAAACGACAGGATGGATCGCTTACATGTAGCGAGTTCTCCAAGCGATATTTCTTGAAATATCGCTCTGCCGTCTCTCGGTCCGACATATGTACCAGGACCAATTCAGAGCCATGTGCATCTAGATCCTTTTTATGCTTTGACAAGTCGGCCAAAGCTTCTCGGCAGAAAGTGCAGCCGAAGTGCCGTAAAAACACCAGTAGTACAGGTTGCTTATTACTAAGCTCCTCCACTGATTTTCCAGAAACGGTTACCATTTCGCCAAGCTCGGCTATGCTTTGTTTTTGCATGACACCAAACTAACGGTGAAATAGGAATTTGGTTTTCTTCCAGCGGCAAAGCCACTGGAAGAAAATCAATTAAGAAATATTCATCCCCTTAAACACATCCATAACTTCGCGCACGTGAGCTGCACTTTGATTCATCAGTGCCATCTCGTCGCTGTTCAGGTTTAGTTCGAGCACCTCTTCGATACCATTTCGGCCCAACTTGACTGGAACACCCAGGAAAATATCACTCAACCCATACTGGCCATTCAGTAGTGCACAACATGGGAAGATGCGCTTCTCGTTCTTCAGTATGGCCTCGACCATCTGGGCGGCAGCAGCACCTGGTGCATACCAGGCCGAAGTCCCCATCAGTTTCACCAGCTCACCCCCACCTTTCTTGGTTCGCTCTACGATGGCATCTAGCTCGCCTGCATCAATCATATCGGTAACCGGTATACCAGCAACCGTGGTGTAGCGGGGCAGCGGCACCATGGTATCGCCATGACCGCCCAGCAACATGGCCTGAATGTCTTTGGGGCTCACGTCTAGCGCAGTAGACAAGAAGGCGCGATAGCGAGCTGTATCGAGAATACCCGCCATACCAAATACGCGACTGCTAGGTAAGTCCGCAGCCTGGTAAGCAGCAAAAGTCATCACATCCAATGGATTAGACACGACGATGATGATGGGATTCTCAGAGTATTTCTTGATAGACCGAGTCACCATATCCACGATCTTGGCATTAGTCGAAATCAGATCATCGCGACTCATGCCCGGCTTGCGGGGAATACCTGCCGTGATCACTACGATCTCGCTACCAGCTGTTTCAGCGTAATCGTCTGTACCGCGCAAACGAGTGCTATAATAATCTACTGGTGCCTGCTGCCAGCTGTCTAGTGCTTTTCCACGGGCCATGTCGCCTTTGATGTCTAGAAGAACGACCTCTTCTACCAGGTCTTTATGTGCCAGTACGTTGGCTACAGTTGCGCCTACATTTCCAGCGCCCACTACGGTTACCTTACTCATACTTTCGGGTGGTTTTATCGGGTAAGTTGAATTAGACCACAAAAATACAAAAAAGCCGTTTTCCGCGTAAGCGTTTTCGAGATTAGACTTCCGCAGGTCGAAGACTCTCGTATAAACGGAGTAGAGGCCATTCCTAGCTTTCGGTTATTCGCAGACACTCTAAAAAATCAGAATAACTTACTTTTGCAAACCAAATATCATCAGCTCCCCAATGAATTATAGATTTTCACTTTTCTTTTGTTTCGCGCTCATCACCATCTCTAATCTATTTGCTCAGCAACACACACACGACCGCGGCTGTGGCGTCACAGAAAGCCACCCCTGGATGGACGCATACCTGGCTGGCGAAATAGCCACACCACGCAGTCTTACACCGCTCGCTTTGCCCGTCAGATATATTTTTGTTGGCAGAAGCGACGGTACTGGCTACGCTGTCTTGGATGATTTGTTAGAGGCGCACTGCCTAGCCAACGAAGACTTTGGGCCCAGCAATCTTTCCTTCTACATCGAAAGTATGGACACCATCAATAATACGACTTACTTCAATAATGGCTCAGGTAATCAAATGATGGGTTTCAATAACCAAAGTGGGGTCATTAATATCTATTTGATCGGTAATGCCGAAGGAATTTGCGGCTACTACTCTCCTTTCCGAGACGCAATCGTGATGCGAAATGATTGTATGAGCAGTACCGATCACACCCTATCCCATGAGATCGGTCACTACCTCGCCCTTCGCCACACCTTCTTCGGTTGGGAGGGTGAAGGTGGACCCAACAATGACCCTAGCTATCTACCAACTGATGAAAACGCTCCGTCATTTATCAACGGCCAAGCCGTAGAGCGAGCAGACAGCTCGAATTGCAGTTTCGCCGCCGACGGCTTTTGCGATACCCCACCAGACTATGCCAGCTTTTCCTGGAGCTGCAACTTCGAAGGTATTTACCCCGACTCCTTGCTCGACCCCGACGGGATAAAATTCGGTATGCGTACCGGCAATATCATGTCTTACACATCTAATGCATGTACCGATAGCTTCTCGACTCAACAGATGACTGCTATGGAGGTCAATGCTAACTCCAGGGTCTCTTTGCATACCGGTGAAACATTCACGGATTTCGTACCAGGAGTTACCGACTTGATCGCACCGGATGACGGTGAATCTTTACCCGCCAACGATTTTGCCCTCCTCGAATGGGAAGCCGTAGACGATGCTGATTTCTACATCGTCCAAATCAACTTCACCAGTAACTTTAATGGAGCGGTACTTCGCCAATGGGTAGTCTATGATGACACCAGCCTAGCGATCACCGACGGGCTGATCAACAATCGGTTCTACTTCTGGCGGGTCAGGGCCGTCAACAAGCACTTCCCTTGCACAGATAACGCCAGCAGCGTTCGACAATTCAGAAATGGAAACGTGTCTAATGTCAATGATCCAATTTTAGATGCGGCCATTACCGTTTTCCCCAATCCGGCTATTGCAGGAGCACAAAGTATCCAAATACAAGGCGAAGGGCTTCCTTACAGTGGACTCTTTAGCTACGAGTTGACAGACGCTACGGGCCGCGTTTTACGCGCAAGCAGTCCTGTCCCAGTCTCCGGAAGCTCACTCCGCCAGGAAATTCAGGTCGATCAATTGACGACGGGCGTATATTTCCTTCGCCTCCGTTTAGATGGGCGACTGCTGACCAGACGAGTCGTTTTACTATAAACACTTCAATTGGTGAGATAAAATGAAACGCGCTTTGCAAAAGCATTTTATCTTCACCTCATGTCGCAGACTGAGCTCGATACCCTGAAAGCGCAATGGCGCAAGCAATTGGAAACTCAAACGGTTCCAGTCTTGGAATCGCTGTCTGATTTGCTGCCGCCCAATAGAGCCAAGTCCAAGCAGATCTCTATACTCGCAGCCAGAGGCCAGCGCATACTCGATTTCGACATTAATAGAACTCTTCCTACAGGCGAGCTGGAGGTCTTGCGCAATCAACTGCTTAACGACCTGCTGCTTTTCGTTCAGTACCTGAGGGTCGATGACTTTAGCGAAAATGCCCCAAGTTCTGTCAATTATCGAAATGGGCACATGCTATATCAAATCCCCAACCAAATGGAAAAGGGAAAAAGATATGAGTGCCGGGTACGCATAGCCGAGCAAATACAACAGCTACTCAGCGATCTGAAAAGCCAGGATTTCATAAAGACAGAGACTATTCTCGTAGCGCAAGTCATGGAGGTCGAGATCATCGACCCGAGCACAGGCGATAATCCAGCTTTTGACCTATTACTGCTTTCCGATACAGAGCAGTTTGTCGACGAATACAACTATACCGAATGGCTTTTTCTCGTCCGAGCGCTGCTCCCCGGCGAACATGAGTTGTACATCCGAGTTTCGGTCCTCTTTGAAATCGATGGCAAAGAACGCCAGAAAAACGTAGTCGTCAATCGAGCGATAACTGTATACACAGATGGTGTAGTCGCTGACGGAGCACCCCCAGCATTCACTCAAGTGCTGGAAGAGAAAAGCTTCACTACGACCAGAGAGGACAAAGCCTTCTCACCTACCGAAGTTGGAGGAGGTGTCGAACTCCCGCCTGGCCAGTCTTATTTCGATTCTGTCCCAGAGCCAGCACCTGCTCCAGAACTTGTAGAGCCTCAATCAAAACAGTCATCACTACCCTGGATATACATAATCGCCGTTATCCTCATCGGTATGTTGGGGCTGCTCCTGATGGAAATATTTGGGTGATTACTACCCGCCGGGTGGCACCACTGTCCCTAACTTTTCTGCCAGCTCGTTCCTCAGCTCAATTAGACGCTGCTGTAATCGGAGATAGATCATCATCTCTGCCTCATCTCCGGCGGCAGCCAGTTCTTGGATTTTTTGGGCATTCTCTCTACACTTCCGGTCGATCTTGAGCTTACGGAAGATGCGTAGAAAAGTAGTCGTATTGAGTACCTGGTTCTCTTCGGGGTGTTTCTGGCTGAGGTATATACCGAATTTTTCCTGCCAGCGATCACTGTATTGATGAGGCTCCACGCTAAAATCGACGGCCATTTGTTTAAGGGCGACCTCTTCGTGGTTTAGCCAGTAGCTGAGTTTCGGGCTCGGCTGCCCTGCCGTGTGAATAGCAGACAAATGATCGACCACCGCTTTGTATCGCTCATCGTCGAAATCATTGAGCAGGTCTTGGATGTTGGCGAGAATGAAGTGGCCGACACTTTCCTTTTTCTCTTCGTCATAGAGCTTGTGGCCGTCGACTATAATGAGGCGGGCGAGGTAACGCTCTTGCCAGCCGTGACCGAGATGTAGCTCTTCAACTGGAGGGGGAGGTGCATCAGTTACTTGCGACGCCCCGAAATCGGGTGGCAGTTCTCCGGATGGGTCTTGAGATAGCCAAGCGGGTTCCTCACCTGGAAAGGCGTCGTTGTCGTTGGCCGGGATTTTTCCACTCCGCTGTTGCGTGAGTCTACCACCTGCGCCAGCCTGCCTCGCGCCAGCAGACTGGGAAGTCTTATCTCCCCTACCCTCTTCGCGTTGTTGCTTCCACTGCTCGCGCTGCCGATCTTTGGCTAGCTCTTTTCGGCGGTTGGAAATGGCTTGATTGACCTGATCGATGAGCAAATTTTCGCGCACGCCCAGCATGCCCGCGAATCGCTTGATGTACTCCGAGCGCTTTAGGGGTGCGTCGATTTTGGCGAGGCTGTCGCTCATCTCGCGCACAACCCGAGTTTTGCCCGCCATGTCGTTGCTCTCCTCGCCCAGGAGTAGCTCGGCCTTGAATAGTAAAAAGTCTTTAGTCTGCGTCTTTAGATAATCGCTGAACCCTTCCAGTCCCGCACTTTGCATGTAGCTGTCGGGATCCTCGCCTTCGGGCAAAATGACGACGCGTACATCTAAATCTTGCTCCAGCAAGACGTCGACCCCGCGCAGGGCTGCTTTGATACCCGCCTTATCACCGTCGTAGAGCAGGGTGGCGTTGTTGGTGAATCGCTTGATGAGGCTCGCCTGCCCGCTGGTAAGGCTGGTCCCGGAGCTGGCCACCACATTGGAGATGCCGTGCTGATGCAGGCTGATCACATCGGTATAGCCCTCTACGATATACACCTGATCGAGCTTGCGGATAGCCTGTCGCGCCTGAAACATGCCGTAGAGCACCTTGCTTTTCTGGTAGACCTCCGTCTCCGGGCTGTTGACGTACTTTGGTGCCTTGACGTCCTTTTTCAGGATGCGCCCCGCAAAGGCAATGGGCTTACCCGCCAAGTTATGGATAGTAAACATGACGCGATCATAGAAGAAATCGCGACCGTTTTTGCTAAGCCCTAGCTTTTGTAATTGATCCGGTTTGTATCCGGCTTGGATGGCATCTTTTGTCAGACTTCCGCGGGTAGAAGCATTTCCCGAAGACGCATAACCCAATCCAAACTTTTTGATCGTCTCTTCCCTGAACCCACGCGATTTGAAGTAAGTCAGCCCAATGCTCTTCCCTTCCTCGCTCTCGAAAAGCTGCCGCTGAAACCACTGTTTAGCATAGTCATTGAGGATGAACAGGCTGTCTTTTTCCAGCTTGGCCTGCTGCATTTCAGGGCTGACTTCCTTCTCTTTGAGCTTGAGATTGTACTTGCGCGCCAGCCATCGGATCGCATCCGGAAAGCTGAGCTGCTCGAGTGTCATCAAAAACTTCACCGGGTCGCCCCCTTCCCCGCAACCGAAGCACTTGTAGATATTCCGCGAGGGGTTCACATTGAAGCTAGGCGTCTTCTCATTGTGAAAAGGGCACAGACCGATCATGTTCTGCCCTCGCCTTTTCAAGGACACAAAGTCAGCTACCACATCTTCTATTCGAGCGGTTTCTATGACTTCCCTGACCGATTCTTCTGTGATCATTCCTTCAGGTCTATAGACTAAAGATAATCTTTAACTCGCTAAAATTGATTACTTTTTCGTAGCCCTTCGATTTCAACCCTTCGTAAAGTTTGACATCTCCTGTCCATAATTTCTCGTCCATATAATTCGCTAAAGCGACAAAATGTACATCCGCAGGATCAACATCTCTAATGATTCGCATAGCCTTGACATATTCTTCAAACGGGATAATTTGGTCATCTATGAAATTTATACAGCTGTATAATTTATCTCTCGCATACTTTACTTCTTCAGTAGATAGCCTACTGATCTTTACTATTTTATCATGATGATTCTCAATCTCAAATTTCAGCCTTTCTGGGGCAAATAGCATTACATCAAACTCGTCATGATTTAAGATGAATTGTGCTATTCCACTACCCAAATTTAAAAGACTCGAGAAGATCAAGTTGGCATCTATTATATAACTACTCACTTAGTAGGCCTATTATAAGTCTTTAAACTCGTCCAGCTCTCTTAGCTTTTCAATTACTGGCCTTGACATAGAGGACTTAACCGATCTAACCAATTCATCAATATCTTTTGGGCTGGCTTCACTCCTTCCAACTATATCTATGAATTTGAAATAACTTAGGCCCTTCTGTAAGTCAGTAGTGGCTATAGTTGCGGGAAGAGTTATGACAATCTTGTCTTCTTTTTTTTGGATAGTGACAGCCACTTTCAGAAATTTTGTCTTTTAATTAAGATGTACTGACTCACAACGTTCTATTTCTATTTCAAGTTTCTATCGAATATCAAAGATCGAGTCCTGATCTGAACAACATCACTTGAATGTACGCTTGAGTAGTTGAGGTTTACTAGCGAATATCGACAATATAAACTTATGGCTCATAAAACCCACCTCTATCTTTTCCAAAACGATCTTCGCCTACACGACAATGAAACACTACAACTAGCGGCAGCAGGTGCCGACCAACTCATTCTGGTGTATTGCCACGACCTGCGGAAGTACAGAAACCTAAAACTCGGATTCAGGAAAACCAGCCACCTCAGATTTGAATTTTTAAAAGCCTGTCTCGAAGACTTAGAGACTTCCATACGAAAGCTGGGAAGCCACCTGAGCATACGCACCGGCAAACCGGAAGAAGTGGTTTCCGATCTGGTCGACGAATACCAAGTGACTAAAGTCTTCGCCCAGAAGGAAGTGGCTGATGAAGAAGTGAAGGTAGAGCAGAGACTGTCTGAAGCCTTGGGCGAGCGAAATGTAGAATTCAATCTCATCTGGGGTAAGACCCTATACCATCTAGACGATGTGCCTTTCCCACCCGAAAAGACGCCGCTGACTTTCAAGTCGTTTCGCAACAAGATCACCAAAAAGATACGGCCGCGAAAGGTGTTTCCTACACCTACCATTCTACCGCCAAATCCCTTCATGAGCGCAGGTGAGCAACCAAGTGTAGAAGAGCTAAGCTTTGAAACCCACGAGATCAAGGCTGATTTTAATATTCCGATTCCAGCTGGCGAAACGGCTGCATTAAAGCGACTGCAACATTACACCTTCGATACCGATCTCATACTCCGCTACAAATACACCCGCAATAAGTCGTTGGGGCTGGACTATAGCAGCAAGTTTTCGGCTTACATGGCGCATGGCTGTTTGTCGCCCAGACAGATTTACTTTACGGTCAAAGAATACGAGCGAGAAGTCAAGCGCAACATCAGCACCTGGTGGCTAATGTTTGAGGTGATCTGGCGAGACTTTTTCAAGTTTCAGGCCATGCGATTCGGCAATTTGATGTTTTCGCCTGGGGGTATACGCGAACGAGAGACCAATTGGGTAGAAGACCATGACTTGTTCAATCGCTGGCGCGAAGGCCGCACTGGCATACCCTTTCTGGATGCGCATATGCGCGAGTTAGTTTCCACAGGCTTTATGTCGAATCGAGGTCGGGTAAACGCCGCCAGCTTTCTAACCAAAGACTATCGAATCGATTGGCGTTGGGGTGCTGCTTGGTTCGAGCACTGCCTGATCGACTACGACGTCTGTAGCAACTGGATCAATTGGAATACACAGGCTTTAGAGATCTACTATACCAATCCCGTTCATCAAGCTATGAAATATGACAAAAAAGGCGAGTACACGCTTAATTGGCTGCCCGAGCTTGCCGAGCTACCAAAGCCACTCTACCACGCACCATGGCTACTGACCGATGCCGAGCGCGAAAGCTTTGGCGTGAAAAGTTATGAACCACCCGTAGAGGTGTATAAAAAATGGGGAAGGGCTATGAATGCCATTAAAAAAGCGGCTCCCTAGAGAGCCGCTTTTTTATTAGTGGGCTATTCTTCTTCTTTGACGCTGGTAGCAGCTGCGGCAGCTCCACCGCGCTTGCGGCCTCGGCGGCTTCTACGCGTACGACCTGATTTCTTGGCTTTCTCTTCTTTCGGCTTGTATACATCGTTGTAGTCGACCAGCTCGATGAGGGCCATTTCAGCACCGTCGCCTGGGCGGAAGCCCGTTTTGATGATACGTAAGTAGCCACCTGGTCGATCTCCGACTTTTAGGATGATATCTCCGAAGAGCTCCTTGACCGCTTCCTTATTTTGGAGATAGCTGAAAACGACTTGACGATTGTGCAAGTCATTCTTTCTGGCTTTGGTAACCAGCGGCTCGAAGAAAGTGCGCAGGGCCTTAGCCTTCGCCAATGTAGTATTGATGCGCTTATGCTCGATGAGCGCAATAGAGAGGTTGCGAAGCGTAGCTTTGCGGTGAGCCGACTTACGGCCCAAATGGTTGAATTTCTTAGCGTGACGCATAGCCAGTTAAGATTCTTGGCAACACTTTCCTAGGCTTAAATGCCAAACGGGCCTTGGCGAAGCTTTTGGAGTAATTACCGGGTGATTGATGGAAGTCGCCCGTGATAACCAATACCGAGTACCCTGTACTCGGTACCTTATTTTATTCCTCGTCTAACTTGTACTTAGACAGATCCATACCAAAGGTGAGACCTTTTTCGTTAAGCAGCTCTTCGATCTCGACGAGTGATTTCTTACCGAAGTTCCGGAACTTAAGCAGTTCGTGGGTGTCGTACTTGACCAGTTCACCGAGTGAATTGATCTTGGCTGCCTTGAGGCAGTTGTAAGCACGTACAGAAAGATCCAGGTCTTCCAGACTGGTCTTGAGCAGCTTGCGCATGTGCAGGATATGCTCGTCGACGATAGTCTCTTCGCGTGGTGCAGCGTCTAGGTCCAGTGGCTCATCGGTAATGAGGATCAGGTGCTGGATCAGGATGCGGCTGGCATCGCGAATAGCGTCTTCTGGATGGATGGTGCCATCGGTTTTTACTTCGATAGTTAGTTTTTCGTAGTCGGTACGCTGCCCAACACGAGTGCTCTCCACTCGGTAGGCCACATTCTTGATGGGTGTGTAGATCGCATCGACAGGAATCACGCCGATCGGCGCACCCTTGGGGATGTTATCGTCGGCAGGCACGTAACCATGACCTTTTGTGACGGTCAACTCGACTTCGAGGTTAACGAAAGGCTCCATGGTGCAGATCACCAAGTCGGGATTCATAACCGTGAAGACGTTGGTGTGCTGGCCAATATCGCCAGCCGTGAAAGACTCCTTACCAGAGATGGTGAGGTAGATCTTTTCGTCTTCGATATCGTCACTTTCGATTTCCTGCTTGAGCCTCACCTGCTTGAGGTTGAGGATGATGTCTACTACGTCTTCTACTACGCCGGTGATGGTAGCGAATTCGTGATCGACGCCGGCTATGCGTACAGCAGAGATCGCAAAGCCAGGTAGGGATGATAGCAACACGCGGCGCAGCGAGTTGCCGATGGTTTGACCGAAACCGGGTTCCAGCGGCTTGAATTCGAAGATGCCTTCGAAGTCATCGGCCTTTTGCATGGTAATTTTATCCGGCTTCTGAAAATTGAGAAGAGTACTCATCTAAATGCTAAACTTTAATTGGGTTGGCGGTGGAAGAAAGAGGCAGCACCGCTAGCTGGCCTTTAATGAGGTCCTTACTTAGAATAAAGTTCGACGATCAACTGTTCGTTGATATTTTCTGGGATGGCCTCGCGCTCGGGGTATTCCAGGAACTTGGCTTCCAGCTTGTCGGAGTTGAACTCGATCCAACCGAACTTACGGGCATCGTTCTTGGTGCTTACCGTATCGCGAATTACTTCCAGACCCTGAGACTTACCGCGAACACCGATCACATCGCCGGGACGTATCTGAGTAGAAGGTACATTGTTCACGCGACCATTGAGTACAATATGCCGGTGAGATACCAACTGACGGGCAGCGGGGCGAGAGCGAGCCAAACCCATACGGTATACGATATTATCGAGGCGAGACTCCAGCAGCTGAAGGAGTACCGTACCTGTTACCCCCTTAGAGGCACTTGCGCGCTCGAAGAGGTTGCGGAACTGACGCTCCAGCACCCCATAAGTGTACTTTGCCTTCTGCTTTTCGAGTAGTTGCTGTTTGTAGTCGCTGCTCTGGCGACGACGGCGGCGTGAGTTGCCATGCTGACCGGGCGGGTAGCTCTTGCGATCGTATGCCTTGTCGGGGCCGTAGATGGCCTCACCGAAGGCGCGTGCTTTTTTTGATTTGGGACCAGTGTATCTAGCCATTGGAGTGCGGAATCTTAATACGTACGTTAAATGAATTCGAGCTTAGACGCGACGGCGCTTTGGTGGACGACAACCGTTGTGGGGCATGGGCGTAACATCCTTGATCTTGGTGATGCGGATGCCTGTGTTATCAACTGCGCGAATAGCAGCTTCACGGCCACTACCAGGACCCTTTACATATACTTCGGCTGTGCGCAAACCGGCATCATAAGCAACCTGCGCAGCATCGCTAGCAGCAATCTGAGCAGCATAAGGTGTACTCTTTTTAGAGCCACGGAACTTCGCTTTACCGGCACTTCCCCAAGAGATCACATCGCCATTCTTATTGGTAATGGATACAATGATGTTGTTGAAGGTAGCCTTAATATATACGAATCCTTCTGGATCGACTTTGACCTTCCGCTTCTTGCTTGCGGTTTTTCCCGCTGGTCTTTTAGCCATTACTTAGTGACTTTTTTCTTGTTAGCAACTGTCTTACGCTTGCCCTTGCGTGTGCGGGCGTTGGTTTGCGTGCGCTGGCCGCGCAAAGGAAGACCTCTACGATGACGAAGACCACGGTAGCAACCGATGTCCATCAAACGCTTGATGTTGGTCTGCACCTCAGTGCGAAGATCACCTTCTACCTTATACTCGTTGGTGATGATGTTGGAGATCGACTTGATGTTGTCGTCGTTCCAATCATCGACTTTGGTATTTTGGTCTACACCGGCTTTCTCCAGAATTTCGACAGCGCGGGTTGGCCCGATGCCGAATATGTATGTCAAACTAATGACGCCCCGCTTGTTGCGAGGTAGGTCGACGCCTGCAATACGTGCCATTCAAATACGTTTTAACCCTGACGTTGCTTGAACTTGGGGTTTTTCTTATTAATGATGTAAATTTTTCCTTTGCGCTTGACGATCTTGCAATCTGCCGAGCGCTTTTTGACGGAAGGTCTCACTTTCATAGCTATACATTTAGTTGATTAGCGGCAAAATGCCTTGCGATCTACTTGTAGCGATAGGTTATGCGACCACGGCTGAGATCGTATGGGCTGATCTCAACGGCCACCTTATCACCGGGTAAGATTTTGATGTAGTGCATCCGCATCTTACCATTTATAGTCGCAAGTACTTCGTGGTCGTTCTCCAGACGTACGCGGAATTTAGCGTTCGCCATGGCTTCAACAATCACTCCATCTTGCTTAATCAGATCCTGTTTTGGCATGCTCGAAATTTCGGACGGCAAAGGTACGTATTTTCGATGGGAATAACAAGTCTGGTTTTGTTTAAAAAATGCCGCTACAGGCGGTATTTTTTAAACCGTTGCGCTTAGTGGCTGATACCTCGCCTCCATCTCAGGATCGATAAAGACCACTTCTTTCAAATTGGGGTTCTTGAGAATAGCGGCTTCGATGGGCCGATGGTCTGACATCAGGTCGGCGGGGCCGTCGGCGGTGATGGCTACGGAGTGCTCGTAGTGAGCGCTGGGTTTGCCATCGCGGCTCACGATTGTCCACCCATCGGGCTTGGTAGCCACGGCGCGGCGGCCGAGATTGATCATAGGCTCGATGGCGATTACGAGTCCTTCCTGAAGTCGGGGACCATTTCCACGGCGACCGAAATTGGCCACATCGGGTGCTTCATGCAAGGACTTACCAACCCCATGACCAACTAGCTCGCGTACGACACCATAACCATTTTGGCGCTCGCAGTAACGCTGCACCGCATAACTGATATCCCCCACTCGCCTACCGGCTCTGGCTTGATCGATTCCCAAATACAGTGCCTGCTTGGTCTTTCGGCAGAGCGTCATGGTAGCTTCGTCCACATCTCCCACGCAGAAAGTGTAGGCTGCATCGCCATAGAATTCGTTCATGTACGTACCGCAATCGATGGAGAGGATATCTCCATCCTGAAAGACCTGTTCTTTGGTCGGCAGCCCGTGTACGACTTGCTCATTTCTCGAAACCAGCAGGGTAGAAGGGCATCCGTACAGTCCTTTAAAGCCTGGAACCGCGCCATGATCTCTGATCATTTCTTCTGCGGCTTTGTCGATCACATCACCACTCAGGCCCGGACGAAGCTCACCAGCTACATAGGTCAGCACCTTGCATACCAATAGACATGCCTCGCGGATCAGCTCGATCTCTTCGGGCGTTTTCAAAATGATTTTTCTCTTCTTCTTTCTTACCATCTGGTGATTGTCAGGGAACTCGGTCTATTAACAAGCTTTCCCAATTTTCGTTTGGTGAAAAAGTATTGCGTAGACCGTACAGCGTATAGCGATCAGCTTATTTTGGAGTGATCGCTATACGCAATACGAAAACGCTGTACGGCTTCCACCTGCGGAAGTCTTAAAAAATAAAACCGGCAAGAACGAGTGCTCCTGCCGGTCTAATATAGTCTTTGGGCTCAGGTCTAACTAGAAATCAGCACCCAGGCTCTGCATGCGACTGCCGCCTGTGCGCCCTTGTATTTTGCCTTCTTTGACCAAGCCGTCATAGCGAGCCATAAGTAAGTAGCTCTCGATCTGCTGAAGGGTATCGAGTACAACACCGACCATGATGAGCAGTGAAGTACCTCCAAAGAATAGCGCGAATGATGGCGATACACCGAAATACACCACGATGGCTGGCAAAATGGCAATAAAACCAAGGATGATAGAACCAGGAAGCGTGATACGCGAAGTGATCGCATCGATATATTCTTCAGTTGGTGTACCGCCCTTGATGCCGGGAATGAATGCATTCTGACGGCGAAGGTACTCACTGTACTGATCGGGGCGAACAGTCAATGCCGTATAGACATAAGTGAACGCTACGACCAGGAAGAAATAGACGATATTATAAGGCAGCGAGAAGAAGTCGCTGAATGCCTGAGCGGTTGGCGAGCCTTCTGTACCAGCGAAAGCAAAAATCTGTGCAGGTAAGAACATCAAGGCTTGAGCAAAGATGATCGGCATGACACCAGATGCATTTACTTTCAATGGAATGAAATCGCGAGAGCCCTGAGCAGGCAACTGGCCTGTACCGCGCCCTACCATTCGCTTGGCAAACTTGATGGGAATTCGCCGGATACCTGTAACGACGGCAACTGTAGCCATGGTAACCAGGAAAAAACCAACCATTTCCAATACCAAGATGAGTAGGCTATTCAGATTAGAGGTGACCTCAACGAGAAACGCTTGTGGCAAACCAACTATGATGCCCACTGTGATCAGTAAGGAAACACCATTACCGACACCGCGGTCCGTAATGCGCTCACCGAGCCACATGGCAAATATAGTGCCGGTTGATAATACGATAATGCCTGTTGCCCAGAATAGGAAGTCATTGACCATGTCACTCTGACCGCCGTTGGCTTTGATGTAAGCCAAATAACCTGCACCCTGTACGAGTGTAATCAATAAAGTCAGCAAGCGAGTGATCTGAGTTAATTTACGACGACCAGATTCACCTTCTTTTTTCTGTAACTTCTGGAAATACGGTACGGCAAAACCCAGCAGCTGCACGATGATACTAGCAGTGATATAGGGCATGATGCCTAAGGCCATGATAGAAGCATTGGCAAAAGCACCGCCCGTAAACATATTGAGCAGTCCCAGGAGGTCATCTGCACCGCCTCCACCAAACCCATCAGCTAATGCTTTGGTATCTACACCTGGTAGTGCGATGAAGGTTCCTAAACGGAATACGGCTATTAGCGCCAAAGTAAAGAGGATGCGCGTGCGTAGCTCGTCGATCTTCCAAATATTCCCAAGTACTTTAAATAGTCGCATGATCAGGGAATTTTAAAGGATGGTGATGCTACCGCCAGCCTTTTCCACGGCTTCTTTGGCAGAAGCGGAGGCAGCGTGGGCTGTAATCGTGAGCGAACTCTTCAACTCACCGCCAGCTAAAATCTTGACCAGGTCGTTCTTGCGAATGATGCCAGCACCGAGCAGGGTATCTGGAGAGATAGTTTCCAGGCCATGCTTTTCGACTATGGCTTCGATACGACCAAGATTGAGACCTACGTACTCAACGCGGTTGGGGCTGTTGAATCCACGCTTAGGCAAACGCATTTGAAGGGGCATCTGACCACCCTCGAATGCGCGCTTGCGGCTGTAGCCCGAGCGAGACTTCGCACCCTTGTGGCCACGAGTAGAGGTGCCGCCACGACCAGAACCCTGGCCACGAGCGATCCGCTTGCCCTTCTTGTTTGAGCCGGATGCAGGTTTGAGTGAATGCAGTTTCATGGAAATATTTTTTGGAGCCTTCCAAATTCGGGATCACAAAGATCGCAAATATTCTGTTAGGCTTCTTCTACTTTTACGAGGTGACTGACCTTGGCGACCATGCCCAATATTTGGGGGGTAGATTCGTGCTCTACCGAGTGGTGCATTTTGCGCAAGCCCAGTGCCTGCATGGTGGCTTTCTGCTTCTTGGAGCGGTCAATGACACTCCTGACTTGTGTGATCTTAATCTTTGCCATTTTTGAGGTGTATTTGAGCTTGGCGGCTATTAGCCTTCAAACAGTTTTTCGAGTGAAATACCTCGTTGAGCAGCTACAGCTTGGGGGCTGCGCAACTTCTTAAGGGCATCGATGGTCGCCTTGACCACATTGTGTGGGTTAGACGATCCCTGAGACTTGGCGAGTACGTTCTGTACGCCTGCAATTTCCAGCACGGCGCGCATAGCACCACCGGCTATAACACCCGTACCATCGCTAGCTGGCTTGATCAGCACTTTTCCGGCACCGTACTTACCCAGCTGCTCGTGTGGGATAGTGCCATTGTGAATGGGCACTTTAATCATGCTCTTGCGCGCCAGATCGTTGGCCTTTTGGATGGCTTCGCTCACATCGCGGGCTTTACCCAGACCATGACCGACTTTGCCCTTACCGTCACCTACTACGACTACCGCCGCGAAGCTGAAGGTACGACCGCCTTTGGTCACTTTGGCTACCCGGTTGAGGGCAACCATTTTATCTTTCAATTCCGGATCCTGATCCGCGTTTTGGCCTCGACGATCATTACGACGTCCGCCGCGACTGTTTTCTCTCTTTGCCATTGTCGTATTGATTTTTTAGAGTTGAAGACCACCTTCGCGAGCACCGTCTGCAAGAGACTTGACCCGACCGTGATATAGATAACCACCTCTATCGAAGACTACGTTGTCGATACTGGCGGCTTTTGCTCTTTCGGCAAGTAGCTTTCCGACTTCTTTAGACTGGTCAGACTTGGTGCCTTCATTGGCGATTGCTGCCTCGTAGCTGGAAGCCTGGACAAGCGTCTTACCACTAGTGTCATCTACAAGCTGTGCATAGATGAACTTGTTTGAGCGAAAGATGCTCAAGCGCGGACGCTGTGCCGTACCAGAGACTTTCTTTCTGATCCGGCGGTGAATTCGCTTTCTGCGCTTTGCCTTTGTGAGTTGCATAATTGGCGATTTGACAACCTTAGTGTACTCGAATCGAAGATGAAGACATCCAGGGTTTCCGAGACCCAAAGTCTATTTGTTCTTTTATTTACTGGCGGTTTTACCTGCTTTGCGACGAATCTGCTCGCCCTGGAAGCGAATACCTTTGCCTTTGTAAGGCTCTGGCTTGCGCAGCTTGCGAATCTTGGCGGCAACCTGACCGATCAGTTGCTTGTCGGTGCTCTTGAGTGTAATTAGCGGTGGCTGACCTTTTTGGGTCTCCGTAATCACTTCAACATCACCGGGCACGTAGAAATATACGGGGTGAGAGAAGCCAAGCGTTAAAATCAAAAGCTGACCTTTGTTTTCAGCACGATAACCTACACCTACTACTTCGAGCTTGATCTCATAGCCTTCGCTCACGCCTACGATCATGTTATCGATCAGTGAGCGATACAGGCCATGCATGGAGCGCAGGCGCTTAGTGTCGCGCGGGCGAGTAACGGTCAATGTGCCGTCTTCCATATCGAAACCCAGATCGGGATCGCACTGCTGCATCAACTCGCCTTTTGGACCTTTTACAGTCACCAGATTACCCTTGCTAATGTCTATGCTGACACCGGAAGGAATGCTGATTGGATTTTTACCTATTCGAGACATGGTTCTCTTTGTTTGTTGTGCCGCTGCGGACACTTATTTTTTGAGCGGTTTCTGCTATCGATTTAGTAGACGTAAGCCAATACTTCACCCCCTACATTTTCTCGGCGTGCCTGCTTACCTGTCATCAGTCCTTTCGAGGTAGAAACGATGGCTATTCCCAAGCCATTGATAACTCGTGGCATAGCTTCTGCCTTCACATAGCGACGAAGACCCGGCTTAGATACGCGCTCTAGCTTGCGTATGACCGGCTGCTTGGTCTGCTTGTCGTACTTGATGGCAATAGAAATAGCACCTTGCTTACCGGCACCTACACCATCTTCGAATTTGTATTTGAGGATATACCCTTGATCGTACAAGATCTCGGTCATGCTCTTTTTCAGCTTAGAAGCTGGAATGGTAACCACGCGATGGCCCGCCTGTTGGGCGTTCCGAATGCGTGTCAAATAATCAGCAATAGGATCAGTTACTGCCATTTTCTTTTTTATTGCGCTCCAGGGTATTCGCGACCTATTGAAGTCGTGAACCACGAGAGCTGTTATTAATGGTACGGGGTATTAGGTATTTGGTACAAGGTATTCGGTAAGGAAGGGTACCTAGGTATCCGCGATGTTTACCTTTTACCCAGTACCGTGTACCTTCTACCAAGATGCTTTGCGCACCCCGGGAATCTTTCCATCCAACGCCATCTCGCGGAACTTCACACGGCAAATACCAAATTTGCGCATGTATCCTTTCGGACGACCAGTCAGGCCGCAGCGGTTGTGCAGGCGAATCGGGTTGGAGTTGCGTGGCAGCTTATCTAGCTCATCCCAGCGGCCTTCAGCCTTGAGCTGCTTGCGCAGATCGGCGTACTTGGCTACCAGCTTTTCGCGCTTGCGTTCGCGGGCTATTAAGGATTTTCTTGCCATGGTTCTTTTATTTTGACTTTTCCGTTTTCTTGTACGGCTGAGACGCAAGGTTTTGCGTTTTGGGAGACGCAAAATTTTGCGTCTTTACCGTTTACATACAGGCGTCTTTATTGTTGGTTTTTGAAGGGCATGCCTAGTGCTTTGAGCAGAGCCAAGGCTTCGGCGTCGGTGTTTGCGCTGGTTACGAATGTGATGTCGTAGCCTGTTATCTTAGATACATCGTCGAGGCTTAACTCAGGGAAGATGATCTGTTCAGTCACTCCCATCGAGTAGTTGCCACGGCCATCGAAGCTCTTGTCGTTGATCCCTCTAAAGTCGCGTACACGTGGCAGCGCAATAGAGATCAAACGATCAAGAAACTCGTACATGCGCTCACGGCGGAGAGTAACTTTGGCACCGATGGTCATACCGTCTCTCAACTTAAAGTTAGAGACCGATTTCCGCGCCTTGGTAGGCACCGCTTTTTGACCAGCTACGATGGTAAGTTCTTTAAGGGCATTTTCAGCGAGCTTCTTGTCTTGGGTAGCCAGACCTACACCCTGGTTGATGCAAATCTTCTCTAGACGAGGAATCTCCATACTGCTTTTGTATGCAAATTGCTCGCGCAATGCAGGACGAACCTCTTCGTGGTATTTCTTCTGGAGTCGTGGTGTATAAGACATTACGCGAGGGTATTTCCGGTTTTCTTAGAATAGCGTTCGATCTTACCGTCTTCGTTGCGGCGGCGACCAACGCGAGTGGGCTCACCCGATTGTGGGTCGACCAGCATCAGGTTGCTCAGGTGGATAGAAGCAGGACGCTCTACGATACCACCTTGGTCATTCTCAGAGGGGCGAACGTGCTTCTTGCGAATGTTCACACCTTCTACAATGGCACGGTTGGTCTTTGGAAAGACTTCTAGTACTTCGTAGACCTCATCACCCTTACTAGCCCCTGCAATCACAACGACCGAGTCCCCGGCTTTGATCTTAAGCTTGGGCGCGAAGCGCTTTTGTTTGTCTTTGTATGTTTTGTTTGCCATAGTCTCTTATTTATGGAGACGCAAAGTTTTGCGATTTACACTGTAGTGGGAGACGCAAAACTTTGCGATTTACACTGTAGTGGGAGACGCAATATTTTGCGTCTTTACAGTACCTCGGGTGCTAGTGAAACGATTTTCATGTATTCGCGCTCGCGAAGTTCGCGGGCTACAGGGCCGAAGATACGGGTACCTCTAGGCTCCTCATTGGCATTGAGCAATACGACCGCGTTATCGTCGAAACGGATATAGGAACCATCTTTGCGGCGTACCTCTTTGCGCGTGCGCACGACTACAGCTTTGGATACCTGACCTTTCTTGATGTTGCCACCAGGAGAGGCATCCTTTACAGTCACGACGATCTGATCGCCGATGCCGGCATAGCGACGCTTGGAGCCACCTAATACGCGGATACAGAGTACCTCTTTGGCACCACTATTATCAGCTACGCGAAGTCGAGATTCTTGTTGGATCATGGTAAATTATCTTTTGAATCGCTGGCCAACCTGAGTCAACCCAAACGACTTACTTCGCTTTTTCGATGATTTGAACCAAACGCCAGCGCTTGCGCCTGCTCATTGGCCGGGTTTCCATAATTCTTACCGTGTCGCCTATACCGCATTCGTTCTTCTCGTCGTGCGCGATGAACTTCTTCGACTTCTTGACGTACTTACCGTAGATCGGGTGCTGAAGACGACGCTCAACTGAAACAGCGATTGTCTTGTCCATCTTATCGGAAACGACTAGACCAATACGCGTCTTGCGCATGTTACGGCCTTTGGGTGCTGCCTCCTCATCTGTATCGGTCATCATCACGACCATGGGCGTGGCTTCCTCTACCTGGGCAACCTCTTCCTCGACTTCGGGCTCCTCAGCAGTAGATTCTTCTACTTCTGCCACTGGCTCTTCGGCTACGACAGACTCTTCTGCAACTTCAGGCGTCTCTTCCGCTACTGTCGTTTCTTCTACCTGCTCGGTTGGCTGCACTTCTTTATTAGTAGCTGCAGCTTCCTCGGCTGGTGTGTTTTTTTCTTCAGTATTCATTACAAATTACTTTTTGGCGTTGCGACGACGATTGCGAATCCGATCACGCTTAGCGTGTACCTCCTCACCTGCTGCTTCGAGCTCACGGCGACGAACTTCGGTGTGCATGCGCGCAATGTTGCGGCGAGCTATCTTGAGCTCACCCGGACGCTCCATCGGAGTGACCTGGTGCTCGTAGCGCATTTTTGCATAGGCCTCGACAGATTCCTCCAGTTGGTTCTGGAGCTCCTCGTCGGCTAAGGCTTGCAATTCGTTGGTTGCTTTTTTAGCCATTTTGCTTTGGTTTTCGACCCATGATCTTGTGCCGTTCTACGGAGCCGCAAAATTTTGCGGCTTTACGATAGATGACACATTCTCTTGAGCCTCTAAAAAGTATTGCCGCGCTGCAAGCAGGCGGTCTTTTATTTTTACACTTCCGCAGGTTTAACCCTGAAAATCCGGTCTAGTGACGATCTTGGTCAATACCGGTAGTTTTTGTGCGGCGAGGCGGAGAGACTCTTCAGCTACTTCCTTTGAGACACCGTCGATTTCGAACATGATGCGCCCCGGCTGCACGTTAGCTACCCAATAATCAAGTGCTCCCTTACCCTTACCCATACGTACTTCGAGGGGCTTACTGGTAATGGGCTTATCTGGGAAAATACGAATCCACACTTTTCCTTCACGCTTCATATAGCGCGTCATGGCGATACGTGCGGCCTCGATCTGTCGGTTTGTAATCCGACCATTATCTAGGCTTTTTAGTCCGAAAGTGCCGAAAGCCACTCGGTTTCCACGCTGAGCCAAACCCCGGTTACGGAGTTTCTGCTGCTTACGGTATTTCGTTCTTTTGGGCTGTAACATGCTAGCAATTTTTTGGGCTTCAACGTGCCTTTGGGTAGTGGTTAAAGCTGGTCATCTGGACCGTCTCGCTTAGAGCGGGGCAAAGGTACGACTTTGCGCATTAAAAGACAAACGAGGCGAGCACGTTTTTTGTGCTCGCCTCGCATAAATGAAGTATTATTTTTTCGCGGCTTCGCCGCGAAAAAATTTAATCCCTTCTGCGGCGCCCGCCACGGCCACCTCTTCCTCCACTACGACCACCACGGCCACCGCGATCGCCCTTGCTGACTAGGCCAGCGTTGGGATTGAGGTCGCGCTTTCCGAGTACCTCGCCTTTGCACAACCACACCTTGATGCCGATCTTACCGTAAACGGTTTGGGCTTCCTTATTGGAGTAGTCGATATCGGCGCGGAAGGTGTGCAGTGGTGTGCGTCCTTCCTTAAACTCTTCGTTGCGACTCATGTCAGAACCATTCAGTCGGCCTGCAATACGAACCTTAATGCCTTCGGCACCTGCACGCATAGTAGAAGCAATCGCCATCTTGATCGCACGGCGATAGTTGATACGCGCTTCGAGCTGCTTAGCGATGGATTCAGCAACGATGTTGGCATCCAATTCCGGCTTGCGAATCTCGATGATGTTGATCTGAACTTCCTTATCCGTAATGCGGCGTAGCTCCTCACGAATCTGATCGATCTCCTTACCACCCTTGCCGATGATAATGCCCGGACGGCTGGTATGGATAGTTACCGTAATCCGCTTTAGGGTGCGCTCAATGATGATGCGAGCAATGCCACCTTTCTGGATACGCGTATTCAGGTAGTTGCGCAGCTTTTCGTCTTCGACCACCTTTTGCCCGTAGTCTTTGTCGGCGAACCAGTTGGAATCCCAGCCACGAATGTAGCCGAGTCTATTGCCGATTGGATTTGTTTTTTGACCCATGACTTATTTATTCTTCGATGGTTTCGACTTCCTCTTCAGCAGCTGCCGCTTCGGGTAGCTCCTTGAGGTTATTGACTTTGATTGTAATGTGGCAGCTGTGCTTGCGGATGCGGTGCGCACGACCCTGAGGAGCCGGACGGAAACGCTTCAACTGAGCACCTTGGTCGACGAATATCTCACTGATCACCAGATCAAAATCGTCGGCACTCTCCATGTTGTTGAGCTTGTTTTCCCAGTTGGCAATGGCCGATACCAGATTCTTTTCGATCCAGTAGGTGGCTTCCTGCTTGCTGTGCTTGAGTATCGTCAGGGCTTCCCCGACGCTTTTTCCTCTTACCAGGTCGGCGACGAGACGCATCTTGCGCGCCGACATGGGGATACTATTTAGTTTGGCTACTGCTTCCATGATGATTACTTCTTGCGGTTGCCACTGTGGCCTTTGAAGGTACGGGTTGGGGCGAATTCGCCCAACTTATGACCAACCATGTTTTCGGTAACGTATACCGGAATGTGAGTCTTACCGTTGTGTACGGCTATGGTCAGACCGACCATGTCGGGTACGATCATAGACGAACGAGACCAAGTCTTGATCATATTCTTGCGGCCGGACTCTTGCGCGGCTACAACCTTATCGTATAACTTGTGAAATACGTAGGGACCTTTCTTTAGTGAACGTGCCATATCTTATTTCTTATTCTTGGTCTTACGACGGCTAATAATGAGTTTATCACTCGCTTTGTTGCGTTTACGAGTCTTTTGGCCTTTAGCCATGATGCCGGTGCGGCTACGTGGGTGACCACCAGATGCGCGACCTTCGCCACCACCCATGGGGTGATCGACCGGGTTCATGGCTACACCACGCACGCGTGGGCGGCGACCGATCCAGCGCTTGCGGCCGGCCTTTCCGAATACCGTCAAACTGTGGTCGGGGTTAGAAGTTACACCGATGGTAGCCCGGCAAGTCACCAGAATACGGCGAACCTCACCAGATGGAAGGCGAACCGAAGCGTAGCGACCTTCGCGGCCCATAAGTACGCCGTTAGTTCCGGCAGAACGCGCTAGTGCAGCTCCTTTGCCAGGCTGCAACTCGATAGCGTGAATAGTCGCACCCAGTGGAATATCAGCCAGGAACATGGTGTTACCCACAGTCGGCGTGGCTGTCTTACCTGAAACGATGGTGTCGCCCACCTTCAGTCCTTGCGGTGCAATGATGTAAGTCTTCTTACCATCCGTATACTCCAACAGGGCGATAAAGGCCGTGCGGTTGGGATCGTACTCGATAGACTTAACGGTAGCTTGTACGCCATCGTGGTCGCGACGGAAGTCGATGATCCGGTAACGACGCTTGTGGCCACCACCGCGCTGGCGGACGGTCATTTTACCGGTCTTGTTGCGGCCGCCCGACTTTTTCATCGGGGCCAGCAAGCTCTTCTCCGGCTTGTCGGTTGTAAGCTCCGCAAACTTATTCCCTACGCGAGTTCGCGTACCGGGCGTTACGGGCTTGAATTTTTTAATTGGCATTTGTTCGATTGTTATTGGTTATCGATTTCGGAGCCTGCTGTCGTCGAACTTTTTTCAATAGCAGTTCCACACCGAATGTTGAGTAGTACTATTTAGACTTCCGCAGGTGGAAAAGATCCCGACCTGCGGAAGTACAAATAAATACTTACATGTCGTCGAATATATCGAGCTCATCACCTTCGGCCAGTGTTACGATCGCCTTTTTATAAGACGGTACACGGCCTCTGATCAGACCCGATTTAGTCGTTCTGTTCTTTGATTTGCTCGGCATGATGGCTGTGTTTACAGCGACCACCTGCACGCCATACCTTTCGGCTACGGCTTGGCCGATCTCGATCTTGTTTGCACCCTTGTCTACGATAAAGGTGTACTGCTGGCGAGCTTCTGAAAGAATCTCCGCCTTTTCCGAAACCAGGGGTTTGATAATGATTGTCTTCATGGTTGGTTCTTTCTTAGCAAGATGAGCGTTACTGCCCTACCCTGCTTAGGCGAAGGTTTCTTTGAGTTTTTCGATAGCTCCTTCGGCGAAAAGAATGGTCGTGGCGTTCATGAGGTCGTAGGTAGACAGTTCGCTCACGGCCGTTACTTTCGCCTTTGGCAAGTTGCGGCTGCTGAGGTAGACGTTTTGGTCATACTCGCCTGTGACGAGTAGTACCTTATCGTTTTGTAGCTCAAAGCCGTTCAAGAAGTTGATATACTCCTTGGTGCGTGGCGCGTCGAAGCTCAGGTTTTCCACCACCTTGATGGCACCATCGTTGAGCCTGGAAGTCAATACGCTGGCACGTGCCAAGCGAGCCACCTTTTTGTTTAGACGCTGACGATAGTTGCGCGGACGCGGACCGAAGATGCGACCACCCCCACGGAAGATGGGATTTTTGATGTCGCCTTTACGGCTACCGCCGGTACCTTTCTGGCGGTGCAGCTTTTTGGTAGAACCAGCTACTTCACCACGCTCTTTCGCTTTATGCGTACCCTGGCGCTTGTTGGCCAAGTGTGCTTTTACGGCGAGATATACCGCGTGCTCGTTGGGCTCGATACCAAAGATGCTCTCCGGCAATTCTACCTCTCGGCCCGTGCCGGCTCCCGATGCGTTGAATACTTCGAGTTTCATGCTTGTTGATTTTACCGCGAGCTATCAAATAGCTCTACGGGCCTGTTTATTTTTCGATGATTACGTAACCGCCCTTGTGACCCGGCACTGCTCCTTTAATCAGGATCAAGTTGCGCTCCGGGAATATCTTGAGCACTTCCAAATTGGTGATCTTCACACGAGTACCGCCATCGCGACCCGCCATGCGCATCCCTTTGAATACGCGGGCGGGGTAAGAAGCTGCACCGATAGAACCCGGTGCACGCTGGCGGTTGTGCTGACCGTGTGTTGCGTCATTTACACCCCGGAAGTTGTGTCGCTTGACCACACCCTGAAAGCCTTTACCCTTGCTGGTGCCAATGGCGTTTACGATGTCGCCTTCTTCGAACACCTCTTCGACGGTGACCGTTTCGCCCAGCGCCTTTTCGATGGTCGCATCGCGAAACTCGACGACCTGGCGAAGAGCATCCGCACCTGCTTTCTTGAAATGGCATTGCATGGCCTTTGTTGTGTTCTTGGCTTTGGCTTCGCCAAAGGCCAATTGAAGCGCATTATACTGGTCGCTGTCCTCGGTCTTCACCTGTGTAACGACACATGGACCCGCCTCAATAACCGTGCATGCTACGTTGCGACCCTGGTCGTCGTAGATGCTGGTCATACCGACTTTTTTACCTATAAGTCCGTTCATCGGTTTTATTTTTTGGATCGGCTTGAATGCTTCTCGCCGATATTCAGTCTTTGAATAGCCTCATGGGCTAAACGAAGACATATAATTTGATGATGCTTGAAAACTGCCTCATAAGTCTTTCGGATTTATTCGCCAGTCAAAAAAGAATATTCCTGCAACTCATCCTCGCAGAAAACCCTTTTTTGGCTAGCTCAAAACGAAAGCGTTTTGAGACATCCACAAGCCATTAAGTCAATTTCACCTGAATATCCACACCGCTCGGTAGTTCGAGCTTAGACAGTGCATCGACTGTCTTTTGATTGGGGGTGTAGATTTCGATCAGACGCTTGTGGGTGCGCAACTGAAACTGCTCGCGGGACTTCTTATTTACGTGCGGTGAACGTAGCACCGTATAAATATTCTTTTCCGTGGGCAGCGGAATCGGGCCAGTTACCACCGCACCATTGCTCTTGACCGTTTTTACGATCTTTTCTGTAGACTTGTCTACCAGATTGTGATCGTAAGAACGCAGCTTGATACGTATTTTCTGCTGATTCATACCATTAGATATTGTATAAGCTATCTGCCACTGAGCGACAGATAGCTTATGTTTTAATTATTAGGCGGGAACGCCTTTAGCTTTTTCAATGATCTCCTTGGCGATACCTTGGGGTGCAGCCTCGTAGTGGCTGAACTCCATGGTCGAGTTCGCGCGGCCGGATGTGATCGTACGCAAGTCGGTTACATAACCGAACATGGTCGACAATGGCACATCGGCATCGATTCGAACTGCACCACCAGTGATGACTTCCTGACCTTTCGGCAGACCGCGACGGCGGTTCAAATCACCGATTACGTTACCGACATACTCTTCAGGAGTAATAATCTGCAACTTCATGATAGGCTCCAGGAGCTGTGGTTTGGTCTGAGGCACGGCTGCCTTGAAGCCCTCCTTGGCACAAAGCTCAAAAGCGATTGGCTTAGAGTCGACCGCGTGCATACTACCGTCATACACGCGTACCTTCATGGAGTCGATGTTGTAGCCGGCCAGAATACCATTCTTCATCATAGACGTGAAACCATCTTTGATCGGCTTCTGGTAGTTCTTGTCGATAGAACCACCGACAATGTCCCACTGGAACTGAAGCTGCTCTTTGCCGTTCTTGAAGTCATCGCTATCGAGGAACTCCTGATCGGCTGGGCCAATCTCGAATTCCATATCGGCGAAGAGACCAGAACCACCCGTTTGCTTCTTGAGGCGCTCGCGGTGGCTGACCGTAGAGACCAGTGCCTCTTTGTAGTTCACTTGTGGCTCACCTACGTTGGCTTCTACCTTGAATTCGCGCTTCAGGCGATCGATGATAATCTCCAGGTGGAGTTCACCCATACCGCTGATGACGGTTTGGTTGGTTTCGTCATTGTACTTGACTTGGAAAGTCGGGTCTTCTTCGGCCAACTTATTGAGGGCCATACCCAGCTTCTCCAGGTCTTTTTGTGTCTTGGGCTCTACAGCTACACCGATAACCGGATCGGGGAATACCATGGATTCCAGTACGATCGGGTTATCCAGATCGCAAAGCGTATCACCAGTGTGAATTTGCTTGAAACCGACTGCGGCTACAATGTCACCAGCTTCTACGCGATCGATCTGCTGCTGCTTGTTGGCGTGCATCTGATAGAGGCGGCTGATGCGCTCTTTCTTGCCAGACCGGGTGTTGAGTACGTAACTACCACCATCGAGTGCACCAGAGTAGACGCGCATGAAGGCCAAACGACCTACATATGGATCTGTAGCAATCTTAAATGCCAGAGCGGCAAATGGATCCTCGACAGAAGCCTTGCGGACCTGAGCAGCACCTTCGCCTGGCTCCTCACCAGGAAGCGTACCTTCTACCGGAGGAACGTCTAGTGGAGATGGCAGGAATTGGCATACGGCATCGAGTACGGCCTGTACTCCCTTATTCTTAAAGGCAGAACCACACATCATAGGTACGAAGGCAGCATCCATGACCGCATCGCGGACAGCTGCGCGTACTTCAGGTACGGTGATGCTGTCGGGATCGTCGAAGTACTTTTCGAGTAGGCTTTCGTCGTATTCGGCGACGGCTTCGAGCAGCTTTTCGCGATACTCGGCAGCTGTGTCTACCAGGTCTTCTGGCATTTCTATAACCTCGAAGGTCATACCCATGTCGTTCTCGTTCCACACGATGGCCTGCATGGTCACGAGGTCGACTACACCTTTGAAGTTCTCTTCGGCACCAATGGGAATCTGAAGAGGCACGGCCTTAGAACCAAGTTTCTCCTCTACATCCTTAACGACCTCGAAGAAGTTGGCACCGGAGCGGTCCATCTTATTGACGAAGCCGATACGAGGTACGCTATAATTGTTGGCCAGACGCCAGTTGGTCTCTGACTGAGGCTCTACACCCGATACGGCGCAGAACAAGAACACCAAACCGTCGAGTACACGCAAAGAGCGATTCACCTCTACGGTGAAATCTACGTGACCCGGTGTGTCGATGATGTTGAAGGTATATTCTTTGTCTTGCCACTTCCAGGTAGTCTGGGTAGCAGCAGACGTGATGGTGATACCGCGTTCCTGCTCCTGCTCCATCCAGTCCATGGTAGCAGCACCGTCGTGTACCTCACCGATCTTGTGACTCAGACCCGTGTAGTAGAGAATACGCTCGGTAGTAGTTGTCTTACCCGCATCGATGTGAGCAGCGATGCCGATGTTTCGTAAGTATTTGAGATCCTTTGCCATTTTTCTTCTGATTGAGACGCAAAATTTTGCGTCTTTACTTGAGGTTGAGAGGGGTCTTTTGGGTCTTTACCGATCTATCGTCCGTAGTGAGCGAAGGCTCGGTTAGATTCTGCCATTTTGTGGGTGTCTTCTTTGCGCTTTACGGCACCACCCTCGCCGCGGCTTGCGGCCATGAGCTCGTTAGCCAGCTTTTCGGCCATGCCTTTGCCGCTACGCTGGCGGGCAAATTTGATGAGCCACTTCATGCCGATGCTGAGTTTGCGCTTGGCGCGTATTTCTGTTGGGATTTGGAAGGTCGCACCACCGATACGACGCGAACGCACCTCTACGGCGGGCATCGCATTATCGACAGCCTTTTTCCAAACCTCGTGCGGGCCAACCTCCTGGTTGCGTTCGGCGATGAGGTCCATCGCATCGTAGAACACTTTGAAAGCAGTGCTCTTCTTGCCCTGTAGCATGAGGTTATTGACAAATTGGGTTACCATTGGATCACCATAACGTGGATCTGGAGCGAGTACCCGTACTTTTGGTTTTCTTTTACGCATGTTGAGATACTTTGCGCAATGCCTTGATTAAGTAGACAAGGCACGCCTTGTCTTTACTTTTTAGGTCTTTTGGCACCGTACTTAGAACGGCCTTGCTTGCGATCAGCTACACCGGCCGTGTCGAGTGCACCACGTACAATGGTGTAACGCACACCAGGCAAGTCCTTTACACGACCACCTCGGATAAGTACGATGGAGTGTTCCTGCAAGTTGTGGCCCTCACCCGGGATGTAGGCGATCACCTCGATACCATTAGTGAGACGAACCTTAGCGACCTTACGAAGGGCCGAGTTCGGCTTCTTGGGCGTAGTCGTATAGACACGCGTGCAAACACCCCGCTTCTGGGGGCAAGAATCGAGTGCTCTGGACTTGCTAGACGTCGTGATCTGCTTGCGTCCTTTACGCACTAATTGATTAATAGTAGGCATACGCTTTTTTAACTTTTTTCGCGTTTGTTCAACGCCTTTTCTTTCACCAGAGGCCTACCTCCTGAAAAAGCGAGTGCAAAGGTATGAACTTTTGGCGGGCTGAACAAGTGAGAATATGAGATTTATTCTTCAATTTTTTGGACTTCCGCAGGTGGGATACGTACACCGTTTCACATACAGCGATCTAAAGATTACTGTGGTCGCTTTATGCAATACACTTTACGCAATACGCATCCCACCTGCGGAAGTCTAAATCTAAAAAACCGTTAAAGCGGTGCCATACATATTAAAAAGTACTTAAATCGAGGGTGGAAAGTGGCGCGGTAGTGACCTGGGGAATACCTTGGTCGTAACAATGAGATGCACCTCAAGTCATCCGCACTTAAAACCCTGATACTTTCATCTTGAAGCCCATATTATTCACCTGAATCCATTTTTCTCAAGTCCACGAAACTTTTATAAACACCTAGCCCGTTAACACACTGTTTGGCACCTGACCTAAGTTATTCCATGAACATGCTCTGATAAAGGGCATACCTCCCCTCGATAAGAGGATTGAGGAAACCAGCCTTAGAACCCTATTCGATTGCGCACAAATCGTACCATCCTAAAACGAATAGCGCTTAGAGAGGTACCTTCCCCGGAAGGTGCCTTTTTTTGATTAAAATGAGTAGATTATCGCAAACGGAACTTAGATATTTCATTTTATGCCGCACACACTTTACGAACATAGCTTCCCACTTGGTGAGTTGGGTTTGTGGGCTATAAAGGAATCCGAGAGTTGGTTTTTGGAGCGGCTGGAGTTGCATGCCGAAGAGCTTATGCAGTTGAATGCGATAAAAGGCGAAGGTCGTCGGCTAGAGTTTCTAGCAGCCCGGCTGCTACTACATCGACTGAGTCATAGAAAACGCCGAGGCGCATTGGTAAAAGATGAATATGGGAAGCCACGCCTAGAAAACTCACCTTACTACATCAGCATAAGCCACACCAGCGGCATGTCTGCTGCTTTTGCCCATCCTAGTGCGTGTGGGGTAGACGTGCAAAGACTCGTACATAAGATACACCGCATTGCTCCCAAATTCATTAACGAGCGGGAGGCAAAGACTCTTCATCCTGAAGATGAGCACAGGCTGCTGATCGAGCAGCATTTGATCTGGTCGGCTAAGGAAGCCATGTATAAGGCATACGGGCGCAAGCAGATCGATTTCAAGGCGCACTTAACGGTTGATTTAGTAGATACGGCTAAGCAGTCGGGGCAAATGGCGGGGCGTTTGCACAAAGATGGGCTGGAGATCGATTACGATTTGGATTTTAGGGTTTTGGACGAAGAAATTGTACTAGTCGTTGCTGTGGAACGCAGGCGGAATGCGGGGTAACTACACTTTGGATGGTCACAGAAATGCACACTTCGCGTGCATGCCATGAGAGAAAAGGGACGCAGATTTTCACGGGATAAACGTGGATGGCTAAGCGCGTCGGCCGACATGAATATGCAAGATATTTAGCTTTTATTGACACCGCTTGGAAAGTGGCTACTCCTGTTGGTACCAATCGGCGTACTTGGGGTAGGCTTTAGCGATTCGCTCGATTTGCCCTCTGCGCATTTCTTCAGAAAGCAGCTTAATCTTCTTGGCGGGCACGCCTGCATATAGATAGCCTGACTCGCAAACCATACCTTCCTTGATAACAGCACCAGCAGCTATGAGTACCTCGTCTTTAATATGTGCACCATCGAGTACGATCGCGCCCATACCGATCAGCACTTTGCTACCGATGTGGCAGCCATGCACAATGGCCCGGTGACCAATACTGACATCATCGCCGATTTGAAGATCGAATTTTTGGTAGGTACAATGGAGAATAGCGCCGTCTTGTACATTGACCCGATGGCCGAGCCTGATTTGATGCACATCGCCACGCACGACACTTTGATACCAAAAGCTGCACTGATGGCCAGCGACAACATCGCCAATTATGGTGGCGTTTTCGGCCAGAAAGCAGTCCGTACCGAATTGGGGTGTTTTGCCGAATAAGGATTTGATGAGGGCCATATCAAGATAACTTTCCACCATATTCATTGCCCATAATCTCCCAAACCGTGATGAATAAAGCAGCAACCACCGGGCCAAGGATAAAGCCACTCAGACCAAATAGCGTGATGCCCCCTAAAGTGGAAAGTAGCACCAGATAATCGGGCATTTGGGTGTCTCTGCCCACCAGGATGGGCCGAAGGATATTATCCACTAGACCTATAATAAGCGCACCGACTACAAGCACTGTAACCCCTTGCCAGGTTTGGCCTTGAATTAGAAGTATAACCGCCGCAGGACCCCAAACCAAGCCACTTCCACCTACAGGCAATAGTGCGAGAAAAGTCATGGCCACACCCCATAGCAAAGCTGCCGGAATGCCCACGAAGGAGAATAGTAATCCACCTATGGTCCCTTGAACAATGGCAACAACCAAAGTCCCTTTTAAGGTAGCGCGTGCTACCGATGCGAAACGGACGACCAGCTCCCTCTCCCTGACATTACCCATAGGAATGGTATTGACGACCGCACGCACCAGCTTTCTACCATCTCTGAGGAAAAAGAATAACAGGTACAACATTAAAGAGAATTGCAATAAGAAACTGATCGTATTGCCTCCATATCGAATCATTCGATTGCCGAGCGCCTGGCTGAAGGATAGTGCGCCTTCACTGAGCTGTACCCGCAGATTGCCCACTGTGATGCCATTGTCAGCCAGCCAAGACTCCAGGCGCGGGATGCGCTCGTTGACATAGTCGAGAATGCCAGCTAGATCCAATTCTCCGGTATTGATGGCCGTAACCACTTCACCACCTTGTTTCACAAGCGCCAGGCTTAGTAAGCCTATGGGTATGATCACTATCAGAAAAATAATAGTCGAGGTCAAAGCAGCAGCCAGACTCCGTCTAACGCCCAATCGCTTAGCTATCCAGACATACGGGCCATAGAAAATGATAGATAAAACAGCCGCCCAAAAGACAGCGATCAAGTAGTCTTCGATCAAATAAAAGAAGCCCAAACTGACCAAAGCCACCACAATAAAAAACAGGTTGCGGCGAATGCTGTTAAGTACAGAGCGATCATACTCTTTAGACATAGAGGCGGTTTTGGTCTCCCCAAGATAGAGGGCTTAGCCGATTAGATCAACATTCAATTAAAACTTTCGATATGAGTAGCCGCCAATCCACTGTACTGACCGTCGTTGGGTTCCTGCTTTTTATACTCGGCCTTTTCTCACTTACCCAAAATCTAGTGGGTGTAGACCTAGCCATTTTTAGATGGATATACGACCTAGGGCAACTGCCCTCCTTTCTGATCAGGATGGGTATGGTACTGATCGGCGTCGTAATGATATATGTAGGTAAGGTAGACTGGGATCAGGAAACCATCTAACTCGATATTACTTCAGACAAAAATGGGTAGTGTATCTTACCAATAATAGGCAGCGGTCAATGAAGGAAGTATAGGCAGCTGATCCACGCGCTGATTAGTGATGCGGTCTACGAAGAAAATGTTGTCTCTGTTATAGGCATTGGTTACGCTCAGTGTAATGTCGAGGTGTGCATATTTACCTAACTCAAACTTGCGCTTAAGCGAAAGATCCAAGCGATGGAAATCTATGAGTCGGCCACCATTGCGCTCGTCGGCGAGTAGCACGCCCAATTGACCATTGCTGGTGGTGATGTCGGTCACTACGGGGTTTTGAGTCAGGTTAGGCTGCGTGTAGAAGCCCTGGGTTTGCGTGAATGGAAAGGCAGAACCGAAGTTATACCTGGCACCAAACTCATAGAGATTGCCCCGGCCAAATCGAAAGGTTCCGTATATATTGATGTTGTGGCGCCGGTCGAAGCTGGTAAAGAACTCTTCGATATTGTCTTCACGAGTTACCCAACCCAAGCTGTAGTTACCCGCCACGAATAGGCGACCACCCCGGTATTCGAGAGAGATATCACCGCCGTAGGCATCACCCACCAAAGTGATAAAATCGGGAGCAGCTGTCGTCAGTTTGTTGCGATTAAGCTCTATGAGCTGGGTGAAGTCTTTGTAGTAAGCCTCCACGTTCACGCTCAGACGATCGCTCAAGTCTAATTCAAATCCAGCTATACCATGTACGGCTCGCTGAAGATTATTGCCAGCGATATCCATGCGGTCGGGTGTCAATAATTGCTCTTCTGGTCCAGATAGGAAGCCGGAGAAGAAATTGACGATATCGAGATCGTTTTGGGTACTGATCAGGTTTTGACTGTAGATGCCGCCGGCAGCTTTCAGACGAAAGTCGTTGGTCACGTTGTACTTAACCCCCAAGCGAGGCTCTAGAGAAAGTGTACTCAAAGAGGCGTAGAACTGAGCCCGTAGGCCAGGCTCGATAATCAGATTACCTAGCTTGCGCTTGTACTTGAGGAAACCATGCAGCTCTGTCGTAAAATCTTCCTGCTGAGTGGTGATGCCAAGCGGGTTCACGAATTGAAAATCGGTATTGAAACCGTTGAACTCTATGCCATAGTCGAGCTGCTGATCGCGCCCAAAGTAGGTGAAGTTGAGTAAAACACGGTAGTTGGCAATACGTGATTCGCGCGGATCGCCATTCGTTTCCAAGAGCGAAACCTGGTAGTCGCTATAAGCCATCGTACCGTTTATGACCACACTCGAGTTGGGTGGTACAACCTTGAAGCTGGCACCTCCACCTCCATTAGACCAGTCCAGCATGGAAACCGTAGGCACTGTAAAGTCATCCGTGAAGCTAAAGCCGAAAAGCTCGAATTTGGAGCCGCCGCCGCTGGAAATACTCACCTTACCATAAATATCGGTATAGTTGTAAGGCAAGCCGATGTCTTCGGCCGCCAGCATAGCATCAGGGCTGATATTGAAGAGGTTTTCGGAAATCGCGTACTGGTAGAGTTGCTTGGAAGTCTCGGCCAGGTAAGAGTGTTTTCCGGTAAGCAAGAAAGAGACGCTATTGCCCGTTTCGGGGTCGAGTGGCTTTAGCGGCCCCTCGACGAGTACCTTGGCCTGAAAAGGGCTGGCAGAAACCAAGCCGCCCACCCGGGTGCGGTTGCCCTCACGTGTATTGATGTCTATGATGGCCGAAGTGCGACCGCCATACTGCGCGTTGAAACCACCCGTATAGACATCGACCGACTTGATGGCTTCGGTCTCAAATACCGAAAACAAACCGATGGAGTGAAAAGGATTATAAATGGTCATGCCATCCAAAATCACTTTGTTCTGAATCGGGCTACCACCTCTGATGAATAGCTGTCCACCCTGATCACCCGTGCTGATTACACCGGGTAGTACACTCAAATATTGGGCTATATCTGGCTCACCGCCCGTAGCGGGAAGTGCCTGGATATCGCGAGTCGTAACGGTGACTTTCGAGATTTGTACGTCCGAACGCGCCTGCTCACGCCTTGCGCTGATGTCTACAACATTAAGATCCACCCCTTCTTCGTCCGATAGCTCGATGCGCACAAATTCGATATCTCCTTCATCCAGCTTTACGGTTTTGCGGGCGGTTTCATAACCTATGTAAGTAGCTTCTAGGGTATATGTGCCAGCGGCCAGGTCGGCAAAGTTGAAGAAACCGTCTATATCCGTGTTCTCGCCCCGGTCGGTGTCGAGTATTTTGACGGTGCCAAAGGAGATCGGGTCGCCCGTCTCTTTATCGACAACCGAGCCTCTGACGGTACCAGATTGTGCATTGACTCCTACAGAAATACTAAAAACTAAAAGGAATAAAAATTGGCGCATGAGTATAAGTTTCGCGCGCAAATATACTCCGCTAAATTTGACGGGCTAAAGAAAGTTGACTTTGGCAAGTAATCGGACAGGATGGATTTTTACCGCAACTCCCCTACCCCTTGTCGCTGAAGGATAGGCTCTCGGCCGGTGCAATCGATGATGGTAGAGGGTTCATTGCCACCTATGCCCCCGTCGATTACGGCATCGACCAGCTTACCGAAGTCATCGTGAATGTCGATAGGGTCGGTGAAGTACTCCATAACTTCATCGTCATTCTTAAGGCTCGCGGTGAGAATGGGGCGACCCAAACCTCGCACGAGTGCATCGATGATGTTATTATCAATGATTCTTACACCGATGGTCTCTTTACGATTTTTGAGAATCTTCGGTGTCTTGCTATTAGCTTTTAAAATGAAAGTGAATGGGCCCGGCAAATGAGATTTCATAAGCCGGAACACATCATTGTTGATCTGAGCGGAATAGTCGGTAACCTGGCTGATATCTTGGCAGATGAAGCTGAACAAGGCCTTGCCCGGGTCTAAGCCTCTGAGTCTAGCCACTCGCTCTACGGCGTTTTTATTGGTGATGTCGCAACCGATGCCGTAGACCGTGTCGGTCGGGTAGATGATGACACCCCCTTCTTCGAGTAGTTTGACCATTTGGTCGATCTTACGGCCTTGAGGATTGTCGGGGATGATGGAGATTAGCATGATTCTTATTGTGGGTCAATATAGTGTTTCTGTTTTTTCGCGTTTGGTGATTTCCGCTAAAAATCACCAACCGCGAAAAAACGTCATACTAATCTACCAAAACTGTATGCCGTATACGATTAGAAACAGTAGCACACTCAGTGCCAGCCCGCCTACAAAGGTGTTGTAGCTGATGGTGAGCAAAAAGTACTTCTTTTGCAGCACTTGACCGAGGTCATAGAGGTCTTTAGCCAAATCTTGATAGAGTTCGTCTTGGTTGTACTTCATCTTATCGAGGTGCTTGATGAAGTCCGTTTTTTCGAGCTTGAGGAAATTGCCGAAGTAGAGCAGGCTTGCATTCGGATTATTGACAATTCCTTTCGTTTTCTTAACTCGGTATTCGGTCACATTGGGTCGGGCACTGAATACGGCAAATATTACAGCTACCAAAGATGAGAGCAAGAGGGCAATAAGCGGCAATAGCATAAGCGGCCGCTCGAAGATCAAATCCTGAAAAAAGCCGATGCCCGCACCAGAAACCGCTAGGAGAATAGACAGTATGATGGTATTGATGGAGATCATCATATTGGCCTTGCCGTCGGCAATGCGGCTGAGGTTGATGTGGTTGCGAAAAGCCGTTCGATACATGGTGTCGATACCTCGACCCAGGTCTTTGCCCGTTTTGCGGCGGGTTTCGATTTTCTCGGTTTCGAGCAGGCTTTTTTGTTGGTTGCGGATGTTCTTTCGGCGTTTCTCGTCAAAGCTTTTTTTGGCTACGGCGGTCTCGAAGCCGTAAGACATCATCTTTTCCTGAAGCGTATGCTCGAAGGTGACCAGGTCGAAAGTATCGCCGAGTATACCTTGCAGCTCTAGCGACATAAGCTCTGAGCGACGCTTGAATCTATTGCGACCATACCAACCGTGGACGGCGTCGAGCAGTAATTTTTCAGCTTTGCCTTGCTCGGTATCGTTTTTGATATTGGCGAGTATGGTGACGGGGTCTGAGTCTTCGAACGACCTGCGGAAGTCCCTATTCTCCTGCAGATAAGTCGAGAGAAGCTCCTGCGAATGCCCTAGATAGTGTTCGTTGAATTCGGGTAGACCCTCACTTTCCTGAAAACTTTGAATGAGTTCTTCACCGACCTCTTTGGGATCTAGCTCAACACATCCGAGCGGATAGGCTAATGCGGCTACACGCAGGGCGATGAGCTCACTGTCAGAGATATCGCTGTCCTTCTTAGCCAGTTTCTGCACCGATTCTTCGATCTCTGCGCTGTAGGTCCAGTTGTGAAATAGGAATACCGGATCGAGGTCTTGGCGGTATTTTTGCCTGACCCAATCGCGAAAATCGTCGAGCCCCTGGTTATTGTCTTTTTTGCTCATTGATCGGTGCTGGTAGTGTCGATTCGCTCTCCAGGTATTTTGGGGTTATAAATGCCGATCAGCGCTCGGTCACCCTGACCTTCGGTGCTGATGATGAGTCGCCCTTCGCGATCAAAAATGATACCTTCCGGCTGGGGGAATATAGAACGATCGAGTCGCTTTAAAAAAACAATTTCACCATTTCTGTCTACGACCAAAAGACTTTCTCCTACGGCAGAAAGCAAATATATGTGCTCATTATTGGGATGCACGGCTATGGCCGACGGTTTGAAGGTATACCTAGTGCGCTCGCCGTAGACGAGCTGACCTAGCTCGTACTCATCAACAGAAAATACAGGCTGGGGGTCGATATTTCTGCTGCCGAGGCTATAGGCGTAGACCGATCTCAGGTGACTTCGCTCAGGTATAGCCTCCAGATTTTGCTCTTTGGGCACTACGAGTAGCTGATCGTTGGCGGCATCGTAGCAGAGTCCTTCCGTATCGTTTCGATAGCTGAAGCCAGTCTCTAGCTTTTCCGAATCATACTTTTCAGTACGAACAGAAAAGTCGAAATAATGCAGATCGCCATCGCGCTCTAGCACGTAGATTACATCCCCTACCCTGGCGATGCCTTCATAGTCGCGGTCTTTAGCGAATCGGTGCTGGCTGGCGATCTTTTCAGTTTCTAAATCCAATACAAAAACTTCACCGTCTTCGTCTTGAATACATAGAATCTCGTTTTCATCCCCAAGCTCCAGACCACTGATCTCTCTCAAGTCGCTATTTAAACTTATGATTCGATCGGGGCTATCTAGTTCAAACGGCAGAACAAAGCTTTCACCCGCTTGCTCTGAGGTGAAAGTGGTGTATTCCGGGCTGACGCGCATGGTGCAATAGCCAAACACCATAGCCACAACGAGAATAAAACCGATGATCAATACACTGAGTAAATTCGGCTTTTCAAAGACAGACATGCTTAGATTTTAGAAAGGGAAGCCCGCTGCAAACGACACCCGATTGCCTACATCGCTGGCAAAGTAAGTGATGTGCAATATGGTTGCGCCCAGTGGTGCAAACCAAACACCACCACCATAGCCGACGTGCCAGGTATCGCTGTCTTCGCCATCGAACCATACCCGTCCGTGATCGAAGCCCAATATAAAGCCGCCTACCGTTGGTATGGTGTTTCTTCCAAAAAGAAAGGTCTGAAGTCTGATATCGACATTTTGATAAAAGACCGTTTGACCTAAGAACCGCTCAGACCTGACGGCTCTGAAGTTGGTTCGACCGCCCAGCTCGGGTGCCTGAAAAAAGTCGAACTCGCCATCGATATGCTCTACACCGATGCGAGTGGCCACACCAAAGAACTGCTTGCCGAATAAGCGATAAATAGATACATCGCCAGAAAGGCGAGTGAAATCGCGATCGAAGCCGTCGTCGAGCTGGGTATTCCACTGCCCACCCAGATTGATTTTAACCCCATTGTCGGGCATGGTGGGTCTGGCCAGATTATTGAATGAGAAATTGGTGCGGACACCTGTGAAATTTTGATTCGTAAAAACCCGATCGGGTAGCTCTACTTGTCCAAGAAATCCATCGGTTCGCCTAGCTATCTCAACGGAGTGGAAGTACGGGCCTATCTCCAAACTGATGCGATTCGTACGCCCGCGCAAACGCAATCTTGGATATAGGTAGGTAAAGCCCTGGCGGGTGCGGTTGAAATCCAAATCGCCGTCGGGCATGTCTTCGGTATCGTTGCCAAAACCGAAGAAGTTGACGACGAATTCATCAGACACATAATTGCCCGAAAAGAGTATGTCTGCCCGTCGGCCCAGCATATTATTGTAGGTGCCATCGTAGGCCAGATTTATGGCACCCAAAGTGCTATATGTAGCCGTGATGCTGTGCTGATCGGAGAAAGGGTCGGGCTTAAAACCGTGATTTCGGCGCACCATATTGGCTCCGATAACAAACCCATCATCGACGTTAAATCCAATGACCGGGCTAAAGATGGTATAGTCGGGTTTGTATTCCTGGAATCGATACAAATTCAGCTCCGGATTGCGGCGGCTTCTTCTATCGCGTATGGGTCCGTTTATTTCCATGCCATTATGGTCGTCGTAGGCCAGGGCTTTCATCCGGGTATTGACTTCTACTTCGTCATCGTCTGTACCGCCTATTACCCGTAGCTTGACGTCAGACCTATCTTCTCCATTGAGTACGAATCTGTCGTCTCCGTCCAGGCCATATAATCGCACCTCTCGGGTCACATCGGCATCAAATACCCTTGAATAGTATTTTTCATCGGCTTCACCATCTTTGTCGGCATCGAATAATTCTACCAGCAAATTTCCATCTGCCTGACCGGTGGCTACGATCACATCGTCTTTATTGGTGGCCGTCACATCTACTCGCCGAGACAAATGCTTGTAGTACTTCATCGCTAAATCGGGCAGCAGGTCTCTGCGCACTTTGAGCTTGCCGTCTAGATCGTACTCGCCCAGGCTTTCTTCTCTTACTTCGGGCGGTATGAGTTGCAGGGCGGCATCTATGGTCGCATCGTCCATCTGCTCTACGATGTATGCCGCTTCGGCCATGAAGTCCTCCTCTGTCATTTCATTCAAGAAAAAGCGGTCGTTCCATTTGCCGTTGGTAAAAAGCCAATTGCCACCATCGTAATCGTAATCGAAGCCTTGCAGCTTGCGCGCATCGGGTGCAAAAACGGCTCCGATTTTTATGACGAAGGCATCGAAATTGCTGTATGCTTGATCTCGATCTCTGGCCACGGGTGTGTATATGGTGATACCCTCTTCATTCTCTTCTTTGGCCCAGCGCCATTGATCGCGGTGGCGGTCCCAGTCGCCTATCCACAGGTCGAATAGCCTCGCTCTCAGATAATTTCGCTGATCGGCGCGGTGTTTCCAGCTATCGCTTATGGCTTGACGAGCATCTCCGTTTCCTACGATGTCCTTGCTATTGCCAAAAAAACCGGTCCCGCTCCAATCGTCATCGGGTCGCTGTTCGAGCCAGTACATTTCATCACCGAAAAAGGCATTGAAATTCCCCAGTGCCTCCTGCTTGGGGATGTAAAAAAGACCAGGTCTGATGTTGTATAAGCCCAGCTTTTCCTGCATGGGCGGCAAGGTCAAAGGCGCATAAGGATAAATAGCGGTGAAGGCATCGCTGACCACTTCTGCCACCATGCCCCGCTCTAACCCTCCGGCGAGTAATTGGCCCGCATTTTTTCTGACTGACCTGAGTTGGTACCTGTGCCCATCTCCACCTCTTACGTGCAGCGACATGGTGGTCATACCACCGCCTCTTTTAAAGGGTTCCAAACCATTGTGTATGGTATCGATATACAAGACCGGTGCCTCGATATCGCGGTAATAGAAATCGCGGTAAGTACGACCAAAAGCGGATTTATACAATCCTGAACGCTCCTGCTCTCCTTCCGTATAGATTGCTGTGGTTACCGTTTTCTCGGTAAGGACTTCCGCAGGTGGTGTACTTTCACCGCCGGGAATGATAGCATTGCGGTCCTGTATAATACACCTGCTGAATACCTGCTCTCGGCGACCTTCTGCATCTACGGTATAGAAATTCACAAATACCTGCCCGCTTTCGTAAAAGGCCAGCTCGCCAAATCCTACAGCACCATAGGAGAACTCAGATCTATTGCCGCCTGTTGCCGGAGCTCTAGTGCTTCCACTTCCAGCTGTAACGACGTGATAAGTATTCCTATCGGCGTAAAGCATATTGTGCTCATGACCGCCTAAGAAAATGACATTCTCCTCATCGTCGATCAAGGTCTTCAATTTGCTGACCATCTCCCTGTAGAGTAGGTTACTGATGTCTCGACGCGACCCTACGGCTCCCTGAATACCTCTGGCTACCGAGCCCACGACCGGCAGGGGTACATAGGCACCGGGTACAACGTCAGCCAAGGGAAACAAGTGCTGGCTGACAGAATATCTTCCACCTCTGTTTCCGTTGCTTCGCAGGGGATGGTGCATCATCACGATTTTCACCCGGTCTCTATAGCCTCTGATCTCATCTCCCACGGCGAGCATAAAGCTACTCCTGTCTGAATGGTCGCAACCTTCGGCGAGTTCTTCTTCCTGCTGCCAATCGGCCAAGTACCAAGCCGAATTCAGACCGATCAAGCCTACATCATCGAAGATTTCGTCTTCTTCCGGGCCGCTGCAAGCATCGCTGGGCGAAAAATCGATATTCTTATCGCAATTCTTCTTGAAGTACTTTTCGAGTCGCTGCAATCGGCTGAAGTTGCCTTCTCTGCCCAGCTCGTTTTCACCTGGCGTGAAGTAAACCTTTCCAGCTACGTTTTCAATGTGTACGATGAGTTGGTCTAGCCATGCTTTTTCTTCATCGTCTTTTTTGCGCAGCCCTTTCGTCCCTACTATGTCACCCAGAATCGCCATTTTGCCTTTAACCCCAGATTCTTGAGTCAAGGATGCTGCCGATTCTAGGGTCGTAAGTCCTCTGTCATGATCGGCGTAGAGATCGCTCAGAAAGACCAGCTGGTGTTGAAGGGCCCCTTTTGGTGGTTCGCTGCCGTAGGGCTTAGCTGGTTCAGCTGTGTGTTTTTGGTAGTTGGCGCAAGCAGCAAGTAGCAGTATCGAGCTTAGCGCAGAAAGGCGGTATATCCTCCCAAGCATAGGTAAATGGTTTATGGGTTTAATGGCGAGTGCTTAGCCCCAATATACCTACTTGAATGGAAAATGATAACGATTTTCAGTTACCACGCATATTTCTTAATCTAGATTATCCCCGCCTGTCCAAGATACCTTTCGGCATCTAGTGCCGCCATGCAGCCGGTACCTGCTGCTGTTACAGCCTGACGATAGACATGATCGGCCGCGTCACCACTCACGAAGACGCCGGGAATGTTTGTCGCTGTACTATTGGGCTTGTGCTCCAGATAGCCACTTTCTTCCATGTCTAGCCAGTCCTTGAACATGGTGGTATTTGGCGTATGACCGATGGCTACGAAAAAGGCTGCCACTGGAATAGTACTTTCCTCGCCCGTTTTATTGTTGAAGACGCGAACGCCATCTACGTGCTCGTCGCCGAGTATTTCCTTGGTCTCGGTATTCCAGTGAATCTTAATGTTTTCCTGCTTCTTGACCCGCTCTTGCATGATGGCACTGGCGCGCATTTCGTCGCGACGCACGAGCATATGCACGGTCGGGCAAAGGTTGCTCAGATAGAGGGCCTCTTCAGCTGCGCTATCGCCCGCGCCGACTATGGCTACTTCTTTGCCTTTGTAGAAAAAGCCATCGCAGACCGCACAGGCACTCACGCCTTTGTTAGCCAGCCTTTGCTCGCTTTCCAGCCCCAGCCACTTGGCACTAGCCCCCGTGGAGATGATGACAGAGTGCGCCTGTATCTCATCGCCGGCTTCGTTATAAATCTTGTGCACCGGTCCGCTAAAGTCGACCTTATCGATCAGTTCGAAGCGCACATCCGTACCGAATCGCTCGGCCTGCTTGCGCAAGTCTTCCATCATCTGTGGCCCCATAATGCCATCCGGATAACCGGGGAAGTTCTCCACATCCGTGGTGATCATCAACTGACCGCCCGGCTCCTTACCCGTATACAACACCGGAGAGAGATTGGCCCGAGCTGCATAGATGGCAGCCGTATACCCAGCCGGTCCAGATCCAATGATGACAGTTTTTAGCGGTTCCTGATTCATAAGTTGATTGCTTCGATCAAATGAAGGTGCAAAAGTACGTGTTTGGTTTGCACTTAAGGAAACGCATTTTGGGTAATAGGGTTTGTCATTCTGCGATGCAGGATGCGTCGTAGAATGACAAATTTAATCAAACTCCACCTCTGCCCGAAACACCCCCTCCATCGTCTCGTCTTCCGCAAAATCGAAATACCAGCTATCGCCCAATACCGACTCATAGCAGACGGTGAGATTCACCCTGCCAAGATTTTCCAGCATGGCTTTAGATTCTTCATTCCAGGGTAGGGACAACAGCATACGGTCTTCCTCGGGCTTGAATACCGTGCCGCTTAGTTTGTTTACACCTATCTCGTTATACCCCATCGTTCGGCCTGGCAGCATTTTATCTAATAGTTGATTGATTTCAGCGACGGGCTCACCATCGAACGTAGCCTCCACCGACTTAACGATGGCCGGACCCGTTCCATAGTTTGTACCCATAATCCTAAAGCCCTCACTGTTATAGCTTTGGTACAGTTTGAGGTGCGGCCATACCATCGCGCGCTGTTGAGAGTTCATGATGTTGACCTCATAAATACTCGTCAGCAAGGCGATCACGCTGATAACAAGGGCAAGCAGGGTCCCGATAGTTTGGAAAGAGGGCTTCTTTGCATCCATATGTATTCAAGACTTTGTGACAGTGTCAAAGGTTGCAAATTTTATTGAGGTGTGGTTTTAAGTAATCGATTGTCTCGCCACCCTCTCCCCTCAATCCCCTCCCCCATATTTGGGCTTCCCCATGCTTTAAAATCTCCCACTGAGGGGAGGGGATGGCAGTGGCTGGAAAAACAATCTCAGGTGCCAAAGGCGAATAGTCTGAGCAGTACAAGAGACCTTCCAGCTATGAGGAACCGAGTCCCCTTGCTCCCCGGCGGGAGTTGGGGAAGGGGCCCTAACTCTAAGCAAAGGGCGAGGGAAAGGGGTGAGCAAACATTACAGAAAATTCACCCCATCAACCCCAAAACCCGATTCTCTACCGCTGCCCAGTTTCCTAAAACCTGCTCATTTGAAAACCGAGCCACCCGCTTTCCAAAAGACTCCATTAAAATTCGATCACGCTCCTCATCAGCCATAGTCTGTTTATCGGTGTCGTGATACTTACCATCTATTTCTATTACAAGGTCTTTCTGAGGCCAATAGAAATCCACAATAAAACAGCTCATATTATTCCAATCATCTCGATACTGAAAAATATGCTGCCTTCTCAAGCGGTATCTAACTATCCGCTTCGCCCGAAACTTCTCCCAAAAAACCGCCTCTGCCGGCGTAGGATTTTTACGCATCTTCCTAGCGTACTCTCGGGCAATGGTCAATTTCATTTTTAATGTTTGCTTGCAAGTTAAGGATTGTCTAACCGCCCTCTCCCCTCATTCCCCTCCCCCATATAAGAGCTCTCACATCCTAGCAAAACATCGCCCACTGAGGGGAAGGGATGGCAGTGGCTGAAAAAACGTTAGTGGCGTTTGCGAAGATTATTTTACTCAGCAGGTGAAAGCAATCTGATTAGTAGAAATCAAGTCCTTTTGCTCCCGTGGGGAGTAAAAGTTAGAAAAAGAGGGGGAGCAAACGCTCCAGAAAATGCCTCCCCGCCACCCTCTCCCCTCAATCCCCTCCCCCATATTTGGGCTTTCCCATTCTTTTAAAATCTCCCACTGAGGGGAGGGGATGGCAGTGGCTAATCATCCCGCCCTCAATCCATCAACCGCCAGCTGATACCTATCCGCAATGCCCCATCGAAGTAAGGACTATTAGCCGCCGCATAAAACAGCTCGGCATCGTCTGAGATGACGGTATTGAGCATGGCATAGCGCACGAAAAAGCGGAAGCTACCGACGCGCATGCTGAAGTAGGGCTCGATCTGGAGGTAGTTATCTATTTCCTCGAAGTTACTGAGGGTAAACTGCTGAATGAGGGGGTTGAAATAATAAGGTCGGTACTGCGCTAGAAAGCGAAAGTTGCTGCCCAAGTTAACATTGAGTACCCCAAACCAGAACCCCTGGTAGTAGAGCGAATGCTCGGTTACCAGGCGAGGCAAGGGTAAAAACTCAGTATCGCGGATTTGCCCCAGGGCTCGGTTGCGGATCTGAAGAGCACCGAAATCGAAGTTGCGCTCCAGACTGAGCTGCAAAATGCTGATGGGCTCGCCTGCTTGTTGGGGGTTGGCCGTAGAATCGAAGTAGATGAAGTTGTTGAGCAGTACAAAGCTCAGTTCCGCTCGTACGTCGAGAACCGGTATGGTATACGCACCACTAATCCGTGTCTCCAGAGTTTTTTGGAAGTCGGTATCCCAGATGGTTTCGCCGGTGAGGCGATAGTTTTGCTGTAGCAGGCTGGGCGAATAGAGTTGATTGCGGAAGGAAAACTCCAGCTTGCCGGCTTTGCCGAGGTCGAGCAGGCCATCGGCAGCAATGCGATAGTCACCGATCTGGCCGACGGCTTCGAGCTGGCCTTCGACGAGTAGTTGTAGTTTTTCGTTGGGGCGGAAGCCCAGACGTGCCTGCAAGAGGAGAGATTGCAACCTGCGGAAGTCCTCATCATCACGCAAACGGTGGAATTGGTGGGTAACCCCCAACTCCAACAAATCACGCTGCACACCTTCGCCCCGCGCAGATTTACCACCCCGAAAAGTCGATAGCCGAAAACTGTTCTCGAAGATGTTGTACTGCAGCGCAGACCGCTGGCCCCGCTCGTCTATGAGCAGCTGCGGATAGGTCGCATAAAATAGACTATCGCCATCCTGATCGCGGGTAGACGCCAGCCGATACCGCTGCCGGTCGTAGCGCATCTGGTGAGAGATGGTGAATGCCCGGCTCGCTCGGCCTGTGCTGTCTTTTCTGCCACCAAACTTGAGGTACTGCGTCAGCAACCACTCGCGATAGGCATACCTGATCTCGGTATTTTCCAGCGCCGGATCGGCAGATTGGGGCGTGGCGAATTGACCACCTTCATCGGGTAGAGAGTCCAGCCCGCCGTTCCATTCCTGCTCATAGCTGTTGGCCGCGTGACTGATGAACGCCTGATATCGGCTACCGGGCGGGTGTATCCAAAAGCCACCGCGGGTGTGGTTGTTGAGCAATCGCTGGCGGGTATATTGATCTTGAAGACCGAATTGCCGCCACCGCCTGTGATCGATCACAAAGCTGATGCCGTCGGCAAAATTGCGGCTGAAGTTAGCCTCGATATAGCTGTCGTTCTGATTACTGCCTCGCATCCAAAGCAGGTTGGTATAAGGCCTCGAAAGTCTATAAAAGTCGAGATTCTGACCGGTCTGCTGGTAAAGGTCAAAATAGTTGATGCCCAACTGATAGCCCCTCCGCTGGCGGGTCTCATACCGATACGAATAGGCCGGCGAGCCTACGATGCCCAGGTGCCCATAACCAAAAGCAGGTTCGTCAGCCGGGTCGTAGATCGCAAAGCCCGTCAGGGAGGTATCGCCGAATTCCCGCTCTTCGGCCGGGTTCTCGACCCGAAATTCAAAAACCCCAAAGGTGTCGGGAATAATCTCGCGCTGCTCCTGCGGCTGACGCTCGCGGGTCCCGTCTCCAAAAGAAGTTTGAGGGTCAAAACCGGGCTGGGCCTGGAGGGAAGGAACTAGGCTAATCAATAAGGTCATATACACTAAAACCTGATTCAACTTTAATTCACCTCTCCCCCAACCCCTCTCCGGAGGAGAGGGGAGCCGTGGTACTAAAATTAGCCAAATTGCAAATTTAAATTCCCGAATCTCCAAATTTAAAACTTATAGTCCCCGTCTTAAAACTCGAATGAACCGCAGGATCATGAGCTTATGTCTCGTCATCCCTCTCCTCCGGAGAGGGACCGAGGGAGAGGTAAAAGCCAAAACACAAAAATTAACCAATCAACGCCGGGCTCATACCCATGCTGCTAAACCCGCCGTCGTGATACAGATTTTGCATAGTCACAAAACGCGTCAGGTCGCTGAATAGTGCCACGCAATAATCGGCGCAAGACTCAGCCGAGGCATTGCCCAAAGGCGACATTTTTTCCGCATACTCGAAAAACTCATCGAAGCCTTTTACGCCCTTGCCCGCTGTAGTCATAGTCGGGCTCTGGCTGATCGTATTGACCCGCACGTGATTCTTCTCGGCGAAGTGATAGCCGAAACTGCGAGCAAAACTCTCTAGCAAGGCCTTAGACTCGGCCATCTCGCTATAGTCGGGGAAGGTACGCTGAGCCGCGATATAGCTCAAGCCCAAAATACTACCCCAATCAGACATGTGGTCGTTTTGAAAAAGCACCTGCATCATCTTGTGAAAGCTGACTGCACTCACATCGAAAGTCTTTAGCATCCAGTCGTGCTTTACGTCGGTATAGTCACGCTTTTTGCGCACGTTGAGCGACATGCCGATGCTGTGCAACACAAAATCGAGCTTGCCACCGAGCACCTCTTCCGATTTTTGGAAAAGCTGCTCCAGGTCTTCCATATTAGTCGCGTCGGCGGGTATGATTTCAGCTCCGAGCTTATCGCCCAGTTCTTTGATCTCACCGAAGCGCATAGCCACGGGGGCATTGGTGAGGGTGATCGTAGCCCCTTGCGCGACACACTTTTCAGCCACTTTCCAGGCGATGGACTCCTGGTCGAGTGCACCTGATATAACACCACGCTTACCCGCTAATAGATTGTTCGACATGCTTTATATTTTGGTGCTAAGGTAAATCATTGATACGGTTGCAAATACATGAATTTCACACTAAATTCACCTTTCTAAAACATCCACCTATGTCTAAATCGACTCGCCGCAAGCGCAAAATCAAGGCTGATGAAAGGGCCAAACTCAATCGCTTTTTCCTCATCGCTGGGCTATTCACCGTAGCTCTGCTGGTGCTCTTTTATTTCTTGTATAACTAGCCAGCTACACGAAGATCACCTACCCAAAAATTGCAGCACAAAAGCAGCCATAGCTTCGGCATTATCGCTGTAGTGCAAACGCTGGTTGATACGGGCTATGTGCATGTAGGTATCTGCCGAACCGAGGAAATTGGGGTGCTCCCGGCCTGAATATCTATGCTCTAGCTCCAGTAAACCAAATGGATGTGTACCTGTCAACTCGTAGGTCACGACCGTAGGTTTTTTCACCCCACCAATATCCAGCACGTAAGGACCATCGACAAATTTATCGGCCGAGGATCGAAGCGAATACCGGATATCACCATAATTATACTTTTTAACCCCACATTCCACCCCCCGCTCTTTCAAGATAGCACACAGCTTATGGAGGGCGGACCGCATCTCCTCCAGCGGTTTAGGCAGATCGGCCTTATTCGATATTGGTAGCCACTTCTGCAAACGAAAATCAAAATAACTCATCGAGTTACTCAAGCGCAGCTTGTAGTCGAAAATATCAGTCTCCACCCCTACATACCCCGGATAAAACCACTTTTTCCCCGCCCACCTGCAAAAGTCGATCTCCAGCAGCAGCGTATACATACCCAGGCTGTGCTTGTGATATTCGGGGTCGTAAATACCTTGCTTGGAGTAGGCACTATCGAGCCCCAAGTCAAAATAGGAAGTAGCCACTAGATGCTCACCATCGTATACCCGCGTTTGCCAGGTCCGTATCAGCGGCGTGACGATGCGGCGGCCCAATATGTGGAAGGATAAATCTTCTACCGCTTTATCGGGTTTCTCGTTGAAGTAGGCCATGTTCAGGAAGTGCTCTTCGCGCATATCGAGCCTGGCAGGTCCTATGATGGCCTTGAACCGCTTATCGTTTCTTCTTTTGCACTTCCGCAGGTGGCGGCCCATGCTCGTACCCGTAAGGGGCAAGCGCGTAGGCAGCACGCTGACCATTTCTCTTTTTCCCAACTTGATGTACTCGCTGGTATACACTGCTTGCCCGGCTACCCGGTAGCCCAGTGCTAAGTATCTATCCAGCTCTTCGGGGGCGATTTGCCGCTCGGGTAAGATTCTCGAACCCATAGCGTAAACATAAATATATATCCATTTCTGGCAAAGCCAGAAATGGATTATAACATTATGCAGACTTCACCACCTTGATTATCTGCGCCGCCACCTTATACGGGTCAGCTGCTGAGTTCGGTCTTCTGTCTTCCAACCAGCCTTTCCAGCCGCGCTCGACTGTAGCGATAGGTATGCGTATAGATGCACCCCGGTCAGAAATGCCGTAGCTGAACTTGTCGATGGCTTGCGTTTCGTGCAGACCAGTTAAGCGCAAGTGATTGTCGGGGCCGTAGACGTCGATGCAGGCCTTAATAACTTCTGGCGAGGCGCCAAAAGCTTCGCATACGCGGTCGTAGTCTTCCTTCTTGCCGCTTTCGCGCAGTAGGCTATTGGAGAAGTTGGCGTGCATGCCCGAGCCATTCCAGTCGCCGGCTACCGGCTTACAGTGGTACTCGATGGCTACGCCGTATTGCTCGGCCGTACGCTCTAGTAGGTAGCGGGCTACATGCACCTGATCTCCGGCAGATTGCGCACCTTTCGCAAAAACCTGAAACTCCCACTGGCCGGCAGCTACTTCGGCATTGATACCTTCTACGTTGAGGCCGGCTTCTAAGCAAATATCCAGGTGCTCTTCTACGATCTCGCGACCATAGGCATTCTTGGCACCGACGCTGCAATAGTATGGCCCTTGTGGTTCGGGATAGCCATCGGCGGGGAAACCAAGGGGCTTGTTGGTTTCTGGATCGAAGAGGAAGTACTCCTGTTCGAAGCCAAACCAGAAGTCGTTGTCGTCGTCATCTATGGTGGCACGGCCGTTGCTTTCGTGTGGGCTACCGTCGGCGTCGAGGACCTCCGTCATGACGAGAAAGGCGTTCCTACGCCCCGGATCGGGGAAGATGGCCACGGGCTTGAGCAGGCAGTCGGAGCTACCGCCCTCGGCCTGCTGAGTCGAAGAGCCGTCGAACGACCACATGGGGCAGTCTTCCAGCTTGCCGCTGAAGTCAGTCTCGATTCGGGTCTTGCTACGCAGGTTTTGCATCGGCTTATAGCCGTCTAGCCAGATGTATTCCAGTTTGGATTTTGACATGATGTAACTTTAATTGATTAGGATGATTTTTTTGATCGATTTATTCGGCAGTCAGTTGAAAGACACCGTCTTCTTTTAGGCTGTAGGCGTGCATGTCGTGCTCGCCTATGTCTAGTCCTTTTATTTCTTCTTTTTCGCTCACCCGGATACCCGCCAATACTTTGATCAAGCCCATGATAGCGAAGGTAGCTGCAAACGCGAAAGCACCTATGGCAAAAGTTCCTAAGAGTTGGATGAGAAAGTCAAATTCGCCCTGGCCAAAAATTCCTACAGCCAGCGTGCCCCAGATACCACACACACCATGAACGGAAGTCGCCCCCACCGGATCGTCCAACTTCAAGTACTTATCGAAGGCCACAATGCTGAGCGGAATGATCAGCCCGGCTATGAAACCAATGGCAATAGCTGCATTGCCCGTCACCACATCGGCCGAGGCGGTAATACCTACTAGACCACCCAAGATACCATTGAGCACCATCGACAAATCATAAGACTTGAACATGGCATAAGACATGATAAAGGAGCCAATGGCCCCCGCTGCGGCAGCTAGAGCCGTGGTGACAAATACGAGCGACACACCGTTGGGGTCCGCACTCAATACCGAACCGCCATTAAAGCCGAACCAGCCGAACCAGAGCAAGAAAACCCCCATGGCCGCCAACGGCATAGAATGACCCGGAATGGCCGTGATCGTGCCATCAGACCTGTACTTACCGCGTCTGGCACCTAGTAGAATAATGGCAGCCAGAGCCGCAAATCCACCAGCAGCATGAACGAGGCTACTACCTGCAAAGTCTTTAAAACCCAAATCGGCCAACCAGCCATCACCCCATCCCCACATACCGATAATCGGGTAAATGATAGCCACAAATACAGCGGCAAAGATCAAAAATGGCACCAACTTAATGCGCTCGGCAACGGCACCAGAAACGATGGTCGCACAAGTAGCTGCAAACATGCCCTGAAAGATAAAATCGGAATAGCCCGTGTAGGCATCGCCCGCCTCGGCCGCAGCGGCATAATTTTCGATCTGACCGCCAGCCCAGTCAAAGGGGGCAAAATAGCCCATGAAATTAGCGATGAGACCATCGTCAGAGGGGTACATCAGCTGAAAACCAACCAGGTAGTAGGTTAGCAAACCGATCGAAATGATCATTGCATTTTTGAAAAGAATATTGACGACATTTTTTCGCTGCACGAAGCCGGCTTCTAGCATAGCAAAGCCCAGGTGCATGACGAATACCAATACAGTCGCTACAAGTATCCAAAGGTTGTTGACAGTGAAAACGGCTTCCATTATAAATGAATTAAGCGATTCAAAACACTCGGTGTTTTAAATCGCACCCAGTTAAGACAATGCACTTTCGTCTGTTTCTCCATTCCGTATCCGCACGACTTGATCTACATCTATGATCGTGATCTTCCCGTCTCCTACCTTGCCCGTACGACCGGCCGATACGATGACGTCTACGATCTGAGCAGCCTGCTCGTTGGGGCATAAAATGTCTAGTTGTAGCCGAGCGATGTAATCTGCGTCGTACACGCTACCTCTGTATGTCAATGTTTCCCCTCGTTGTAGCCCAAAACCTTTGACTTCCGAGAGTGTAAAAAAGCGCACATCGATCTCGGCTAGCGCCTCTCGAATGGCTTCAAAACGGGAAAGACGAATGATCGCTTCGATTTTTTTCATCGACTTGTGCTTATCTTGCAAAAAGTTGCGCAAAACAAGCAATCGCCGGAGCGCTGGCCTAGTCTTTGTTGCAATGTCGATCTTATGCCCAAACCATGTAGCCTACGTAACTAAACCCTGGCAGTCAGGCATTTGCCCTGCCTATCTTTAGCATGACGAATAATGCGGTCAAAGATCAATTGTGGCGTTTGGTCAAATCACTGACCAAGGCAGAAAAACGCAACTTCAAAATGTACGCCACACGGGCTGAAGCAAATAACAATGCCAAGTTTGTCCAACTTTTCGACGCCATGGACCGACTGGAAGAGCCAGACGACTCCCTTTTGCTGGAAAAACTACCTGTCAAAAACAGCGGACAGCTCAGCAATCTCAAGCGGCATCTCTACGGAGAGATCATGACCAGTTTGCGACTGCTCTACATCAGCAAAGAAATCGATATCGAGCTGCGACAGCAAATCGATTACGCCCGTATACTATATGGTAAGGGATTATTTCTGGATGCCTTGCGTATACTCGAGCGCAACAAACAAAAAGCCGTCGACCACAATCAGGATCTGTTACATCTAGAAATTCTGGAATTTCAAAAACTGATCGAAGCCCGTCACGTAACTCGCTCTCGTCAGGTCAAGGACAAGATGGATCTGTTGCTCAATGAGTCGGCAAAACGCTCAGTCATTTCGCTTCAGACCAGCGAATTGATCAATGTCAACATCCAAATTCACGGCTACTACATCGACAATGGTCACTGCCGAACAGAAGAAGAAATGGATGATGTAGAAAAGTTCTGGTCGCAGATCAATCAGCGAAGGATACTGGGCCCCACTCGCAATGAAACTTTCATCGAAAAGGTCAACCGCTTTCAAGCAAATATGTGGTATCGCTACATTCGCCTAGAATTCGACCAAGCGCAGGAAGAGGCACTCAATGCGGCCAATCTATTCGACCTCAACCAGCACGAACTCATGGACACGCGCGACCCCGACCTTTATCTGCGCTGTCTTTACTATACCGGTGTAATAGCCTACTTGCGATTAGACGAAAAGCAACTCAGGCGCAGCAAGGAGAAAATGGATACTTTCTCCGCCCGCTTCCGAGACACCTTTAACGACAATAGCAAGATTTTCGACACGACTTATCGAGAGCTCACTGCACTAAATCTATACTTCCTTACGGCTGATTGGGATGCTGCTTATCAACATGCACAACGGCTTAAGAAGAAACTCAAGGCTAATCAACTCCCCCTGCCCCCGCATCGACGGCTTTTGATGTATTACAAGCTGGCGTCTGTAGCCTTCGCCCGTGGAGATGCCTCTTCGGCCTTGGATTATCTCAACCTGATCATCGATACCAAGCAAAGCATGTTGGGCGAAGAGCTCTTGCTTTCTACCCGACTGCTTCATCTGCTGTGCCACTATGAGCTGGGCAACCTCTCTTTAGTAGACTACCACCTCACTAACGTAAATCGCCTATTCAAGCGCAGTCGCAGCACGGCACAGACCCATATGGCCGCCATTGCCGGTTTGCGCAAACTCGTACGCAGTGCCCCGGGCGAGCAATCGAAGTCCTACCGAGACATGTATCGAAAACTGGCAGATTTGCAAGACCTGGCTTACGAACAAAAAGCGGGGGCGTATCTGAATGTGATGAGGTGGGTGGAGCGTAAAATTGGAAATTAAAAATTTAATTTTGTGTCGATGCGCCCGCAGGCGCATCGACACAAAAAATCGACCTGTCTTAAGTGAAGTTATTTTTTACGTGCTGCTTTTTGATTTTTTGCAATCTATCGTTTGCCCAACCCCCCGACCCCACCACCAACGAACCCGCCGAACCCAACACCCAATTCATCGAAGACTTAGTCGCCAACTCCGCAGGCGATGATGGTGGCTTCGAGCTGACCGACGATTTCGAGGCACTAAGCGAGTACCGGCGCAGACCCCTCGACCTCAATGCAGCCACCGCCGAGCAACTCAGCGAGCTACAGCTACTCAATGAACTACAGATCAGCCAGCTGATCACTTACCGGGAGAAGATGAGTGGCCTCATCAATTTCTTAGAACTACAAGTCCTACCTGCCTTCGATCTGGAGACGATCCGACTTATTGAGCCATTCACCAAAGTCGGTGGCTCGCTCGACGATCTGGTCACGCCCTTCAGCGAAATGCTCAGGCGAGGCGAAAGAGACCTATTCCTGCGCTGGAACCGCACCCTCGAAACCGAACGTGGGTTTGAAGTCAACCCCGATACTGGCGAGCCTCGCTACCTCGGCGATCAGAATCAGTTCTTCATGCGATTCCGGCAGCGGTATAGCAATAACCTCAGCTTTGGGGTAACCGCTGAAAAAGACGCTGGCGAACCCTGGCGCAATAGTGGCTTCGACTACTACAGTGCCCACTTTTATGTACACGGGCTCAACAAGAGATTCAAGACCATTGCGCTAGGCGATTATTCCATCAATTTCGGACAGGGGCTGGTGCTCAATAGCGGGTTCGGCTACGGTAAAAGCGCCCTGGTCACCAACATCAAGCGCGGCGGAAGACGGCTCAGACCATACGCCAGTGTCAACGAAGCCAACTTTTTAAGAGGTGGAGCGGCCAGTATCGGCATCGGCAAATCGACCGAGCTGACGGTATTCTACAGCCGCCGGGGTCGCTCGGCCAATATTGTCCAACTCGACTCGACCGACTTGGCCGAGCAGCTTTTCGAGCTCAACTCACTCGATGGCATCAGCAGCCTCGACCTGGACGGTTTCCATCGCACACAAGCCGAGATAGACGACCGAAATGCCATCACCCAGCAGACCTTCGGTGGTAGCTTGCGTTACGAATTTCGCCAGCGCGGACACGTGGCTTTTAATCTCGTAGAAGAAAACCTATCCAGCCCGCTCATACTCAGACCACAACCCTACAACCGCTTCTTCTTCCAGGGCGACCGGCTGCAAAATGCGAGCATCGATTACAGCTACCGACTATCCAATCTGACCTTCTTCGGCGAGATGGCCCGAAGCGATAACGGCGGCTTCGCTCAGCTGCACGGACTCCTGGCAGGGCTCAGCCGCAGCGTCGACCTGTCGGTACTCTATCGCAATTATGCGCCCGATTACCAAGCATTAAATGCCCGCCCCTTCGCCGAAACCTTTGGCGGCAGAAACGAAGAGGGCATCTACATCGGCCTAGAGCTACGACCCCTCAAAAACTGGCGATTCGCCGCCTACTACGACATCTTTCGGCACCCCTGGCTGCGCTTCAACGTAGACGCACCCAGCACCGGTCACGAGTACAGGCTACGGCTTACCTACTGGCAAAAGCGCAAGCTGGAAACCTACTTAGAGCTTCGGCAGGAAGTCAAAGGTGTCGGGATTGATTTGGAGGGACTTCCGCTAGATGGGGTCCTCCCCCGCACCCGCTTTCAAGGTCGTCTCCACTTCGCCTACAAGATCAATAAAGCCTTGGAATGGCGCAGCCGCATCGATTGGGGCTTTACCGACAACCCGATCAATACGCGCCAGACTGGCTTCATGATCTATCAAGATTTCTTCTACCGCCCCATCGGCTTCCCCCTCAGCGGCAATCTGCGTTTCGCCTTCTTCGATACCGACGGCTTCCAGGTCAGATTCTACAACTACGAGAATGCACTACTCTACAATTTCCGCATCCCGCCCTACTACAACCTCGGCACCCGTATGTACCTCAACCTGCGCTACAAAGGCATCCGAAACATGACCATCGAAGGCCGCATCGCCCAACTCTTCTTCGCCGATCAAGAAAATATCGGCTCCGGAAATCAGCAATTACCAGGTAATGTGCGGACTGAAGTAGGCGCACAGATTAAATATAGTTTTTGAAAATATTATGACACAACATATAATAGGATGGCTGTAAATTTGATATAATCCGAACACCAAACGCAAGTTTCTCTTAACCCTAGCTGCCGAATTTAAGGCCAGCTTCCCAAAAACAGTTGTGTCATGATTTACACACACACACACGATTTCTCAATAAAGCGCTCTTATTAATGGCGCTCGCACTATGTGGATTCCATTCCGTTAAAGCGCAAACAGAATTTTGCGGATTTTTCTCTATCGAACAAGCCGTAGAAGTAAGTCCGGGTAACTACTCTGCTGACATTGTTCTGGAATTAAGTCCATTCAATACTTTTCTCGATCTTTCCTTTCGTTTTGTTTTCCAGGGACTCGATACCGTCACTAATGTTTCTGCCACATTAGCACCTGGGACTTCAGGCCTAGATATAGACACTACCAATGGCATAGGTTTTATCCAGTTTGATACCGAAAACTTCGGTACGCAAGATGTCATCATCTCACCTTCTGGTGTCGTGGCTACTGTCTTCTTCTCACTAGCTACAGGTGATTGCCAGATATATCAGATAGTAAATGCAGGTGCCTTTATTGGTCCTTTCACACCTTGCGAGGGTTTTCCAGTTGCACCAGAAAGTGGTATTTGCAATGGCGATCCTGAAATATCAGGTGAAGTAAATCCCGTAAGATTTATAGACACAGTAAATACATTTGATAATGCGTTAGTGAGAGATACTTCTCTTATTGATTACAGTACTTTAACAGACTCTCTTAATGAATATACCCTTGAGGTAGGATCAAATACAGTCAATCAGACCCATACTGTCTTTGTGGATGAACCAGATTATACAGAATACGATTGTGGAGTTACTACATTAGATAGATTTATTGTCCGAAGACATATTTTAGGCATTGAATCATTCGAATTCGGCTGGCAAAAAGTTGCTGCAGATCTGAACAATGACGCTGAAATTAATGTCATTGACATTGTTCAAATGAGGAGAACCGTTCTTGGCATAGGATTTCCTGATGCCAGCGGAAGACCCTGGGATTACCCAACACTCCAAGATGTTTTTGATATTGAAATGGCAGGACTAGATACTGATTCTGTATTATTTGATGGATTTTATAGAATTGATCCGCTTGGTATGACTCAGATAAGTAAGGACTTCACTGCTGTAAAAATAGGAGATATAAATGCAGATTGTGACTACATAGCTGGTTTTGGTTTGATAACAGATATGGATAGTTTACTATCATCTTCTGGCTACACATTACAAAGTGTGGATTTGGAAATTGATAATACAACTGCAAGCCAAGATGAAATAATTAACATCCCTATAAAAGCTAGCCAACTCAACAAAGATATAGTGTTATCGCTAGGGCTAGAGTTTGACCCTTTGTATCTTGACTTTCTATCCATAGATAGTGATTCACTCATCTTAACATCCGACATGTACGCCTATGACGCAGCTACTGGGCAACTAATCATACATTACGATGCGCCGCTAAGCGCAAACAACAGCCCTGCATCACTGAGCAATGTAGAAGTATTCAATATAGAGCTCAAAGCCAAGCAAAATATAGAAGACCTAAGCGCACATATTTCGCTTCATGAAAACAAGGTCGATAATTTATTTTTTATATCAAATGTGCGCAATAAGTATTTTGCTATCAATTTGAAATGGAATACAGGTTCTGGAAAACGAGCCATCACTTCAAATAGCTATGAGGTATTTTCTGATGCAAGGATTTTCCCTAATCCTTTCACAAATCAAATATTTGTAGACTACCAGTCCGAAAACCATTCACAGTTAGTCATTAACTTAATCGATATATCTGGAAGGTCTGTAACTGAAGAATCATTTATAGTTTATAAAGGCTCAAATCGATTGACATTCGATGTAGATGCAGCACTATCTATGGGCACTTATTTATTAAAACTGACAGATGGGCAAAAATCCATAGTCAGAAAACTAATAAAAACTAATTAAGTTCAGACTATCAAGCCGTGTGGTTAAATTACCACACGGCTTGATTATTTACAATTACCTTTTCAATAACAAATCATAATGACATGAAGTACTACCTCGGCTTCTTAGCTATTTTCTAACACCTTAAATGCACAATACTACTATTTTTCCAGTTTTAACAAAATGATAGGCAGAATTGATATTCAAACAGGTGAATTATCATCAATTGGAACCGCAAGCAGTGAAATCTTAGATAGTTTCACTCAATTATCACTAGGGGTAGATGAGGATGGAAATTTACTGCATATTGGAGGAGAGTTATACAATGACGATACTCTAGAAGTAGGTTTATACAAATACGATCACTCAAAAAAAATATCCGAAATTTATGTACTTATAGATACCTTGTACAGCATACAAGAGGTTTATGCAAATGGTTTCACTTGTAGGCATGATACATGCTGGTTAGATATGTCTTCTGATTATTTTACGTTGAATGTGAACTCTGGTGAAAGATTAAACAAAGTAGAATTTTCAGACCTCCTAAGTTATGACATCGTAAAATTAGACCACATCCTACTTGGTCAAAATCTAATACAAAGCGAATTGGGAAGCCCTAACATTACATCTTTAGTATCAATGGACCCAAATAGCTATCAAGTTTTAGATACCATCTTAACTTATGAGTTCCCAACTTCAGATGATACCGTAAATAATATGTTGTCAAGTCTGGCCATCAACTATTCCGAAGATGGAAGCGAAAGAAAAGTGCTGTCCCTCTGGGGTAGAAGACAAGACGACGATTATCACTTATTATCTTATTCGCCATCTAGTGGAAGTTTTGATACCCTCCATGAGGTGTCATTATCAGAAGTAAATGAGGGTAGTCAAATTTACAGCGCCACCTCCTGGGAAACCCACCGCCGCAACCCCTTTCTAAAACTCGATATTGATTACGATGATAGCGGGGGACGGCTGGGGCCCCATAGATACGTGCCCAGGCAGTGTGAAAGCCGCTATTTCATTACAGATGATGACGTCACCATAAATCGTTTAGGCGGGCCTATCGATTCTATGACGGTCAAATTAGTGGATGGTGGCCTATCGCCGGGGCAGGAGTTCTTGCGCATACCCGATTTGTTACCCGGCGGTATCAGCGTCGTCAACGAAGGGGATACTCTATTTCAATTTTACCCATTCCCTGGTGGTAGTCCCGATGGAGCCTGGATATTCCTGCTCAGGCAGCTTTACTTCGAGACTGATGGCAGCGAGCTGCCCGAGGGCGAGCGGGTAGTAGAAACTCGACTTTATGCCGATGGCAGATCGAGCGATGTAGCTAAAACCTTTATCCAATACGAAAATGCCTTTGAACCCGCTGGGCAAGACAGTACACTCGTGGCTTGTCCCTTGCCGGCCTATAATCTGTTCGACTATTTGGGCGGTCCTAAATTCGAGGGTGGTTATTGGGAGCCAACGCTATCAGGCTCGCCTGAAAACCCGAATTCTTGGCGTTACATCGAGTCGGATATCGGCACTTTTAAATACATCATAGATCGCCCGGGCTGCGTAGCTGATACGGCCGAGGTAGTTATCGAGCTGTTCCCAGACCCAACGCCACTTATTCCTTTCGCCAACGATACGGTCAAGCTTTGCTCAGCTACCGATAGCGTCATTTGGACCCCGACACAGTCCGACGAGATCGATCTAGTGGGTTGGGCCGTTCCCCCATCACAGACTGACCCGACACTTACGCTCGGTATAGATGAGTCTGCCGCCGTATACGTAGATGACCAGTACGGCTGCCTGAATTTTATTACTCTTTTCACCGAGCTGGACTCCAATCAACTCATCATGGAGTCGGTAGAGGTCGATCTCTGCACCGAAGACACCCTTCTATTTGCTGGAGAGATTTATACAGAAGGTGGCGTGTATCCTGATATCTTTGTCGAGTCTACAGGCTGCGATACCCTATATGAGCTGACCATCAATAGTGTCGGCTTTGTAGAGCAAACCATCGATACCCTCATTTCTTTGGGCGATACGCTTCGTTTTGCCGATACTACGATATATACCGTAGGGAATTATCAGCTTTTTCTACCAGCTACGATAGGCTGTGATACCCTACTGAAACTATCGGTAGATATTCTCAACAGTACGAGCAGCATATATGCCTCTACAGGTGATCATCGCATTATCAATCCCATCAAAAAGGGACAGCAGTCATTGGCTATTTTCGATCTGTCTGGAAAGCCCCTTCCTATCAGTCAGCTCGAAGTGTACAACGTCTGGGGCCAAAACCTAGCTTCTTTGAATCGTCAAAAATCCATTGAATGGATCCCGCCAGGCCATTGGGCATCGGGTATTTACTTATTCAGATATCGCACACAAAACGATGATCGCTGGTGGACAGCCAAGGTCAAAATATTTTGATTGCGTTTGCGCAGCTACGCACATGTGATCACTCCTCGATCAGCTCCGTCCAGTCGGCCTGCTCCATGAGGTCGAAGAGATACTTTTCGATCTCCTCCAGCTCTTTGGGGGCACCGAAATAGTTGACGACTGACTTGCGCTTGCCCAGAGCCTCGATCTCCGTCACCTTGGCCTGACCTTTCCTGATCTTGCGCGTTAGCTCGGCTGGGTAGGTATCGTCCATGCGATAGTATTGGTTCTTCGTGTAGAGGCGCAAAAGTCCAGACATGGGCTCGGAATTGGTCATTCTACCGTGAAAGTGGCCGATCAACTCCACATTCTCTATGCCTTGATAGTGCAATGTTCGGTCGTTGAGGATACGCAATTGGTAGACCGGGCAGTCGCCCGCTGCGCATGGCGTGGTACGATACACAGCGATATCGTCTTTAGCAACGACTTGCTGGACCGTAGGATTGGCTGGTAGCGGTCTTTGTCTTTCGGCATGTCGGGCTTCTGCGGCGGCCCGCTCTTCCTGGCTCATACCAGGGGTAATGCCCATCTGGCGTAGTTCTCGCTCGGTGCGGCCAATGGTGCGCATATCTTCCCGCAGTACTTCATCGCTGATGCTCTGACGCATGGGCTCGGCACTATCGTTAGCGCGCTGCTGTTGTACAGGTATATCTCGCTGAGATGAAGTGCTCACTTGGGCATCGCCCCCTGCCTGGATTTCAGTTTCAGTAGCGGCTCTAGTGACCCTCAGCCGAGGTGCTTCGGTCGTGGGCTTGGGTACGGATACGCCCAGATCGGTCTTGGCCGTAGTCTTACAGGCTGCAATCAATAGAGATAGCAAGAAAAAAGGGATAAATCTTGTCATGGCTAAATAATCGATTTATTGGGGGCTATCGGCGGCTTTTCTTGGCCTGCTGCGCGCGCATGCGCTCTTGCTCCTTCATAGCTTCTTCCAAGCGGGCTCTGAAACCTGTTTTCTTCTTTGGCTTGGCTTTATTCGCCTGTAGCTTGGTCAGCAGCTTATCCTTATCGATCAGATAATTCTTAGTGATTATGGTCTGGCCGATATTAAACAGGTTACTGAATAACAGGTAGCAGGTAAGTCCAGCCGCGAAACTGTTGAAGAAGAAAATGAAAATAATGGGCATAAAGTACTGCAAGTACTTCATCATCGGCTGGGCACTGAAGTCCATGTGCTTGCTATTGTAGTAAGCATAGATAACGGTCGTAATGGCCCATAGCAGTGCGAAAAGACTTAAGTGCCCCTGCATAAGCGGTACCCAATCCGGCAGCGATAAAATGCTGTCGTAGGTCGAAAGATCGCTCGCCCACCAGAAAGATTCCTGGCGGAATTCGATGGCCGCCGGAAAGTATCGATATAGAGCGATCCAGATGGGCATTTGCAAGACCATCGGCAAGCAACCACCCAGCGGGCTGGCACCATACTCTTGATATAGCTTCATCGTCTCCATCTGGAGGGCTTGCTTATCGTCGCCCATCTTATTTTTGAGCTTTTCGATCTCTGGCTTGAGGACTTGCATCTTCATGTTGCTGACCAAAGACTTATACGTCAATGGAAAAAGTGCCAGCTTGACCAGTATCGTCAGCAATAAGATGGAAATACCCGCTCGCCCGATAATAGAGTTCAAGAAGTTGAACATCGGCCGAATGATCCAGCGGTTCACCGCACCGAAAATGGAGCTACCGTAAGGAATCACATCCGTAAACCCATAACCGATCGCCTGCATGCGCTCGAACTCGTTGGGCCCTACGTAGAAGCTCATACCAAACTGCTCATTGGCCGAGCGGCCGTAAGGTATGCTGACATCGGAGATCAGCAGCTTGAGATCTTCCTCGCTCGGATCGATGAGCTGGGTCTCGAAACGGCCTTTTTCAAAGCGATCGTCGGCAAACAGAGCCGAAGTAAAGAACTGTTGCGTATGCGAAAGCCACTTGATCTTTTCGTCGTCCAGTTCTTCCACATCATCGCTCATGCAACCGCAGTGATCGGGGTCGTCATCGACTGGCTTGAAGTAGACCGAGCTGTAGTTGGCCTCGTACTGGGCGTTCTTTTCGATCTTTTCGAGGTAGTTTTCCCAGTGCAGATTGATGGTCGTTGCATTGTTGGCGAAAACCTGCTGTAGGTTAGAGAACGCAATATCGTAGTCGATCAAGTAAGTGCTATCAGGCAGTTGGTACCTCTGCTCGAAGTAGCCGCCATTGGAAGCCGTTGCCCTGAGCGTAATCGATCTATTGTCTTGCGCAACGGGTTGGAAGTTCAATTCGCTACTGCGCACGACACCGTTAGCGGAATTAGCAACGGGTAGCTCGTATTCAAATTTGTTTTCTTCGTCGTCGAGTAATACGAGGTCCGACTCATAGATCGTCCCTCTATCGTCGATCATCTTCTTATAGTCCTTCAACTGTACGCTGGTTACTAGACCGCCCTTACTCGAAAGAGAAACTTTGACCAGATCGTTCTCGATGGTGTAGATGTTTTCGTCCTCGCCTATGGCCGAAGCAAAAGCACCGTAAGTCACCTGATTGCGCAGATTTACGACAGAATCTGTCTCTTCGACCAGGGATGTATCCGTACTTGCTATGCCCTCAGTCTGCACAAACTCCGGCTGATCGAGTGCTTGCTGCTCTACCCTGGCCAGCGAGTCTATACGCCGTTGGCGAGCATCCAGCTCTTCCTGGGTGGGGGCAATGGTATACTGCCAGGCCACGAAGATGAGCGCGATTAAAACAAGACCAATGACCGAGTTACGATCCATTTCCATAAGCAGAGCTTGGGTAAAAACTTACGAGCCGCAAAGGTAAAGAAAACGCAGCAGGCCCAAAAGAGGTTGTTTAAATTAGACTTCCGCAGGTAGGGGCCTTTACTCCATTCGCAATCGATCGACCCCGCTTTCTCTAAACAGCTTATTGAATTGAGGAACGTGATCGTCGACTATTTCCTCCCATTTAGCCAGCTCGGCGTCGATTTGGGCCGTCAGCTCATTCTTTACGGTGTAGGCTTGCTGGGTAGGCCGCTCGTTACCAACCCCGACCAAGCTATTAAGGTGAGCCAGCTTATTCGTCAAACGGATGGGAAAGTTGAGTGGGTCCTGACGAGCTTCGTTTTGGGTTTGGTAGAGGGTGGTCTCTATGGTCTCTATCTGTTCGAGCATGGTTTCGCCCAGCTTTGTAAGCTCATCGGCTTGTCCATCTTCCAGGCCAGCCAAGACCTCACGCACACCGGCACGCAGCTCCCGCATGTCTTCGATGGCCCGGTGCGCTTCAGAGACTTTGTCTTGTACGTCAAGCATGAAATCGAATTGCGCTTGCAGATCGGCAGCTGAGGATGTAGCTCTGGGGTCGGCCTTGAGCTCAAAGTCAGTAGACTCAAACTTATCACCTACGCGCAAGCTGAGTCCATAAGTGCCAGGCAACGCCCTCGGTCCAGACATACCCGCCCACCAAAGCACCATCCCATCGAAATCATCACCGGATGGGTAGCGCAGGCCCCAGTTGAAGTGATTCGCACCGGGCTCTACTTCTAACTTATCGCTGCCGGGCTCGGCTTCGGTCGACCAGGAGCGGACCGTATCTCCTGCCGGGCTGGTGATGGTCAGGCAAATCTCTGAAGAGTCCTTAGCCACCTCATCGCTGAGATAATAGTGGATATTGAGCCCACCAGGGTGGTTTTGCCCGCGCGTGCGGCTAGTGGCCGAGCTGCCGCCCATTCGCCAGGCATCGGTCGGCTTGTAAAGGACCCAATCTTTGGACTCATTATCGGCCGTTTGCTGGTGCAACACGCTCAAGTCATCGAGTACCCAAAAGCTGCGACCTTGTGTAGCCACGATCAGGTTGCCCTCCTTTACAGCTAAATCGGTGATGGGCACCATAGGCAGATTGAGTTTAAACGGCTGCCAGTTGCGGCCATCGTCGAAGCTGAGATAAAGACCAGATTCCGTACCGGCATACAGCAGGCCAGCTCGATCCGGATCATGACGGACTACACGGGTAAAATGGCCTCGGTCTATACCTGCATCTATCCGTCTCCAGTTTTTTCCATAATCGGTCGTGTGATACAGATAAGGGGTGTAGTCACCCAGCTTATAACGCGTACCAGCCAAGTAGCAGGAGCCATCACGGCGAGTGTCGGTTTCTACACTATTCCACATCATCCAGTCGGGGGCGGATGGTGGGGTAACGTTGGTCCAATTACCGCCATTGTCGGTCGAGATATGCACCAAGCCATCATCGCTGGCCGCCCAGAGCAAGCCAGGCTCACGGACGGATTCTGTAGCGGCGAAGATGGTGCAGTAATATTCGACGCCTGTATTATCCTTAGTAATATCCCCACCGCTGGGGCCGAGCTTGGTCGTATCATTAGTAGTTAGGTCCGGGCTGATGATTTCCCACGAGCGACCGCCGTCGTAGCTGCGGTGCAAGTGATTACTCGCTGCATACAGAGCCTTTGGGTCGTGGGGAGAGAAGAAAACCGGGAAGTTCCATTGGAAGCGATACTTCATGCCCTCCGCACCATGACCCATAGGGTTATCTGGCCAGACATTGATGGCTTGGCGCTGCTGGGTGCGGTGGTTGTAGCGGGTCAGGTAGCCGCCATAGCTACCACCATAGACGATATCGTTGTCGGTTGGATCAATGGCGAGGTGGGCACTCTCTCCGCCGGCGGTACTTTCCCAATCGGATTCGTCGATCAAGCCGCCGTCAGTGCGGTGTGGGATGCGAACGGTCGAGTTATCTTGCTGTGCACCATAAATTCGGTAGGGGAAATGATTGTCGGTCGTGACGCGGTAGAATTGGGCCGTTGGCTGGTTGAGATAGGTACTCCAGTTGCCGCCTTGGTCGAAACTGACTTGCGCGCCCCCGTCGTCGCCTATAATCATGCGCTGATTGTCTTCGGGCGCAATCCACAGATCGTGGTGGTCACCGTGCGGTGCGCGCTTGCTCTCGAAGGTACGGCCGCCATCGGTCGAGTGCTGGTAGTTGACATTCATAACGTAAACGCCATCTATGTCTTGGGGGTCAGCATAAATCCGGGTGTAGTACCAGGCACGCTGGCGCAGTGCCCGGCTGGAGTTCGTCTTCCGCCAGGAGTCGCCACCGTCCGAGCTGACAAAGACCCCGCCCTTCGCATTTTCGATAATAGCATAGATGCGATCACCGTCTACGGGAGATACAGAAACGGCATTGATGCCCCAAGGACCGCTGGGCAGTCCGGGTTTGTCTTTGATTTCCTCCCAGTTATCGCCGCCATCGGTCGAGCGCCATAGGCTGGAACCCTCTCCCCCACTCTCCAGGCTGTAGGGCGTGCGACGGATTCGCCAGGTCGAAGCAAAAAGTATTCTCGGATTCGTGGGGTCGATGATCAGGTCGACCGCCCCGGCATCGGCATTCGCAAATAGAATGCGCTCCCAGTTCCGGCCTCCGTCGTAAGAGCGGTAGACACCTCGTTGGTCACTGCTTTTGTACAAATCGCCCATGACCGCTGCATATACCAGCTGCGGATCTTCAGGATGTATACGAACGCGGGAGATGTGACGACCTTCGGTTAAGCCTGCTTGTTGCCAGGTCTTACCCGCATCTTCCGTGCGCCAGACACCGTAGCCATAGGACACATTCCCCCTGACCGTCTTCTCTCCGCCGCCTACATAAATTACATTGGGGTCGCGCTCGCTCACAGCTATGGAGCCAATTGACCCACCAAAATAGCCATCGCTGATATTGACCCAGCTTTGGCCGCCATCGGTCGTCTTCCAAACGCCACCTCCGGTGGCTCCGAAGTAGTACAAATTAGGCTTGCCAGGTACACCCGTCACCGCACAAGAGCGGCCGCCTCGAAAAGGGCCTATGTTGCGGAATTGCAGGGAAGCATATCTTTTTTCGTCAGCAGTGAGTGACGAACTTTGGGCAGAGGTCTCTACCCGCGGAAATACAAAAAACAAAGACAGTAAAAGGGGATACAAAAATCGCATGAATGGTAAATTTTGAATGGTAAAAATACGAAGCGTGTGGGAGTTGTTTTGTGAAAATACGAATGTAAAGAAAGGATACAAATTTTACTTTTTGCATTTCAAAAATGCAAAATATTATATTTTTGCACTATGAATTGGCAAAAATTAGAACAAGCTAGTGTTGAGCTCCTTGCAACCCAATTGCCCGACTATAAGCGGGAGCTTTACCACTCGCTTGCCTGGGAAGATGGCTGCGTGGCCGTTCTAGGACCTAGAGGTGTCGGTAAAACGACGATGATCTTGCAGAAACTAAAGAGCCTCAATCTTCCACCCAACCGAGGGCTGTACATCGATCTGGGGGACTTGTACTTCATCGAGAATCGACTGATAGATTTCGCCCATGCTTTCGCAGACCAAGGTGGGCAATATTTATTTATAGATGAAGTGCATCGATACCCTTTCAAAAGTTGGGCACAAGAAATTAAATTGATTTATGACCGCCTCAGACATAAGCTCAAAATTGTCTTTACGGGCTCTTCCCTTTTAAAAATTTTGAATCAACAAGCTGATCTAAGTAGAAGAGTTCTTAGCTATCAGCTAGCAGGTCTTTCTTTTAGAGAATATCAACTGTTAAAGTATCAAAACTCGCTTCCAGTAATAGAAATAGAAAATTTACTGGAAAACAAGCATGCCTACATAATTGAAAATTTAGAATCAATTAACAAGATTGACCTAAGCCAATTCACTAATTATTTACGAACTGGATATTATCCTTTCTTTTTGGAAAAAGAATCTGGTTATTTAAATAGACTCAACGCCATCGTCCGTTTAGTACTAGAATCGGATATGCAATACCTGAGTACAGAAGGAAACAACCTTAGTATCAAGCTCTCTAAGTTACTGGCCGCTATAGCAGACAGTTCCCCCTTTAAGCCGAATTTAAGTAAACTAGCCGAACGTCTTGAGTTAAATAGAAACAGACTTGTCGAATATCTGGAAATACTCGAAAGAGCACAACTCATAAAAGGTGCACGATCAGAAAGCAAAGGTATTAGTTCTCTGGGCAAACCGGATAAAATATATCTGGACAATTCCAACTTGATTTATGCGCTCTCACCACAAGGCGCTAACACAGGAACCGTGAGAGAAACTTTTTTCATCAATCAGTTATCATATCTCACTAGAACGATAGAATTAGTACCACCAAATATTAGTATACCAAAATCTGGCGATTTTGTATTTACTAAAAATAATCAGAGGTATGTTTTTGAGGTAGGCGGACCAAATAAACAATCCAAACAAATAAGAGCAGAAAAAAACAGTTTCCTAGCTGTAGATCAATTAAAAACAGGTACTGCGCATAGGATACCACTCTGGATGTTTGGGTTGTTGTATTGAAATATTACAGAAACGCATACCCCCACTTTTTCATCAGTGGCCCAAAGACCTTTTTAGCTCTTTCGTGAGTCTCTGGTGTGTAATAAGACAGATAATCGGTAGCACGGCCAGCCGTGGAGTTGTAGTTGGGCAAATCCACCTGCGCCTGCCTGCCTTGCGCCTGCAGGCAGGGAAGTCCCAATTTTGATAATACGCTTTTGAAGTCGGCCTCCAGGGTCTCGAAACGCATTAGATGATCGACAGCTTCGGCGGTGCGCTCGTGGCGGGGCAATCGGTAAGGCTCGTGGTAGAAGTGCATGAAATAGGTCGCAAAATCAGCCTCCTGCTCGACGATGAATCGATACTCGGCCATAGCGCGCTCACCGATGGGGCGACCTTCTTTGAACGTACCGCGAGAGAAGCGGCCGTTGTGATCGCTCTTCTTTTTGAAGTAGGCACTAACCACTGAATCCATAGGGTTTCGTACGGTAGCGAAGGTGAAGTACTTTTTCTCGTGCCGCTTAGCCTGCTCCATAAATTCGTCATAGCCAGCATGCATGCGCAAAATTTCTTCACTGCCAAACTGCTCGACCAGCACTTTAGAAACCGACTTGGAGCCCGTGCGCGGAATGGCAAAAAAACAGAATTTATGTTCGTGGTTGATGATCATTCCCACTCGTAGTTTCTGATCTTCTCCAGCTTGAGTTGTTGTCGCTCTTCACCCTTGGTCTTGAAGCAATTGAGGATATAGTACTCCAACGCCTCCTTCACATCGGGGGAATCGTAGACCTTGCGGCCTTCGTCGATCACCAGGCATCGGTTCGCCACTTTGAGCACCTTGCGGGTATGGTTGGAAACGAAGATAACAGCCTTGCCCGGTTCGGCAGCAAACTCGCGCAGATTGTCGAAGCACTTGGCTTTAAAAGCCGAATCGCCTACGGCCAGGGCCTCGTCTATGATAAAAATATTGGGGTCGGTAGCCAGGGCCACGCTATAGGCCAGGCGCGCCTTCATGCCCGAAGAGTAATTGCCGAATGGCCGATCGAGCTTCTTGCCGAGCTCCGAAAAGTCTTCGATAAATTCCATTTTGGCATCGATCTCCTCGCGGCTCATGCCGTACATGGCCCCTTTGATATAGATATTTTCGCGACCCGAAAAGAGCATTTGCATACCACTGCGCAGCGCAAAAATGGCAGTGGTACGGATACCGGGCTTCACTTGTATGCTACCGTAATCGGTGGTGTAAATGCCCGCCAGCAGGCGCATGAGCGTGGTCTTGCCCGAGCCATTCATGCCCACCACGCCTAGAATATCTCCGGCATGAAGATCGAAATCTATCTGCTGTAATGCCCAGAATTCGTACTTCCGCAGGTCGGAATCTCTCCCGGAAATTCCGATCCTCGCATGAGATCTTGAAGATCGAGATGCAGGATCGGAGCTTACCTTCGGGCCAAGTCCGAGGAGGTCCAGCAGACCATAATACATATTGTATTTGATGTCTTGACTGAATTTCTTGCCCAGTCCGCGCACTTGCAATAGCGTATCACTCATACTTGATCAGGCGTTGATGAGTCTTTCCAAAATACGCGATTGTCCACGCCTGTACACCCGTAATACGAGCAAGAAGACCACCAGCGTAAGTCCAAAACACAAAGCATACCGGCTTGGCTCGTAAAAGGTGCCTCTCGTCAGCAAGTCTCGACTGAACCCCACCAAATACGTCAGCGGATTGATGGCTACAATGTCAGACAACCAGCCCAGCTGTATGCGTGGCGCGTAGACGATGGGTGTCAGAAACATGAGCAAGCGAATGCCCTCATCGGCGATTTTGCTCAGGTCCAGCGCCACGATGCGCAATAGCCCTACGAGCAGTCCGATGGCCAGCCCGAGCAATAGCAGCGGCAGCAAACTGAGCGGAAAGAGCAGGGCCGCCCACCCAAACGACACGCCAAAGTACAGGAGAACGGCTATGTTCAGCGCAAACGGTATGCTGAACCGAATGAGGTGCACCACCACCCGCTCGACGATGAAGACATCGGCCGGGAAGGGCGTCATGAGCAGCATCTTCCCGTTTTGGACGAATATCTGGCTGCTGGTTTTATACAAGTCGGCAAAAAAGCCCCAAATGGAGGTACTCAGCAATACGTAAGCTGGGTATGGTACACCTGTGTCGCCGGGTTCTACAATGCCCGCTCCATTGAGGAGTAGCCAGATGGCAACGGCCAGCAGGGGCAGTATGAAGAGCCAAGTCAAGCCGATGAGCGACCGCTTAAACTCGGTGTAGAGATTGACTCGCACCAGCTGCTGTACCAAGAACCGGTAGTTGCGCAGACCCGATCTTTTGTCTAATCGACGGGCCTCTGAGATGGGGAGCATGTTGGGGGGTGGCATGGGGAACAAAGATAAGGTGTACTGAGTTTGAAGAAGATCATTGAAGTAAGCATGGTTTTGCTTTCGCAAAGCCCCCTCATCCCCGACCCTTCTCCCCCACGGGAGAAGGGAGCGTCTTCCAAGCCTAGAATAGTGCAAATACTTCATGTTTGGTACAACATATTCTAATGCCAGTAATTCTAATGCCACATGGCTATCCTTGTGGCAAAGCACTACCTTTGCCAAAAATCGAAAAGCCATGTCCCGACTTACTTTCATTACCACTGCTTTTGCCTTTGCTCTGTTGCTGATTAGCAGCTGCGGCGATACGGAAAACGCCACCAGCGAGTCTACAGATACCTCTACCGAGACGGCCCAGCAAACGCCAGCTACTGGCAATCGGTCTGCGCCTGCTTCATCTGATGCGGTACCCGATCAAAATAGCGTTGAAGATATCCAGGCCGAGAAGGCCCGCCTTGCCCAGCCCGATATCGATCCTGAGATCGATGCCAGCAAGGCTTTTGGCAGACTGGAAGAAGTTATTTCCATAACGGATGCCCAAAAAGCCCAAATCGAGCAAATCTATGCCGATATGGCTTTGGATGAAGACGCCAGCGTAGCCGAAATTCAAACCCGCAACCGCCAGCTGCGCGATAAGGTATATCTGGAGGTGCTGACGACTGAGCAGAAGGAAGTAATTCGGGCAGCGAGAAGGGAGAGGAAGAAGAATTAGGGTTTTGGCCTGTGGCCAAAACTATAGTGTTTAACTCGACGCAGATTTTCGCAGATTGAGCGGATTTGAACGGATTTTATTAACCCGCTGAGTTGCGCTCAACGGGTTAATGAATATATAGCCTAAATCAAAATCCGCCTCATCTGCTTAATCG
>JBCCPC010000019.1:0-79716 GCA_039025055.1 Bacteroidota bacterium | reverse complement strand
CCTGATCTGGTATGCCCGCTTCGACGGCGAGGTAACGGGTCTGGAACCCGGCTTGAATGCCAATAACGTCCAAGGCTGCTTCGACCTGTCCAACCCCATCGAGGTGATTCGCACCAACGAAGGCGATTGCCAGGCGAATGGCGGCGATATATTCGGTGGTCCTTTCGAGTTTATGACGGGTGACGGTGAGGCTGATATGATTCCGGCTGGAGCCATCACGGTAGCTAATGCGCAGGGCGAGAATTTCCGTTGGGTGGTCACCGATGCAGACGGTATTATTCTTGGTCTACCACCTAGCTTCGACCTAGTCAATTTCGATGATGCAGGCCCAGGTGTCTGTTTAGTCTGGTACCTCGCTTTCGATGGCGATATCGTAGGACTCGAAGTAGATCAAGATGCCAATGACTTACAGGGCTGCTTTGATTTCTCCAATCCTATCGAGGTCATTCGTACCGAAGATGATGGTTTTAACTTAGGTAGAGTGGTCATCTCGGAAATCGATGCTAGTGGACAGATCGAGATATTCAACGGAACTGATGAGATGGTTCCTGTCGGTGACTGGTGGTTGTGCAATTTCCCAACCTATCGCCAGTTATCCAGCCTCTTTGTGGAATGCGGGGACTTGAATCTGCTGCCGGGTGAAGTAGTCGTTGTCAGTGGATTTGTCGGTTTTGATGCGGTAGATGCCGAGTTGGGGCTTTACGAAACCAATAGTTTTGGATCATCTGACGCCATTCGCGATTATGTGGAATGGGGATCCTCTGGGCACGGCAGATCACAAGTTGCTATAGATGCGGGTATTTGGATAGCGGACTTCTTCGTAACCATTCCATCTGACCCAGGTTTTTCTCTTCAGCAATCACTCAATGATGACGATGAGTTAGAATGGTTTGACGATGAATCTACCTTCTGTATGCCCAATCTCTTCCGTTCTGGAACCACTAGTACGTTAGATCCCAATGATTTGGCGCAGATCAGTGTATTCCCGAATCCAGCATCCGATTACCTGCAAGTGCAAACTTCCGATTTTGGAAGCGGGCCAATCAATTTCCAGCTAATCGATTTGAATGGTCGTATCTTATTGGACCAAGTAAATGATTTTGGTGAAGAGACGACTCGTCTAGACCTCAACCGTATACCTGTAGGTCAGTATGCACTAAGTGTTAGAAGTGCCTCGGCTTTTAAAGTAGCTCGGGTTATGATCCAGCGATAATATTTAAATCAACATCAATTTAGGTTTGGCTCCGGATGACTTTATCCGGGGCCAAACTTTTTATTGGGAAGTTTCAAGGTCCGCCGGGTAGCTCAATCCAATTACCTTCCTAACCTCCGTCAGCGTCTCATGCAGTTGCAGGCTATCTGCCCAAGACCACAACTCATTCTCTAGCCTGCCCGCTCGTACATCTTCCATAACAGCCTTAGCTTCATAGGCGTAACCGGCGCAATCGTAGTCGAAGAAATGATTTACCGGCGGTTGGTCGAATGCCTTGATGATGCTGAAGTTACTCGGCTCATGCCAGCGCGGGTGCCAATGGATGAGGGCTTCGCTACCGTGGATGGTAGCTTCTGTTTTTGTTCTGGCGAGTAGGGTAGCGTAGAGTTGGGCGATTTGTCTGCCTGGGTATCTGAAGTTGAGGCTGCAATCTACGTCTATACCATTTTCGTCTAAGCGAGCCATGGCTTGTATTTCCACAGGTGGGCCAAACAACAGCTGAGCCAAGAAGACAGGATATATCCCGATGTCGAGCAAACTGCCTGCACCCAGACTCTTGTCGGTGATACGCTGGCTGGATTTTGGGCCGGCTTTGAATCCGAAATCAGCGCGTAGGCCTTCGATGGTTCCGATCTGACCAGACTCGATTAGCGTCAAGACTTTTTTAGTACTCGGTAGGAAGCGGGTCCAAAGGGCCTCCATTAGGTAGGTATTGCTTTCCCTGGCGGCCTCGATCATGGTTTGCACCTGGGAAGCGTTCATACCCATCGGCTTTTCGCAAAGCACAGGAATGCCGGCTTCCAAACAGGCGATCGTCAGTTCCAGGTGGCTGGTATGTGGGGTTGAAATGTAGACAGCATCCACTTGCCCGGAAGCGATGAGACCTGCGTAAGTCCCAAAAAAAGAAACCGCGCCATATTGCTGGGCAAACAGCTTGGCCCGTTCTTCCGATCTGGAGCCTACGGCCCATAGTTTGGCCCCATCGATAGTCGTCAGGTCTTCGGCAAACTTATGAGCGATCTTACCTAGGCCGAGTATGCCCCATTTGAACTGCGGCATTAGTCGTCGAGGTGAAAGACCATGAGGGGCACCTTGACATTAAAGGCCAGTTCTTTGGTCGCTGATCGGTGAAACAGCCGCGCCCAAAAGCTGCGCTGCTTGGTCACGATGACGGCCATGTCTATCGGATGACCATCTATGTACGTATTTAGCCCCTCGTGTATGCTATCGGCCTCGATTTCCGTGAATTCAAAAGAAAACTCTGGATCGGTATTATTGAGTAGTGGGCTGAGTAGTTTTTCGCGTTGCCCATTCGATTTATCCTTCTCGTCTAGGGCGACATGTACGAAGTGTATACGCGCGTGGAAAAGCTCGTTGAAATCCATGAGTTTGAGCACCGCCCGGCGGCTCAGCGATATATTATTGCTGGCGTAGAGCAGGTTTTGGAAGTTTTTGAATTCGCAAGTCGGCGAGATGAGAAGCACCGGGCACTCTGCCTTCAACGCAACGGTAGAAGATACGCTGCCGAAAACCTGCTCGATGAGCCCGCTTTGGCCGGTCGTACCCATGATGATCAGATCGGCCGATTTACTCTGCGCGATAATCTCATCGGCAGCGAAACCGATCATGAGATCAGCTTTGCGCTCTATGGATTTAGATCGGGTAGGGTGATCTTCCAAAAACTCGTCCAGCAGTTTTTGCCGCTCGTCCATCAACTGATTGACCGAGGGCACGGTCACCGTATCGGAAGTCGATTGCGGGGTGAATACATGGATGATGCGGATGTACTTGGCATCTATCTGCCCGGCGAAAGCTTCGGCATAGGCCAGGGCCTGCTCGCTGGCTTGGCTGAAATCGATGGGAACGATTATGCGTTTGATCATGCTCAGAATGGGTGGTAAATAGACCGGAAAGATAGTGCGGATGTAGAAAACTTGGATATAAACTTGTGCGTCTTCTTTAACCAAATGCTAATTTGCGCCGTTCCACTTAGGTGTCGATGAAAAATATGACTTTGTCACTCCCGTCCTGCCCTATGTTTGTCGATAAAGCTGCATCCGAGGAAGCAGTTTGCCTTAGCCTACCTGACTTTCCGGATATAGAGATTCAGCTCATTTCAGATGCTGATGCGATCAGAAACCGCTTCGATGTCAAACTCGATGCTTCCCGCTGGTTGTCTCCAAGTTGGATGGCTTTTCAGGCCAGCGAGTTGAAGGATAACCCTACCTATTTGGTCTTGATAACTGATGAGCATGGAAATGAGCACCGCCTCTGTGCACAGACTTTTACATTCCAAGTTGGAAATAATATTCATCAGGCGGATCAAAATTTCAACTGGCGCAGGTGGATAGCTTCCCCGTTCAAGTTTAAAGTGCTGGTGCTGGGCCAGATGCTCACTTCTGGGCCTTATGCCAGCTCACTCGATCCACACGAAATCGATGGTCGTTGGGCAAAACTCCTGGACCAGTTGAGTGTGCAATTAGCCAATCATCTATCTTGCTCGGCGACCATGCTCAAGGATTTGGTCGAGGCGAATTCTGAATCGGCTGTTTACTGGCAAGACCAGCAATACTATCGACTACCTGTAGACCCGGTGATGCAGCTGCCCATTCGGCAGAGTTGGGCCTCTTTCGACGATTATTTGCTCGATTTGACCAGCAAATATCGAGTCAGGTACCGGCGAGCCCGCAAGCAAGCTGATGGCATTAACAAGCGAAGAATTCCACCTGCAAAAGTCTCAGAACTTCAACCGGAAATGGACGAGCTCTTCCAGTCCGTCAGAATCACCGCCGACTACGACCCCATCGATCCCCCACCTGGTTATTTTACGGCCCTACAAGAAGCATGGCGCGCGCATTGTCAGATCGATGGCTACTACCTCGACGGCGAATTAGTTGGTTTTACGACAGCTTTATTCGATGGCGGCTCTATGCATGCACACTATTTGGGCTTCGATCAAGAGGTGAATCGGTCACATCATCTCTACCATAATATGCTGTTCGACCTGATCGAAACGGCCATCGAAGAACGAGCTGATCTACTCAATTTTTCGCGCACGGCCTTAGAGATCAAGAGTTCTGTCGGTGCCGAGCCCCAGGAATATGCGGTGATGCTGCGGTCTAATTCCCGCTTCGGCAATTGGTTGATTCGGTCGTTTACGCCTAGGCTTTTTCAGGCGCAAGAGTGGCAACGGCGCAATCCATTTAAAAGCTAAATCTCCTCATTACACTGTTTGTTTTTTAGGTACACGGAGCTAACGGATTAAACGGAGCTTCACGGATTTTTCTACGGAGCACTCCATCCTGCTAAAGCAGTCTGTAGTACAACGGAGGAGAACGGAAAGAAATAGCATTACTATCTTTCCGCTATGACCACCTTACAATCGGTCGATTGGATCGTCATCGGCCTGTTTTTTATCATCTCTCTAGGTATCGGATTATACGCCGCTCGCCGTGCCAAATCGAGCTTTACCGACTACTTTCTGGGCGGGCGCAATATGCCCTGGTGGCTGCTCGGCGTCAGCATGGTCGCTACGACCTTCAGTGCCGATACGCCCAACTTGGTCACCGATCTGGTGCGCACCAGCGGCGTAGCGGGCAACTGGGCTTGGTGGGCATTTTGCTTGACAGGCATGCTCACCGTATTCGTCTACGCCAAGCTCTGGCGGCGCAGCGGCATCCGTACCGATTTGGAGTTTTATGAGCTGCGCTACAGCGGTGAGCCCGCGCGCTACCTGAGAGGCTTTCGCGCGCTATATCTAGGTGTATTTTTTAATGTGGTCGTTATGGCGGCGGTCATGCTGGCCGGCATCAAGTTCGGGCAAGCGTTGTTGGGCTGGTCGCCGGGTATAACTATGCTGGTTGTAGGCGTTATTACCCTAGCCTATACCTTTATCGGTGGTCTGCGCGGGGTGATTTTGACCGACTTTTTCCAATTCGGACTGGCCATGGTCGGTATGATCGCAGCAGCGATTTATTTATTAGGACTTCCGCAGGTCGGTGGCCTCTCTCAATTGCTGGAGGCACCCACCGTAGCCCCCAAACTCGATTTGCTGCCCAGTGGCGACTGGGATGTCTTGCTACCTGTACTCATTATCCCATTGGCCGTACAATGGTGGAGTGTCTGGTACCCGGGTGCCGAACCCGGTGGTGGCGGCTATGTGGCCCAGCGTATGCTCAGTGCCAAAAATGAGAGCCATGCTACCCGAGCCACCCTCTTTTTCAATGTCGCCCATTACGCTATACGTCCCTGGCCTTGGATTTTGATTGCGTTAGTCAGTTTAGTGGTCTTTCCCGATCTCGATAGTCTGCGAGCCGCCTTCCCGACCATGGACGAGAGCCTGGTCAAGGAAGACCTCGCCTTTCCGGCTATGCTGACTTTGCTGCCGAGTGGTTTATTGGGCTTAGTCGCAGCTTCTATTATCGCAGCCTTGATGTCGACCATCAGTACCCACCTCAACTGGGGCAGCAGCTATGTGGTCAATGATTTCTACTTGCGCTTTGTCAAGAAGTCGGCCAGCGAAACGGAGCAGGTCTGGGTAGGGCGTATTTCGACTTTAGTTATGCTTTTGCTGGCCTGTCTGTTGGCTCCGCTCTACGAGAATGCGGGCAAAGCTTTTAATCTACTCTTACAAATCGGTGCGGGTACGGGATTGATATTCATCCTACGCTGGTTTTGGTGGCGCATCAATGCCTATGCCGAGGTGGCCGCTATGGTGATCAGCTTTCTGGTAGCTGTGGTTTTCTTTCAGTTCAACGATAGCGAAGCAGCGAAAATCGCCCCAGAATGGCTCACCCAATCGCATTGGCAACTGACTATTGGTGTTGCCATCACCACTATAGGTTGGATTATTGCGATGTATCTCACCCGGCCTACTGACCAAGACAAGCTGCTCTCTTTTTATCAACTCATCAAGCCGCACGCTGGCGGCTGGAAACCCGTGCTCGAAAAGGCAGATATCGAACCATCTGCTACCTCCAGCTTCAGCCGTGAGCTGCTGTGCATGATGGCTGGGGTGTTTTTGGTCTATGGCTTTTTGTTTGGGACGGGGCTGTTGCTGTATGGGCGCACCTTACCAGCCATGGTTGGTTTAGGCGTAGCTACTATTTCTGGCCTAGTGATATATCGAAATTTGCCTGCTTTGTTGCACAAATCAGTGTAGGGCTAAAACTCGCCACGGATTTTCACAGATCGAGCGGATTAGGCGGATTTTTTTTGTTAGCTGGCGAATGAAACTTCGGCGGACGACAGCTGAAAAAATTGGTGCAAATCCGTTCAATTCGCGCCCATCCGCGTCGAGTTCTTGCCCTTGACGAGCGAAGCTCGACAAGGGCATTTCGCCATATTTCGACAAGTCGAAATACGAGTGTGAATTCGCCGCGGAAAAACGCCGATTGAACGGATGAAACGGATTTTTATAAAGTGGTCGGCGGCCCAGATTCGCAGGCCCGTCGATGAGAAATGGACAACCGTCAAGCGCAACGCACTGAACCAAGCACTTGTCGTCTGCCTTCCGACATAGATCGGGACTGATCACAAAAAATTGGTGCAAATCCGTTCAATTCGCACCCATCCGCGTCGAGTTCTTGCCCTTGGCGAGCGAAGCTCGACAAGGGCATTTCGCCATATTTCGACAAGTCGAAATACGAGCGTGAATTCGCCGCTGAAAAACGCCGATTGAACGGATGAAACGAATTTTTATAAAGTGGTCGGAGGCCCAGATTCGCAGGCCCGCCGATGAGAAATGGACAACCGTCATGCGCAATGCACTGAACCAATCACTTGTCGTCTGCCTTCGGACATAGATCGGGACGGATCACAAAAAATCCGTGCAAATCCGTTCAATTCGCGCCCATCCGCGTCGAGTTCTTGTTCTTGGCGAGCGAAGCTCGGCAAACGACACTTACCTTTACCCCATGCTACGCTATCTGATCATTCTACTTCTCCTTGTTTCCGCTTGCGGAGGCAACGAGCAAACCCCTCCCCCCACAGACGACTCCTTCACTAAGCCACCCCCCTGGGCCGCCGAAGCCGTTTGGTATCAGATCTTCGTCGAACGATTTAGGAATGGGGACACCAATAATGACCCACGCCTAGAGGACGTACAACCCGGCTTCATCGACACCTTCCCCGAGACTTGGAGCATCACCCCTTGGAACTGGGATTGGTACCAGGCCGAAGATTGGATGGCCGACATAAAAAGGCGTGACGACCTGCCGCCCGAGCAGTTCGACCGGTTTAGCAGAGGATTACAGATGCGCCGGTTCGGGGGCGATTTGCAAGGGGTGCTCGAAAAAGTGGATTATCTGAAAGAAATTGGCGTAAATGCCATCTACTTCAATCCGCTAAACGATGCGCCGAGCTTACACAAATTCGATGCCCGCCACTACCGGCACATCGATCGAAACTTCGGGCCAGACCCGGCGGGCGATGTAGCCATCATGGCCAGGGAAGACCCTGGTGACCCCAGCACTTGGAAATTTACAGCGGCGGATAAACTATTCCTAGAGCTGGTCGATAGCCTGCATCGAAACGATATCAAAGTGGTCGTCGATTATAGCTTCAACCACACGGGAGCCGACTTTTGGGCCTTGCACGATGTACGCGAGCAGGGTAGGGCGAGTGCCTATGCCGACTGGTATGCGATAGAGGAATACGACGACCCCGACACGCCCGAAGATGAATTTGCCTACGAGGGTTGGTTTGGCATCAAGAGCTTGCCGGTACTGGCCGAAAACAACGAACCAGTGCCCGGCTACGAGCAGGGGGAAGGCTACATTTACCCCATCACGGGTGGCTTCAAATCGGAATCGCTGAAAGAGCACATCTTTGCCGTGGCCGACCGTTGGCTCGACCCGAATGGTGACGGCGACCCCAGCGATGGCATAGATGGCTACCGGCTGGATGTGGCCGTAGAAGTCGGGCTTGATTTTTGGAGGGACTTCCGCAGGTCGGTACGCGCTACGAATCCGGAGGCTTACTTGGTCGGCGAAGTCTGGTGGCAGCACTGGCCCGACAAGCTCATCGATCCGAGCATCTACCTGCAAGGCGATATGTTCGATGCGGTGATGAACTATCGCTGGTATAAGATGGCCAGAGGGGCAGTGGCGGGTCGGCCGGAATTGGTTTCGCCTAGCGAGTTCGGCCCTTACTGGGATAGCCTCCAAGTCGGCTTCGAGCACGAGTTCGCCTTGGCCATGATGAATGTAGCCAGCAGCCACGACAGCCCGAGACTGGCGACTTCCCTCGCCAACGACTTTCCGTACAAAGCCGGTCAAGGCCCTAAAGGAAACCCCGACTACCGCGCCGATAAGCCCGGTGATGAAACCTGGCTACGTAGACAATTACCCCTACTCGTGCAACAATTCACCTGGGTCGGCGCGCCGCAGATATACTATGGGGAAGAGGTCGGTATGTGGGGTGCCGATGATCCCGACTGCCGCAAACCCATGCTCTGGCCGGAAGACGGCACGCGTATCGAGTATACCCACCCCGATGGCCTTCCACAAGAGCCCGATACCCTAAACTGGACAGATGAGTATGTGCGCAAGCGATACGACGCCTACCAGGCACTGATCGACCTGCGGAAGTCTAACCCCACATTAGTCTATGGCGAGATAGGCTACCCCGACGAATATGATGACCGATTGTTGACTTACACTCGAGAGTCCGATAGAGAAACTTGGTTGTGTTTATTTAATTCATCGGGGGATGTCGTAGAACAAATTGTCGATGAGGACTTTAACTATATGTTTTCTACGGAAACTTTTGAAAAGGGATTCGATAATGGCCTTACTTTAGGCGAAAACGATGCTTATATTCTAAAGCCAGGTGACTTTCTTATTTTGAGCAAGTCTTAAAGCCCATTCTACACTGCAAACAGATATATGCACCACCAGTCTAACGTACACCGAGCGGAGATAATCGATATACCCGAAGATTTGGGCATAGGTGAGTTGCGTATGTGGCGAGATCGATTTGCGAAGCTCCAGTTCGATGGTGATGACTATTTGGAGCAGATGGGCAAGCTCGTGAATGAGCAGACCGATCACTTTTTACTCATGGGCAATTCTGCCGAGCAGGTTTACCAAGACCAAGACTCTGGGTATCTGGAAGAGTATTTGCTATTCGAGTGGGCAGGTCGGGCTAGAGACTACCAAAGATTATGGCGTGATGCCATGGTCGAAAGCCGAAAAGCGCGTGTTCTACACCGTATTGGCCAAGTTGACCAAGGGGCTTTAAAAGAGCTTCATGATAAAACTCTGGGACGACTAGGAGAGGTATTAGACTTGTGGCGTAAAACTATAAGTAGTGATCTGCAACTCACTGAAAAAGAGCAGAAAAATGAACTCTATATATGGTCGAAGGAGAATATTCCCTGGCCGACCTACCGGGGGCAAATTAAAGAGCTGACCAAGCAATGTGGTCTACTGGCAGAAGACTACGACAAGCTGGAGAAAATATCGGATAGACTGGAGCACCTCCGCACCCTGCTGACTACTGAGGCCGAGGGAAGATTGGAAAGTTTACGCTACCAGCAGTCAGAGGTGGCCAAGCTGGTACAACTCATCGACGAGGAGGAAAAAGCCGAAAAACCCTCTGCTAAACGCATTATGCGCAGTATAGCTGAGGTAGAATCTAAGTTGCCGAGCCCGACTTTCGAGATCGATATGCAGCAGTCCATGCTGGCTAATGTGCAGGAGTTGCCTGCACAGACACGTATATACATAGGTACTCGAAATAGCCGACTGCTCTACAAGGAGGTCAATTTCAGGACAGCTGTACCGTCTTGGATCGAAGGGGAGGTTCTGCCCATTCTCTATGAAATATGGGAAGAAGGAGACCTCTCGAAGTCGCAGTTGCAGCTGGCGTTGGCCAATATTCGCAACCGATTGAGTGTACTGGATCAAATTGCCCAAGAACCGAGTGAAGTAGATGGCGAAGGTGTAGAGCGACTCCCTGCCGACCTGGAGGCACCATTGGTCAATTACCTCGATAAGACCATCGAGGTTGAGAAATCGGTCGAAGAGTATGTGAATCCGCTTTGTGCGTTGGTCAATCGAGAGCTTAAGCTGGCACGCATATACGACCAAGATGGCAAGTTTTTACCCAAGACAACCAATGCCGGATTTAGGCAGATAGAGGGTGCCAAAAGTGCGGTCTCTGGCCGATTTTACAACTGGTTTACCCAGGCCAGGCATCAGCTATCTACCTTTATTGATAGGGCGGTGCAAGAAGATAAACTCAGCCGCTCAGAGAAGGTGGTGCGGGCCGTTCAGTCGAGGCGATTACAACTGACCTATCCAGCCTACGCCAATATTTTCATCACCCGTGGTTATGTGGGCGAGAGCTTTTTTACTGGTCGCGATGCTGAGATAGCCCGTATGGGGCAACTCGTGGCTGACTGGAACAAGGGCTACCGCGGTGCTGTACTCCTAACTGGAAAAAGGCAGAGTGGAAAGTCGCTCTTCGGTGAGCTGATCACCAATCGATACTTTCCGACTAATGTGATCCGACTCTCGCCGGGTATGCCTCTGATGGTCAACGGGCGTAGTTTTCAAACGACTTACGAGCTCAGGGATGCGCTTGAATTTATCAAGAAACACACCATATCTCAGCGACCCGCTGTTTGGATGGACGACCTGGAGCTCTGGCACGATCGCGATCATCCATTGGGAGTGAATGTGGCTGCACTGGAGCAATTCATCGATGCAGAAGGTATGCGCATGTTCTTTTTAGTCGGTTGTGGAAATGCCGCCTATTACCGCTTGAATGCAACCCTCAACCTGGCTCGTACTTTTCAGGCTAGAATCAATCTAGGCAGATTGGCATTACCCGACTTGGTCAAAGCTGTTTTCATCCGGCATGGAGCTACCCACGAAAACCTGAGGGATGAATCTGGCGAACTGCTTTCTGAGCGTGAGTTTAGAAAGCTAGTGTCTTCGGTATATAAGACTGCCGATGGCAATGTGGGCGATGCCCTTCGCGCATGGGCCAATAGCATCTACTCGCACCCCGATGGCGGGGTAGTGGCCAGATTGACTCCGGTATATCCTATGCCTGGGCCAATAGATAAGGATTCGGGTTTGCTGTTAGGTACCTTGATGCGGCTGCGTAGGGCAGACGAATACGACCTCAGACGGGTTTTTGGCCCCTCCTTTCCAGTACGTTTCCGCGATGCCATCCGCAGATTGCAGGGTGTAGGTTTACTACACCGCCGCGAGAATGGCGAACTCGAGATCACGCCCTGCATCGTCAATGAGGTAGGCCGATTGCTGCATCGTCAAAAATATATTCACTATGAAGTATAGATGCCATGGATAGTCTATTCGAGATACTGGGGGTAGAAGATGGGCTGAGTCTATCTACACTCATTTTCAGGCTGGCTACGCTGGTGGCGGTTTACTATGCGCTTAAATTTGCACGGTCCAGGTTGCGCGTAGGCGGGTACTTTGGTGATTATCAAGAAAGATTAGAGCTTTGGATCAGCCGTATTCTCGTTTTATTCGAGCCGCTCGCTGGATTACTGATTATCTACTTCCTGATGCGCTGGCAGCCGGGCGTAGCTTTTCTCTCGTTGATTGTGCTGCTACTCGTGGCTTTTCCCCGTTGGAGAGATTATGCTTATGGCATATTACTTCGCTTTGATCAGGGTTTGACCATCGGTAGACAGCTTCAATCTGGGGTAGGTCGCGGTATCATTAGTCGGCGGAGAAGACTGGGTATACAGCTACAGACCCAGAACGGGCAACAGTTTATCCCTTACCATCTGCTTTACCAGGAAGGCTTCACCCTAGAAGGACTTGACGAAGCCACTAACTTCGTAACACTAGAGCTTCGAGCCAACGAAGAAAACGAAATACCCGACCCCAAGAATTTCAAATCGAGACTGGCCATTTTACCCTTTCTCGATGAGCGTCATCCACCCGAAGTTAGCCGTGACATGTCGAGCGACCGAAAACTGAAACTACGACTGGCTCTACTAGAAGCCGATAACGTCAACGATCTGGCCCGACTATTCGAAGAATGGGGGCTCAATTTCAAAATCTACCAAAAGTAAGTCTGCATGGATATCATGGAGAACTACAACCTCATTATCGAGGCTAGTATGATCATCATTCTTTCGTTCTTGTTTAGCGAGCTATCCAAGAAGACGAGTATCCCGTCTGTGCTGCTACTCATCTTTTTGGGTGTCGGGCTCAAGCTGATACTCGATCAGTTTGGCTATGCCCTGCCAGGATTAATGGGACTTTTGACCCTCCTTGGTACACTTGGTCTGATCATGATCGTACTGGAGGCTGCACTCGAACTTAAGCTAGAACGAGATAAATATATACCTATACTCAAATCGCTACTCATCGCATTCGTGGGCTTGATCGGGAGTATTTGGGTAGCTGCTGTCATCATTGAAAATCTGGTGCCGGGTATGGATACGCAAATGGCCTGGATTTATGCCACGCCGCTTTCGGTGCTCTCTTCGGCCATTATTATTCCCAGTGTAGAGAATTTGAAACCCAAGAAAAGGGAGTTTCACATTTACGAGTCTACCTTTTCGGATATTCTCGGCATTATCATTTTTTACTTCCTGCTCGATCAGGCGGGCTTTGGAGAGCATGCCAGTGATGCGTCCGCACATTCGGGCGATCATAGCAATGGACAGAGTTTTACGGCAGGCTTGATTGCCTACATGATCAATCTGATCATCACCATCGTTGCTTCTTTGGCCGTCAGCTATCTCATCGTCATTATCTTTCAGCGGATTAAGACACCTGTCAAGCTGTTTTTGCTCATTGCGGTTTTACTGTTGATCTACGCTATTGGTAAGAAGCTACACCTCTCGGCTCTGATCATCGTCCTCATTTTCGGCTTGGTTATCGCGAACCTGAAGCTCTTCTTCCGAGGGCCACTCAAGCGATATCTGGATATGCGCAAGGTCAAAAACCTGTACGAAGGCTTACACGTCGTGACTATGGAGACGGCTTTTGTGGTGCGTACCTTTTTCTTTGTGGTCTTTGGCCTTACCATTAGCCTGACTTCCTTGATTAGTTGGGAGGTAGCCATGGTGAGCCTGTTGATCGTGGCATCCATCTACCTGATCCGAGTTATTGTACTGGCGGCATTTCTGGGTAAAGACATCATACCGCAGCTGTATATCGCACCACGTGGACTGATCACCATCCTATTGTTTTATGCTATACCCGATGAGGCTACAGTAGAAGGATTCGATCAGGGCATTCTACTGTTTATCATTATCGCTACGGCTTTGATCATGACCTTTGCACTGATCGCTAACAAGACACGGGCCAACCGCTCGGTTCGGGTTGCCGGCCGCGAGTCCGTTGCCGAAGAGCGCTGGACGGCACCGAAGATCGAGGAGGTGAAGGAGGGGTGATATGGGCTACAAGTACCTGATAAAGCTCTACGTTTTCACACTGCTTATAGGTCCGGTTCTTTTTGGTATGTACGCTGCTTTTCAAAGCGGCTTTGGTCAGCTATTGAGCTCGTTGGCTTTCTTCCCGGTTCAGTACTTATTTTCTGTACTGTTTTCATTGCCGGTATTAATTGTCTGTCTATTAGCGACATATCTAATGCAGAAATATAAACTCGACCTGTTCACGCAAAAGTTGGTGATCATACTGATTGCGCTGATTGGTATAATTCTTGTTTTGTTATGGTTGGGTGGTTCGTTGACTTATCCGTTTGTGGGGAGTTATTCGGTAGCGATTGTATTGGCGGCTGTGGGGATGGAGGTCTGGTAGATTCCCTCTCCCACCTTATCTTTACACCTTTTCGCACTCAGCGTCCTTCCTGATACCACGTACACAAATCGGCACCCATGCGCCAAAAAAGCTGGGTGTCGACTCATTAGACATGCTGTCTAAAATAAAACCATGCGCCTTAAACAACTGGAAATCAAGGGTTTCAAGAGCTTTGCCAAGCAGACCATCATCAACTTCGAGGAAGATGTGATCGGGATCGTAGGCCCCAACGGCTCGGGCAAATCCAATATCGTGGATGCCATTCGCTGGGTCTTGGGCGAGCAGAAGGGGAAGGAGCTTCGCCTCGACAAGATGTCTTCGGTCATTTTCAACGGCACCAAGAAGCGCAAGGCAGGTAACGTTGCCCAGGTATCGCTCACTTTCGAGAACACCAAAAACCTGTTGCCCACTGAGTACAACATGGTCACCATCACGCGCATGTTGTATCGCAGTGGCGAGAGCGAATACCAGCTCAATGGGGTCAAATGCCGACTCAAAGACGTACGCTCGCTCTTCCTCGATACGGGCATCGGCTCCAACAGCTACGCCATCATCGCCCTCGGTATGGTCGATGACATCTTGGCCGACAAAGACAACAGCCGCCGCCGCATGTTCGAGCAGGCTGCCGGCGTGAGCAAGTACAAGGTCCGCAAGCGCGAGACCATGAACAAGCTCAAACTCACCGAGGGCGACCTCGACCGCATCGAAGACCTGCTACACGAGATCAACACCAACCTGGTGAGCCTCGAAAAGCAAGCCAAGCGCGCTCGTCGCTACCGCGAGATCAAGGCGCAGTATCGCGATTTGAGCCTCCAACTGGCCGGTTTTAAGGTTTCAGACTTACGCAGGTCGAAAACTCAACTCGATACCCAGATTGCCCAAGCCGAAGATCAATATCGCGCTACAGATATCAAGATCAAACAACTCGAAGCCCAGCTCGAACAGGAGCGCAAACAAAATGTCGACCAGGAAAAGCTCCTCAGCGAGCGCCAACGCGAGCTCAACGAAATGGTCAACAAGCTGCGCGCCCAGGAAAACGACAAGCAGATGCTGGCACAGCGGCTCAATTTCCTGGCCGAAACCCGCCGCAATCTCGAAGACCAGATCGCTCAAGCTACAGAGCAAGTCACCCAGCTAGACCTACAGATCGCCGACCTCAAAACCCGCCTCGAAGCCGAAACCGCTACCGAGCAAGAACTTGGCCAGGGACTAGCCGCTGCCGAGCAAGCTCTCAATGAAATCCGCACCGGATATACCGGCATCAAGTCTCAGCTCGATGCCGGCATGCAGCAACAGCAAACTCTCGAACGCGAAATCTTCGAGCTCGAAAAGCAGCGGGCCATCAACGCCAACCAGATCGACAACTTCAGCCACCAGCGGGAGCGCAACCAGGCCGATATGGAAGATCGCGCAAGCGACCTCAAAGCGCTGCAAGACCGCCTGGCCAAGATCGAAAAAGACGAGGCCGTCAAACTCCGCGAGCTAGAAGCCCTCGAAACCGAAGAAGAGACCCGCCGCCAGGCCCTCGAAACGGGAGAAGACAAACTCGAAACCCTCAAAAACGAATTCTCCCGCGTCAACCGCACCCTCGATGCGAAGCGAAACGAATACAAGCTCACCAAGAGCATGGTCGAAAACCTGGAAGGCTTCCCCGAGTCCATCCGGTTTTTGAGCCAATCCAAGCAGTGGAGCGACAAAGCACAGCTGCTATCCGACCTCCTTCTGGTCGACGAAGCCTACCGCGTAGCCATCGAAAACTATCTGGAGGCTTACCTCAATTACTATGTGGTACCCGACCTTTCGGCAGCGCGAGAGGCCATTCAGCTACTCAGCACAGGTCAGAAAGGTAAAGCCAACTTCTTCTTACTCGATGCCATCGGCAAGGCACCCGCTCCTGCCGCGCTTCTGCCCGCTGGTTCACGCTCTGCTGCCGAGGTCGTACAGGTCGATCCGGCCTATCGGTCGCTGATAGACCACCTCTTACACGGCGTACTGGTCACAGATAGCGACGAGCTGCCCGACGGTTCTACAGATGGTTACACCATACTCGCCCGATCCGGTCGCTTCATCCGCCGACCCAATAGCGTAAGCGGCGGCTCCGTCGGGCTCTTCGAGGGGAAGAAAATCGGCCGCAAGAAAAATCTGGAGCTGCTGGAAAAAGCCATCGAAAAGGCCGAGGCAGAAGCCGAAGTCTTAGACGAAAAGCTCTACCACCAGCGCAACGCCAACCAGCAGCTCAGACAAAGACGCATAGCCACCGATATCCAAGCCAAGCAGAGAGCGCTAAACGCCCTCCAGCAATCTAGAGCGGCCCTCCGCGCACAGGTCGACAATGCCGAATCTTGGATGCAGGATACGACGGCCAAAAATGCCGAGTTGGAGCAGCAGTCTATCAAGCTGGCTGAGTCTAACCAAGCAGGCGACAAGGCCCTGGTCAAAAAGCAGGAAGAGGTCGAGCAGCTTCGCGAAAAGCTCGCCAGCACCGATGGTAACTACCGCAAACTCAGCGAGGAGCTCAGCGCCGCATCCAACGAATTCAACACCCAGAATATTGGCTACATCCGCCAGCAAAATCTGGTCGAAAGCCTGCAAAAAGAACTCGATTTCAGAGAGAATCGCCGCAAAGAGCTCCAGCAGCAAAGCGAGCAAAACACCCAGCGATCTCAGCAGATCGTCACCGAGTCGACCGAGATTGAAAGTAAGCAACTCGACTTGGCCCAGGAGCTGGAGCGTCGCTACCTGGAGCGTCGCACCTACGAGCAGGGTCTGAATGAAGTCGAGCAAGCCTATTTCGCAGCCCGAAAGGCCGGAAACGATCTCGAAGACCAGTTGCGCAAGGTCAATCGCCAGCGGCAAGACAATCAGATACTCGTCAATCAGCTCAAAGACAAGGCCAATGACCTCAAATTCGAGCTGGGCTCCCTGACCGAGCGTTTGCGCGTCGAATTCAATGTGGAGTTGGCGGAACTCACCTTGCCCGATCCCGAAGAGCCGCCCAAAATACCGCAAACGGAAATGCAGATCAAGGTCGACCGCCTGCGCAGCCGTATTGCCAACTATGGTGAGATCAACCCCATGGCCGTCGAAGCCTACGACGAGATGAAAGAGCGCTTCGACACCATCAGCAGCCAGCGAGACGATATCGTGGAGGCCAAGCAGTCCCTCATAGAGACCATCAAAGAGATCGAGGAAACGGCTACCTTACAATTCCTGGAAGCATTCGATCAGGTCAGGATCAACTTCATCGATGTGTTCCGGTCGCTCTTTTCTGAGGAAGATAACTGCGACCTCATCTTGCTCGATCCCGAGAATCCGCTCGAATCGGGCATAGAGATCGTGGCCAAGCCCAAGGGCAAACGGCCACAATCGATCAGCCAGCTTTCGGGTGGGGAGAAGACGCTCACGGCCACGGCCCTACTATTCGCCCTCTACCTGCTCAAGCCCGCACCCTTCTGCATCTTCGACGAGGTCGATGCCCCCCTCGACGATGCCAACATCGCCAAGTTCAACCGCATCATCAAGAAGTTCAGCTACGAGTCGCAGTTCATCATCGTCACCCACAACAAGCTCACCATGGAGGCCGTCGATACCGTCTACGGAGTCGCTATGCCCGAGACCGGGGTGAGCACCGTCTTACCCGTCGACTTCCGCGAATTCGAGGGTAAGGCTACCTTCGAAGCTGTCAGCTAGGCATGAGTTACCTGGTATACGAACTGCGCTTTGACCCCGAAGTGGTAGACGAAGACGAGCTGGTGGCCCTGCTGTCGGTCGGCGGCTTCGAGGGGTTCGAGCAGACCGAAGGCATACTCGATGCCTACCTGCCCGAAGAAGGTAAAGAGGAAGCCGAAGCCTGGCTACAGCGGGTCAAACAGACGCATAGCTTCACCTATACGGTAGAGCCGCTACCCGACAAAAACTGGAATGCGGAGTGGGAAGCCAACTTCTCACCCATACAAATCGGCGATTGGCTGGGCATTAGAGCCAGCTTTCACGAGCCTATGCCAGTAGTCGACATGGAGATCATCATCGACCCCAAGATGGCATTCGGCACGGGTCACCATGCGACTACCCACATGGTCTGCGAGTTGATGAAACCCTACGACTGGGCAGGCAAAACCGTATGCGATTTTGGTTGCGGTACGGGCATATTGGCCATCCTCGCCAAAAAGCTGGGCGCAGGCCATACCACGGCTATCGACATCGAGCCAGCCAGCTACGAGAATACCATCGAAAATGCGCAGACAAATGGGGTAGAGATAGACAAAGTCTTCTGTGGTGATTTAGATTCCTTCTTTTTAGACTTACGCAGGTGGAGTCCCCCCCCGCCCCCGAGGGGGGAGTTTCTACCTGCGGAAGTACAAAAAAGAAAATATCACTACATCTTAGCCAACATCAACAGGGGCGTAATATTGGAAAGTCTGGCACCGTTAAAAAAGAGTCTCCTGCCGGGTGGAAAGCTGTTTGTGAGTGGTATACTCGAAGTCGATGCCACTCTCGTGCTGAAAGCTGCCGATGACGCCGGATTGCGAACCGTTGAAGAGCGGCAGCAGGGAGACTGGATGGCCTGGGTATTCGAGCCCGCCACCTGACCACGATCAATAGCTCCTCCAAATAATCAAGCCCTGATGCGGATAATCTGTCTTCTGTTTTGCTTTTCATCTCTTCTTTTCTCTCCTTTATATGCTCAAGTCGACGATACTTTTCCGGTCGATGAAGGTGCCGATGCCTATCTGGAATCGCTGGAAGAGTGGATGCTGTCTTCGCGCAATGATCGCGTGAATGAAGCCTATGAACTGTTCTCGGCTCTTTTTATAAGCGGTGTTTTCAGTGAAGAAGAGCAGAAGCGCATCATGCAAACCACCAATCGAATGGTAGAGCGGCGCATACCAAAGTCCGGTAGCTTTTTAACTTATTTGGGGTCTCTGGAACTAGTCAAAAATGTATCGGAGGATACGGCCATATTTTTCCGCGACTACCACGACGCTATAGATCTGTTGATGGCTGAAGAGCGCTTTCGCATTTCTCAGTTCGATAAGACGGTAGGTGTGGCACAAGGCTACTATGACGACAGACGGCTGAGCAAAGATACGCGCGGTACCTACTGGAAGGTATTGGGCGGCAAGCCATCTTGGAAGTACCAAAATGGCCCCAAGTTGATCATCGAAGAAGTAGATCGATTGGTTGCTATTTCGGGTAGTGACTCTACGGCGATTTCAAATACCAATATCGAGATCGATGTAATGGAGGGCAAGGCCACGGGTACGGGAGGTGAGGTCAATTGGGAACCTCAGGGTCTCAGTCCGGAAGTTCGAGCCGAACTCAACGAGTACACCTTCGAGACCAACCGAAATATCTTTAATGCCAGCTCGGCTCTGATGTACTATCCGGAATATTTTGGTGATGAGCCGCTGGAGGGTTCCTACAGCAATAAGGTGCAAATTGGTGGTATACGGGCGGGGGCAGAGTTTCCTCAATTTACCAGCAATGCTGGCTATGTGGAGATCAGGAATGTAGGCGAGGGCATCGACCTGAAGGGTAATTTCGAGATCAGGGGCAGCACCGTGTACGCCATCGGTGACCAGGGTAGACGCGCAGAAGTCGAGATGACCATAGAAGATTCTGAGGGCCGCGAGGTAGTTAATGGCAAAGCTGATCGTTTTAGTATCAAGCAACAAGAACGCATCGTAGGCGATGGGGTAGAGACTACCATTTATTTTGATCAGGATAGCCTATACCACCCATCTGTGAGTATGAAGGTCGACGTCGAAAAACGCTTGGTGCAATTGGTCAGAACGAAATCGGGCGCAGATAGGAATCCATTTTACCACAGCCTGAATCGGGTCAATATCGATGCCAATTATCTAGATATCTACCTCGATCAGGATAGTGTAGTTGTCGGCAAGCCAACAGTTTCCTTTGCTCAGAAGGGCGATGTGATCGTAACCAGTGAAGAATACTTCAGCAAGGGCGAGTACTACCGGCTACAAAACATAGCTGAAGTCAATCCGCTTGTGCTTATGCTGGCGTTGCGGCAGCAAGAAACGGGCAACGATTTTATTTCTACCGAGCGGGTAGCTCAAGCAATCAACCCCAGATTTACGACCGAGAATATTCAATCGCTATTGTTTGATCTGGCTTCGGGCGGCTTCATTACCTATGATCTCGATCAGCAGCGAGTGAGGCTCAAACCGAAGGTAGAGCACTATGTACTGGCTGATCGCGGCGAAGGCGACTACGATCGGGTGCTATTCCGATCGGTTACCGACGATATCAATGCCATCATGAACTTGCGCACCGGAGAGATCAAGATGAGCGGGGTGAAGCCGATAGAATTTAACCGCGAAAAACGCATTGCCATTTTACCCGAGGGCGGGGAAATGACCGTACAGGGCGACCGCGATGCCGACTTCGATGGCAAGGTTTTTGCCGGACAGGCTGTTTTTGCCGGAAAAGGTTTCCACTTTAAATATCAGCCCTATCAGATTACACTGGATTCGGTGGAATACATGGACTTATTTTTACCGGAACAGGGAAGTGACCCAGACAATCCGAATATGCTCTCGATTGGCTCGCGAATCGAGCAACTGACAGGCACCTTGCTGTTAGATGCCCCCCAGAATAAGTCTGGACGTGAAAAAATAGACATCTTTCCATCTCTTCGCAGCTCTGACGAAAGCTATATTTACTACGACCTGGGTGATACTTCTGCCGTCTACAATCGCGACAGCTTCTATTTTGCTATGGAGCCTTTCGCTTTTTCGAGTCTGGATAATCTGGCTAAGAGCGATGTGAAATTTCCCGGTCGGCTGGTGTCTGGTGGTATATTCCCCGACATTGAAGAAACGGTCACCTTGCAAGAGGATGAATCGCTTGGGTTTATTACCGAAACTGATGATGGCGGCCTGGGGGCATACCAAGATAGAGGTAGTTTTGCCGGGGCCATTTCATTGAGTAACGAAGGTTTGAGTGGAAAAGGAACCCTGAGCTATATAGGTGCAGATGTAGATAGCGAAGATATACGGTTCGAGTTGGACCGCACTACGGCTACGGCTCGCGAATTCAATATGGAGGAAGAAACCGATCCCCGCGATTTACCACAGGTTTATGGCTCCGACGTTAGCATCAACTGGAAGCCCTATCAAGATAGCATGTTGGTGAGAACGAATGAGGAGACGCCTTTCCAGATGTATAAGGCCAATGAACATACCTTCGATGGCGAACTGGCACTCACGCCCGAGGGGCTGAAAGGCGACGGCACCCTGAACTGGATGGCTGCTTCCCTCGAAAGTGACGCCGTCGAGTTTGCCCACTTCAGTGCCGAAGCCGACACCGCCAATGTACGCATCAAAGCCATAGACGAAGAAGATCGGGTCGCCCTGAAAACGACAGACGTGAAGGCCAGGGTCGACTTCGAGATACAAACAGCGACTTTCGAGAACAATGGCGAAGAGCTGGTCACCACGCTGCCCTATAACCAATACCAAACGAGTATCAAGCGATTCGACTGGGATATGGCGGGCAACCGGGTCGTATTCGACTCAGATGAAGGGCAGGAAGGTCGTTTTACCAGCATACACCCCGATCAAGATAGTCTCACCTTTTTAGCTGACGACGCCGTTTATGACCTAAATACGAGTTTGCTGGAGCTATCGGGGGTAGACTCTGTCCGCTCAGCAGATGCAACCATCATTCTATCCGATGGAGAGCTTAAGGTAGAACCCGGTGCCAAAGTGCAGGAACTGGCCGACTGCCAGATCATAGCTGATACATCTGGTCGATACCACGTCATTAATCGGGCGACGGTCAATATTATGGGTCGCCGGATGTATAAGGCCAGTGGTTTTTATGAGTACAATGTGGGGCCACACGAGCAAGAGCTGGAATTGCAAGAGATCGTCGGTCAGCCTATTGGCAAAGGTGCTTATGAAGACAAAGCTACTTCGACCCGGGCAGAGGGCATCATAGATGAGGAGACGACATTTTACGTCGACAATCAAACTCAGTTTCAGGGGACGATCAATCTCGATGCCACGAATAAAAACCTATTCTTCGACGGTATCGCTCGATTAGAAGGAGACTACCTCTACAATCCGCAGTGGTTTAAGATCGGCTGTGAAGGCGATAAAACCGATCTGGTACTGGAAGTGGAGACCCCGCAAGATCAAGATGGTTATCCGCTACACGCCGGCTTCTTTTTGAGTAAGGACAGGCAGTTGGTGTATCCGTCTATGATACAGACACTCGACTTCCGTAAGGATCATCCGATTTTGCCCACGCCTGGCGTAGTCAAGTATGATGAACAATACGATCGCTTCCTATTTGGCGATAGCAGTAGAGTAGTCAGAGGGGAACCCTTGGGCAACATGATGATTTTCGACGATGCCAACGGGAAGGTATCGGGCTCGGGTATGCTCGGTCTAGGTGGCCGCCTGAAGTACGTTTCTGCGAAAGCCTACGGCACCATAGAAATGAATGTACCTGCGGAAGTCCCAGAAATAGAGGAAACCGAAGATGATCCTGACAACATGGAGCCGGAAGAGGAAGAAAATAGTGACATCATGATTTTGCCCGACGAGGAAGAAGAGGAAGAAACCGAAGAGGCAACGCTAACCATAGAAGGGCCCATCGAAGCTTCCTTCCCCAAGGTTGATGTAGAGGCTATGGCTGCCGTAGATATCATTTTACCCGACAAGTTTTTCCAGCTCATGGCTACCGATATCAAGTCGGCCAGCTTTGCCTCGCCAGCACTTAACCTGATCACCGACGCCAATTTCTATCGCAATGGGGTGCTCAATATGTTCCCTGAGAGCAATGAGCGTACCGAAGCGATGAACGGTATGGCCCTGGGGCTGCTCGACATACCGGCCAAGATCAATAAGCATTCCTTCCTATTCAGTAAACTCAAGATGCAGTGGGTCGAAGATTATCAATCGTTTGTGAGTACTGAAGAGCAAACAGGCGTGGTCAGTATACAAGGAGAGACCATCAATAAGATGCTCGATGTGCACGTCGAATTCAAGATGCCCGCCGCAGGCGATGATCGCGTCTACATCTACATCAAGTCGCCCTCCGAGCTGTTCTACTTTTTTGGCTATAACAACGGTATACTCAATGTCTGTTCCAACAATACCTCCTTCATGGAGCAGCTCTACAATATGAAGCCAAAAGACCTGGTACTGAAAATGGAAGATGGAGAGACCTATGAGATCTTGCCCGTAGAACTAAGTACGGCAAGTGCCTTTTTGAGAAGGATGGAAGGGGCGTTCCAATAGAAATTAAATCTTTTCAAAAAAGTCAATCTGGTCTTTTGCGATGTCTGTAGTCGAAATCAATCTCGATTCCGGCGGCGGTTCAGGCGCAGCTAGACCCTGGCCAAATCTCACTTCAGTTCCAGTCAATCGTCTGATCTCGTCCCACAGATGGTATTTCAAAAAGAGATTTAAGGTCTGGGCACCACCTTCAACCGTAAGTTGGTTGATCTCTCTTTGATGTAGCTCGCTCAAGATATATGGAAGCCATTCTTCTTCTTTTTGAGGAAGTGTGATCTCTAGCGTTGTCTTTACATTTTTATATAATTGCCCGCCTGCTCCCGCAAGGCCGGCAGGCGCAGGATCGGTCACCTCCCTAGAGGACGAAAACTCACTACTACTGGCTTCAGACTTGAACCATAGGGTAGTAGCAGTTGAATTGTTGATGAAAACCCGCTCATTACCACGGCACCGATTCTTTGGATCGAAGATGACCCGAATCGGATCTGCCCCCGAATAAAAACGGGTCGTTAAGCTCGGGTCGTCTGCCAGTACGGTACCCGCACCAACTAGAATGGCTTTAGTCTGTGCACGCCATCGGTGTGTCAGTTTCCTACTGAGAGAAGAAGTGATCCAGTACTTTTCTCCAGTTTTAGGCGCTAAAAAGCCATCAGCCGACTGCGCCCATTTCAAGATGATGTATGGACGATCCTCCGATACGTAAACCTGTCGCTCGGCGGCTAGCTCTCTACAGCCCGAATGGTCGGGATACATTTCAACCTGTATACCTGCACGGCGCAATATGTCTACCCCCTGACCGCTTACTTCGGGTGTTTGATCCAATTGGCCGATCACCACTTTCTTAATGCCCGACTTCAAGATCAGGTCTGTACAGGCGGGTGTACGACCATAAAAGCAGCAGGGCTCTAAGCTAATGTATATGGTAGCATCGGGAATCAGATGTTTATCTGCCTCTTTGACGGATGCTAAACAATTGACTTCCGCGTGTGCATGCCCAGCGAGTTTATGGTAGCCCTCACCAATAATTCTGCCTTCATAAACCAATACAGCTCCTACCTTCGGATTTGGCGATGAACCAGGCCCAGCCAAGTGGCCTAAATCGCAGCATCGATTGAGAAATATAGCATCTAGTATGGATTTTGATTCCACTTTTTGGAACATTTTGGAGGTTGAGCGCGAATTCGTACAAAATAGTAGTCTAAAATACGTGATTATACATGAATATGGAATGATTAGACTTGCTCAGTAGGGTAAATAGGAGTGACCTTTAGTACAAGCGATCGAGTTCTGAGCTCCACTTATCTCGATTTCATGGTTTTCCACCTTTATAAACCGCAATTATTATGGCTTTTCGAATTCAACTAAAAAACTCAGAGAAATACGCATACCTAGACGAGCAGGTCTATCATACGCTCAACAATGATAAGGAACTTGCTCAATATGGTTTCCTGACAAACTTACGCGAGCATAGCTCAGGTTGTGCGGTTTTTCAAAAGACGCGTAGAAAAGAAGACGGCGACGGTTTTGAGGTATTGACCATCTATTTGCATAAGCTTATAGCAGAGCGTTTTCTCTCTGATAATAAGACGGCCGCCAATAATCTGGTTGGCTGCAAAAATGGCAATAAGTTAGATTGCCGCCTCGATAATCTGGAATATCGCAGCCGATCTACGGCCAGCCGCAAGCGCAAGTCGTCTAGCAAGCTCGGCTATACTGGTGTTTATCAGGAAAATAATAGATACCGGGCCGTTATATCCATCAATCGGAAGAGTGTACATATCGGTATGTTTGCTACGCCCGAAGAGGCCGCTGAAGCGTATAATCGCAAATCTAGAGAGCTCTACGGCGATCTGGGAAAAATCAATGTGATACGCCCGCACGCTGCCCGAGGTGATGGTGGCGGATTTTCCGGTATCGATGCTGGTGCCGGTGCCAGTGAGTCGACTATACACCGCGATAGCCTCCGACGAATGGAAAAAGAAGAGTAACAGACTTCTTCTGTACATTTTTTGAGATTTAAACCGCTTGTATGAGACCAAGGCTCTCATACAAGCGGTTTTTATATTCTACCTTTGCCTACTCGATATGATGAGACTCGAACAAAAGAAGCGACAGCGGGCTATCTTTCAATTTCTGTTGGTCTTAGCAGCCCTATTCCTCATTAACTTACTGGCCAACGGCCGCATCGGGAATACTCGAATGTACACGGCCTTCGACCTGACGCAAGACAAGCGTTACAGCCTCACCGAGCATACCGAAGAGCTGCTGGATCGGCTCGATCAGATCGTCTATGTGGAAGTCCTCATGGAGGGTGACTTTCCAGCTACCTACGAGCGGTTGCGCGCTTCTGTCCGCTCTACTTTAGAAGATATGCGCAGCCAGTCTTCTTATATAGAATATAGGTTTACCAACCCTATACCTGAAGGCGAGAACTCCGAGCGTACTCGTGCTCGCCAGCAATCTCTGGCTGAAGACGGCATTGTACCCGTTACACTCGTCAAACAGTCTGCCACTGAGCGTGGAGCTAAACAGATATACCCCTACGCTATTCTCAACTACAATGGCAGAACGGAGATCGCTCCCCTCATGAACAGCCAGCCCGGGCAGAGAGCAGAATCTACTGTGGAAGAGTCTATTTCTAGACTCGAGTACAACATCAGCAGCGCGCTGGAGAGATTGCTTAATCCCGCCAGGCCGCTGGTTACGTTCAGTACAGGTAGAGGTGAGCTTCCCCCGGTAGCTACAGCTGACTTGGAGGCCCGCCTCCGTCAGCAATACGAAGTAGGTCGTCTATCGCTCGATAGTTTGGCCGCCATACCACAGGAGGTCAAGTTGGTGATTATCGCTAAGCCCACCATTCCATTTAGCGATAAAGATTTATTCAAGATCGACCAGTACATCATGAATGGTGGCAAGGTACTCTGGTCTGTCGATGGGGTAGCTATGGATCTCGACTCCCTCAGAACTAGAAACGAATACTACCCTAGTCCGTACGAGCTTAATCTCAATGATCTTTTCTACCGATATGGACTCAGGGTCAATGGAGATTTGGTACTGGAACTGGAAAATGCCTCGACCATTCCTATCCGCGTGGGTAGTGTCAATGGCAATCCACAGATAGAGAACTTAACTTTTCCGTATCACGTAGTTGCTACGCCGCGAGGAGATCATCCTATTATTAAGAACGTAGACCCGATCGACCTGCGTTTCCCGTCTTCTATCGATTTGGATATCGGCACGCCAAACCCAATTGATAAGACTATTCTATTGATGTCTTCCAACCGGGCCAGGTACCAAAGACTTCCAGCGGCTATAGATCTAGACGTACAGAAATATAGCCTGGATGCCGACCGGTTTAATCGCGATAGTCTGGTGATGGGTGTATTACTGGAAGGAACTTTCACCAGTCCATATGCCAACCGGGTTCCTGAATCTTTCAAGCAAACTCTAAGTGATATTGGTCAGGCGTTCAAATCGGAGTCCGTTCCCAATCGAATGATCGTGGTGAGCGACGGCGACCTGCTGGCCAATGTACTCGATCGGGAGGGTAAAGTGAGTCCGCTTGGATTCAATCCTTACCACCGCTATTTATTCGACAACAAAGATCTTGCGCTCAATATGATCGAATATTTGCTCGATGACGGTGGGGTAGTGGCTTCTCGCGGAAAACAAGTACGTCTTCGTCTTCTCGATCGCGTAGCCGCACAAGAGCAGGCCGGTTTTTGGCGTATGCTCAACATCGGCTTGCCCTTAATAATCCTCATTGTATTCGGCTTCGGATTCAACTATTTGCGAAGGCGCAAGTACGGTCGTAAGTAGATAACCCCTTCTTTGACAAGTTGCCGACCGCTAAAGCTTGAGAGGCTCGCTGCATATTCTTATTTTTGCGCTCGTTATGAATCGTACATTTTTACTCGGTGCCGTCGTGGCTGCTCTGCTTGCATTGGTTATTTTCTTGAGAAGCGATGCCAACCCAGCAGGTGATACTTCTTCCAGCACGGTAAGGGCAGAATTTGCCGTGGAAAATACAGACCGCATCCAGCGGGTGTTCATCGCCAAGCGCAATGGTGATCAAGTAGACTTGCGCAGGTCGGAAGATTCCTGGATTATCGATGGCAAACTACCAGCAAGTGATATCGCTGTTAAGAATCTTCTAGATGCTATAAGTCGGGTCGATATACGTACTATTCCTAATTATACAGCTACGCCTTCCTTAGTAAAAAACATCTCTACAAATGGAATTTTAGTACGCATATTCGGTGCTGGCGACCAACTCATAAAAAGCTATTACGTAGGTGGTAGTAATCCGAATGAAACGGGGACCTACATCATACTTGAAAATGACGAGCAGCCCTACGTAGCCCACATACCCGGCTGGGAAGGCAACCTACGCTTCCGCTATAACCTCAAACCCGATGAATGGCGAAATAAATGGTACCTCCAGTACGAACCCGAAGAAATACAAAGTGTGAGTGTGGAATATCCAACCGAGCGAGCACGCAGCTTTAAGTTAGAACGCCAGGAAGAGGAAGGCTTCGTATTGCGTCCATTTTATAGTAACGTAAATCTACCACCTCGCCCTATGACCGAAGGCGTAGCTGAGCAGTACCTGGTGCGACTGCCAAAACTCTACTTAAACAGCTATAGAAACGATCAAGCCGAAGAGCGGGCCGAGTTTACCCAGCGTCTGCCTTTTGTTTCTATTACGGTTACACCTATCGAAGGCGAACCAGAGACGGTGAAGCTATATCCTAATTTCAGAGAGCGGACTATTTCTCAAGACATAAAGACCGGTGAAATCATAGATGATGCTTCTCTTCTTAGCTACCTTGCATTACTTAATGACGATAAAGACTGGGGCGTATTTGCTACGAAGAATGTGAATGCGTTGTTGTTGGGGTATGATTCGTTTTGAGTAAGTCGGGATCTTTGGGTTTTTGGATATTTCCAAAAAGCCAAAGGGAAATTTCTAAAATTAAATTTTGATTAATTTGTTATTCAAACAAATTAATGTATATTTGCCACTGCAAAGGGAAAGCGTTTATCCATTCCTTTGCGATTTTTATACAAGGACTTAGTGGTGCTTTTTCAAACTAATCAAAGTAAGGCTAACTTTGTTAGATGAAAATTCTTCAGGCTGGAGAAAAGTCAATTCCTGGGAGCTGGAAACAGCTTTTACTCAGGACAATACTTCTACTGATTTTGATTGTAATTTCAGTCAGTGCCACTTCTATTCCTGTTAAATCTGATTGGGGTTTCTTTGCGCATCGTCGGTTAAATCGTTTGGCCGTTTTTACGCTTGACCCAGATATGATGCCGTTTTTTCGATCAAATCTGGAGTACCTGACCGATCACGCTGTCGACCCGGACAAACGGCGTTATGCTACTAAGCACGAAGCCGTTCGTCATTATATAGATATTGATCACTGGGGCGAGCTCCCTTTCGATCATGTGCCGCGCAATTGGACGGAAGCCCTTCTTTGGCAAGCAGAGATTCAAATCATAGATCGGAGTCGAGACACTATTAGGTGGGTCGTTGCTGAGATAGATCGGGAGTCAGAAGTACCAAAGGTGAATCTTGTTTCTAGTGAAGGAGAAACCTTTGATATAGACCTGTGGGATTACAAGAAGTTTTGGAATGCCAACATACTTCCGCAGTATTATGAAGATGAATGGTTGCTCACTACTGATCAATTGAAGGCCCTGTCATGGCCAATACCAGACAGAAATTCGATCTTAGTGAATGGGGAACGTTTAGATTCTGATTCAGATGAGCGGAGTATAGCTACAGAATTACCATCGAATACTGAGGCGGTCCCACCTGCGGAAGTACAAAATGACCAATTCGCAGATGGTGATAACCCCTATAAAACGGAGGTGAAAGTTGTTGATCAATTTAGTGAGTGGGGCATATTGCCTTATCACTTGATGCAGCATCAGCGGCGGCTGACGCGTGCTTTTGAAGATGGTAAGCCCGGTCGTATTTTGCAGTTAGCTTCTGAGATGGGACATTATATTGGTGATGCCACGGTACCATTACACACGACAGAAAATTACAATGGCCAACTCACGGGCCAAACGGGTATTCACGGTTTTTGGGAGAGCCGTATACCTGAATTGATCGCTGATGAGCGCTTTGATTTTCTCGTTGGCAAAGCCGAGTATATAGATGATAAATCGGCTTATTTTTGGAAAATTGTCCTCGATAGTCACGCCTTGGTCGATAGCGTGCTCTCTACTGAAAAACGACTAAGTGAAACCTATCCTCAGGATCGTCAATATTGTTTTGAGGAGCGATTGGATCGCACCATTCGTACGCAGTGCAGCGAGTATGCCCTGGCCTGGAATGATGCCATGGACGGTATGGTAGAAGAGCGCTTCAGAACGGCAATTCGCGCTATTGGCAGTTGTTGGTATACTGCATGGGTCGATGCCGGTCAACCCGACCTGCGTGGATTAGGCCTACGTCAAGAGCTAGTCGAAGTAGACAGTCTAGATAAGGCCTTTAATGAAGGCAATGCCAAGGGCCGAAGCCATGAGAATTAGCTTCTAATATCCTGCAATTACGCTTATTTCTACATTTACAAACTTGGGTAGATTGGCCACTTCCACCAGTTCGCGGACAGGGGCTGTCTCTTCGTCAAAATATTGGGCGTAGACCGCATTGATACGGCCGTAATTATTCATGTCGCTCACAAATACGGAACACTTTAGTATGTCTTCGAAGGTAAGACCTGCGAATTTGAGTACAGCTTCGATATTTTTCATGACCTGATGGGTCTCAGCCTCGATGTTGTCGGTGACGAGGTCGCCAGTGGAGGGATTTAGCGCGATTTGACCGCTCATGTAAAGCGTGTCTCCGTGCCGAGTAGCTTGGTTGTAAGGGCCTACTGGAGCCGGTGCTTTCGGTGTGTTGATGATCTGCTTCATGGGGCTAAAATAAAAAAGCATCTATCAACTCATTGCTGATAGATGCTCTGCTAGCTAGCTCCAATGAAAGTTTGAGCTAGTCTTCGTCAATATCTTCGTCTTCGTAAGCCTCGAACTCATTTTTCATGAGGAGGCGACCACGATAGTAGGTGTTGCCTTCCACGTCTTGGTAGGCTCGATGACGCAGATGAGACTCGCCAGTAGTCGGGCAAATAGAGGTCGTGGGCGCTGTGGCCTTGTAGTGGGTGCGACGTTTGCGCTTACGCTGCTTGGAAATCCGTGATTTAGGATGTGCCATGATTCTTTATTTTAAGATTCTTTCCAATCCTTGAGAACATCCCAGGGGCTGGAGCTAGTTTTTTCTTTGTCACTTTCAACTTCGACTTCTTGAAAACCAATTTTGGCCAGCATGGCCGGATCGCATTCTACAGGCGATATGGCATTTTGGCAAACTTTTGATATGGGTACCGCTAGTAGAACGAACTCGTATACAAAAGGTGCTAAGTCTAAAAATGATTCTTCTTGGTAGAGATAGATCATTTCAGGCTCATCGGATACTTGGTCAGGATCAGATGTAATTTTAACAAGAAGTTCATCTTCGCCTGCTATGGCGAGGTCGATTTCTCTTAAGCACCGATCACACTCAGTATGTACGCTACCTTCAAAGTTGAATTCGATAACTAACTCGCGCAAGCGTCGATCTACAATGATTTCTAGATCGATATTGCCATGCTTAACAGAACTATCGGGAAACGCGGCGAAGAACTCGTCATCGATAGTAAAGTCATACTCATGTCGGCCGGTATACAGGCCGCGCACAGGGAGAACATATGCTTGTAAGACGCTCATGGTCTGGCCAAATTAACTTTAAACCTGCCCGTCGGCAAGGCCTTAGCTGAAAGTGGGCGCAAAGATAAGATATTTGCCATGCAATGAAAAGAAATAGTATGTTTAAATTATTTGGGTAGGCTCTACAAGTTTGCATGGGTACAAACACTGTCTGTACGTATTATCTTGCCGCTCCTAACCACACTAGATGAGAATCACTCCTTTTGCAGCTTCACTACCCAATAAAGAGTTGGTACGCTCCGACAAGTTGGTGAGCGAAGTAAAGTATAAATACCGCAGATGGGATGAAGATGGTCAGTTCGATCATCTTGATACTAGGGGCTTTTACATTTTGAAATTGACCGATCCAGACGGGAAGGAGGGCTTTGGACTCTTGGGTTTGATTTCGGCATCTGCTTACGGAAAGGGGAAAATTCTTCCTCACGAAGCAACGATTGAAGCAAGCCAGAAGCAGCAGATTCGGGCACTTTGCGAACAGCAGGCTATGACCAAGCCCGTCTTACTGACCTATAGGCAGTCTGATATAATGGATTGGGCGTTGCAAAGAGCATTGCTTATATCAAAAAAAATAGTAGATGTCGATTACCTGAATTATCGATACGAGTACTATTTCCTGAGTGATGCTAGGGGGGCAGAAGAACTGAGCGACATTTGGGCAAAGAGCAATTTGCAGTTGCTGGTTGCAGATGGTCATCATCGATTGGCGAGTTCGGTGGTGCTTCAGGATATGCCTGGTACTGGCGCACCTTCTCGATTATCTGCTTTGCTACTTGCTGATGAATGGCTTAAACTCGACGCATTTTATAGGATCATCGATGTGAAGCCTGGCCAACAAAAAACGGCACTACTCGAGCAGCTTCATGCGTATTTTGAGATAAAGGATGTAGGCTCCGTTGCTTCAGACAGCATAGAAAATGAAAAAGCAACAGTGGGAGAGGGGCACTGGCTCCTTTATTTTGATGGCAATTTATTTGATTTGAGGCGCCGAAGTGGTGTTTGTGATCAATCTATTGACCCTATTTGGTTTAATGACTGTATTCTACCTGATGTATTCGATATTCACGATAGCCGATCTGATCCGCGAATTCAATCCAAGGCAATGGGGCCACATGGTAAGACGCTGGCTGAATGGGCCATTAAATACCCAGATAGTGCCATATTTGCAGGCCACCCTATTAATGGGGAAACTTTCTTTGCTTTGATTGAAGAGCGCAAGCTATTACCTCCAAAGTCTACTTGCTTTTATCCACGTATTCCTTCGGGCTTGGTCGTATTTGATTGGTTGAAGTATTAACATGGCATTAGCCCGACGGGCTAATGCCATGCCATTTGATTAGTAGCCAGGATTTTGGGTCAGCGCGCCTTGGCTCAAATCGATTTCTCCTTGTGGAATTGGAAATAGCTCGTGTTTGCCGGCTACAAAGTTCGGGCTGATCATACTCATTACTTCTGCGGCGCGGCCTTGACGGGTTAAGTCGAACCATCGGTTTTGTTCCATAGCTAACTCCACACGTCGCTCTTGCCAAATCGCCTGTCGTAGTTCTGACTGATTGGTTGTAGTGACGTCTGGTAGTATGCTGGTACTCGCGCCGCGAGCTCGGGCACGAACCCGATTCAAGTGCATGAGTGCAGTACCGGGGTCACCCGTTTCATTAGCGGCTTCAGCAGCTACGAGTAGTACATCGGCGTAGCGCAAAATGCGAATGTTCCCCGGGCCATTTCCGTTGCCTCCTGGATGGTCGGGCACCCATGCCTTTTGATTGAAGCGCTCGCCAACGATATTCGGATTGTCTTGAACGATATCTGACCCGTCGGGAAGTACCTCGCCTACGTATAGGATGGTGGCTTCCCTTCGCGGATCACCCAATTCGTAGGCAGCGATTAGATCGTCGCTCGGGCGGTTGAAGCCCCAGCCCAGATTGGGTTGGCCCCTGACGCCTTGTACTTCGTTGAATTGTGAGCCACCCCCGCCAGTTTCAAAGGCTGCCGTTTGTACTTCAAATACGCTCTCTTCAGAGTTTTCTCCCTGGCGCCTAAATAGGTTGGAGTAGTTGGGAAATAAATCGTATTCGTCGCTGTCGATAACCTCATTGGCGGCATCGAGGGCGAGACCAAACTCGCCTCTGGTGAGGTGTACCTTAGCTAGAATTCCATTAGCGGCACCCCTGGTAACGCGACCTAGGTCAATAGCTGGGTATTCCGATGCTTCGGGTAGTACCGCAGCTGCATCCGTCAGATCCGAGATGATCAGTTGATAAACCTGCTCTATCGGTGATCTGGGGATGGAAAACTCTGCTGGAAATGGCTCAGTGATCAAGGGTACATCACCAAACCAACGCACCAGATTGAAATAGAAGTAGGCCCGCAAGAACTTGGACTCAGCAATCAGCCGATCTCGAAGGGTTTCATCTAAATCGGGAACTTCCGGTAAGTTTTCTATGGCCAGATTGGCTCGAAAAATGCCATCATAGTAGCCCGACCATACGCTTGAAGGTGCTACGTTGGTAGACGTGTGTGTAAAGTCATTGAGCTCGCCTAAGAATGGCGCATCGCCGGGCGTACTGCCCTTATCTGCATCATCACTTACGATGTCAGTCATACCGATATAGCTGAAAACGTGGACCTGCCATTCTCTCAATTGGTTGTAAATCGCATTGACGGACTGAACGGCTTGTTCTTCCGTTTGGAAGAAATTGTCGAGTGTGAATTCGCCTTGCGGGGTGCGATCTAATATGTCGTTACAAGACTGTGTGAAACCCAATGCCAGAATGGCAAATAGTATGCTTTTGATTTTCATGGTTTCGTTTATTTATGCGTTTACTAATGTTAAAACTTGAGGTCTAAGCCTACATTGACTGTGCTGGCAATGGGGAAGATATTGCCGCGATCGATACCATTATCGAAGACGGAACCATTGAATATTTCGGGATTGTAGCCGCTGTATTCCTGGTCTGTCCAGAGGTTAGTACCGCTCACATAAATTCTGACGTCGCGTAGTCTCAGTCTGTCGGTTAGTCCTGCTGGGAGGGTGTAGCCAAGCTGAACATTGCGAAGTCTAATATACGAGCCATCTTCTACGAAGCGGGTAGAGAGGGTCTCGAAATTTTGTCCGGCAAGTGTCATTCTGGGTACCGTATTGCTGGTGCCCTCACCGGTCCATCTGTCCAGGAAGTCGGTTTCGTAGTTATAGGCACCGAACCGGGCCATTTTCTTGGCATTGATCACTTCGTTTCCAAACTGGCCGACGAAGTCGAAGCTCAAGTCGAAGCCCCCGTAGGCGAAGTAAGCGTTGAGTCCTACGATGAGATCTGGAATAGCTGAACCCAGCACTACCCGGTCGCCTTCAGCTGTAATGACACCATCTCCATTTTGGTCGCGGAAGCGCAAATCACCGGGTTGTTGTACACCTAATTGAGCGAAGCGTTCGAGTTCTTCCTCGTTTTGGAATACGCCGTCTAATTCATAGCCGAAGAAGGCACCGATCGGGAAGCCTGCCCTAGAGTTCGTTCCCAGCTGGCCGCCTACGCCCAGGCCACCAGCAAAAAGGTCGCTATCCAAATCATCCACCCGTAAAACCTCATTATCGATGAAGCTAGCATTGCCACCAATGCTGTAAGTAAAGCCACTGGCACTGGTTTGTCGCCATTCGAGTTTTAAATCGATACCCTCGTTGAGTACCTCCGAGATATTTCGGGTCGGTGCGCTGGCACCCAGATAATCGGGTATGGCCGCAGCAAAAAGCACACCGTCGGTAGTTCTGCGATAGGCATCGACTTCGAGTAGTAGCTTGTTTTGGAAGAAGCCCAATTCGACACCAATATCTACTTGAGTCGTCTCTTCCCAACGGATGCTAGGGTTGGCCAGACCGGTCAGCGTAGATCCTTGCAGGAGGTCTTCATTGGGGCCGAAAACAGCACCAAGACCGCTGGTTACCAGGGCTGTGTAAGTGTAATCGCCTATTCTATCGTTTCCGGTTTGGCCCCAGCTGCCTCGCAACTTCAATCGGCTGATGGGACTATTGGGGTTCCAGAAGTCTTCATTACTTACGTTCCAACCCAAACCTACCGAAGGAAAGAAACCGTAGCGGTTGTCTTCGCCAAATCTCGATGAGCCGTCTATCCGGCCAGAAAGGGTGAGCAAAAATCTGCTGTCGAAAGCATAATTGACTCGGCCTAGGTAAGAAACGAGTCCCCAATCGCCTCCGGATACGCCGCCCGATGCCAAACTGGTTAGTGGCTCGCCAGCATTGAGGTAGAAGAAACTGGGGTCTTCCCCGATCAAGTTCTCACGACTACCGGAAAGAAACTCGCCGAAATTGTCTTGGTAAGTCACCCCGACTATGGCATCGAATGCGTGTATGCCTATAGTTTGGTTGTAGGCTAGGGTATTTTCCCACAACCAGTTTCTACGGTAAGAATTGAAGGAGTTGAGTCGGTTTTCTTCGTTGCGTTGTATGGCAGATACCTCGAAGACAGGCGTGAAATTCCGATTTCGATTGTAGTTAAAGTCGAGGCCGAAGTTGGTGCGGATGGTGAAGTGTTTCAAGAAATTGATCTCTCCAAAAACATTACCTACAGCCCGGTAATTTTGGGTTTCGTTATTGGCGAAGAAAATAGTAGCTACCGGATTACCTGTACTGCCGTTTATGGCTGTATTACCGAAGCTACCATCTTCTTCTATCGCAGGGGTAAGGGGATCTGATCGATAGGCACCGAGTAAAACACCGCCCGCGTTAATATTGTCGCTTGTGTTGTAAATGAGTGAAACGTTACCGCCTAGGGTGAACCAATCTTTAACCTTTTGAGTCGTGTTGATTCGAGTTGTAAACCGGTCGAACTGTGAGCCAGAAATAATGCCTTCTTGTCTAAAATAGTCGGCAGTTAAATTGAAAGTGGACCGCTCGCTGCCGCCGCTGAATCCGATATTGATATTGGCTATGGGTGCAGTTCTAAATATCTCGTCTTGCCAGTCGGTGCCGATACCGAAGGTGTCTGGATTTGGATATCTGGGCTGGCGACCTTCGTTGATATCTGCCTCATTGATGAGGGTGGCGTATTGAGTGGCATTTACGAGATCTATGGTGTTGATGACTTCCTGGGTGCCGGTGTAGGCAGAGATTGTCACGCCGCCTTCTCTGGCACTGCCTTGCTTGGTCGTTACGATGATGACACCATTGGCACCTCTGGCGCCGTAGATCGCGGTGGCTGATGCATCTTTTAGCACAGAGACACTTTCTACATCTCGAGGATTGATGAAGTTGATGTCATTGACGATCATTCCATCGACTACGAAGAGTGGATCGGCATTATTGAGTGTGCCTACGCCACGTATCCGGAAGATGGCCCCTGCGCCTGGCGCACCCGACTGAGGAATAATCTGTAAACCGGCTACTTTGCCTTGTAGAGCTTGCCCTAGATTTTGAGTGGGGATATCGGTCAGGTCTTTAGCCTCGACCACTGATACGGCACCAGTCAGGTCGTCCTTTTTTTGAACGCCATAGCCGACCACAACTACCTGCTGGAGTAATTCGGAACGCTCGTTGAGATCTATATTGATCACTGAGGCATTGCCGATGGAAACCCGATTGATCTCGAAGCCGATGTAGGAAAATTCGATGGAGTCTGCGCCTGCTGGGACAGATACGGTGTACTCACCGAATGCGTCGGTGACGGTTCCGGATGTGGTGCCGACTACACTTACGCTTACGCCTACGAGTGGCTCTCCGACGCCAGTCACGGTACCTGTAACCGTTTTTTGAGCGAGGATCCCACCTGCGGAAGTACAAAATATGAGGAAGACTAAAATCTGTTTCATAAACGTGGCATTAAAAGAAGTTAAGAATTACTGGAGTTTGAATTCCACGAAAGTGGTGGCATCGGAGTGGGGGCCGACGTACGCTCGGAACTGGCCGAGCTCGGAGCCGAAGCTCATATCGCGGCGGTAAAACGAGAGGTCTTCGTTATCGAGGGTGAAGGTGACGGTTTGGCTTTGTCCTGGTGCCAGCTCTATACGGTCGAAACCTTTGAGCTCGCGAACAGGTCGCGTTACAGAACCCACCATGTCTTGCAAATACAGCTGAACGATCTCGGTGCCTGCCATTTGCCCACTGTTGGTGACCTCGACGGATATCGTCACCGATTGATTTCGGTTGATTGTACTGCGATTTATGGTTGGTTCGCTGTAGTCGAAATTTGTGTAGCTGAGCCCGTATCCGAAAGGGTAGAGTGGGGCGTTGCTCTCGTCGAGGTATTTGCTGGTGTATTTGTCTTTGGGGTCCATAGGGCGACCGGTATTCTTGGCGTAGTAGAAGATGGGTATTTGACCGACCGAACGGGGGAAGGTGATGGGTAGCTTGCCGCTGGGGTTGTATTTGCCCATTAGTATGTCGGCTATTGCGTGGCCACCCTCGGTGCCGGGGTGCCAGGCTTCGAGTATGGCAATGGGTAGCTCGGTTAGTTCCGGGAAGGCGAGTGGCCGCCCGTTGAATAAGACGACAACTAGCGGCTTACCCAGCTTGGCCAGTTCTTGAATCAGCTCTGATTGTACCCCGGGAATTTCGATGCTGGTACGGCTGGCTGCTTCGCCACTCATCCACCAGTTTTCGCCTGCGGCTACGACTATGGCATCTGCCTTGCGAGCAGCCTTGATGGCGGCATCGAAGCCCGAGCGATCTTCTTCGGCAACGGTGGTACCTTGCTGGTAGTCGATCTCGACACCACTGCCTAAAGCTGCTTGCAGGCCTGTGCGTAAACTCACGCAGTCTTCAGCTCTGCCGGCTCCATGCCAGGCCCCTAACATATCGGCTTGGCTATCTGCTAGCGGACCAATTAAAGCCAGGCGATTTATCTTACTCAATAACGGGAGGATATCGTTCTCATTTTGTAGCAAAACCATCGACTCGCGGGCAATTCTTCTAGCTGCTTCTCTGTGCTCGGTGGTGAAGATATTTTCGGTTTGGCGAGCCTCATTGCTGTACTTGTAGGGGTCGTCGAATAGACCCAGCGCGAATTTCATGCGCAGTACGTTTCGCACAGCATTGTCTATTCGGCTGTGTGGTACTTCACCCTCATTAGCCAGCTCGACCAAATGATCGTAAAAGGCGGCTCCTTGCATATCCATATCGACGCCAGCCTCTACCGCTAGTTGGGCTGCATCTTTAAGGTCGGCGGCCACCCCATGGTCGATCATTTCGTTGATGCTGGTGTAATCGGTCACTACGAAACCATCGAAACCCCATTCCTCTCTCAAAATTTCAGTGAGCAAATAATGGCTGCCGCTGGCTGGCACCCCATCAACTTCGTTGAAGCTGGTCATGTAGGTGCATACGCCCGCATCGAGTGCTGCCTCAAATGGCGGCAGGTAAATTTCTCGCAATACCCGGTCCGATACATCGACGGTGTGATAGTCGCGCCCGGCCTGGGCAGCACCATAAGCGGCAAAGTGCTTGGCGCAGGCGATAACGGTAAAGGGATCGGAGAGGTCTTCTCCTTGGAAGCCTTTCACGCGCGCTTTGGCCATCTCGCTACCTAGGAAAACATCCTCACCAGCTCCTTCCATGATGCGCCCCCAACGCGGGTCTCGTGCGATGTCGACCATAGGCGCGAAGGTCCAGTGGAGGCCGGCCGAGGCAGCTTCGATAGCGGCGATGCGGGCAGATTCTTCAGCGGCTTCGAGATTCCAACTGGCGGTCTCACCCAGCGGTACTGGAAAGATTGTCCGGTAACCGTGAATGACATCGTAACCGAAAATGAGGGGTATGCCCAGCCGAGTCTCTTCTACGGCCATTCGCTGTAGTTTGCGGTTGTAATCGGCCGTATGTGCATTGAATATGGCACCGACCTTACCGGCTTTTATATCATCTTGATACCCTTCCCTGAGCGTTGGTCCGGTCACGGCCCAGTCGCTGGTGAAGAGTGTCATTTGGCCTACTTTTTCCTCCAGCGTCATTAGCGATAGCAGGCTGTCGATCTTAGCATCGTGGGCCGGGTTATACCAGCCGGGGATGGGCGATTGGGCAGAGAGGGTGGTGGTAATTGCCAGGGCTAGAATCATCTGATACCAGCGGATAAATCCACTGGCTAAGATTGGCGTCCCCGGGGGACTTTGGGGTGGATTGGTGTTAAGCATTGTCTGTCTTTGCTCTTTCATCTTTTCTCTCAAGTCTTTTCTCTTTGTTCTTTTGTCTTAAGTCTTTTGTCTTTGTTCTTAAGTCTTTTGTCTTTTCTCTTTTGTCTTTAAGGCGGCCTCAGCCGCCGATCTTTCATCTTTAATGTGCGCCAGCACCGGTCTAAATTCTTGGTTCTTGTCTCTACTAGCCGCGCCAGCGGCGTTCTGGGTTCTAATAAGTATGCCCATACCTCCAATCTTGCCCACCTCTTACCCTCAGCGTCGGTTTCAGTGGTATTTTCAATCCTTGGGTTGCTTTCAGCCAGTGGAATAGTTTCTCGTTCATGTCTTTGATCGTTTCTTGGTGATCGGAATGATCGATTAGATTGATGGCTTCGTAAGGATCGGCTTCCAAATCATAAAATTCGTTGAGGTCCCAGATGCCGTGATAGCGGATAAACTTGTAGCGGTCAGATCGGATGGCGTGAACCGTAGGCGTTTGCGGGAAAGGCCGCTCCCAGTAGTATTCGTAGAAGAAGTGCGATCGCCAGTCTTCTAATTCTTCACCTTCGAGTAGCGGCCAGAAAGACTGACCGTTCATCTGTTCCGGGGTAGGTAATCCAGCCAAGGCCAGGCAGGTCGGGCCTATGTCTACATTGGTGACCATATCCTGTAGCTGATGAGTTTTCAGCATGCCAGGCGCGTATACGAGCAAGGGCACGCGCATGCTTTCCTCATAGGCGTGCCGCTTGTCTATGAGGCCATGCTCGCCAAAGCTGAAGCCGTTATCGCCCATATAGATGACGACCGTATTTTCGAGTAGGCCTTCTTCTTCTAGCTTGGTTAAGATGGTGCCTATGCTTTCGTCTATGCCTAGTAGCGTTTCCAGGTAGTTTCGGTAGAATTCATCGAAGGTCATTTGACCGTTGTACATATAGTCTACGCCATGCCAGGAATTGCGCTGACGCTTTACCCAATCGGGCACCGCAGCATAGCGATAGTTGATGCTAATGGCGTTTCGCATTTCGCGCAGAGAAGGTTGAGGTGCCGTGACGGACCGATAGTTCTGCAAATCCACATCGGGGGGGAACATAGTCGGCGGATAGGAGATCTCAACATCTGCATATCGGCCCTCGTGCCTGCGTGCGGGCATAAACTCGGCATGCACGGCCTTATGCGACAAATAGAGGAAAAAAGGCGAGTCACTGTCAGCTTGCTCATCGATCCAATCGGTAGCGTAGGTTGTCAACACATCGGTGATGTAAGCGTCATTGTCGTGCCGGACAACTTCGCCGTCTACATTCAGTTTGGGGTTGTAGTAGACGCCCTGCCCCTCGAAGCTCACCCAGCGATCAAAACCAGGTCGAGGATCGGCTTTGTAGTGGCCCATATGCCACTTGCCGATAAAGGCGGTTTCGTATCCGGCTTCTTGTAAATAGCTTGGAAAAAAAACTAAATCATCTGGCGCAGCGGCATCGTTATCCACCACTTCGTGTACATGGCTATACTGTCCGGTCAGAATACTAGCCCGGCTTGGTGAGCATAGGGCCGTATTCACGAAAGCATTTTCGCAGTGCACGCCGGCTGTACCCATTCGATCCATATTGGGTGTTTCCAGCCCCGGCACTTTGCCCGTAAAACCCATAAAATCGTAGCGGTGATCGTCGCTCAGTATAAAGACGATATTGGGTTTTTGTACTTCCGCAGGTGGCGTACTTTGCGCACTTATACTGATTTTTGTACAAGTACTTAACAATACGATTATTAGTATTTTATTCACTTCCTTTTAAAGTTGCTTGTCAGCTCAAATAACCTTAATTGTTATCATATTTCGTCTAGCCATCCACCCTCGAAGCCAGCTCTTCTCAGCCCGCGTCTGATGTAGGCATTCTTCTTCATCAATTCCCAGACCAGCCCGGAGCGATGATTCTCGATTTGGATCAAGATCGGCCCCTGATCTATGCCCAGGTAGTCTTTGTCAAACCAGCCTTCCGGGCGGTCGGGTGGGGTATAGCTGAGGTTAAATGCGTCTTTGAATCCGTATTGACCAACCAGACTGTCTTGCATGCTAGTCCACATATGCTCTAGCGCGGCTATGCACTCATCGGGTGAGAAGGGCACGGAGCCTCCCGCTGCTGTAGGCGCAATCGTGCCATCATCATTGATGTGGCGGGCCGAAGCTCCTCTTGCCCAGTACTTGTGGAAGGAGACCGTTTGGCCCCTCCAGCTCGTATCTCTTATGCCAGCCGGTCCATCACAGGCCGTCAGTCCCCACTGGTTAGGACCGTAGCCTTCCCATTGCATCGGATTGTCTACACAGTAAGCTCGGTTTGTTAAGGTAGCTACCTTGCTGTTCTCGAAATAGTCGCTGTTCTTTTCGCGCATGTATTCGTCTTGTATACCCTTAAAATCGATATACATATGACTGTACTGATGGCCGAAGAGCGGACTGAAGTTCAAGTGTTCTTCGCCCTGAAACTCCATCCACTGGTAGTTTTCGGTCCACTGCTCCCAGGCATTATCGGGTACTGGATATGTAGGTGATCCCATGGCGAGTACGAGTAAGATCATGGCTTCGTTATAGCCGTTCCAGTCGGCTTTTACGTAGCCGCGCTCTGGTCGCCAGCCCATGCTGATTCGACCATTTTCATTGAGTGCCCAGTCCCATTCGACTCTGCGATACAGCTTATCGGCCAAGTCTCGAATTCGATTTTCGGTTTCGCTATTTTGATCGAAGTATTCTAGAGCAGAAATAATACCTGCCATGAGCAGGCCGCTATCTATGGTCGACAACTCTACGTTCTTAAATCGCAGGGCTTCATCGTTGGTCAAAAAGTGATAGAACAGCCCTTTAAAGCCTGCTACACCAGAAGTGTCTGGCCCCTGCGGCAGGTTCCAGAGCACATCCAGGGTTTGCAGGGTGCGCTCGGCAGCTTGCTCGCGGCTCACATAACCGCGTTCTACGCCAACCAAATAAGCAGTAAGTCCGAAGCCGGTAGCCGCAATACTGCTGAAATTTTCGGTCGGCCAACGGTCGGGAATCTGATAATTACCCGGCAGCGCTGTCTCCCAAAAGTAGTTGAACGTGCGATGCTGGAGCGTATCCAGCGAAAAGGGAATGAAAGTCTCTGCTCGAGATTCGATGGCCTCTTTTTGGTTGGAGGTGCCACAAGAACACAGCAATAGCAGAGCCATGAAAGCAGCTATGTTGGTACTCGACATGATCGAAAACTGTATGTGAATTCCGCGGCCTTTTGGCCAGGTACCTTAGTCAGATACCTTTGCATAGAGATATAAATCGCTAAAGCGATTTGGTACTCGCACGGCCTGAAGGCCGCGGAACGCACTATAAATTATCGCTTGACGAAAGTCGTCTTGGCTACCAAGCCACCATTCGCATCGTGAGCCGTGAGCACATACATACCTTTCGGTAGGTCGTACATCTCCATATCTACACGAGGCTGTGGGATGTTGGTACGCATAGTCTGCACCGACTGGCCCAGCATATTCTGTACGCGGAAAGTTACTGCCGTCTCATTGTCCTGGATCGTCAGCAGACCATCGACCGGGTTGGGGAAGATGGAAAGCTCGTCCACTTCTACCGGGTTGAAGATGCTTGTCGTCTGACAACTACCCGTGCCGATGGTGATATCATCGAAATAGTGCGTCAGATCATCGTCGGGAATTACACCAAAGTTGGGTATAATCGTCAGACGACCATAGCGAGAACCATCGGGAATCATCTCGCCACCTGCTGTCATAGACAGATCATAGCTGAGCTCCTGCCATTCACCTGGCGTAGTATAATCAGCAAATAAATCACCAGTGTTAGGGGCACCATCAATACCAGCTTCCAGCTTGAAGACGACAGAGCCCGCAACATCCATCAGCATCTTTACCCGCAAGACTCTATTCTCGCTGTTCAACTCGATAGGAGCAGGTATGTCAGAGAATGCTCCGGCAAACTCAGCAGGGGTACCTGTCATGGCACCCGCTTCCTCGAAAGTGCCAACTTTATTGCTCGGGTTTTCAGCCGATACGTTGGGATTGTCGCTGATGATAAACGCATTTCCTTCAAAGTCACCATTGGCGAAGTATCGCCAGCCGTCCACTGTGGTTTCAGGCTCCTCGAAATTGGAGATACAGTCGTTGCGGAACGGTGCCCGACGAAGCTCTATATCATCGATGAAGTAGGTTACATTGGCCATATTGTCTACACCAGCACCGAAGAAGAGTACCAGACGAGTAAACCCACCATCGGCTACGGCACTGAAATCTACCTCGTACTGTACCCATTCGTTAGTGGCCGGAATGTCAACAAAAATCTCTTGATCACCGATGGTTCCACCTTCTAGCTTGAATAGGATTTGACCATCGATAGGTGACCAAATTTTAGCAGCTATTTGGTTATTGGTGGTCAGATCAAAAGCGTCTGTATTATTGAAGACCAAGGCATTGAAGCTCCCCGGAGGATCTACCGCTTCACCTACCGTCAGGCTATTGTTGGCGGGGGTAATGTCGGGATTGTCTATTGCAGTTACGGTCACATCACAGCAGGTGATCGGCACATTGCGCTGGCACTCGAAATCGTCGAGTACCGTCAAGTCTGGCTCTACGCCTGCACAAGCGTCTACCGTTACCTGGCCCTGGGCCACATTGTCGAAGAAAAAGGTTCCGGAAGTAGCCGTGTTTGGTGCAAACAACAGGTTGATTCGCTCGAAGTCGGTCACATTGTCGAAATCTTCAAAGCTGAAATTCAAGGTCTGCCAGCTCATCGTTGCAGGCACATTGGCTGTGATACCTTGTGTGCCCTGGGTTGGGCTTTGTAGCTGCATGAGTACTTCGGTCACGCCATCGGGTACCCATACATCCATATTTATTTGTGAGTTGCCAGACAAGTCGATACCATTTGGAAGCAGAGCGGTTAGGGTGGAGAAGTTCGAGCTACCACGTGTATAGCTACCGATATTATCAGATGTATTGGGGTCTGCTGGGTCAGGGTTGGCGATCACACCATTGAAGGTGCCGTGTAGCGTATTGTCATTATTGAGGGGCTCCCAGCTCAGATTGGCTCCATTTTCGAAGTCTTCCAGGGCTTCGGGAGCAGGTAAGGGCGTGCGCGTCAGGTCGTCTATGTAGTAGATGTCTCCATCTGCATCGGCCACACCCGCATTGAAGAAGAGGACATATCGGGTGTGGTTGGCCGCTGCCTGGCTACTGAAATCGGCGCAGACTTCGACCCATGTCTCTGTCTCTTCGATAGCCACTGGGGTTTCAAAGGCGGGAGAAGCGCCACCCTCCAGTTTGAAGAGTAAGTTTCCGGTGACTGGTGCCCATACTTTGATGCAATAGTTGTTGTTAACAGACAGGTCTATGGGGTTGGCATAGTTGATCACGAATGCGTGAAAGCCGCCTTCTCGGTCGGTGTACTCACCTACTGTCGGGCTCGTGTTAATGCCACTTTGGTCTGGGTTGGCAATTACCCGAAGGTCATCGAATCCAGGCACAGCATAACTGGCATTCCGCTGGCACTCGAAATCGTCGATGATGGTCGGATCTTCGACCGTGCCCGCACATGGACCTGCGGGTGAAACGGTGAGGTTGTCGAATAGATAGGTATCCATACTTTCCTCCACACCGGGGTCGAAGAATAAGATGATCGTATTTATAGTTGTAAATGCCGAAGCCCCGCTAAAGTCGAAGGTGTATGTACGCCAGACATTGGGGGTAGCGATGTTTTGAGTAGCTTCTATGGCTTCTCCATCGCCCTCTAATTTCAGTAATATTTGTGTAGCTGCACCTGCGTATACCTGAATGGAAAACTCATTGTTGGTGCTCAAATCCAAAGGATCATCGAGAACGGCCCTGAATAGGCTGAAGGAGTTCGTTCCGCTTTTCGTGTAAGAACCGCAGTTCATACTCGTATTCAGGCCTTCTACTTCGGGGTTTTCGACAACACCATCGTAAGTGCCATCGACGGCTTCCCAGTTTAGGGAAGCACCTGCCTCGAAATCTTCGAGGGTAACTTGGGCGTTCAGGCCAGCAAAGCCAAGAACGCCAAAAATGATCAACAGTAATGCTCGTTTCATACAAAGGATAGTTTTGAAAGCCTGCTGGAGATCCTTGACCTCCGGCAGGCCCATGAATGGTTAGTAGATAATTGTTTTCAATTGGTCAAAATGATAGGCAGCCATTGCCGACCTATGGGGGTATTGAGTTGTAAAAAGTAAGTGCCCGGGGAAAGCATGCTTTCGGGCGAAAAGCTGATTTGTTGCGCACCGGCAGGGAAAAGCGATCTTGGAAACAGTTGTTGGATCAACTGCCCTTCTGCGCTGATCAAATCGGCCGATAGCACCGTGGGTTCTTTTAGCGTAAGGTGTAGACTAGCGGGCCCTGCCAGTGGCTGCGGAACTACCTGCGGAAGTGCAGAAAAAAGCTCCGATACATCAGCCAGGCCACTTACAATAACCGTGGAGTCTGGTGTGAATCCTATCTCGTCTAGGGCGGGTTGTATTTCTGGGTTTTGCATAAAGAGATCCCACAGCAGGCCACTTCGGTAGTTTTCTATCATGCAAATAATAGGCCCTTGATCTATAGCCAGATAGCTGTCGGCAAACCAATTTGCGCCCAGATTGAAGGCGTCTTTGAATCCGTACCGACCCCATAGGCGATCGCCCAACTCGCGGTAGAAGTGCTTGAGGGCGCGCATGCTTTGGCCTGGTGTGTAGGGCATGGAGCTTAGGGCCGCTGTAGGGGCAATGGTGCCGTTATCGAGCTGCGCACTGTTGGGGGAGTGGGCCAGATACCCAACGAAGGGATCGTCGCTGGCCGTAATGCCCCAAACACTGGAACTATAACCCGTTCTGTTATACGGATTGTCGATGCAATGCTCATAGTTGATGAAGCTATGGGCTGTATTTCTGGCAAAGTAGTTGGTGTATTGATCGGCTATGCCTCGCGGATCGAAACCCAGATAGCTGTAATGACTAAAGAATAGCGGGCCGCCTTTGCCGCGACCTACTTCCAGCGGGTAGCCATAATGCTCGATGTTGTTGGCGTAATCGCCGCCCGCCCAGCCAGTATGGTATAAAGATGCCGGAATATCAAAAGTCTCATTGGGTGCTGCTATGGCCAACAAATAGATAATGTGCGACTCGTTAAAACCGCGAATCGGCAAGTTGATGGCCCATTCGTTTTGTGGTGACCAATGCCAAGTCAGCACGGGTTGGGTTAGTCTTCTGTACCAGTTCCAGTTGACTTCCTCCCACAGCTGCGTGATGTTTTCTCGAAGTTGGACTTCCGCAGGTAGATCCCCAGAATAGTACTGCCTGGCGGTCAACAGTCCTTGTATCAAAAAGGCAGTCTCGACCAGGTCGCCCCCATCGTCTAGCTGGCTGAAGGGAATCACCTGACCTGTAGCACCATTCATCCAATGCGAGAATGCGCCCCTAAAACGCGGCACAGTCATCAAGAAATTGACGATCTTTTCCGTGCGCTCGAAGGCCTCTTCGTAGGTAATGAAGCCTCGCTCAGCACCCACGATGAGTGCCATGATCCCAAAGCCGCTTCCTCCGCTGGTTACGGTATTGGTGGTGTTGCGTTCGCGAGCCAATCCCGAAACCGGGTGACCGAAATCGTAAAAATATCTAAGCGTGTAAGCTTGCACCATATCGAGTAGCTCCTCATCGGTCATCTCGAAGGTCGTACCGCTGATGGTATCCGAAGGCACACTGAGATTACCACCGTTATCTATGGCTTGGATGTAGTAGCTCCCAGTTGCATCCCAATCTCCTAAGAAATCTATGAATGTAGTCGTTACGTTATTGGTGAAGCCCAAAAATTCGTATTCACCACCATTTTGACGGCCGTAAATTCTGTATCCCTGCACAAAGGGATTCGGGCTTTGATCCCAATCCAATTCGATATGGTGATCGTAGGCCGTAGCCTCCAGCCCAGTCACTGGTTCAGGTTGTGCATAACTCCATGCACTACATATTGTAGCTAACAAAATGATTAGCCCGCCTTTGATAAGTTTGTAGTGGTTTAATCCCATAGAATAGATCGACAATAACACTTGAGAATAGTACGAAATAGCCTTTGATGAAGACCCTATCAATACTTAATAGTAACTCAAGTAATTACGCCAATGTTCGGTGAAAATCCAATGAATACCAAGGAAAATACCTCATCACGACTACGCCATTGTGAGAAGGTTGGGTTTCTTCGAGTGAATATGGCTTCAAGCAATGTGCTCATCAAATATCCCTACCCAGGAGCCCGGATTAATGGAGCCCAGAGACCGGATTCTCGTTCTTAAATACCTTACACATTAATAGACCGTTCTGGCAATCCGGGCTCCGGGTTCCAATAAAGCCGCGCAGCGGCGATCTGGTCTCCTCTTTAAAACTTAGCCAAATAATCATTCAAATTCACCCCACTATCCAATTCTAGCTTCGTGCGCAAGCGGTAGCGTTTGTTTTCTATCCCGCGGATGGAGATGTGGAGGAGGGGGGCAATTTCTTTTGAGCTGAGATTCATGCGTAGGTAAGCAGCCAGTTTTAGATCGCCAGCAGTAAGTTTAGGATGGATTTTGCGAAGTCGGGTGAGAAAGGCTTCGTGCACTTCTTCAAAGTGAGATTCAAATATGGCCCAGTCGTCTCCACTTTCCAATTCCTTTTCAATAGACCGGCGAATTTTATGGATTCGGTTTTTATCGGTATCGGTATTTGCCGATTTATAGGCGTGCTGTATTTGTTCTTTGAGCTGCAGCAACAGCTCATTCCTTCTAGCTAGTGCCAGGGTACTGTTGGCTAGCTCTTTGCTTTTCCTTTTGTTTTCCAGGCTGAGTTGATTATTTCTGGCCAGGATGCGTTGTCGTTGTAGTTCTCTTTGTCGTTTGACCTCGAAGGCTCTGGCTTGCCGACTTAATCTTTTTTCATGCCAGAGCAGTGCAAATCTTCCGGCCATAAGAAATAGGGCCAAGTAGCTTAGGTAGGCCCAAAGTGTTTTATACCAGGGTGGCTGTACGGAAAATTCAATGCTGCTCAATTGGTTAGTCCATTTGTTTCTCAACTCGAATGTATAGTCGCCTACAGCTAAGCTAGCATACTCTTTACTGCTTCGGTCAGACCAATCAGACCAGCCTTCATTGAGCCCCAGAAGTCGATACTTGAACTCAGTCGGTCTGTCGAAAATAGCTTGATTGAACTGGAATCGTATTTGGTTTTTCGCAAATGGAATATCGAGATCGCTATAGTCGGCTATAGCTTGCCAGGTATTGTCAGCTGCCCGTGTGAATAATTTCAACTTAACTGAAGGAAGTGTGCTTGTATTCTGCTCCGGGCTTATAGTGGCATACCCATCATCGAGACCTACCAGATAGCTGTTGTCATGCCATGGGATAATAGCAGGTTGGGGTATTCTTGCACGTATGGGAAGGCTTACGATTAATTCGGTACCTCTGTACATGCTAAGTATGTCAGGCTCGACTATAAACCATTCGGCTTTTTTCTTTCTACCTGGCAAAATGAAGGCTTCCGGCTCTATATCGACGCCATTCCACTTGTCGACTGGGCTGAACTCGTATTGACTGCTGTCGAATTCGAAAATCTGGCCCTTGGCATTTTGTACCAATATTGCAGAGTCTAAGTTAATTATTTGTCCTTGCGAAATATCTGTTTGCTCAAGTGTGTCTATGTGACTTATCCTTCTTTTCTCAGGGTCGATTTGGATAACATATGCCCCTCTCGATCCATGTGTGGCAAATAATTTCCACGAAGAGAGCCAGTCGATGTATTTTATGGGTGCTATAAATTCCGGTATTCGTTCAGCGGTCCATTGCTCATTTTCATTTTCCAACCAGATGAGGCCAGTATAAGTAGCTTGTATGTACACATTTTCAGCCCATGGGCATTCAGTAGTTTGCCAACCGCCAGAAAATTCGGAAATCAGATTTGCTTGGGTACCGCTTAATTCAAAAGTGCCTTCATTGTGACCACATAGCACATTCGATTTAGCCTCCGTTAGACTCCAAACCTGCCCTGGGGTATCGGAGACCAGTCGAAATGATGACTCTGTATCGTTCATTGGCTTGATGTACAAGCCCTGATTGGTGCCTAAATAGAATTGACCCTCGTTTTGTAAGGCTGAATATACTGCGCCAAGGGCTTGTTGCTGAGCTGTAAAAAAGCGAGCGGGCTCTGATAGAACCAATAGATCTATACCGGTATCTAGGCCAATCCATAGATCTTTTGCCCGATCTTCATAAAGAGCCAAAACCGTATTGTTTTGTAATCCATTTCGGCGATTAAGATGGTGCTCGATGCGTTTTCCATCGGCTGAAAGTATAAACAGTCCATCGAGTATTGTTCCTACTGCCAGCCTGCCACTTGTTAATTTTAGTAGCCGATTAATTTGTGCGCGAGCTACCTCTGCAGGTATCGAAAGCTTAGAAATTCGGTTTCCTTCTAATCGATAGATGCCATTCAAAGCGGTAGCGAATAGCAGGTTTTGCTCATCTCCAGCTATACCTGTAATCTGTTCATTTAAAACGCGCTCCGTTCCTTCAATCAATGAAAAAGAGTGGCCGGCTTTCCACACACCCACACCTCTACCGGTATTGGGAATGTAAAGTTCGTCCTCGACGGGAAACGAAAACATAAGCAGACCAGGAGATGGAACCTGCTCGATCCGTTCACCATCGAAATAAAACAGCTGGGCAAAGGACTGGAATACAATTTTACCATTAGACAAAGCCGCAATATGCCATATCTCTTCCGTGAATTTACCTTTTCCAGCTAGCTGATCGGAAAGTGAAATATACTGCTCATTTACTCCTCCAAGATTTTCCCAGTAACCAAATTCTCCGAACCCCCCGGCATAAAGTATACCATCCTGACAATGAACGGTCCTCACGATAGGCTGCCCTGGTAGTTGTCTTTCTATCCATCTGCTTCCATCGAATTGGAATATACCACCGGAGTTGGCTACGAAAACCTGACCATCCCTTCCCTGTGAAAAGTCCCAACTCTGGTTTTGACCGCCGAAGTCTCTGGGGTTGAAGTGTCGCAAACGAGGTAGCTCTGTCGCTTGCAGAAAACTGCTGGCCAGGATACCTAATAGTAGAATGAAATGCCTGCATCGTTCGAGACCTCCGATGAACTTTCGGTACACCCAAAGTATCCTCTGTTCGAGACCTCCGATGAACTTTCGACAAACCCAAAGTTTGCCGAAAGATGCAGCGGAGGACCTCACTGGGTAGCTAGTAGCGGCCCTTGTCTTTTTTAGACTCATTCGGTGTTTCTTCAGGTACTTCATCGGCTTCTGCACTTCCGCCCGGGAAAACCAGATCGGTGCTGGTGTAAGTCGTACCAAAATTAAAAGCCGCGCTGAATACCTGCGATAGCGCATCGATCACTTGCTCTTCGGTCAGCTCCTTCAGCGGATGTATGAAGGCCGCCCACATGATCCCATCTGCAGCTGCATACCGCACATCCAGGGCCGAGTGGAAATTGGCATATAAGGCCGCAATCTTCTCTTCTTCCGTGATGGTTTTCATATCGCCTACAGGTACAATGATGCGCATGCGGTTGTGGCTCTCGTCTGTTATACACATGCCCGGGTACTGACCCACCTGGAAAGTCCAATTACCCGGCCCACCTTCGACTTCCTCCATCTCGGATTCGAGGATTTCACCCAGGCGATCGTTATTCATGTCTTGGGCTGCGAGGGACAGGGTAGGGAGGAGGAGTAAGAGGAAGAAGTAGCGCATATCAAAAAATTAATGTCGCCGCGTTCGAGACCTCCGATGAACTTTTAGCAAACCGAAAGTTTGCCAAAAGATGCAGCGGAGGACCTCACTTGGCATGCAATAAACCAATAGATTCTATGGCCAAACGCGTCAAAGGAACGACTCGTTGTCTTGGCGTCCATCTGGAATAGTCGGTTTTTTGACCGAAAGTAGCCCTAAGTCGCAGGCCGTTCAATAATCTACCGTAAGTATACCAGCCTTGGTGCTCTGCGCTGATCCATAGGCCAACGGCATTTTCATAGCGCTCGCAGCCCAATGGGGCAGATGCAATATTACATGAGTTGGGGTCTGATTGGCCCCTCGGTAGGGTGCGTATTTGTAAGGTGTAGGGCGAGAGGTTGCGTTTTTTGAAATAGTGCGCCCATTCTTTGTAGCCCGTATGCACGCCCTCAGGTACGTCGGGGGTAGCTGCGGCCAAGTAAGCGTAAGCAATACCGAGCGAAGTGGCATTGGGTGCGTATCTGCAACGATCGGTTTCCGAAAAGGAAGAGCAGGGTAGTCTACTTTCTCGATAGGTTAATTCGCTGGCTACGTATTTCAGCCAATCTTCCATAGTGGGTGTTAGAAATTGAGTGGCGTAATAACCATCGTATAGGGAAATGGCATAAATCCCAACGGCATTATCGGCAGGTCGAAACAGGTTTTCGGTCGGTCTGCTGACCAGCATTTTATAAGGCGACTTCGTCATATTACGCCCTAGATACTCGGCAGATCGCTGAAATTCATCCGAGTAAGTTTCATCTTTCGACGTATGCTGATAATGCCCGATGATACACGCGGCATGGGCAAGGAAAAAGACTTCGCGAGCGCGTGAAGTCCTCATTTTCCAGACAGGAAAACGCTTGGTATCGGTTACCCAGTCGGCTAATGCACGCATCACGCCCACAGCCCTGGCTTCGTAGTCTGGAAATCTAAGTGCACCCCTATATAAAGCCATGCTGGTTAGGCTAGCTAGCATCAGCTCTTGATCGCTGGCCTCATCGTAAAAGTGCGGCCAGATGTCTTCTTCTTCGAAGTTCTCTAACAAGGCCTCGAACTGCTCAGCAGCCAATTTATCCCCTCTGTCGTTCGTGAATATTCCAACCGAGTGTATAGTCAGCACTAGGCCAATGAGACCGATTACAGCCGCCACCACCTTGTTCTTAGTCCGCAGCAGCAGTCCAACAGCCACAAAAACCAAAGAACACAATAGCATCGGTAAAATTCCACTCAGACTCATGGAGCCAAAATACGGCAGCATGAGTAATTTTGTCGCCATGACCAATCGCGAGATCGCCAGTGCTTTCAGAGAGCTCGGCCAGCTCATGGAGCTGCACAAGGATAACCCCTTTAAAATCAGATCGTACAGCAATGCCTACCTCAAGCTGCGCAAAATGGAAAAACCACTCGTGGGTATGAGCGAAGAGGAGATCGGCAGCCTCGATGGTATAGGTAAAGCGATGACTGCCAAAATCGGCGAAATGCTCGAAACCGGCCAGATGGCCACCCTCGAAAAGTGGCGCGACAAAACGCCATTGGGCGTACGTCAAATGCTGCAAATCGGTGGCTTCGGCCCCAAAAAGATCAGAGCCATTTGGAAAGGGCTAGGCGTGGAAACCATAGGTGAGCTCAGCTATGCCATCAACGAAAATCGATTGGTCGAGCTTAAAGGGTTTGGCGAGAAAACACAGAATGAACTGCGCGGCAAACTCGATTTCTTCCAGCGTTCTCAAGGACAATTCTACTACCGCGATCTGATTGGCCCAGCCAATGAATTACTCAATCGACTCAAAAATCTCTGGGGCGAAAACGTGCGCACAGAGCTCACCGGAGAGTTGCGAAGAGCCCTACCCACACCCAGTGCCATCGAGATTCTGACCACGGCCAGCAATGCGGATTTTGAACAGCTACAAGCGATCGACGAATCTGCGTTTCGATTTATAGAAACGGTCGAACCAAACAGCGCCAAAGCAGAATTTCATGAAATCCCGGTCACCTTCTACCGCTGCACATTGACTAACTGGGGCAGCAAACAGTTTCGCCACACGGGGTCTGTTTCTTTTGTTCAGACTTTCGCAGGTCGTTACCCTAAACTCGATTTCCGAGACCTCCCCACCGAGCAATATATCTTCGATAAAGCAGGCATATCCTACCTACCCCCGGAGCTTCGCGAAGAAGAGTGGGGGATAGACCTCGCTGTAAATAATCAAGTCCCCTACCTAATCACAACCGAAGACATCCGCGGGGTCGTACACGCACACTCGACTTACAGCGATGGCATTCACAGCTTACGGCAGATGGCCGAGGCCGCTCGCGACAAAGGCTATGCGTATATGCTCATCACCGATCATTCGCAGGCGGCCTTCTACGCCAATGGCCTCAAACCCGACCGAGTGGTCGAGCAGTGGAAAGAAATCGATGCCCTCAATGAAGAGTTGGCACCCTTCCGCATTCTCAAAGGCATAGAGTCCGATATCCTCAACGACGGTAGCCTCGATTATGAAGACGATATCCTGGCCGGTTTCGATTGCATCATCGCCAGCGTCCACTCCAACCTCAGAATGGACGAGCAAAAGGCCACCCAACGCCTGGTCACAGCCATCCAAAATCCGTACACCCACATCCTGGGTCACCCAACTGGTCGATTACTGCTCAGCCGCGCCGGTTATCCCATAGACCATGAGGCCGTCATTAAAGCCTGTGCCGAAGAGGGCGTCGCCATAGAACTTAACGCCAACCCCGCCAGGCTAGACCTCGATTGGTCTTGGGTACCCTTTGCGAGAGAATGTGGCGTCAAGATTTCCATCAATCCCGATGCCCACGCCATGGGTGGCATCGACGATATTCAATACGGTGTGTTCGCCGCTAGAAAGGGTGGTCTGACGGCTGAAGGTTGCTTGAATGCCGTTGGGGCAGAAGCGTTTCTTAAATCTCTGCGATGATGGCTAGCCATCATCGCAGAGATTTAAGAAACATATTTTAAAATCCACTCCTTACTCCCAGTTCTAGCCCAGTCGTATTCAATCGCTCCTCTACAGCTGATTTGGTTGTACTTGTAATCAGGAAATTGAATCTCAGTTGTGTAAAAAGCTGAAGATCGCCTTCAATCCGATAAGATGCACCAGCACCAAAGTGGTAACCAAATTGAATTCGATTGAAATTTTCCTCATTTAGAATAGATACCCTCGTATTGTCATTGTCTCCAATTTGCACATTGGAATAAGCATTCAAAAGATAATTTACATTGACACCTGCTTCAACAAAGGGCGATAGGCGGGATTTCAAAATTTCATACCTAAAAGCCATAGGAAGTTCCAAATGGTAATGATCGAAATGTATCTGCACCGGGGCAAAAACATCTATTACCCTTCCCGGCATATGCGGATAATCGCTATACGGGTTTCCTCCTAAGAGATGTTGAAGGTCATTCGATTCGTAACCTATTTTCGAAATACGTAAGCCCGTCCGGAAAAATATCCTTGATAGTATGTTTCGATTGTAGCTAAGCCCGATTCTCCAATACGATTTAGATACTTCGTTTTGGTCCCTGATGTCAATGGTGTACTGTGTGTCGGATTGATCGTTGCCATTATTCAGATCCCTGAACGCACTCCCGGTTTCAATAGACAAATCGATGAAGGATTTAAGCTGACACGCAGCATCTTGAATGCCGAAGACTATGGTCAACAGAAATAGTAGGTATAATCGATTATCCATTTATCAAGCTCATATTTATTTTTGTAAGACGATATTTTGATAGACCGGCGTTGGTTGGCCTCAATTTAAAAGTCTGCTCACCCCCAATGAAATACTTGAAGTATGCAGTTGTGGATCTTCAGGGGCGTCGAGCAAATCCAACACTGGCCTTCTGATACCTATACGATTAGTCTAAGTTCATCTCTTCATGCAGCTCAGCCCCATTGTTACGCACATTACCCACGGCTTTCGATACTAGGTAAGACTTAAGTAATCCATCGTCTGGAGTTTGCATTAATTTTTGTACCAACGGCAGGTCGGTCTCCTTACCTAGCCAGGCCGATTGGCTTTGCTCGTCCTGCAACAGGATCGGCATTCTATTGTGCAAGGGCTGCATTTCCAGATTAGGCGGTCCGGTTATGATGGAGTACGTGAAGGTTGGTTCCTCATCTCGGTTAGGGCCACGCCACACCTCCCATATTCCGGCCATGATCAATAAGCTACCGTCAATCGGCAGTATTCGATAGGGCTGCTTGTCTTTTCCTACTCTTTTCCATTCGTAAAAGCTATCGGCGATCACCAAACACCTGCGCTTGCGTATCGCTTGGCGGAAGGCGGGCTTATCTACGATGCCTTCACTCCTGGCATTGATCATACGTGAACCGATCTTGAGATCCTTCGCCCAAAAAGGCACCAGCCCCCACCGAAATAAAGATAATCGCTCCGGCTGCTCATCGGTCAGCACTAGTCCATTTTGCGTAGGCGCCACATTGTAATTGGTCGGCAAGGCTCCATTTTCACTAGGCAGCTGTAAAGATTCCCCAAACTGTCTACGCAGCTTTTCTTCTTCTATAACTATGGAGTAGCGGCCGCACATAGGTTAGTTTTTAGAGAAGGGAAAGTTGTACTCAAAAAAATCTTCGCTATCGCCATATATGTACTTTTCGGTTTCTTTTGTAAACCCAATTTTAAGAAGAAGCTGCTTAGAAGGTATATTGTCTTTCTCAGTTGAAGCAATAATTTTGTTTCTATTCATTTGGTCGTAAGCGTATCTCATTAGCTGTAGTACGGCTTCTTTGGTATAACCCTTATTTTGGAATATTACTTTAGTTTGAAAACCGATCATGCACTTTTTGTGATTATCTGCAAAAGTTTCTAGACTCAACTCATATAAATTAATTAATCCGACATATTCATTTGTACTACGCAATAATACGAACCAGTCGGCTGCACCGCGTTTAGGCGAAAAGCGATTGTAGTTGAGCATAGATGCTGCTTCCTGAAAGATTTGAAAAATCGTATTTATCATCTTCTAATTCCATGGAAATATTCAAGTATTTTAGTTACTCATTGAGCCAAAGATAGAGCCAATTCATTTCCTGTTTGTAGGAAGAACTTTGCCAGCAACATTCTTGGCTTGATCATGCTCATATATGCGCTTTTTCACCTGCCGGGCTATCTGGAAGGGGCGAGGTATTTCACGTTAAGCTAATAAGTCACCCTAAAACACATATGCTCAGGCACATCAAACTAAAAAGTCTTTCGAGATTAGCTTTGTCCACCTCATCAAACGAGTCAGGCAGCGTACTATCTACATCAAATACGGCGATCAGCTCTTTCTCGGCATTGAATACAGGTACCACGATTTCAGACCGGCTATTGGGGTCGCAGGCAATATGTTGGGTCCCTTGCTCGAGTGCATGGACATCATCTACAATTTGAGTTTGGCCGGTCTGGGCCGCTTTGCCACATACGCCGCGACCGAACTCGATAGTCAAACAACCCAATGTACCTTGGTAAGGACCAACAACCAACTGACCATTTTTGACCAAGTAAAAGCCCACCCAGAAGTAGTAAGGCAGATGCGTCTTAAGCAAACAGTTGATCGTAACCATCTTGACCATCGGATCGGTCTCGTCTCCGAGGACCGCCTTAATCTCGGAAATAGCCCGGTTGTAGGCCGCTTGTTTGTCTACAGCCGAAAGCGCCACCGATGGCTTGGCAAAGTAGGGTAGAGTCGCAGATGCTGCCATAAGCCTACATGTGTAGTGCCCGATTGCCCGTAGCGGCTAATGCGGCTTCCTTAAAGGCTTCCGTGTAGGTGGGGTGGGCATGACTCATTCGTGCAGCATCTTCGGCACTGGCTCTGAACTCCATAAGGGCGACGGCTTCGGCAATCATATCGGCTGCGCGGGCACCCACCATGTGTACACCCAGTATCTCGTCGGTTTCGGCATCGCTGAGTACCTTGACCATTCCGTCGGTATCTGTGCTGGCGCGAGCGCGACCCAGGGCTTTGTAAGGGAATTTACCCGACTTATAGGCTCGACCTGATTCTTTGAGCTGTTCCTCGGTTTGGCCTACGCCAGCTACCTCTGGCCAGGTATAAACGACGCCAGGTATGAGATTGTAATCGACATGTGGCTTCTCGCCAGCGATGGTTTCAACCACGAATATGCCTTCCTCTTCGGCCTTGTGGGCGAGCATGGCCCCGCGTATGACATCGCCTATGGCGTAGATGTGTGGCTGGCTGGTGCGCAAATGATCGTCTACGACTACCCTGCCGCGCTCATCGAGTTCTACGCCTGCTTTATCCAGACCGAGATTGTCGGTATAGGGTCTGCGGCCAATAGCGATCAGGCAGTAATCGGCTTTTAACTCGAAGCTATCGCCGCCTGCGTTTGGTTCTACAGTAACGGTGGCGGAACGACTAGTCGCTTTCACACCCGTAACCTTATGCTTGAGGTGAAACTTGACCCCCAGCTTTTTGAGCGACCGCATCAGCTCCTTGCTACAGTCCTTGTCCATGCCGGGAATGATGCGGTCTTGAAATTCGACGACTTCGACCTCCGTGCCTAATCTGGCATACACACTACCTAACTCGAGAGCAATTACCCCACCACCGATGATGACCATCCGCTTGGGGAGCTTGGTGATCTCCAGGGCTTCGGTGCTGGTGATGACCCGCTTTTTGTCGTAGTTGAACATGGCGGGCGTAATGGGCTTGGAGCCTGTGGCAATGATGACGTGCTTGGCTTCCAGCGTCTTTTTATCGCCTTCGTTCAGGTCTATTTCTATACTATTGGGGCCGGTCATGGTGCCGTGACCGTAGTAAACATCGACCTTGTTCTTTTTCATCAAGAACTCGACACCCTTCACCGTTACGTCTACAACCTCGCGCTTGCGCTTGATCATCTGGGGCATATCCAGCTCCAGATTGTCTAGTTTGATGCCGTGCTCTTTGAAACCGTCGTGTGCGTTGTGGAAGTGCTCGGAGCTGTCGAGCAGGGCTTTACTGGGAATACAGCCGACATTGAGGCAGGTACCGCCTAAGCTGTTGTATCTTTCGATGATGGCGGTCTTCATGCCCATTTGGCCGGCGCGGATGGCTGCTACATAACCTCCTGGACCAGAGCCGATAATTACTAGATCGTAGTTCATGTTATAAAGGTGATTTTAATTTTTGATTTGGTACATACGCTCAATCAAAAACTATAACAATAAGAACACATCGACTTGAGAAGCGGATGTGTTCAGCTAAGACAATTTTTTGAAAGCACGCATAAGCTCTTCCCGCACAGTGCGTGAGATGCCCACCAGCGGAAGTCTGAAAAATTCATCACACAGCCCTATATGCGAAACGAGTGCTTTGATACCTGGTGGATTGCCATCGGCATAAAGGGGGGGATGTATGGGCCACAGCTTCAAATGAATTTGATTGGCTTGGTGGAGGTCACCATCTAAAGCGGCACTTACCATATCTGACCACATCTTCGGCAGCGCGTTGGCCAAAACACTAATGCTACCATGACCACCCAGGCCGATCATGGGCATGGCTAGTGGGTCGTCGCCGCTGAGTACGGCCAAATGGTCGGGCCGATGACGAAGTATCTCCGTAGCCTGATCTAAAGTGCCGCTCGCCTCTTTGATGGCTACGAATTTGGTGTTTTCCTCAGCTAGTCTAAGCACGGTCTCGGGCAGCATATTGCCGCCCGTTCGCGAAGGCACATTGTATAAAATGATGGGCAGCGGGCTGGCCTCTGCCAGACGCAGGTAGTGCTGATAGAGCCCCTCTTGGCTGGGCTTGTTGTAAGACGGGTTGCTCGACATGATGGCCGATACCCCTTCGAGTGGCCAGTTAGACAAGTAGTCGACCAGGCGAGCTGTATTATTGTCGCCAAAACAGCCGGCAACGACCTTGACCCGGCCATCTGCTCTTTTTGTAGTTCTATGAATGACTTGAACGCACTCGTCTTTGGTCAGGGTCACGGCTTCGCCCGTGGTGCCGAGCGAAACGATATAATCCACGCCTCCATTTATGACGTGATCTACGCATCGGTCCAGACTTTCAAAATCTATTTGCCCTTGTTGATCGAAGGGGGTGATGAGGGCTACGCCGGTTCCACTAAACGGCAGCGGGGATTGGGGCATTGGCTATTTGAAAAATATCGGTAGCGCGCTTGAGCTGAGCGTGAAGTGCCTCGGGGTCACCTGGGGCGAAAAGTATGTCGAATGGGTTTTCTCGACTTTCGCTGTAAGGGCCAACGCGCAACTCGGCTTGCTTGAGGTGGGTGAAAAAATTGAAAAGTTGATGGTCAGGTGAACCTAACACCAAAAGGATATCACAACGCTTTTGCTTCCATTTTTTTCTAATGTTTGCATTGGGCGCTCCCGACCAGTTAAGGTCTGAGCGACCGAATAGTTTCATGGAGCTGTGTGTGGGAAGCGTCTTGGAATCTACAAACCCAAAGAGCTCGGTGCTTAGACCATCATCGCGTCTCTTTTGGCGGAATTGGTCCAGCTTTCGTCGGTCTTCGGATTTGTCTGCCGGAAAAAGCACGCACAACCGCTTAGCAAAAAGCATGTTGTGTGCCTTTGAGCGATACGGCCCAGCTTGAGCGATCTCGCGTTCGAGGTCGCGCCTGAACTGCCATCGTTTGATGGTAGTGATAAAACTCATGTGTGTGAAAGCTCTTTTCGTAAAAATTGTTCGTTCGCTCAGCCCCGTGGGCTAGGCGACCAAACAAATATAGCTCTATTCAGCGGCTTCGGTAAACTTTCCTATCGAAGCATACTTTTCTAGTCTCGCGTTGATGCGTTCTTCGGCATTCATGGCTTGAAAAGTAGCAATTGCTTTTTTGATGTGGCGTTTGAGTCGCTTGGTCATCTCTTCTGGGGCGTTATGGGCACCGCCGACGGGTTCTTTGATGATCTCATCTATAATGCCGAAATCCAGCATGTGCTCGGCTGTGAGTTGGAGGGCTTCGGCAGCTTGCTCTTTATAGTCCCATGAACGCCATAGAATACTGGAGCAGCTTTCGGGTGAGATGACCGAATACCAGGTGTTTTCGAGCATAGCGACGTGATCGCCCAAACCAATGCCTATAGCCCCGCCGCTGGCCCCTTCACCAATCACCACACAAATGATGGGCACGCGAAGTTGTGCCATTTCGATGAGGTTGCGCGCAATGGCCTCACCTTGCCCACGCTCTTCGGCTTCCAGGCCTGGGTAGGCACCAGGTGTGTCTATCAGGCATACGACCGGGTAGTTGAATCGCTCGGCCATTTTCATTAGACGCAAGGCTTTTCGATAGCCCTCCGGGTTGGCCATACCGAAGTTTCTATACTGCCGCATCTTGGTATTTACGCCCTTCTGATGGCCGACAAAAACAACCGTCTGCCCGTCCATCTTTCCAATGCCGCCCACGATCGCTTTATCGTCACCGAAGTTGCGGTCACCGTGTAGTTCCACGAATTTTTTGCACATCTTCTCGATGTAGTACAAGGTGTATGGCCGCTCTGGGTGGCGAGATAACTGTACCCGCTGCCAACCGCTTAAATTGCTGTAGATCTCCTTGCGCGTTTGCTTGATCTTATTTTGCAGCTCCTGAAGCGTCTCGGTCATGTCGACCATGCCTTCTTGATTTACCTGCTCGATCTTGTCAAGCTGCTCGTGGAGTTTTTCCAGGGGCTTTTCGAATTCGAGGAATACCATAGTCTTCATTTAAAAAGCAGGCCAAAGGTAAAGTAAAATGCTGAAGCCAAATCTAATGAAACATACACACAACCCTCTATCCATTTCTCCGGTTAATCTTCCATGACCGTCAAACCATACACTCAGGAAGAGTCGAAAAAGGCTCAGGTCGAGCAAATGTTCGACAATATTGCACCCACCTACGATGTACTCAACAGAAGTACCAGCATGGGTACCGATGTGCGCTGGCGCAAAAAGATGATCGCCAAACTCAAGTCTGAAAAGCCACGTAAAATACTAGATGTGGCTACTGGCACCGCTGATGTAGCTATAGCTATGGCCAAGCAACTACAACCCGAACGGATCGTCGGCCTCGATCTGAGTGCGGTTATGCTGAGCTACGGGCAAAAAAAAATCCAAAAGAAAAATTTGACCGACATCATCGAATTAGTGCAGGGCGATAGCGAGCAACTTCCTTTTGAGGACGATAGCTTCGATGCCGTGACCGTTTCTTTTGGCGTGCGAAATTTCGAGAACCTGGAAAAAGGCTTAGCAGAATTGCTACGCGTGACTCGGCCCGGCGGTCAAATTGTGGTGCTGGAGTTCAGTAAAATAGGCTTTGCGCCGCTCCGGTGGTTATTTAATCTCTACTTCGGGTACATAATGCCCCTCATCGGTCGTTTAAGCTCCAAAGACCCCAGGGCGTACAAGTATTTATTCGAAAGTGTGCAAGAATTTCCCTCGGGTCGAGAATTTACCGGAATTTTGCGCCGCCTCGGCTACAAGCAAGCTACATGTCAACCACTCAGTTTCGGAATCGCTTCCATCTATTCGGCCTACAAGCCGTCCTGATCGCCCTGTGTTTTCTCGCTGCCCCCAAAGACCTGTCGGGTCAATATCAAGGCGGCGGCAACTACAACTTCTTCGACTTTCAGCAAAAGCCCTACTACTTCGGTATCACCTTGGGCATCAACGCCAGCCGATACACGCCCTTTCGGTCTCAAGATTTTCTCTTCTCCGACAGTATCCGCATTGTCGAGTCGATCAATGGGCCGGGCTTCAACCTCGGGATAGTCACCAACCTGAAAATCGGGAAGTATTTCGACTTCCGCTTCCTACCTACGCTTTCTTTCTCTGAGCGTACACTCAACTACACATCAGGTACCAGGATAGAACGGCAAACCCAGGAAACTGTAGAGTCGGTGTTCGTAGAGCTGCCCTTTCACTTCCGCTTTAAGTCGGCACCCTATAAAGACAAGCGACTATTCCTCATCGCCGGTATCAAGTACAATTTCGATGTGGCCAGTGAGAGCCGTTCGCGCCAAGCAGATGAACTGGTCAAGATCAGTCCACACGACTTCCAGGTCGAATACGGCTTCGGGGTACAGTTCTTTTTACCCTATTTCATCTTTTCACCCGAGTTCAAGATCAGCCATGGCATTGGCAATACGTTGATCTTCAACCCTAATTTGCCGGAGAGCACCGTCTTAGAAAAAGTATTGAGCAGAACATTTACCCTCTCCTTGCATTTCGAGGGGTAGAACATGCTACACATCGCTTTTTCTAGCATTTATCGCTACGAGCTTCCACCTGGGCACCGCTTTCCCATGGTCAAATACGACCTCCTGCCCGAGCAACTCCTTTACGAAGGCACCATAGACAAATCTGCCTTCTTCGAGCCGGAGCCCTTGAGTCCGGACATTATTCTCAAAACACATACACAGGCGTACTGGGACAAGCTCATCCATAATAAACTGAGCTACAAAGAGGGTAGGGCCATTGGTTTTCCGATTAGGCCTGAGCTGATACAGCGTGGCCGTGTCATCGCATCAGGTACATTGCAATGTGCCCGACTGGCTCGCGATGCGGGCGTGGCCCTCAATGTAGCCGGTGGTACGCATCATGCCTACGCCGATAGAGGCGAGGGCTTCTGCATCTTCAACGATATCGCTATCGCCGCCAACGAACTGCTCTATCAGGGGGAAATCAATCGAGCCATCGTCGTCGATCTCGATGTACACCAAGGCAATGGCACGGCCAAGATATTCGAAAATGAGCCCCGCGTATTCACATTCAGTATGCACGGGGCTAGAAACTATCCGACGAGGAAAGAGAAGTCGGATTTGGATATTGGCCTCCCCGATGGTACCGAAGACGAAGTTTACTTGTCGGTGCTTAAAGACACATTGCCCGACCTGCTCGATCGCTTCAGGCCCGACCTGGTCTTCTACCTGAGTGGGGTAGACGTGCTCGAAAGCGATAAACTAGGTCGCTTATCCATGACCATAGGGGGTTGTAAAGAGCGCGATCGTTTCGTTTTTCAGACTTGCGCAGGTAGGGGCCTCCCGGTAGCCGTGAGTATGGGCGGTGGCTATAGCCGCAAACTAGCTGACATCATCGATGCGCACGCGAATACCTATCGGGTAGCTGAAGAAATATATGGATAGATTCTTTCAACTTTATAATAAATACTGTATTTTGCAGTGCAATTCGGGCGCAGAAGTAAGCTTTAGATAGCCTCTCATAACGCCCCATCTACCTTAGCGGCCATTTCATTGTTTTTCCCAGGCCGCTGTAAATACGGAGCCGCACAACCCTCTGTGCAAGGCCTCCGGCCGACCGGAATCTGGTCGGTGGACAATTCGAATGTACACATAACACACCTTCGGGTGTGCCCTCTAGGGCTATGCTTTTACTCAAGCAATCAATTGATCTGCAGCTGAATACAGCTGTCATTTTCTCAAATGTTCAATTGACGTACAGCTTGAGTAGGGCCTACTCTGCCCTGTCAAAAGCGATAAAAAACCCGCTTTTGTGCTCAACAATCAAATTACGGCTGAAAATCATCAGATAACGATTAAAAATATGTTTTTTTAATCTGTTGATCTTAGTTTTTATATATTGATAATATATAAATATGTAGCTTTTCCCTTGCACGAGTGAATCAATTGCTAATAGTTTTGCCAATGCATAAACAACACATCAAGTGTATATTATGCATAGTGCAATTTTTATACTAAAAGCAATTCAGATGAAACTAATCAACTATTTTCCCCTTCTAGCTGCGCTCATGTTTGGCGCGCTAGTCCATGCTCAAGACCCGGTCTATGAGGTCAACTTGGCCTCCATAGTCGAGCTGAGTATCAGCCTCGACGAGAACTGTCAGGCTGAAATCATTCCCTCGATGGTACTCACCGGCAACTTCGATGTTGACGGCGATGGCTTTACTCCACCCGACGATCTGTTCACCATTGTTATTTTCGATGGAAATCAATCCAACGGAAACATCATAGATGGGTGCGGGCGATTTGCCTACAATGTCATGTGGGATCCTTCCATAATCGGTATAGACGACCTCGATGGCTTCATCACTGGTGAAGATGACATACCGGCAAGCTTTGTGGTACCACCCACGGCACATACCGGTTTACTCATCAATCAGTATGATGGCATTACAGTCGACAATCTACCGGGAAGTGTTTCCCGTTGCTATTCGGTTGATGGGAGCACAGGTACCATTATCAATAATACCTTAGATCCTGCGCTGAATCAGCGCCTAGCCCAAGGTGGTACGCTACCGACGGTATTCGACGGCTGTGTGGATGTAGAAATTTGTGTAGATGACCATGTAATAAGCACTGATGCTTGTAGTGATATGGTGATACGTAGAACATTTACCGCTCAGGATGCCAACACCTGTAGCGTCGGCCATGATCAAAATCCCTCAGTCTCTTCTAGTGTAGATATTACCTTCCAACGCCCAGGGTTAAACGATGTTCAAGATCCCGTTACCCTCGTACAGATAAATTGTAACGAGGCTGATCTCAACGGACCTAACCCTGCGGCGCAAGGTAGCGATTATCCGACCATAACAACAAACTCTGGTGATTTATCACTGATAAATCCTGTCGGATCGGTATCTGCTGTCTTTACAGATGGGCCAAGAAGCCACTCCTGCGCGAATGCCTACCAGTTTGTTAGAACTTATCAGGTAATCGATGCCTGCTCTGCTGATCCTGTGATGGTGTTTTCACAGATCGTTCAGGTCGGTGACTTTACGGTACCTACCATCGAACCACCAACTCAAGACCTCGATTTCGATGGTATACCAGACGATGGTCCACTCGTCTTCACCACCAATACAGCAGACTGCGGTACCTTCCTTTTCCCACTCGCGGGTGTAAATGCCACAGACTTTTGCTCTGGAATGGCAAACCTCACAGCCTTTATCTATTTGAATGAAGACCTGAGTAGCTTTCCACTAGGGCCTTATGTCGAAGGCGAATTCAGCAACGTCGTTCCCCAAGGCAATCACATCATTCGCTATATCGGTTCCGACAATTGCAATAATGTCGATACGCTCGATGTCGGCCTGCTAATTGTTGACCAAACAGAGCCTGTCGCCATTTGCGAAGATGGGCTTATCGTATCCTTAGACGGTAATGGCCAGGCCATCATAGAGCCCGAAGATGTGGACCGTGCTTCCTATGATGAATGCGGTAATTTTCTACTGGAGATCGCCGAAGCCACGCCAAGTGGAAATGCAATATCTCTATTCGATGAACAGATCATCGTAGACTGTAGTGATATACCGACTAAAAGTGTTCTACTGAGGATTACTGACGATGGCAATATAGATGGTAATTATGTACCGGGCATCGACAATAGCAATACTTGCCTTACACAGATTACCATCAGCGACCAGTCGGCACCTGCTTGTATACCGCCTCTCGATCAGGTGCTCAATTGTACACAGGTCGATCCGAACTTGCCCGAAGATTTGGGCGAAGCATTCAGCATAGACCCATTTGGTACCAGTGCACTCCTTGATCAGCTATTCGGTACGGCAACAGGCGTCGATAACTGCCAAATTGCCAATTCTGGGCAGAGTGTGCTCGATAATCGTGGCAACTGTGGCTCGGGCACCATCCTGCGCAAATTCAGCTTTGCGGATGGAGCTGGCCTGACTGCTCCCAATTGCCAACAGAGCATCACGGTTACCAAACTTCACGATTATTCCCTCATCTTTCCAGCAGATGAGTCGAGCCAGGCTTGTGTAGAACCCGACTACAATGGCCTAGAATTCAGTACCAATGGTTGCGACCTTATCACCGTCAACACGTCCATCGATTCCTTCCTGGCTACCGGTCAAGAGTGCTACAAACTTCGTGTCACTTACGAGGTCATCAATTGGTGCGAGTACGATACCGAGTCAAACCCGTATAGCGTACCACGCGATGCAGATAACGACGATTTTCTGGAGGAAATAACAGTCCTTCATGTCACACCAGGCAATTTGCCCAATGTTTTAGACGATGACATTGCTTACCTGGACAATGACGGCATTCGCAGCAATGGATTCATCAGTCCGCTCGACAATGGCGATCCATTCGGGCAAAGAGATGGGGCTGAGGACGACTTCGGCTACGGAAGAGATGGAGCGAGAGGTGCATTCCGCTACCGCCAATTCATTGGCGTCCATGATGAAGAACCACCGATTATCGATCTCAGTACCCTCACAGCCAGTGGTGCCGATACCGATGGCGATTGCTTCGGCGACTATAGTTTCTCATTCGAGGTCAGAGACAATTGTACACTACAAGGTATTTCTACAGAGGTTGAACTCGATCTCTTTGCGACGGATAATGACGGTGACGGCGTGTATGCACTGGCCGATTTCATTCCAGTCAATGTAGAAGACTTCAGTGAAGGCTCTGGGATAACGGTGATGACCAGCAACGAATTCGACACCGAGGTCGAAGTAGATTTGACCGATATTCCTATTGGCCGCCATGCGGCTCGGGTTAGATCTTCAGACGGGTGTGGTAATACGTCAATAGAGTTGATCATTTTTGATCTGCTCGATCTCAAAGCACCTACTCCGGTATGTATCGAAGGTCTGACTGTCACACTCGCCCCAGATGGTGAAGGAGATGCCATCGGAGTAGTATCTGCGGAGACCTTCCTGGTTCATTCCCTAGACGATTGTTCCGGCGATGTAAATGTCGCCATATACAGAAACGAAGATTCTGATGAGCCCGACTTCGTACCCGACCCAGAAGACGATTTGATCGAAGTCGATTGTGAAGACTTGGGTTTATTGCCTGTGCGCATCTTCACCATCGATCCCATGGGCAACTTCGACAAATGCGAGACTACACTCTCAGTTCAGTCATACAATAACACCCTTTGTGGAGGCCTGGATGTTGGTCTCGGTAATGTGCACGGTAGCATATCTACTTACAGCAACGATCCCGTACCCGGTGCTATGATCAATGTAACCGGTACAGATATGGATGACGACATCATGACCGATATGCAAGGCGAATACGAAGCCGAAGGACTCATGCTAGGCGAAGATTATACGCTCTCACCAAGCCTGGAAAGCAACGTAGACCTCAGCACCGTAACGACAGCAGACATCATCTTACTCATGCAGCATCTGCTGGGTGTGCAGGAGCTTGACAATCCATATCAGTACATAGCCGCTGACGTCACTGGAGACGGTACGCTAAACGTACAGGACATCGTAGCTATGCGCAGGGTGATTCTCGGCCTGACCGATGGCTTTCCCGATCAGCCTAGCTGGCGATTCGTAGATATCAATCACGATTTCGGTGCAGATGTCGACGACTGGACCGTGTCGAACATCCCACAGATCATTAACCTCAATGATTTTGAGGAAAATGTCTACCAGGGTGATTTTGTAGCTATTGCTATGGGAGACATCAGTGGTAATGCCTTGAATGCCAATGCCCACGAGCGAATAGCTGAGGCAAGAGCTGTAGCTCAGGTGAGTTGTGAAGATCTTCAAGTACGTGCCGGAAATAACTATCTGGTCAGTATTTACGCCGAAGAATCTATGGCGGGTATGCAAGGTACCATAGAGGTCGATGATGATCTAAAACTACTCGATGTAGAAGGCGTGATCGTCGGCGACCAAGAGATCAATAAGCAATATATGGAGCGCGGCTTTGCCAGCTTTAGTGTGTCCGAGCCTCTGGGTGCTGGAGCTGAACTCTTCAGGTTGCACTTGCGAGCCATGGCCGATTGCAGACTCAGCAACAAGTTGCGGATATCGGATGTCGTTACGCCTGCCGAGGCCTACCCGCAAGCAGGCGAGATTGCCAACCTAAGATTGTCATTCGTCGAATCGGCTACTGGTTTGATCAGATCCGGTTTCCAGGTAGATCAAAACTATCCTAACCCAGTCTCAGACTGGACAGTCATAGGATTTACCCTACCAGAAGCCGGCCGAGTCGAGATGGCAGTCTATGATCAAATAGGCCGTACTCTGCTGCTGCGCAGCATGGAAGGCTATGCCGGATACAACCACACCCGAATAGAGCTACAAGAACTTGGCGATTCCGCCAATGGAAATCTGACCTACACCCTTCGGTACAAAGATCAATTTGTAACGAACAAGATGAGTGTAGTCAGATAATATTCGATTCATGTACCCTTTGCCAGATCTTATTTAGATCTACATACAAACAAGCTGCCCCGACCCACTGGTCGTCGGGTCGAGGGCAGCAACTTTTTCATCCCACAGGCGCAGCCATACACACAAAATACATACCAGCGCCTGCTTTAAACAATTCGCTAGACATACCAACTCTGGCCAAAGAAGTACATTTGAATTGCACAATTGGAGCCCGTTAGACGAAAGTCTTTCGGGCTACTTTTTGGTAAGTAGCTATTCAAAAGCCATCAGAAAGCTATGTTTACTTCCTTGCCCGACTTGTTATTTTGGTATAAAAGCAGTGCCTGTCAGAAAATGTAGGTATGCATCGCATCATCGATACTACAACTGCACATCGCCAATGTTTACCTCTCCTCAGTCAGTTTCTGGCGCAATGATACGATTCTTAGCGGAATCTTCCTATATACGTTTTCAACACATTCCGTAAAAACCACGCTCTACGTTCTGGGCCTGCGCCCTCTGGTCGCAGATAAAACAATCGTTTCGACCAGAGGGCGCAGGCCCCAGTTTATCTCCCCTTTATTTCCACTTCAAACCGATAGCCACCAGAGCTTAGCCCATCAGCCCCGACCACACCAATCGTGATCGGATACCCGCGATTGACCGCCCTGAGTTCTACCTCTCGATTTGGGCCGGTGCGATCTCGGACGGTCGCGAAAGGTCTGTCGGATTTGAAATCGGCCTCGCAACTGACGCAACTCGCCAATTCGGGAGGGAGAGCCCCTCGGCCTCCGCTGTAGGCGTACAAACTCATTTCATTTTTGGGATCATTTGGGATCAGCCGGATAATCATGGTCGAGTATTTCGGCAATGCAGTTCGATACAATACGTGTGAACCTGAGAACTTATCTCGCCTCGGCTCTACAAAACAGGCATTATTGCTGACCCACGCCCAGGAAAGGTCGGGCATATCGATACCGTCTTCTAGATCGCCTTCGAAGACTGAAATGTCGTTTGAAAGAAGCTGTAGCTCGGTGGCGGTATGCTGAGCAAAGAAACTACCTGCGGAAGTACAAAAAAGAAAAACGATTAAGGGACAACGCATCGAAAAAAAGGATTTAGTGGAAGGTAAATATAGATGTTTGGCGTTACAGCGCGCACATCCGCTGTATCTTTGGTCGAACGTTTGTTTGACCAAAGTTCATCGGATGTGTCGAACGGGAACGTTTCTTCATCCAAAATTCTCGGATATGTCGAGCATTTCTATTAGTCCGAAAAGAGCCGTACATTGTGCCAGTTTATGCACTCAACCTTGGTTTTACACGACTTTCTAGCACGAGAAGACCGAATTTAGCATTCTTGTTTTCACACTCAAGCCTCAGTAGACTGTCCCTGCTCACTTAGAGATTTTTAAGGATTAGACTTACGCAGGTGGTTTCAAACTAAGCCGCCGTGGGTTTTTGCGAAAAAAGTCATAACACAATATTTCCGTATGAATTTTAAAAGCAAGCTAACTCTAATGGCTTGGTTTTCGTTTTTGTCGATCTGCTCACTAACCGCCCAAAACAGAATAACGGGCACCATAACAGATTCAGAAACTGGAGAACCGCTTATCGGTGCCAGCGTACTCGTTGTAGAAACAGCGACCGGCACCGTAACTGACTTGGATGGAAGCTATTCCGTCTCCGCCGCAGCCGATGGCAAGCTGCAATTCAGCTATACCGGCTACACTTCTCAGACTGTAGATATTAACAATCGTACGTCTATAGATATACAGCTCGCCCCAGGTGAAGTACTAGATGAGGTGGTAGTTGTCGGCTATGGCTCCGTCAAAAAAGATGACCTGACGGGCTCGGTCAATACCATCGAAGCCGAGACCTTCAATCAGGGGGCCATCGTTTCGCCTACTAATCTGATCGCCGGTAAAGTAGCCGGTGTACAGATTCTGAGTGGGGATGGGCAGCCTGGTGGAAATACGAATATCCGCATTCGCGGAGGTACATCTATCAATGCGAGCAATGATCCACTATTTGTAGTAGACGGTGTACCCTTGCGAAGTGGTGATGGTGTGGCCGGTAGTCGAAATCCACTCAATTTTCTCAATCCGGGTGATATCGAGTCCATGACTATTCTGAAAGACGCATCAGCTGCGGCCATATATGGCTCACGCGGTGCAAATGGGGTAGTCATTATTACGACCAAAAAGGGGGAAAGTGGCGCACCCAGAATTACTTATGACGGTCGGGCTTTCGTAAGTACTGCTATTGGTGATGGCCAGGTTTTAGATGCTGATGCTTTTCGCAATACGGTCACTTTTGCTGCACCTAATCGTCTGGAGCTACTCGGCGATGCCAATACCGACTGGTACGATGAAAGTCTGCAAACGGCCACTGGCACACAGCACGATCTCAGCATAAGTGGTGGTGGTGAAAGCAACTCATACCGTGCCAGTGTTGGTTATCAGTTTATAGAAGGTGTAGTAAGAGGCGCCGACGCTGAACGTGTAAGTCTAAATCTCAATTTTACACAAAGAGCTTTCAATGATAAGTTGACGATTACGACTAGCATCAAAGGCAACGTCAATAACAACAACTTCGATAATGGACCGCTGGGTTCTGCGCTGACCTTCGACCCAACGCAGCCTATTTTCGATCCTGCAAATTTGGAATATGCAGGCTACAACGAATACAATCTTGCCTTGGCTCCACGAAATCCGATTTCGACCATCGATCAAATTTCTAATGAGGGCACTGCTTACCGGGCCATCGGTAGTCTGGATTTAAACTATGACTTCGATAATCTAATTCCGGGTCTTTCATTTAAAACCATCCTTGGTTTTGATGTTGAAGACGGACAGAGTCGGCGATTTGTACCTACGACGCACGCTACCTTTATAGCTAGCGGATTTGATGGTGAATTCAATAATAACAACCAGCGTCGTGACAGTCGATTGTTGGAGACCTACTTTACTTACACCAAGAGTATTGGCTCTAGTCAATTTAGTTTACTGGCCGGATATAGCTATCAAGATTTCCAAAATTCGGGCAGCAATCTGAATGGCCAAAATCTGGAAACAGATGTCTTTGGTCCCAACAATTTCAATATTGCCGAAGACATTATTGTCAATAACTACATCATAGAAAACCGGTTGATCAGTTTTTATGGTCGTTTGAATGTTAATCTCGATGAAAAATATTTGATTACAGCAAGCCTGCGTCGAGATGGTTCTAGCCGATTTGGTCCTGCAAACCGTTGGGGCATATTCCCATCCGCTGCAATTGCCTGGCGTGTCCTCGAAGAACCTTGGGCTGCCGGTCTAGCCAATACTTTCAGCACGTTGAAGCTGCGGGCAGGATATGGCGTGACTGGTAACGAAAATATTGCCGACTATGGCTATATCCCTTCCTATGAATTTGGAGATCAGCGTGTTCGGTACCAGTTCGGTGACGAGTTTATTACAACGGTACGACCAAACGCTTATGATGCCGGATTGAAATGGGAGGAGACAACCAGTCTTAATCTAGGCGTTGATTTCGGATTTTTTAATAATCGATTAAATGGTATACTCGAAGTCTATCAAAAGACTACTGATGATTTGCTGTTCACGGTTAACGTTCCAGCAGGTACTAATCTGTCTGATCGCGTACTTACTAATATCGGTTCATTGGAGAACCAAGGCGTTGAATTGACTTTAAATGCCGTAGTAATCGATAAGCCGAATTTCGGCTTTGACATCGGTGGAAACATCGCTTTCAATAGAAATGAAATTACGCAACTCGATGGCCAAGGTAGTGCCGATATTCTTGTTGGTGGTATTTCTGGTGGCGTTGGCAATAACGTCCAAATCTTGAGGGTGGGCGAAGCTGTCAACAGCTTCTATCTATTTGAGCAGCGCTACGACGAAAGTGGAAGACCTATAAGCGATGCAGATGCCGATGACATCGATATGTATGTCGATCAAAATGGCGATGGTATGATCAACGATGAAGATCTTCGAGTCGTCGAACAACCTGCCGGCGATATACTTTATGGTATTACAGGGTCGATGCGCTTAAACAAGTTTACTTTGGACTTCACTTTACGTGGTAGCATTGGTAATCATGTCTATAATAATACCGCAAGTAGCCGTGGCTTTTTGAATTTTATCAGCAACCAAGATGGTTTTGTAAAGAATGTTCACCCGTCGGCTGTGTTTTCTAGATTTCGTAGCGCGCAATTCTTCAGCGACTTCTATTTAGAAGATGCAAGCTTCTTGAGGTTGGATAATGTCAATTTAGGCTACAACTTCGGCCAACTCGGTAATAGCCAGCTCAATTTGCAGCTATATGCCACTGCTCAAAATCTATTTACCATTACGGGTTACAGCGGCTTAGACCCTGAAACTGGAGAAAATGGCATCGATAACGACCGTTTCCCACGGGCGCGCACCTTTACTGTGGGTGCACGACTATCACTTTAACCCCTTGAATTGAATACGATCATGAATACTCTAAATAAACTATCATTCTTGCTGCTGCTTATTTTCGCAGCCGCATGTACGGATCTAGACTTGGTGCCATTAGATCAAGCCGATCCAAATGCAATACTTAGTGACGAAGACAACTACGAGCCCTTTTTGGCCAGGCTGTATGCCGGTCTGGCTATCACTGGGCAACTAGGCCCGGGATGTGATCCTTGCGCCCCGGACATTTCAAGTATCGATGAAGGCTTCGGAAATTATCTCCGTCAGTTTTTTCAACTACAAGAATTCCCTACCGAAACATCAGTAATCGGTTGGGATGATGGAAGCATTCGCGATTTGCACGAGCAAAGTTGGACCTCGAATAACGAATTCGTTCGTGCCATGTACTACCGCATCTTTTTCCAGGTCAGTCAAACGAATGAGTTCTTGCGTGAAACGACACAAGACAGACTGGCTGAACGCGGTATTCGGGAGAGCTTTTGGCCAAGTGTAGATGAATTCAGGGCAGAGGCGCGTTTTTTACGCGCACTTAGTTACTGGCATGCGATCGACTTTTTCGGAGATGTGATCTTTTATACCGAAGAAGATGAAATCGGTAGTGAGCCTCCCACTGAGCGCAGCCGAGCAGAGGTGTTCCAATTCATTGTGGATGAACTGGCAGCCATAGAATCTGTACTTCCCGATCCTGGTGCTCAAGAATATGGACGAGTAGATAAGGCCGCTGTCTGGATGCTTCAAGCTAAGCTATTCCAAAATGCTCAGGTATATGCAGGCCGCGACCTCAACGCAGAAGCTATTACGGCATTGGAAAAAGTACTGGACACTGAGAGTTATGAGCTAGAAGAGACTTACCAACATCTCTTCCTAACCGACAATAACCTCAGTGCGGAAATGATCTGGACTATACCTTTCGATGGGGATAATACCCAAGGTTTCGGAGGAATGACTTATCTAACTCATGCGCCTGTAGGTGGATCCATGGACCCAGCAGATTTTGGTATCAATGGAGGCTGGGGTGGTATTCGCACCACACCACAAATGGTAGATTTATTCCCAGGTGGTGTCAATACGACGGATAGTCGTGCCCTCTTCTATACTGATGGTCAATCAATAGACATTCCGGAAATCGATGTATTCACTAATGGATATGGTCTACCTAAATATCGCAATGTTAGTAGCGAAGGTGTACCTGGAGTAGATGGTCGCTATGCCGACACTGACTTTCCCGTATTCCGTCTGGCTGATGCCTACCTCATGTATGCAGAAAGTGTAGTGAGAGGTGGCGGCGGCAGCCGCGATCGCGCGGTCAACCTGGTCAATGCACTCCTGGAGCGCGCCTATGGTACCGATGCCCAAAACATCACCGATGCCGATCTGACGCTCGAGTTTCTACTCGATGAGCGCGGTCGCGAGCTCTACTGGGAATGCCACCGCCGTACCGATCGCATTCGCTTCGGTGAGTTCAGCGACAGTGGCGTTTGGTCTTGGAAGGGCGGCACGCCCGAAGGTTCGACGACAGAACCTTTCCGCGACCTATATCCAATTCCTGCCTCGGAGCTATTGGCTAATCCAAACCTACGCCAGAACACTGGCTACTAAATCTTAAAATATTTCCTGCTGGCGGCGCAGCCAGCCAGCAGGAAATAAAAAATATTTTTTCATGAAAAATCTATTTTTCATTCTATCCCTCGGGCTACTCATCTTTTCCGGTTGCGACCGCGAGGAGATCGACGTGCCCACCAATACGGACTTTCCACCTGCTATTTTGAGTTCGTTCCCTTCGGCTAACGCCCGTGTAGCTCGGGCAGCTTTTGATTTTAAAGTCGTATTTGCAGATGGCTCTATATCTCCATTAGAGTCTGCAACGGTCACTGTTCTCGATGCGGGTGGTGCAGAGCTGTTTTCACAGACATCGAGCTTAGAAGGTGTCAGCGACAGTTTGGTTATTTCAGCAGCTGACTTTAATCCAGAGGATCTTCCTTTTGCTGACTATGAGATGTCTATTTCTGTAAGTGACACCAAAGGTCAAGCAACGGAATCAAGGTTCGTATTTACACTCAGCCCTTTAGCTTTTGCAGCTAACCACGAAGAGATGTACATCGCTGGTGCATTCAACGGATGGGGTGCAGACACCATGCGCTTAATCGGTGACAATATGTGGGAAATTTCTGGAGTCGATTTAGGGGGCGAAGGCTGGAAATTCAAAAACTGTTTCGACTGGTGTGACGAAGATTGGGGCGATGGCGATTGCAACGGCTTCATGACGAGTAACAGTGTAGGCAATGACAACACGGAGTGTGGTGATGGAGGCCTATCTATTATCCGATTTAACGATATGACCTTATCCTACAGCGTTAGCCCACTAGTAACGCTGGAAAGCAATGTTACTGGTCTCTTCTTATTGGGCACTTTCAACGACTTCGAGGGCAACGAATTCCAGTTCTCACTGGTCGAAGACAACACCTGGGTAGCGGAAGAAGTCCTTATCGCACCCGGCGACCGCTACAAGTTTGCTGAAATGCCCGACTTGATGGGTACCATTTTTGGTGACAATGAAGGTGACGGCATAGCTGAGGCTTTTGGCTCAAACATTGTTTTCGATGCCGATCAGGAGGCCTTCTACAGTTTCACCTTTAACGATCAAACCCTAGAGTATAGCAGCGAATTCGTTCGCTTGCCCAGTATAGGTTTAATTGGATCTGCCCTGCCTAATGACTTCGCTGGTCCAGATACGGACATGGATGACAGCGACGGTGATGGTGTATTTACACTGGTTGTAGAGCTTGGCGATGGAGAAGTTAAATTCCGTGCCAATGATGACTGGTCCGTCAACTGGGGTGGAGATGCTTTCCCAAGCGGAGCGGCCGTGATGAATGGTGCCAATATAGCCGTTACCGAAGGTCTGTATTACGTTACACTCAATACCAACGACCTGACTTACAACTTTCAGGAGATCACCTCAGTAGGTATTATCGGAAGTGCTACACCCAATAGCTGGGACAATGACACCAACCTTGAGCCACAAGATGACGGTCTCTGGTTTGCTCAATTGGCGCTAACTGACGGAGAGGCCAAATTCAGGGTAAATGGCGTTTGGGATATCATCAACTGGGGTGCAACTGACTTCCCAGCTGGAACCGGGGTTTCCAATGGTCCAAACATTCCAGTTACTGCTGGAACCTATGACGTGACCTTCAATCCGGTAACTGGCGAATACAACTTCGGTCCGGAAGGCAGCTATGGCGGCGGCGGTTTCGCCAGTATTGGTATACTAGGTGATGCGACGCCTACCGGCTGGTCTGAAGACACGGACATGATTGACTATGGTGATGGTACCTACAGGATACTTATCGGTTTGACCGATGGCTTAGTCAAATTCCGGGCAGATAATGACTTTGGAGTGGCTAATTGGGGAGGTACCAGTTTCCCAAATGGTACCGCTGATGAAAACGGAGCCGATATACAGGTTACGGCAGGCTTATATTGGGTTACGCTTAACCTAAACGACCTCACCTATATGTTTGAGCCAGCCACTCTTGGCATCATCGGTAGTGCTACACCTGGCGCATGGGATACCGACACAGAACTTCCGGTCAACTCGCTTAATCCGAATGTATTCGAGTTAGACATGACGTTGACTGAAGGAGTAGCCAAGTTCCGCATCAATCAGACCTGGGATATCATCAACTGGGGTGGTTCAGACTTCCCCTCTGGTATCGGTGTCGTTGGCGGACCAGACATTCCTATTACAGCTGGCGATTACACTGTGCGATTCAATGTGCTGACATATGAATACGAGTTTGTGCAGTAAACGATTATGCAATCGCGGACTTGGTTCGCGATTGCTTATTCTTTTTGCGTTGTGCGGATGGGCCTGGTGCCTATCCGCACAACCCGTTTTTAGTGATATTAGTACTTCCGCAGGTGGAGACCTCAACGGTTTTTACCGCGGCGTCTCCATTGCTGATTACGACCTAGATGGCTGGGAAGACATCATCTTTACCGGCCTGAATGGTGCGACCACACTTCTTCGCAACGAAGGCAACATGACCTTTACAGATCAAACAGCTAGACTGAATCTTGGATCCTCAGAAGCTTACGGTTGTGCCTTGTGGGTAGATTATGACAATGACGGTGACTCTGATCTTTTATTAGGTGGCCGAAATCAAAACAGTCGACTACTGCGCAATGAAGATGGGCTAGCCTTTACCGATGTCTCGAATCAGGCCGGTATAGCCGGTAGTAGTAGGGTCTACTCCCTCAATGCTGCTGATATAGACTCTGACGGCTTCACCGATATTTACATCACCGAATTTCTCGGTCCCAACAGGTTGTACTACAACAAGGGCGATGGCACTTTTTCCGAGCAAGCCGGAGCCCGCAATATGCTCGACCCCCAACTCAGTATGGGGTCCATCTTTACCGACTACAACCAAGATGGTCACATCGATCTCTATCTAACCCACGATGGTGATCAGCCCAACATCATGCTACGAAACAATGGTAGCGGCTTCTTCACCGATGTCAGTCAAGCTACAGCCACTGACTTTGCAGGCCAAGGTATGGGCGTTGACGTGGCCGATCTCGATGCCGATGGCTGGCTCGATATATACATCACTAACCTCTACGATAATACCCTTTTGAGAAATTTAAGCGGTCAGGTATTCCTGGACCGCAGTTTTGCCAGCGGTACTAACGATATCGGTATGGGCTGGGGCACCAACCTCTTCGATACCAATCAAGATGGTTTTATGGACATTTACGTAGCTAATGAAACGGGCTTTAGTGTAGGTGGCATCAGCTATCCTAATATTCTCTACCTCGGCCAGGACGGTCTAGAATACACTACAGCTGACCCCAGCCTCGGCGATCATGCCAGCACCCAAGGTTCCTACGGTTCCGCCGTCGCAGATCTCGATAATGATGGCGATCTCGACCTGGTACTCGCCAACAGCAGCAGCGGTAGCGGCACTTGCCAAATACTGAGAAACGACACCCCTCAATTCGGCAACTGGCTACAAGTCTCCCTAAAAGGTGTAGTCTCTCCCCGCGATGCAGCCGGGGCCAGGGTAGTGATCCACACCCCCGATCATACTTGGATAGACGAGCATCATCTTGGTTCGGGTTTCGCTAGCCAATCGGGCAGTATCCTTCACTTTGGCCTAGGTGATGCATCCATCATCAACGAGTTGGTCGTCTACTGGCCCTCAGGCCAGGTAGATAGCCTGGGTAGCTTTACACCCAACCAACGCTTAACTGTTACAGAAGGCGGTAGTATCATTTCCAGTACCAGCGAGCCCGAGTTAGCCAATAATAGGGTAGTGGTCTGGCCCAACCCCGCTACCGATTGGGTGAAAGTAGAGGGGATCGATGGGCCGTTTGAGTACGAGTGGTTGGATGTGATGGGGAGGGTGCTCGAACAGGGGCGTGTTGCGCAGTCCGAGCAGCTTATATTACTACCAAACGGAAAGGGTAAGGGGATGCTGTTTTTGCGGGTTGGTGGTGTTTTGATGAGGGTAGTGGTAGATTAACGGTAAACGATTTTTACAAGTGGGTTTTTTGAGAGAACGACAACCTTGCATCTCTATCTCCACAAGGCTTTAATAGACATTATGCGGAATAATTTATTAGGCGCAAAACTTGCCTTTTTATCGATAGCTGCGTTCCGTCCTCGCCTTGGTAGCTAAACAAAGAAAGGGGTAGGGGCCCTTTTCTGAAGTCCAGGCTTCGGGCGTGCCTTGCTATCAATAAAAATGCTGCACTTTTCGCTCTAGAAACCATTTCCGCATAATGTCTAATGTTATTACTCTTTTCTATTATCTATCTATGGATATTCGATAAGCCAATAGTTATCTAAAACAGCATCTGCTGGCGGAACTAAATCATCTCTACGTAGAATCATATAATTGTCTCTTATTTCTTCCCACGAGTACTTGTTCAGGGTATCGGTCGAAAAGTAAAAAATGGATAAGGTATCGTTTGGCAACTCACTTAGAACATCCTCAAGTGAAGTTGAAAAATCATAAAAATTTTGTTGACCCAGTACTGCTGATTGCATTGGTAGCTCATTTAAAGGTAGAATCGTATCTGGATAGGCAAAACCAACTTCGATTGGCAAAGCTATAAACGTAGAAATAGATTGATCAGAATTATTACGTATCTGAATCGTTGATTCAATATCTGTAGTCTTACAACTTGAAACGAGTAATATTATTAAAATCATTAATTTGTTCATCAGTCTAAATTTTTATCTTAGATATCTATTTTCAAAATTAGTCCAATCCACTCCATAATGTCTGCCGTAATACCGAGATTTTTACTATAAGGCTATCATTCTTTGTACTTACCTCTTTGATGCTAAATGAATTGGCCCCGATTTCGTTTGACTTTTCCCAGAAAGAGTTGAATAAATTAGACAAGTTCGATTTGCCGGAATTTGCCACCACACCATGTTGCCTAGCGACGTATTGACTTTTTTATATCTCCTAACCCTCGTCAATAAAGTCGAATGCATCGGGGCTGGACGCCCTAGTTCGGTTAGCATTTCCATGAACGATCTCAACATTTTGTCCGTAGGCCACTACTTCCAACAGGCTGAATATTAAAAGGGCTATTGAGGTTGTGTTTTTCATATTCTACTTTCATTCTATGAATCGATTCGTACTATCGGGCTTCGGTCTGAACTCACGAAATGTGAACTCCCTATCTATCTCAAACACCTTCTGATTCCAGTAATTGTCCAAAAGCCTATTAAATACGATGGTTCCGTTAGACTTGATCTCTCCGAAATACTCGTAGGTCTTAAACTTGGTCGGTCCACGATGTTTGAGCTCCCACTTTTCGATCTTGATTTGGGTTCCTTCTAGGGTGTATATGCCCCAGTTAGTTCTCTTTTGTTTGCTCTGCTCAATAAAAGCAGGACTACTCAAAAGTGAATCAATCTTATTACTGAGGTAATATTCATCCGCAATCCTGGGATAAAAGACCGTTCCATCTTCGTAAAAGAAAGCAATGTGATAATCGCCTGAACCATATGTCTGATCATAGAATCCGTAGTATCCATGATATTTAACCTGATAGGTTTTATTATTACCCTGAGGTTGACTGACTAGTGGTCTAGCCACTAAGTTTCATTACAAGTGATTTGGTTTTCTTGACGAGTGTGTCAATATCTGCTTTTGTGACTTTACTCCAGTTGATCGTTTTTGCCCATTTTTCATTGTAATACTCAACGTACTCAATTACTTT
>JBCCPC010000018.1:0-82151 GCA_039025055.1 Bacteroidota bacterium | reverse complement strand
CTATAAGAATGCTATGAGCTTTGCTAATTCCAAAGGCGGTAAGGACAAAGTTATAGCTGGCATTGTGGCACTATTCGAGAAGATGGCTGAGACTCAGATAGGGTTTTGGGCTTTTGATGATCTTGACGAATAGCAGCCAATACTGCATATACGCATTGCGTTGTTACCCACTACATACGTATTGCGCATATAACCCAAATACAACAGTAACAACGCAACTCAACGATAAAATGTAACTTCAACCTATGCCAGATATATCAGCCATATCGCTAGAACGTGTATCGGACCAAAGCCAAAGAGATAATACGAGTATTGATGCTCAGTATGACATCAACCGAAGAGTGGCGGCTGAGCGTGGCTATGTGATTGTACATAGGTTTAGCGAGGTGCGCAGTGGTAGGAAGGGCAGAGATAGCGTAGAGCAAGCTTATGACTACGCCAAGCAGTACAATAAACGTAAATCCAGATCAAAGCAGATACAATTGCTGATCATTTATGATTGGAGTCGGTGGTTTCGCAATGTGGACTTATCGGGTTACTGGAAGACGCGTTTCCGTGAGATAGGCGTTGAGGTGAATTCTGCTACTCAGTGGGAAGATCAGTCGCATAGTGGTGGTATTATCTTAAGATCTGTTCAGATGGCCATGGCAGAGGCTGAGAGTGTAGAGAACAGTAAGCGCACGCATCGAGGTATATACTACACCATACAGAAGGGATATTATGCTGGGCGTGCGCCGTGGGGCTACGTTAAGATCAATGAGCTCGATGAGAATGGGCGTCGTAGAACTGTGCAAGATGAGCACAAGGCTGAAATGATGCGGCAAGCGTTTGAGATGATCCGTATGGGCAAACCTGTAGATTTTACCTATGCCGAGCTAGGTGGCTCCAAGACTTTGGGCTCGCGTAGTTCATTTCACGAGCGCATAAAGAATCCTATATATGCTGGAAGGTATTTTTATAAGAGTTCTGTTGAGGGCCTTCCTGATTTGGCCGTTACTTTGCGCCTAGAGCCTATCTTAAGCTGGTCAGACTTCCAAGAGGTGCAAAGCATATTGAAAGGCCGCAAGCATAGCAGGCATCGCAAGCAAATGGCCAAGCACGAGTTTTATTTGCGGTCGGCTATAAGATGCCCGGAGTGTGGTGATTACTGCACGAGTGAGCGAAGCAAAGGCCGCAGCAAGATATATCGATACTATCGGTGTAGGAGCCATCCTAAGCATTACCGTGTATCGGCGAATGCCGCACATAAGTTCATGGAAAACGTCATGCGTGGGTTGCAGCTCAAAAACGAAGCAGCCATGTATATGCGTGAATTGTACGAGACTAAGCTGCAAGAGTTCAAAGCAAACATGAGCTTTGGTCTAAATCGATACAAGGTTGACTTACGCAAAGCTGATGAACGGGCTGAGCGAGCTTTGGAGATGTATGTTGATGGCAAGATCAACTCTAACGAGTACGCAGGCTTCAGAGATCGCGCTGATGAGATCAGAGCTAAGTTGGCTCAGGATACGGCTTTAATTGGCCATCAAGGCACACTCATGAGCCGCATCTACGCGGTTTTATCCGACCTGGGCAATATATATGCCAGGCTAACACCTATCGAGCGCGGGCAGCTGGCTAGAGTCGTTTTTCCCGAAGGTTTCGTCTTGCCCACTGAAAAAACCAACGATTTGTTGACGATATGCAGAACCGCAAGGTTCAACAGTATTATTATCGTAAATGATTGTAAATCAATAGATACGGGACTAATAAGAACGGACTTACAGGAATTTGAGCCTGTAAGTCCGGTATTGGGTGAGTAACCGGATTTGAACCGGCGGCCTCTTGAACCACAATCAAGTGCTCTAACCAACTGAGCTATACCCACCATTTAAAGAATGAAGACTTTCCAGTTGAAAGTCCCTTCGGCCCTTTTCAAAAGCGTCGCAAAGGTAAAAAGTTCCGTGAAATAGCAAGAAATAGTTTGTGCATTTGCTTAAATCCAAACACACGAACAGCTCAATCCTACCTCGCCCCCTCCTTCCTGGGTCTTATACCTAACCGCAAACTGATGATGTGGCTAAAAGTGGACCGATCCGTACCCAAATCTGTGTAAGCATAGTCTACGTTCAGCTCGCCTAGTTTTAGGCCCAAACCTAAGCTAGGTCGACCGATCAGCTGCTCTTCCTCATCGAAGTTGCGCAGGCGCTGTAGCTGGCTAATACCGAATCGCAGGAAGGCGAAATCGCCATAGTTGCCCTCTATGCCTAAAGCTGGGTCGATGCTGAATGGATCTCCGCTGATGAGGGTGTTTCTTTGCCCGTCGGTAGTGACAATGAGGTCTAGCTCTGCCTTCAGACCGATCTGGTCGGTGATGTCGAATTCGCGCAATGCCCCGAAAATGACGGAAGGATTGGTCGTTTCCACGCTATTGATGGGGATGCTATTGTCGGTCAGTTCGAGAATTTGGCGGTCTTGCTCGGTGAAGTTGAAGGTCCAGGCGTTGAAGGTGGTGGTCAGGTCTCGGGCCAGTACAGCAAAGGTCCAATCACCACGGCCGAGTTGTGCACCCAGATCGAGCCCAAAGCCCCAGCTATTGGCAAATGGGCCAATGGTGCGGTGAACGATCTTGATGTTTGCTCCCACGCGAAGTGGTCCTTTTGTCTTATTCCAAGTCCTAGAGTAGGTACCTAGGAAGGCATAATCGGCCGAAGAAAACTCCGTCACATTGTCGAAGTTGATGGTGCCATCCGTTTCGTAAAGCGATAGGGTATTAGGTATCTGATCAATCCCGAAGCGGATAACAGACAAGCCGATCCGCTGGTTATTGGAGGCCAATGGTAGTGTAAAGCCCAGATAATCGTACTTCCCTACCCCACCGAACCACTCGGCGTGCATAGCTCCGATCTCTAGTCCACGCTCTCGTGGCAAGGCCGATAAGCCCGCTGGATTCCAGGCAGCGGCATATACATCTTGCTGGCTAGCCACCACAGCCGTGCCCATGCCATGAGCGCGGGCACCTACACCTATGGTGAGGAACTCGTTGCTGTATTTTTGGGCGAAGGCCGTAGAGCTGAACAGAAATGCTACAATAAAAGCAAGTAAGCGTAAGTACATAGAGTAGTTCATTAAAAAAATACTAACACAAAAGTCCTTCGGACTTTTGTGTTAGCTGCCATCAAAACGATCAAATCCCAAACAAGGTCTTTACACCCACAAATTTATCATTTGATTCCCAACTATTGACGTGCAGGCGATAGGTAGGTAAGACATACGACCTTTGAAGTATATTTGAGCCGTCATCGCAGAAAAGCGCGTATAAGCATACCAATATGAGCGAGGCTGTCGTCGATCTTCGGGAAGCGACCATTCGGCAGGGTGGTCAGGCCGTACTAGAGCATGTCAACTTTAAGGTGGCAGCAGGTGAGTTTTGCTACCTGATCGGAAAGACGGGTAGCGGCAAATCGAGCTTACTGAAAACGATATACGCTGCCTTGCCACTAGAAGACGGGCGTGGTGAGGTGTGCGGTTTCGACCTGCGGAAGTCCAATAGACACAACATCCCTCAATTGCGAAGACAGCTCGGCATCGTATTTCAAGACTTCAACCTATTGATGGATCGATCAGTCTACGAAAATCTCAAATTTGCACTAGACGCCACTGGCTGGACCGACCGAAATAAGATCAATCAGCGCATTGGTACCGTGCTGGCAGAGGTAGACCTGACCGAGAAATTGCGATCTATGCCCCACACCCTCAGTGGTGGAGAACAGCAACGCGTAGCTTTCGCCAGGGCTCTGCTTAATACCCCCAAGCTCCTCATCGCCGACGAAGCTACAGGTAATCTCGACCCCGAGACCAGCGATGAAATTCTGCTACTTATGCGCAAGCTCTCCAAGCAGGAAGGCTGCGCCGTGATTTTTGCCACCCACGATTATCGAAGCCTGGAAAACTACCAAGCCAGGATCGTGCGCTGCCACGAAGGAAGGGTGTTTAATCAGGAGGAGATCGTATTTTAATTTTAATTTTCGTTTTCGGCTCTGGCCGAAAACGAAAAAATCAGTTTACAATCTTAAACGTCGTCCGCCTATTTTCTTGGTGCTGCTCTTCCGTACATCTGGTGCACAGGCAGTCTACCGCAGGTTCGGATTCGCCATAGCCACGGGCACTAAGACGGTTGACATTGACGCCTTTTTCGACGAGATAATCTACGGCCGATTGTGCTCTGCCTTGACTTAGGTTTTCATTGTAGCCATCTTGGCCACGGCAGTCGGTATGGGAGCCGAGCTGGATACGTATTTCGGGATTGAGTTCTAACAGAGCCGCTAACTCATTCAGTGATGGCTTAGCATCTTCTCGGATGAAAATTTCATTGAAGTCATAGTAAATATTCTCCAGCGTAATTTCCTGGTTGCGGAAGATACGGTCTAGGGTGAGCTCGACTTCGTAGCGTTGGGTCGGGTTTTCGGGGTCGCGTGGAAGGCCCTTGCCACTGAAACGCCCTTCGTCGGCCAGGTAGTTCTCGGCTTCGGCGCGGAAAAAGTAGTCTTTGTCTTCGGAGATGACCAGGCTAAGTTTGCCCTCGTCGTTGGTATTGACGGAGCGGCTCTCCTCGCCCACTTGAATGAATAAGGTGGCATTGGCTTTCGGGCGGCGGCCCATGATGCGACTGTTGGGGTTAGTTGGGTCTTCGTATATCTTCTCGACCACATATACATCGAGTATATCGCGATAGACGATGGGCGTCGTATCGACCCTTGGCGGTGGCGGTGGCAGCACGCGCTGGGTGTAGCGATACACATCGTCGCCACCTCTGCCACCAGGACGGGCACTGCTGAAATAGCCTTCATTGATGACTTGCCCATTGTTCAATTCCTGGCTGATCGTAAAGCCGAAATCGTCGCCACCACTATTGATGGGCGACTTCATGTTCTTGGCGGTCGACCAGCGACCGTTTTCCAGCGGATAAATTTTAAAGATATCGAGTCCACCCATTCCGATCAGTCCGTCGCTGCTGAAGTAGAGGGTGTCGTCTTGCAAGAACGGAAATTGCTCATTGCCCTCAGAATTAATACCACGAGGTAGTAACATGGGTTCGCCCCAACTTTCGGGGCCACTGCGCTCGACGCGGTACAGGTCGTAGCCGCCCCAACCATCGGGATCGAGCGCACTGAAGTACAGCGTCTGCCCGTTTTCGCTGAATGCCGGGTGCAGATAGTTGACTTCCGCCTTGGTAAAAGGTAAGCGACGGGGCACCGACCAGCCGCCACCACTGCGGGAGCTAATGTAAAGTGCGCAAAATGCATCTTCGCGCTTTGCACCGCTACAACGCACGAATACCATCTCTTGATAATCGGGACTGAAGGTGGGTGTGCCTTCGTGATCATTGCTGTTAATACCAGGATCGAATGGATCGACTGATGAAACGCGTGGGTCTACCAGGAAAAGATCACTGAAACCACCGCCCGTCCAGGTATAAGTAGCGTCTCCGGTAGCTTCTGCCCGATCGCTGGTGATGACGAGTTGGCCACCTTCGTAAGCCACTGGCGCATAATCTGACCGATTGCTATTGAAGCTGACGGGTTCGACTTCATAGGCTTTACGGTCATCGGCCAGCCATTCGATGGCCTTTTCGGCGCCTTCTATATCGCGTCTGAACTCAAATCGGCTGCCGATTTCCAGTCCCAGCTCATTGTATACATTAATTGCATCTTCGTATCGTTCCAACTGCTTAAGTAAGTCGGCATGCGCCCGCAACGCATCGGTGCCAGCACCATTGTCGTAGGCGGTGCGATACCAGGTGAGGGCTTCTTCCTCTTTGCCTGTCTTGACGAAAGCTAGTCCCAGCATTTCGGCGAACTGCCCTTTCTCGCGCCTGGTTTTGGCTCGCTTGTACTCCTTTTGCAACAGTGGAATGGCCTCGCTATACTGCTTGCGATCGATAGCCTGCGGCCCGGTTGTTATCTTTTGAGTATAAGAGCAGCCTGCTAATAGAAAAACTAAAGCGGATAGGGAAATGAGGAGGTAGCGCATATATACAGATTCTATTCACGAAAACGCGGGAAGGTAGGGCTTGTTGTGGTAAGCTAACGGTGCATAGTGCTTTAGCGGGGCGGTGACAGATTGAAATCGGGTTACGCCCAGTATTTTAGCGTCATTCAAAGTAACCAGTGTTTAGACTAGTATTTTTATTCATATCGCTACGCGTCTTTTTATACACTTTGACGAGTAGAGATTAATAGGATTACTAATGACTCTGTGTACATTGACGCCGATTGGTTAGTAGTTCCAATATTCAACTCTGCTCTAAAAAATTGAAATGAAAGAAGTTTTATGCTTTTTATCTCTTGTAGTCGTATGTAGTATACAAGCACAAGCCGTAGTGGAAGTACGCTTCACCCAAGTAGACTATAACGCGGAAACGGTCACCTTGAAAAACTTCGGCGCTATGGAACAGGATGTCTCCGGGTTTTGGCTGTGTCTCGGCCCTGGCATGTACAATAGCGTAGGAAACTACACGGGCATCACCGGTGATTTCGTGCTTTCTCCTGATGAAGAAGTAACGATAGACGTAACTTCAGGTACACAAAATGTACCAGCTCTTCCCGATGCAAATGGCGGATTGGGGCTATTTCTAGACAATAGCGACTTCAATTCAAATTCCGCAGCTCAGCTTCTAGACTATATCCAATGGGGTGCCAGCAACCAAAATCGAGTCAGTCAAGCCGTGAACGCCGGTCGATGGGACGATGCTGCTAATTTCGTAGCCGGGCAAGCTCCTTACAATTTTATAGGCGAAAATAACGACACTGGCCCTGCTTTATGGATAGATGATACCGCTATTCGACTTGTAGAGATCGTACCTGAAATGGACGAGGTCGTGATCAAGAATTTCGATTCCGTAGAAAGAGATATAAGCGGTTACTTCTTTTGTACGCTGGCTGGGATATATCCAGCATTCGGTAACTCATCTGAAGTGGAGGTTGTATCGGGAGATTTGATGCTAAGTCCGGATGAAGAGGTCCGCGTAAGGGTTTTATCCACGGGTGGCGTTGTGGACGTTGACGGTTCCATCTTCCTATTCTCAAGTGCTGCCTTGGGCTTCAACAATCAGAATGCATTCGTAACTCGCGATTTTGCTCAGTGGGGTGCCCCCAACGGTTTCCGCGTAGAAAATGCTACAGCGACCAACCGCTGGGATAGTGATACGAGCTTTATTGATGGTGCTTCTCCATTTAATTACATAGGTGGAGCGGATGATGTAGGCGCTGCTTTTTGGGATGTGACCACCTCGACATCAAATAATTTAGCCGATATAGGTACCCTGTTAGAAGTCTTCCCCAACCCCACAAGAAATCTACAAGTTCAGCTGAGGATCGAAAATGCTGAAATTGGTCAGGTAGATGTTAGAATAATGGATACTGCTGGTAGAGAAATACAGCATCTTAGTGTCAGCAATCAATCAACTGAATTTACGACCGACTTAGACGTATCTGGATTGGCTAGAGGGGTTTATTTTGTACAAGCTGTGATTAATGGCAGAATGGGTAGTGAGCGACTGGTGGTTTTGGATTAGACTACATCAGCAAGCTGGACAAGCTTACCCCCAGCTGTTTCCACCTCTTCAAACGCCTTTTCCGTATCTCCTGCTTCCAGGTTGACGCCACGGGTCGCATCGGTGATCAGGTAGGTCTCGAAGCCCTCTTTGAGCGCATCCAGGGCCGTGAACTTGACGCAGTAGTCAGCGGCCAGGCCCATGACGTAGACTGTTTCAACGCCCTGCTCGCGCAGCCACTCGGCCAGTCCGGTCGACTTACGGTGACCATTGTCGTAGAAGCCGCTGTATGAATCGATGCCGGGGTCGGTTCCTTTTTGAAAGATCTTAGTGATCTTAGACTGATCCAATTGACTGACGAGCTCAGCACCGAAGCTGCCTTCGACGCAGTGGATGGGCCAAAGTACCTGCGGAAGTCCATTCAAATCAATCACCTGCCCCGGTTTACGCCACGGGTGGTTAGCCGCAAAACTGCCGTGATTGGCGGGGTGCCAGTCTTGGGTAGCAACGACAATCTCAAACTTGTCCATGAGCTGTATGGCTGGCTCTATGACCGCATCTCCATCCGGCACGGGGAGTAAGCCGGTGGGCAAGAAGTCGTATTGAAGATCGACTAGAATCAGTGCTTCCATCTAGAAAAAATTTGCGTGCGGACTTCGTCCAAGTGCAAAAATAATACAGTTATTCCCCTTGCTTAACCCCTTCATACATCTTCTCCACCTCCTCCAGCTCAAAAATATGCCCGATCCCGTTCTGGAAAATAAACTCCCGGTCGCCCTTGTAGTGTACGTATCGAAAGCCGTACATCTCCAACGTATCTATACGGCTTTGGAAGATAAACCCGTTGGGCTCCTCCTCTAGGATGCGCTCAAAATAAGGGTTCTCTCGCACCAACCCCAGCTGCTCTGATTTGAGTCGTGCGATATCGCTCGTACTGGCTAAGCTGCTGAAAATCTGGAGGTAATACCCCTCATCGGTATTGCGAAGGCTTACATCACGGGAGATGCCAGAGAGGTTATTGCTCTTGATGTCTACGCTGTCGGGTGCCATGACCTTGATGGCCAAATTCTGACTCAGCAAATCGTGCTCGACCCAATCACTTATCGGGTCAGCGGTACAGGCAAAGCAAAGAAATAGAAGAAAGGCTAAGGAAATCGTTCGCATCTCGGATTTTTGGTGGCCCAAACTTACGGTATCCCGCTGAGTTGTTTAATTTTACACTTCAAACAAATTGCGTTCATGCTCAAGCGGCTTTCCATTCGCAACTACGCCATCATCGACGAGCTCGATTTGGATCTGGCCGAGGGTCTTTCCATCATTACCGGTGAGACGGGCGCGGGCAAATCCATCTTGCTAGGTGGTCTGGGGCTGATACTGGGTAAACGCGCAGACACCAAGAGTCTGTTCGATCCGGCGCGCAAGTGCGTGATTGAAGGTACTTTCGATGTAGAGGCGTATCAGTTGCAAGAGTTTTTCGAGCAGCACGAGCTCGACTACGAGGAAGAACTGATCGTCAGGCGAGAGATCACGCCCAGTGGAAAAAGTCGCTCTTTTGTGAACGATACGCCGGTACGGCTCACCCTGCTGCAATCATTGGGCGCGTTTTTGGTCGATCTGCACCAGCAATTCGACACCCTCTACATCAACAATGGTGATTTTCAACTGGAACTCCTGGATGCTTTAGCCGAGCAACGAGATGTAGTTTTAGACTTCCGCAGGTCGTATCGTCGCTACCTCGACCTGAATCGCCAACTCGAAGATCTTCTTGAAAAGCAACGCCAAGCCACGCGCGAGCAAGACTTCCTCACTTTCCAAGTCAACGAGCTGCGCGACGCAGAGTTAGAAGCCGGGGAGATGGCCAAGCTAGAAGCCGAGCAGCATCGCCTCAGCCAGGCCGAAGACATACAGCAAATTTGTTCTGGCATCGCCCGTTTGCTGACCGAAGACGAGGTCAGTATAGGCGAGCAACTCAATCAGGCGAGCTCCCAACTCCACCAGCTGGCGGGAAAAGACCCCCAACTCACCAGTCTTCACGAACGTCTCCACGGACTAGAACTGGAGCTACAAGCCCTCTCCGGAGAGCTCGCCGACCTGGCCGATGGCACCGAAGGAAACCCACAGCGTTTACAGGAAGTCGATGCTCGCCTGGCCGAAATCTTGCGCCTACTTCAAAAGCACAGCCTCCAAGACGAATCCGCTCTTATAGACGAATGGAACCGCCTCGAAGCTCAGCTCGCCAACTTCACCGCCATAGACGACGAGCTTTCCACCAAAACCGAAGAGCGAAACCAAGTACTGGCTAAACTCAATAAGCTAGGAGCGTCCATTCGCAAAGGCCGCCAGAAAGTAGCACCCAACTTCGCCCGCCAGATCGTAGCTCAGCTATCGGAGCTCGCCATGCCCGAAGCTCAGCTGGAGATCGACTTCAAGCCACTCGACACTCCTGGCCCCAATGGATTGGACGAGGTCAATTTTCTCTTTAGTGCCAACAGAGGCAGTCGCCTACAACGCATCAAGGACGCAGCCTCTGGCGGTGAAATGTCGCGGCTTGCGCTAGTCACCAAACGCCTGGTCGCTGCGGCCATGGCCCTCCCTACCCTCATCTTCGACGAGATAGATAGCGGCGTAAGCGGAGACGTAGCCCGCAAGATGGGCCGCATATTGAAAGACCTGAGCGGTCACCACCAGGTGGTGGTCATCACGCACTCTCCCCAGGTAGCCGGACGGGCAGATCGACACTTCTTCATTTACAAATCCAACCAAAGTGAAGACGATCGCACCACCACCAAACTACGCCTCCTCAATGAAGAGGAACGCGTGCGCGCCATCGCCACTATGCTCAGCCAAAGCCCGCCAAGTGATAGCGCACTGGAAAATGCACGCGAACTGATAGCGGGCTAAGCACTCGTATTATCATAACATTTCATACCAAGGCTTGAACTTTACTAAAGTCGCACCAATTTGCTTTTCAAAGTAATGGCCGGAGTGTACTATCCAGCCCTCTTTGGGTTTATACCTTTCCAAAAATGCTCTATATGACCTAGTTACCTTCGGATTTTTCAAAACGGACTTTTTCACCTCTACCGGAAGTACATCTACACCAAGGTTCAGTACAAAATCTACCTCAGCGCCACCCTTGCTTCGCCAATAGTGTATTGTGGTCACAGTATGCCTGTATTTACTTTCAAGCAGACGAAATACCAGATTCTCAAATCTGAAACCAACGTCCAACTCATCACGAAAAGGTCCTCTTAGCAAATTACGCAATCCCATATCAAGAAAATAGTACATGGGTGACTTGACAATCTCTTTATCTTTATTGGTAAAGTAGGCAGGCAGTGATTCCAGCACAAAAGTTTTTTCTGCATACCACAAATATTTCCTGACTGTCTGCTGGCTAAGTGAAGTCTTGGATGATAAGTCTGAGTAGTTGATAATTTGACCCGTCCGATTAGCCATAAGCCTCAGTAGCGATACAAAAGAAGAGGACTTTTCTAGATTCAGCAGTCCAACAATATCTTTCTCTATGTAGCCACTGTAAATCTCATCAAGGGTGCGCAGTCTTTCACGCTCAGTTTGCTCCGTCAGTACAGCGGGATAACCGCCATACATGAGATACTCTTGCAGAATTTCAGCCCTCAGGTATTCATCAGTTGCAAGTATCTCCGAAAGTATATCCTCAAATTTGTAGTTCGTTTTATAGTGAGCGTACTCTTTAATTGATACCGTCAGCAGATAAAAGCTTCGCTTGCGTCCAACTAAGCTTTCGGCTATTTTCTCTTTAAGCTCCAAACTTCCCGAACCGGTTACAATAAGCTTGTGGCCAAGCTCACGATCATAAAGCCCTTTCAAAAAGAGACCAGCATTTTCTAATCGCTGTATCTCGTCAATGAAGATGTAGTGCTTTTCCCTTCCAGTCTGAGCACGCAAATAGCGTACGAAATCTTCTTGACCCGTAAAATGAGCACGATCACGCTCGATATCAAGATTGAAAAAGAGACTCTTTTCATTAAGCTGATCGAGATGAGATTTCATCGCTTTTAATAAAGTAGTCTTCCCAGATTGCCTAGGGCCTATCAGCAGAGTAATCTCCGGCCGATCTAAATGCTTTATTAAATCCGTAGCTAAATCTCTACGTATAGGAAGCTCTTCTATAGGACTCTCCATACTACTAAAGTAGTACTAAGTCTACTATTTTGCAACTGTACTTTAAAATTAGGTCTACTATTTTGCAACTTGTGTTGCAAAATAGTAGAGTCAATACGTTCAACCACACGGAATGTGGTAGCTCCTACCGATTGATCACATTCTTGAACCTCGGTCGCTTAGGGGTCGTATCGCCCATCTTCTCTTTGCGCATAGCTTCGTATTGCGAGTAGTTGCCCTCGAAGAAAGTCACCTCGGCCTCGTCTTCAAAGCTGAGGATGTGGGTCGCCAGTCGGTCAATAAACCAGCGATCGTGGCTGATCACCAACACACAACCCGCAAAATTTTCTAGCGCATCTTCTAGAGCGCGGAGGGTATTGACGTCGATATCGTTGGTCGGCTCATCCAGTAGAAGTACGTTGCCGCCTTCGCGCAGGGTCATGGCGAGCTGTAGTCGGTTGCGTTCACCACCTGACAGCATGCCAACTTGCTTCTGCTGGTCTTGCCCACTAAAGTTAAAGCGACTCAGATAAGCGCGCGCATTCACATCTGTATTACCGACCTGAATGATATCATGCCCCTGCGAGATCACATCATAGACCGTCTTCTGCTTGTCTTGCAGCTGTTCGTGATTTTGGTCTACGTAGCTGACCTTTACCGTCTCGCCGATCTTTATATCTCCGGTATCTGGCTCTTGCTCGCCGACGATCAGGCGGAATAGGGTCGACTTCCCTACCCCATTCGGGCCGATGATGCCGACTATGGCCGCACGAGGAATTCGGAAGCTGAAACCCTCAAACAGCTGCCGCTCGCCAAAGCCTTTAGATACTTCCTCTCCTTCTATGACCTCCTCGCCCAGGCGCGGGCCCGGCGGAATGAATATTTCCAGGTTCTTGACGCGCTCACGAGCGGCCTCGCCCGACATTTTCTCGTAGGCGTTGAGGCGGGCCTTGCCCTTGGCCTGCTTAGCTTTGGGGGCCATACGTATCCATTCCAGCTCGTTCTTGAGGGCTTTCTGGCGTTTGCTTTCGGCCTTTTCTTCGGCGGCCAGTCGCTTTGCCTTTTGCTCCAGCCAACTGCTGTAATTACCCTTCCAAGGTATACCCTCTCCACGGTCTAATTCCAAAATCCATCCAGCTACATTATCGAGGAAATAGCGGTCGTGCGTCACGGCAATTACGGTACCCGGAAAACTCTGCAGGTATTGCTCTAGCCAGTGAACCGACTCAGTGTCGAGGTGGTTGGTCGGCTCGTCGAGTAGCAAAATATCGGGATTGCTGAGTAGCAGTCTAGCCAAAGCTACACGGCGGCGCTCACCACCCGATAGTGGTCCGATCAGCGCATCGTCTGGTGGGCAGCGCAGGGCTTCCAGGGCCGTATTTATCTTATTATCGAGCTCCCAGGCGTTGGCATCTTCAAGCTTTTCCATCAGCTCTGCCTGCTTAGCGATGAGGTCGTTCATCTCATCATCGCTCATGGGCTCCGAAAACTTGAGGTTGACCGCCTCGTATTCCGCCATCAGGTCGACCAATTCTTGCAGTCCTTCCTCGGCAATTTGGCGTACCGTTTTGTCTGGGTCTAACTGGGGTTCTTGCTCCAGGTACCCAATCTTGTATTCCGACTTAAAACTGATGTTGCCCTCGTAGTTTTTATCCAGTCCGGCTATAATCTTGAGCAGCGTTGATTTACCCGAGCCATTGAGGCCGAGCACACCGATCTTGGCGCCGTAGTAAAAGCTCAGCCAGATATTATTCAGGGTCTTCTTGCCGGGCGTAAACGACTTGGAGACGCCCTCCATCGAAAAGATGATCTGTTGGTCAGACATGTAGGGGATTTTTGGTTTTTGTACTTCCGCAGGTCGGAGACTCTCGCGTAAGCGGAGTAGTAACATGGGCGGAAACGCAAAGTTAATAGTGCTGAAGTCGTCAGACTAAGTTCTGTAATATTTTTTCCTAGTGCTTTTATAATTTCAGAACAGAACGATTAGGCTGACGACGGATTTGGGTATGCCCCCACCTGCGGAAGTCTATACAAAAGCCACTATTCAGACAAGTAGGCTAACATCGTACATGCAAAAGGTAATAGAAGTGGGATATCTTGACCAAGTTTATCTGAGCGTGCTGGCAAGTAGGCTGTGAATCGCGTTTTTATGAAGTATCTACTTGTGTTAATAGCCATTTTTACTCAGCTCGCTCTTGCTGCACAACCGACTGAATGGGTGGGGCCTTCCATCACTTGTTTTGCCAGAGACACGTCTATGTCGGTAAGTTTGCCAGCCGTCGATGCGGTATTGGATGGTACGGAGCCAACATCAAATTTTATACTTGACTTTACGGCAGAAGTGCCGATGGAAGCGCAGCAGTCTCTGAATTTCGCAGCTGATATTTGGAGTGTTTACCTCGTTTCTGATGTACCTATTCGAGTAGAAGTCGACTGGCAGGATCGTATGGACCCTCGCCTGCTGGCCAGTGCAGGACCGACGACTGTGCAGCGCGCTTTTGCCGGAGCAATCGATCCGTTTGTCTGGTATCCGGTGGCTTTAACCGAGGCGATAACGGGGCAAAATCAAAATGGCACTTCTCCAGATATTCGCATTAGTGTGAACAGCACCGCCAATTGGTATTTCGGAATCGATGGTGAGGTGCCTTTCGGTCAGATCGATTTGGTATCGGTGACGCTCCACGAGCTCGGTCATGGCATCGGCTTTTTAGCTACGACCGACACAGTAAACAGTAATATGGCTGAATTCGGTATTCAAGGCCTGCCCATCATCTACGACACTTTTGTAGAGGATGTGAATGGTGTACCGATCACAAACGATGCAGTATACCCCAACCCAAGTGCCAGCCTATTAGATTTGATCACATGGATTGCTGACTTTGTCGCTGCCAAAAAACATAGGTCCTGAAGCTCGGTACTCTTTGATCGATTTGAACGGTCGTATATGCCAGGAAGGAAAGATATCTGGGCTGGAAAGGGAGAATATCGATATCAGAGAGCTATCAAGCGGGGCTTATGTGCTGTTGCTCGAGAGTGAGCGCAAATTGTGGAGGCAGAGGGTCTTAAAAAATTGATCAGAACTGGTAACTACAAACTCTTATTACGCCGCGCTGAGCGCGGCAATTACGCGACCACGCAGAGCGTGGTTTTTCCGTGAATGCAAAACGAAAATATCTATTCACTCACTACGGCGATTTGTCCATTCCCATCGATGGCTAGTCGGGTAATGTTTTTGATGTTGTAGAATCTTAAATCTACGATCTCGCGCCATCGTGGATTTCTGATGCGATCGTAGTGAAAGATTTTACTGCCTTGTCCCATGAGCAGGCTACCGTCAGATAGTATGACGAAGTCTTCTTTTTGCGGTAGTGTCTCTGCAAAAACGGTGGGCTGGTCTGACATGCGGTATAGGTTTTTCTGCATGATGTACCAGGGGCCGGAAGGTGCTTTCTGCACGAAAAGTAGATTCCCGTTAGGCAGCCGACTGAAGGAGCGGCCAACATCCCGGGCAATGCCTATAGGTTGATCGCTATCGGGCGATGCTAAAGCGAGCTGATTGGGCTGACCGAGTAAGAAGAGTGCGACTTGCCGTTGGTTGAGCCACTCGTAGTAGCCGATGCCGGTCAGGTACTTGAAAACGGGTCTGCCATTATCGCTGCGGTCGAGCGGAAACTCCCACAGTCGGAGTATGGTATCTTGGTTAACGAACTCTTGCCGAACGGCACTGAAACGCTCGGTAGCTCCGATTGGCTTAGGGCTAAACTCACCGGAAATTGTTCGGGTTACTCGGGTACGGGTTTGGTTGCGGAGGTCGAAAGAAAAGATGTCGGGCTGTGGCATATCGGGCAGTTGCACGGCCATGATCAAAGTGTTGCGATCTACAAACTGAGGCTGGTTGTTGTAGCCCGTATTGTTGAAGGCACTCAGGTACCTTGGATTATCGAATGTGAAGGTGCTGTCTCGCTTGCTATAGTCAAATAGATAGACTTTGGTGTTGGGCAGCTGAGCGAAGAGGGTCGTAGCGGCAAATACGGCCGCTATAAGATAGAAATGGCGCATCTGATGTAGTGCTTTTGAGCAAAAGTAGGGAATAATAAAACGGGGCAATAAATTCTTCTTGCTGAGTTCATGGAACATTGAAAGAAGAGCTCTTAAATCGGTCAAGGCTACAAATTCATTAGGTCTTGCATCCCGAATACTCCATTTTTGCCGGGTAGCCAATGCGCAGCGGCTATGGCTCCTTTGGCAAATCCGATACGGGAGTGGGCGACGTGACTGATCTCCAAATCATCAATATCGGATTTCCAGGTAAGGCGATGAGTGCCTGGGGTCGGGTCTACACGCTCTGAATAGATAGGAAGCATATTGAATGAAGGTTTTTTAACATCTGTTTCTTCAATAAGCTGCCAGTTATCTAATCGGTCTAGGTTTTGAATCACACCTTTAGCGATAGTGATGGCTGTACCACTAGGAGCATCGCGCTTGCCCGTGTGGTGGATTTCTATTAGCTCTGGGTGGTAATCTGGCTGCTTATTCATCCATTGGGCGAGTTTTTCATTGAGCGCGAATAACAGGTTGACACCCAGACTGAAATTGCTGGCGTAAAAAAAGCTACCACTTTGCGCTTCGACCTCGGCGGTCCATTCATCCCAGTGATCCAGCCAGCCCGTGGTGCCGCTCACGATGGGTAGCCCAAGGGATAAGCATTTTCTATAGTTGTGAAGTGCGGACTTTGGCTGGGTGAATTCTATGACGACATCGGCTATGCGAAGTTGATCATCATCGATTTGGTTTGCATTGTCTTCGGTGATACGTGCTATAACCTCGTTTGAAGTATTGGCTAAGAGTCGGTCTATTTCCTGGCCCATACGGCCGTAGCCAAAGAGAGCGATTTTCATTCAATGAGGTTTTAGTCCAGCGTCCAAAGATACTTTTCTATATCTCGGTCTTTGCCAAGTGTAAGCTCAAACACTCCATATGAGTTTGAGGCATTGGTGTACAAATAAATCCCTCTGTATACGATCAGGCGATCACGATTAACTCTGTCGATAATTGCATGCTTGTACTTGAGCATACTTTTGTCTCCACTAGGGGTAAAAATTGTGCTCACTTTTTTAATGTCTGTATTAGGATCCGCTGCGTAGGCCAGATCTAGGTTTTTCTGCATTCTACCGTAAAAAATTCCACCTATAGTTGGGTTAAGTTCCATCCTTTCTAGATCTGTGATCATGATCAGACTGTAAAACTGAGTCGTGTCTGCAAACAAATCTGGGTTGTCGTCCTCTTGAGTAAGATATACCAAATTCGATTTTACAATGCTGTAAGACGACGAGTCCAAAAAGTTTGGCCGAAAACTTTTTCCCAAATCATCTAATTCGATCCTGAAGAAAGACGTGGGAAGTCTGATCGATTCTTTGCCTCCCATCATATTTTGAGATGTCGTTGGAATTGTTTCGCCATCAGATAGGTTTCCAAAACAGGACATTGTACACAGCAAAAGGATCACACCCAATGATGTAAGTGACAATATATAAGCTGAAATAGGATTTCTCATTGGATTCTAGGGTTCTGCAATATTTACGATTTCTCCAAATGCGCCTTAATGTCTTCCAAATCTTGATGAAGAGCTTTCTTGGTGGCGCCCTTGAACATCCAGCCGAGGAGGGTATTCATGATTTTGGCACCGGTGGTTTGGGGTGTGCCTTTGAAATGCATCTCCAACTCGTAGGGCTGGCTATCGCCGGAAATACGAAAAGTAGTTTCATATTCTGAGCCGTGGGATGCGGCACCGACTTCGTAATAATTTGGTGCTGATGCTTCGGTGATCCACATGGTTTCTGTGGCTTCTTTACCAAACATGACGCGGGTCTCCTTCCACTTAAAGCCTATGAGTGTGTTTTCGGGTTGCTCTAATATCTCCACAGATTGGATGCCGGAGATGCGATCAGCCAAGCCTTCCCAATCGGTGATTGTATCCCAAATTGCCTGGCGGGAAGCATCTATTTGTATAGAGGAAGAAAGCTGCATAATTGGTGGTTTTGATTGAGCTATAAAATTAAGACACAAAAAATGTTCAAACTGAGAGCACCTACTAAAACTTGTCTGAAAAAGTGCATAATCTAAGAATTATGAAAGCAGCTCAAAACAAAGTGTTTGGCGACAAGCCAGCTTGTCTTTGGGCCAACAGACTCTCAGAACCTGCACTTTTAGATAGTTTTTCCCCAGAAGCACTTAGTACTAATGGATGATGATGAAAGGTAATCCACCTGCGGAAGTCTGTATCTAAACAATCAGCCAAATACAGTTGCGCGGCGGTAGATGGCATTAAGTCTACACCGCGAACAATCAACTCGATGCCATACTCGATATCATCGGACAGGGACGCGATCTGATAGGCAGGCAGTCCATCTTTTTTGCGTACGACAAAGTGGCCCATACTTTGGTATACATCGATATGGTGCGTTGACTCTTTAGTGCCGATATTTATTTGATGGCCTTTGGGGACGTCTATACGCCAAGCGACGCCCTCATCATCTAGAGACAGGTTTGAATCGCGATTTTCGCCTCGATAAATGCCGCCTGAAGTCATTTGCTGAATCTGATTTCTGGAGTATTTGCAAGGATAAACGAGATTTTTCTCACGAAGCGCATCCAGCATTTTATAATAGCGATCCAATCGCAGGTGCTGCGACCAATTGGTCTCGAACTCTTCGACTGACCTCGGCCCGTATTGATATTCGATGCCTAGCCATTCCAGTGAGTCGAATATGTCTTGTACGAACTCGCGGCGATAGCGACCGCGGTCTATGTCGTCAATACGCAGCAGAATATCGCCATCCGCTTCCTGAGCCAGGCGCTGAATGAGCAAGAAATTGTGGGCATTGCCACGGTGCAGATAGCCCGAGGGCGTGGGTGCGATGCGCGTGTATGGCATGGGACCGCAAAATAAATGGAATGGGTCAGATAAACGAAAATGAGTGTATGGTACGTTGTTTTTGGGCTTTTGGATAAATCCAAAAGTCCAAATCGATTTACCCCATGCGCATTTCTTTTCTTCTTGCCTTTTCTCTGTTTTTAATTCCTACTCTTTTTAGCCAACCAGACCCTAGGGTAAGAGCCAATACAGCTACGCAAGGCATCGAAAATACACAAGACATTGACCAACTGATGATGGTCGTGGAAGGTGTGGGGGCCAGTAGTCGGGAAGATCTGCAACGCCAGAATGTGAAGGCCTATATGATGCCGGTCCGCGATGCGACTGACGATAGGCTGGAGTGGGCTTATGTGCTAGCTGGTGCGCTGGAGTACTACACCAATATTAACCAAAATTACAAAGACAATCTCAGCCCTGATTTGATTGCACTAAGTTTAGCAGCGAAGGGAGATGCCAGCAATATGGAAGCGGGTCTGGTATTTTTGCGCGATGTAGGTACAGTTAGTTCGGCCATTGTACCCTACGGTAGCCAGACCATTCCGCCTGCGGTATATTCGGTACCCAGAAGAAAAATCGCCAACTTCGGCTATCTGTTCCGGTCGACTACGCGGGCGCGCAACCGGGTTTTTGAAACCAGAAAGGCACTTAGTCGCGGCAATCCCGTTATCGTGGAACTCAGCACGGGCAGCGACTTTGTCAATGCACACAGCGGCTTGTACGTAGCTCCATCTTCTACTACTGAATCTCACCATCTCGTAGTTGTTGGCTTCGATGAGAACGCTAGGGAATTCGAGATGCTAGCGGCTAAAGGACGCGGCTGGGGTGACAAAGGTTACATCAGGATCGGCTACGACGATTTTGGCCGATTGGCTAACGGTGGATATGTTCTATTTCCCGGCTGATCAGCCGACCGTCCAGTCTATCTTTTCTTGACCTTGTTCAGCTAGGTATTCGTTAGCTTTTTTAAAGTGCTCGTTACCAAAAAATCCACGGCTGGCGCTGAGGGGCGAAGGGTGGGCACTTTCTAATATCAAGTGCTTTTCTTCATCGATAAGTACTTTCTTCTTGCGCGCGAAGCTTCCCCAAAGCATAAATACGACCCCCTCACGCTCTCGGCTGATGGCGCGTATGGTTGCGTCGGTGAAGTTCTGCCAGCCACTCTTGGCATGAGATAAAGGCTTGTTCTTTACTACTGTCAGCATAGCGTTAAGCAGAAAAACACCTTGCTGAGCCCAGTTTGTTAAGTCGCCATGCCTGGGTACAGCCAAGTCCAGGCTGGTATTGATTTCCTTATAAATATTCCGCAAGCTGGGTGGTATAGTCACTCCGCGCGGCACACTAAAGCTTAGCCCCATGGCCTGTCCTGGATTGTGATAAGGGTCTTGGCCCAGTATGACCACCTTGACTTTTTCCAGCGGCGTAGTATCATAGGCATTAAAGATGAGTGATCCCGGCGGATAGACCGCTTTGCCTGTAGCCTTTTCTGATTTGATGAATTGTGTGAGTGCCTGAAAATATGGCTGTTTGAATTCTTCTTTTAGCGCAGCCTTCCAGGATGGGTGAATTTTGACGTCGGGCATGTGTGGTTGGGCAAATAATCAGCTTTCGAGCAGCTGAATGAGATAATTTTTAAGCAAGTCGGGCTTGGTCCAGATCAGATCGTGGGCACCATCTGGCACCATATGATGGATCAACTCTGTCTGATCATCAATCTTTCGGCAAGCGAAGTAGCTATTTTGAGGGTAAATAAGCCAATCGGCACTGCCTTGAATGATGACGGTCTCAGCACGGATATTTTCCCAACCAGGCAACATCTTTTTCAGTTCACGCTCATGACTCAGTTTTTCCTGATTAGCGACATCCCAGGCCCCGGGAATGAGCCATCTGAGACTCCAGTGCGTAGTCGGACGGGTAAGTGCTAGTGTTAGTTCTGCCTTTGGCAGTAAACTAGCCGATTGCAACATCAGCGCATCGATTAGGTCAGGTCTATCCATGGCAAATCGCGCAGCCACGGTGCCTCCATAACTCGATCCAATCACGACGACTCTTTGTCCTTCTGCTTTTTGTGCTTCGATGAGTGAAGTCAGGTGAGCAGCCTGCTTCTGGACTGATAGCATGGGCTTTCCGTAACCGCTGCCTCCATAACCTGGTCTGTCATATACCAACAGATTGGCGCGAGCTTGAAGCTCCTCTTCCATCAGTAATGGGTTCCAAAACAACCCACTGCCCGGTGCGCCATGCACAAACACTAACAGCGGCTTATTTGGGTTTTGACCCAGGCGGATATAGCGCATCTCTCTCTCTGGGCCTGCTGCCCTACCCGCGTTCACTTCCGCCAAGTCTGCCCAGCCGACTTGTTCGACCCAGACTTCGTCAGTTTCGTAAAAGTGCGCTAGCCACCCAAAGAAGTACAGGAATGCCCCGTACCCCAGCAGCAACCAAAACCGCTTGCGACGCACCAAGAGCTTCCAAATCGGCACCTTATTTCGAGACGCTTCGATCGTTTCTTTTTTGAAATTGATAATTAGATCAGCGCCAAAAGATAAAAACCCTTATTTTTGCGCTCCTCAATAGAACGCTATTGATGATATGTCGGTTTGGGTCTATCCCAAACGGACTATAAATGGTCCCATAGCTCAGCTGGATACCTGCCTGCCCGACAGTGTAAAATTAGCTCATGTGGAACCTAAAAATTTTAATAAAATCGGTCCCGTAGCTCAGTTGGATAGAGCAACTGACTTCTAATCAGTAGGCCGCAGGTTCGAATCCTGCCGGGATCACAACAAAAAGCCCGCTTGCGCTGCGCGCAAGCGGGCTTTCCTTTTCTACTCCAGCAACATCCCACTAAAGTCATCGATTTCCTGAGTATCGTCGATAATCGCCTTTAACTCGCAGACTGCTGGAAATTCATCCCACTTCACGCCTAATTAATTCCAAAAAAGGTGGCGCATAATGCTCCAGCTTGTAGCTCCCCACCCCGTTGATCTGTGCCATCTCCAGCTCGCTCATAGGCTTGACGGCAGCCATTTCTTCTAGGGCCAGGTCGTTGAAGATGATGTAAGGAGGCTTGCCCATTTCCTGGGCCAATTGGCGGCGCAGTTCTCTGAGTTTGTCGAAAAGACCATCGCGAGATCGGGGGTTCGTACCGACTCTTTGCTGCCTTTTGGCTTTGGCACGGTCGGCTTCTCGGCGTTCTTTGAGGGTAGCGAAGCTGACCAGTTCTACCTGCTCGCCCTCGAATAGCACCCGCTTGGCAGCAGCGGTAAGCTTAAGGCGGTGACTGTCTTCGTGAGCCACGAAGAGATAGCCTAGATTGACAAGTTGCGTTAAGTATTGACTCCAATCGAATTGTGAGAGATCTCTTCCTGCTCCGTAAGTCTTAATTCTATGAAACCCCTTGGCTAAAAGCTCCCGCTTATTCGACCCGCGCAGTACATCTATGACCATGCCGAGGCCAGCCTGTTCGCGCATCCTCGCTACAGCCGAAAGGGCTTTTTGGGCAATCACGGTGCCATCGAACCGCTTGGGTGGGTTGCGACACACATCGCAGTTGCCGCAGTCTTCGCCCTGGTCTTCGCTGAAGTAATTGAGCAAAATACGCCTGCGGCAGATGAGGCTCTCTGCATACTCTTTGATGCGATCCAACTTGGCCATGACGACCTCGTAATTCCCGCTACTGGAAAGCATTTCCTGGTAGGTCGTATAGTCCTGAAAGGAGTAAAAAAGCAAAGTGTCTGCCTTAGCACCGTCTCTGCCCGCACGACCAATTTCCTGGTAGTAGTTTTCGATATTCTTGGGCAGATTGTAGTGTATCACCCAGCGCACATTGCTCTTATCGATGCCCATACCGAAAGCGATGGTAGCACATACGATCTTGAGTTTGTCTTCCACAAATGCTTGCTGCGTTTTTGAGCGAATCGAGGCATCTAGCCCTGCATGATAAGGCTTAGCATCAAAGCCAGATGTACGCAAAGCTGAGGCCAAACTCTCGGTCGATTTACGGCTCAAGCAGTAAATAATACCCGACTGATCGGGGTGCAAGCGCAAGAACTCGATAATCTGCTGTCGTCTCTTTTGCCCCGGCCTGACCTCCAGGCTGATGTTTGGCCGGTCGAAGCTGGACAAAAACGTCTTTGCTCCGGGTATTCCGAGCTGCTTCAAAATATCGAGTCTGGTCAGCCGGTCGGCAGTGGCGGTCAATGCCAGAATGGGTGCGTCAGGAAAACTGCGCTTCAGTATGCTCAAACGAGCGTATTCTGGCCGGAAATCGTGGCCCCAGGCAGAAATACAGTGGGCTTCATCAACAGCAAATAATGAAATCTGCGATCGCCTCAAAAAAGAGAAGAAACCATCGCTCAGCAACTTTTCAGGTGAAACGTACAGCAAATCTAGCGAACCAGACTCATAAGCCGCCTCAGTCGCTTGACGTTCCGCGCTGTCCATACTGCTGTTGATATATGCCGCTTTGATACCTCCCGCCCGCAGGCCATCGACCTGATCTTTCATGAGTGCGATGAGGGGCGAAAGCACGATAGCGGTACCGGGCATCGTGAGAGCTGGAATCTGAAACGTCATGGACTTGCCACCACCGGTGGGCATGAGTACCAAGCCGTCTTGACCTTGGTAGACGTGCTCTATGATCTCCCACTGACCAGGTCGAAAAGATTCGTAGCCGAAATGTCGCTTTAGTGCCTCGTGGGCATCGCGATTTGTCATAGGGATGGGTTTTGTTTGCTCGGCAGCAAAGCTGGCCGAGCAAACAAATTTAATTACTCAACTTCTGCAAGGTCCCTCCTACATCCTGCACCACAAAAGCACCATTATACCCCATACCTCGGGCGCGACCTTGCACGCGGCGAGCATCGGCTGCGGTAGCAAAGCCACCGATAAGCATGAGTGTCAAATTGCCACGGGCACGTTGCACGACAGGGCCTAACTGGCTGGCCTTGCTGGTATCGAAGCCTGCCGGGTTACCGAAGGCACCTACTTGGACGTAGTATGCACCTGCACTCGATGTAGTCGTGATGTTTCCACCAGAGCCTGTCTGACCACTTCCACTAAGGCCGTTGCCTTGTGTTACGGCTTTATCTTCGACCACGAAGGCACCATTGTAACCACGCGTACGTGCAGCAGCTTTGGCGGCATCGGCCTCAGCACGAGTTTGGAAGATGCCCAGCTTCAGCTTATATGAACCATTGGACTCCGTCTGGTAGACGCGACCCAAGTCAGACAAATTGCTGAAGCGGTTGAGTTCGGCCGCTTTATTGAGACTGGCCAGCTGAACAGAGTAGCCGGATGTGACGGTAGTCGTACCACCGCCGCCGCCAATATTGGGACCAGGGTTAGGCAGATTCTGATCGTCGATCAGGGGTATTTGCCCAAGTAGGTTGGGATCGCTACCGTCATCGACCGTAATGGGGAAACTCAGCGGCTCATATCCAGGTGCCGATATATTGATATCGTAAGTAGTGAATGGTTGCAGCGCCGCTTGATAGTTGCCTAGTCCATCGGTAACCAATGACTCGGTCGCTCCTGTTGCGCGATTGGCAACCTGAATGGTAGCTCCAGCTATAGGCGCACGAGTAGAACCTGCCACGATTTGGCCCAAGTAAGCATTTCCACTAGCACCTAGCTGCACCACAACTTCGCTGCCCGAATTGGCCTGTAAGTCTGAGCTAGATAGATTGACCTGCCCCATGCCTGCGCCACTTACTACGATCATGCAGTTGGTATTGGCGGCCAGATTCAGAGAAAAGCGGCCACTGGCGTCGGTCTGGTAGACCTGATCGCCACAACCGCGCAAATCGACTTGTGCACCGGCTACGGGTTGGTTGGTTCCGGCCTGAACGACCAGCAAGGTCGTACCGGCATTGGCACGGGAGACTCTATAAATATCTTCATTGCCTTTACCACCTATACGGTTCGAGACTACATATCCTAAACCCCGGCTGGCATTATAAACCATACCATAATCGTCACGAGAACTATTGATGGGCACACCCATGTGAAAGATCTGGCTCGCACGACCGTTGAGTAACTCAGCTCTAAAAACATCGAAACCACCCATGCCGAAGTGCCAGTCGCTCGCAAAAAATAGGCTGATACCGTCAAAGGCGGGGGTGATCTCATCGCCCATAGAGTTGATGACCGTGCCCATATTTTCAGGTACGCTTACCCAGGAATTCCCCTGGCGTTCGGCGCGATAAATATCGTAGCCGCCATAGCCTTCTTCGCGGTTAGATGCGAAGTATATGTAGTTGCCGTCTGGCGAGAAGCTACCCCAACCCGAATTTGCAGAACTCACATTAAAGGGAAGCGGGCGCGGATTGGTCCATTGTCCCTCGGGCGTTACATCAGCTATAAATAGCGTCAGATTTTCACCACTGCCAGGTATCATGCGTGTACCATCCGTAAAGTTATTGCGGGTAAAGATGACCTCTCTACCACCAGGACTATAGCTGCACGGCCCCACATTGGTCGCTTGAGCGCTGTAACCATTGCGCAGCGGGAAAGGTGCTTGCAGATCACCGCTCGGGTTTACGACAGAGACAAATGGGCGATTAGAGGATGTACCGTCAAAGTTACCCGACAGATCCGTCCTAGCAGAATTGAAAACCAATTGATTTGCGCTGGCAAAACTTGGCCCAAAATCGGCCGAAGGCGAGTTGGCCGAAGAAGAAACCGCCTGAAAACCAGAGTTTCCACCTGCCTGCTGCATAGCATAATCACAGCTTTGGGTATAGTGGTCGCCGACGACCGCATCGTGCTCGCGGGCATAGAATCGATACCACTCCTTGGCTTGATCGTACTTACCGAGTGCCTTGAGCACATGAGCGTGCTCTAAACGAGTCTCTGCCGACACCCGCCTCTGCCCGACGGCCCTGGTGTAGTATTCATTGGCCTTTACCATCTGGTTTAGATGGCGGTAGCTGTCGGCTATTTTACTGAGTGCCTCCACATCGTTTGGCCGCCGCTCCAACGCCGTCAGATAAGACTGAATGGCCAGATTGTAGGCGTGTAGATCGTATTGATTGTTGGCAGTCCGCAGCGACTGCCTGAATTGTTGTGCGTGCAGTGAGTTTCCAGCCAGGCTAAATAAGAACAGCAAAGCAAGAATAACAGGTGATTTTCTCATCGTCTGATTAGGTTTCTGATGGTTTTGATTTTTTGTACTTCCGCAGGTAGAGACATTTCCTTGAGAACGTCTTCTGGCTACTGCTCTGTAAAGCAATAGCTGGGCGTCCACGAAGTCATCAACCCACGTATGGTCAAAGTAACAAATTATTTTATTAGTAATGTTTAAAGTAAGACTAGGAATAGCCACATTAATCCTGTAATTCCCATACCCATTTGCCGCTGTAATTCATATACCCGATACGATCACCGGATTCAATTCGCAGCAATCGCTTTTCGGCAGGTTCCAGATAGTCGTAAGAAGGCTGGAGTAGGATTTGCCCTTGAGCATTAGCCAGCCCGTATAGACGATCGATGCGCACCTCGGCAAAACCGTCTTCAAAGTCGGTGATCTCGCCGTACTTGGGCCTGATCAGCGAGATGCCCTTGTGGTTGATCAGCCCGATTCGGGTTCCGTAGCCGACTATGGCTACACCGTGGTCGTAAGGGCGGGCAAAATCGTAGTAGCCATCATATAAAGAAGCATTTCTAGCCACGAAATAGTAACCCTTTCGCGTATCGCGGACGAGACCCCGACCCTCTTGAAAATGCAGCAGGCGATTGAGGCTCGGCTCTACTACTTCCCTACCCTTTCGATCTATTAGACCGGCTTGACTCATGGTTTCATAGACTACGGCGAGCCCATCGTTAAAGTCGAGGCAGTTGCTGTACCTGGGGTCGATGACCCTATTCCCATCTACGTCTAAGTAACCGCATTTTCCATATTCCTGAAAGACGGCACGGCCTTCACTGAAAGATCGGGTCGGACCGAGCTTGCAGGCTATGACTTCTTTACCGTTTAGGTCTATGAATCCGTATCCATGCTGGTCCTGTACTAAGGCAAGACCATCGGAGAACTCAGCCATACTTTTATAGGCTTTGTGGGTAAGCAAATGCCCCGTCAGGTCTATCAGCCCAAATCCCTCTGATCTGGCTATTGCTCTGCCGTTCTCCTGAAATGGATGTATAAATTGAAACTTGGGCCTGAGAACCCACTCGCCAGATTTATCAACCAGTCCCCACCCTTCTGCTGTCTCGACCCTAGCGACGCCTTGCTCGAAAGGATGAGCTCGCAAAGCCTCCGAAAGCTGAAACAGGCTATTACCCTTTAGGTCGAGCAGGCTCCACATGCTCCCCTGGCGAGACCAGACGACTCTTTCACTGATATTGCCCAGCTCGTCGTAATATTGATCTGGCCATGCGATGCTTCCACGCTCATCTATGAGTGTCCAACCCGGAAGGAGCTTAGCGGGTGCGAGTCCATCTACGAATTGGCCCGTCTGGAAGAAGGTATCGGGTAGCGTTTGACCGGTACGCATATTTTGGTAGCCCCAGGTTTGGCCCTGACTCACCCCGACCCACCCATCAGAGACTTGCCCAATCTCTTGATAACTACTCTGTAATCGCATTACGCCTAGGGTGTCGATAAGACCATATAGCGTGGTAGCCCGCGTAAGTCTATATACCAGATCAGTGCCCTGCCCGGAAATTGCCTGTATTTCCAGGTATTCAGGATTGATTATAAACTGGCCGGATCGGTTGATCAATCCCTGCCCACTTTCCATTTCGACTATCGCTCTCCCTTCCCGAAACCCAGACAGTATTTTCTGAAAATAAGGTACGATGGACATCTGCCCTATTGCGCTGACATATCCCCAGATACAGCCTTCACATTGGAGCTGTGCCTCCCGCGCAAACTGCTGATCGTAGGCTGTATAGTCTTTGAGCACGACCGAGCTGAGCCAGGACTGGAGAAAGGTCGCCACCGCCGGTAGCGCAGACCGATCTCTGGGCAGCCCCAGCCGACCAGTAAGCTGTCCTTGTAGACTGATGGGAGCCAAACCTTCATTAAAAGGTCCGATGTATGCGGCATCCCTGAGTTTGATCCGGCCTTGTCGATCAATGAGTCCGTAGCGACCGTTTTCGAAGATGCAACGCGCCAGTTCGTTACCTGCCCGCCAGTCATCTAACTCCAAATGAAGCAGATTCAGCTCAGTAACGACCTTGCCCTCTTCATTGAGTAAAAGGCCAAAAACTTCGGTTGCCCGATAGGTCGTGCGCTCGAAATCGAGCTCAGTAGATTTAGGTAAGCCAACGAGCGTTATGCCCAGCGGTTTATCGACTAAAATACGGCTAAAAGTAGGCGGTATTACTTCCTGACCTCCGCGAAGCCTCAGCCCCCAGCGATCTTCTTTGGCAGCGTAGTACCACTCGTGGCGAGGCAAAATGCGGTCATCTGTCGTGCTGGTATTGCGGACGCTGTTAGGACCTCCGTCAGACCGTCCGGCTACGCGAATGCGGAAGTGTTGCTCGCTGGCTGTAGCCTGATCTAAGCCTCCGCTGCTGTTGAGCGTAAATACCTTGAGGGCTGCCCCATTCCCCTCTCCTTCGTAAGCTCTGATCTGGCTGCCATCGCGCTCTATCCTTGTGTAAGTCGGCGCGAGTAGTTCGCTACCATTGGCACCTATTGCCCCTACGAGACCGTCCTTGTAGGCGAATGAAATACCGTCTTCGAGCGGGCTCAAATAGTCGTAAACAAAAGGCAGCACCTCTCTCCTTTTCTTGGTCAGAATGCCCCAGCCCGTTGCTGTTCTAGCACGTACGAGTGTAGGTGTATATGCCTGTAGCTCCAGATATTCGGCGGGGAGCTCTCCGTTACTCATGGTTTCGACTAGACCAATTCGGTTACCCAACCGGTAGGCTACAGCCCACTGGGTGAAAGCAATTGGGCGGGCACCTATGGGAAGGTCTGTAATCTTACCCGTAGATCTTTGAAATACGCTAAGCTTGTCACCGCTGACCAACAGGGTATGATAGTTATCTAGTTGGGAGTAGGTTTCATATCTGGCTGTAAAGCCTGGCCCGTCAATCAATGAGGCACCACCCCATTTACCGGCTTTTTTAAAGTAAACCATTTTGCCATCTTCTCCCATTTCAAAGGTCTCGGCTACGGCATCGAGTATCTTGCGGCCGTCAGCTCTCACGAATCCCAAAGCACCACTATTTCTCAGTATAAAATGATCGCCTTCTACCCGCTCTATCCTGTCGTATTCGGGTTTTACGATTTGTGTGCCGTCGGCCCTGACCAGTCCCCATCGGCCTTGACGTAAATAGGCAATATGCCCATTTCCCAACCGCCTGAGTTGCTCATAGCCTGGGCCGATGATCTCTTTATTATCCAGATTTCTGACAGTCCATGAGCCTCGCTCCAGTACCGCAAAGAGACTATCGTCGAGTACTTGTATATCTTCAAATTCTGTAGGCAGTAGTGGCTTCCCATCGGGCGTCAGCAAGCCGAGTAGGTCACCTCGCTGCACCACCAAGCTTGAGCCCGCACCTGGCCAGCCCAACTGATCGTATTCAGGCTGGATCATTACCCCTCCGCTGGGGTCAATGATGCCCCACTTGCCGTCTTGACGTATGGGAAGTACACCTTGAGCATGCAAGAGCGAAAACGATGTAAATAACCAAATATGTAAAGTAAATATCAGGCGCAACGTGTGGGGTAAATGAGGTTGACTATAAAGGTCGTGAGGGACTGCAATAAAACGTAGGTATCTGGGTTCCAAATTGCATCAAAAGTTTATTTCCTGACGATCTTTGGAATAATTCGGACCTACGGCCCTCATGGGACTTGCTCGCCTATCGGCATCGCGTGATTAGCTTCCTACGGTCGCTGGGACTCTAAATCATACATTCACTTTTCTCTAGAGAGGTTTATCCCGAATCGTGATAGCGAGTTTATCCCAACAATACTGATAGTCAAGTTTATCCCGATTCGCGACAACGAGTCTATTACAACGAGCCCGATTTAATCGGGGGGTGAATCCCGCGAGGCGATAGCCGAGTTATCCCTACATTGCCTGTAACCAAAGTTGAAATGACACAATTGCACTACTACCTTATCAACAAACCCTACGAGATGCTCTCCCAATTCACCAAAGAGGCAGACCACCATCGGGTCTTAGGCGAGCTATATGACTTTCCGCCAGATGTGTATCCCGTCGGGCGGCTGGATCGAGACAGTGAAGGCTTACTTTTGCTAACCAATGATAAAAGCTTGAATCATAGGCTACTCGACCCTACTTCTGGACATGAGCGAAGCTATTGGGTACAGGTGGAAGGTATACCGAATGATACCGCCTTAAAGCAATTGAGAAGCGGGGTCGACATTAGGATCAATAAGAAAGTGTATAGCACGAGAAAGGCCAAGGCGCGAGTAATGGACCCACCTGCGGAAGTACAAAAAAGAAATCCGCCAATCAGGTATAGAGCCTCAGTTCCCGACTCCTGGCTGGAATTGACCCTGACGGAAGGCAAAAACCGGCAAGTGCGACGTATGTGTGCCGCTGTTGGCTTTCCCGTACTCCGGCTGATCAGGCACCGCATCGAAGGGGTGAAGTTGAGTGATTTAGAAGGCTGCACTGTCCGAAAAGTAGAGGCGAGTTGGCTGAAATCGAAAATATTTGGCTGACAACAAAGCGTTTACGTGAATGGTCTTTTCTTGGAGGCAATGAGAACGGTATATTTATTGGCGTTGCGTGAACCCAATTGCGCCAATCGTAGTTTTTTACCTCGCAATTTGTAGCAAGCAAAGACATCATGGAACGTACACGTAGACTTCTCGAGCAATCCGCTTTTGGTGTTTGTACCTACCTAGCCGACCGGATGGGTCTGCACAGGCGACGGGTGCGGCTGTACTTTATCTATATTTCTTGTCTGACGCTGGGCTCTCCGGTCTTGCTTTACCTTTTTACGGCATTTTGGTTGAATATTAAGCGATACTTGGCCGAAGGCAAAAAATGGGTAATTTCTAAATAGATTATCTAGAAAAAGAATACTGCACAATATTCGCCCCCATTTGTAGTGCTGCCGCCCTTACCTCGACCGGATCATTGTGCACTTCCGCATCTTCCCAACCATCGCCCAGATCGCTCTCGAAGCTGTAAAAACAAACAACCCGTCCTTCGTAGATTAAGCCATAACCTTGAGGCGAACCCCCATCGTGCTCGTGAATCTTGGGCAGACCGCGATTGAAGTCGTACTTCTGGTGATAAATCGGGTGGTCGAAGGGTAATTCCACAAACTCCAGCTCTGGAAAGACCTTTTTCATAGCTACGCGCACGAATGGGTCCATGCCGTAATTATCGTCGATGTGCAGAAAACCCCCGGCCATAAGATACATGCGCAAGTTCTCGGCTTCCTGGTCGTTGAAGACTACGTTTCCGTGGCCCGTCATGTGCAGCCAGGGGTAGTTGAAGAGCTCCGCGCTACCCACCTCGACCGTAGCATAATTGATATCGAAATCGGTACCCAAAGACTGGTTACAAAACTGCGCCAGGTTGGGCAAAGCCGTGGGATTGGAGTACCAGTCGCCGCCGCCATTGTATTTGAGTAGGGCCAGCTTAAGAGAAGAGCTTTTCTGATTTGCAGCTGCGCTGCAAATCAGAAAAAAAATAAATAGTATTCCTGCTATCTTTTTCATAGGGCCAAAATTTGGGCAATATTAAGGCTTTGTACGGCATAAAGTGCAGCCGTCTCGGTGCGCAATCTGTTCGGGCCGAGGCGGACGGGCTGGAAACCAGCTTTCATAGCTTGAGCAGCTTCTGATGGGCTGAATCCGCCTTCCGGACCAATCAGTATTCTAACGCCTCGACCGGACTCAGGGGTGTATGCTTCAACCAAATTTTTTACGGGTTCTTCTAACTCATCGCCTAAGTAGGCGATGAATTTTTGGTCTTCAGAATCTTCGACCAAAAAATCGGAAAACTCGACTATTTCATCTATCTGTGGCAGGTGGCTTTGCAGGGATTGCTTCATAGCCGAGATGGCGACTTTTTCCAGTCGATCTAAGCGCAATTTAGGTCTTTCGCTGTGCGCACATAAGACGGGTTGCAAGCGGTCGAAACCGATTTCTGTCGCTTTTTCTACCAACCACTCTATGCGGTCTGCCTTCTTAGTGGGGCCAACGGCCAGGGTGATGTTGTGTATAGATCGAGATGGTTTTTGTTTAGACTTACGCAGGTCGAGTGTACAACTTGTAGAAGAAAGATCATGTACACGACCAGTAAAGACGGTTCCTTTCCCATCGACTACTTGCACGGCATCGCCCACCCTTCGCCTGAGTACACGTATGAGGTGACGGGCCTCGTTTTCTGCCAGCTCATGGAGGCCTTCTTGAGCGTTGGGGTCGTAGAAAAGGTTCATCAAATTATCGTTCCTTTGTGCAAAACATAGTAAACCATGTCTAAGCCTAAATTTAGAGCCGGTGTCTTACACGGCGACGAAGTTACCGAACTGTTCAATTATGCCAACGATGCAGATTTCGCCCTACCTGCCGTCAATGTGACGAGCAGCAGCACAGTCAATGCCGTTTTGGAAACTGCCCGAGAGGTAAATTCACCAGTCATCATTCAATTCTCGAATGGTGGAGCAGCCTTTTTCGCTGGTAAAGGACTCGACAACAGCAAGCAGGAGGCCTCCATCAAAGGCGGTGTAAGTGGTGCCATGCACGTACATACCATGGCCGAAGCCTATGGTGTACCCGTGGTGCTACATACCGACCACTGTGCCAAAAAAATCCTGCCATGGATAGATGGTCTACTCGAAGTCGGTGAGGCGTTTCACGCCAAGAGAGGTTTCCCCCTCTACAGTTCACACATGCTCGACCTGAGTGAAGAGCCCATAGAAGAGAATCTGGAAATTAGTGCCCGCTACTTCGAGCGCATGCACAAGATCGGTATGACCATAGAGATAGAGCTCGGCGTGACCGGCGGCGAAGAAGACGGCGTAGATAATACCGACGTAGATAGCAGCCGACTCTACACCCAGCCCGAAGAGGTCGCCCAGGCTTATGATAAGCTTTCGGCCATAAGTGATCGCTTCACCATTGCGGCTGCATTCGGCAATGTGCACGGTGTCTATAAACCTGGAAACGTCGAGCTACGTCCTATCATCCTCAAAAACTCGCAAGAGTATCTGCGCGAGCACAAAGGACTAGGGCAAGACAACCCCATCAACTTCGTATTCCACGGTGGCTCCGGCTCCAGCCAAGAAGAGATTCGCGAAGCCATCAGCTACGGTGCCATCAAAATGAATATCGATACCGACCTACAGTGGGCTTACTGGGATGGCGTCAGAGCTTTCAATGCTGAAAACGAAGCCTACCTGCAAGCCCAAATCGGCAATCCCGATGGCGACGACAAGCCAAACAAGAAGTTCTACGACCCTCGGAATTGGATACGCAAAGCAGAGGTCTCTTTTCAAGCCAGACTCAAGCAAGCCTTCGAGGATTTGAATTGTATAGACAGATTAGGATAGTCGGAACTTATTATCTGCTTAACCGCGTTCTGGAGCCCGGCAATAGCTTATTTCCATGCGCAAATACATCTCCCTGATTCAAGACGCCCTTCGCGGGGAGCAAAACGACTTTACCAGTGGCTCAATAAAACGAGCCATGGCACTATTGGCCATTCCGATGATGCTGGAGATGGCCATGGAGTCGATCTTTTCGCTGGTCGATACTTACTTCGTTGGCAAGGTAAGTGTCGAGGCTTTAACTACAATCGGTCTAACGGAGGTTAGTCTGACGATCATTTACAGTCTGGGCATTGGTCTCAGTATTGCCCCTATGGCTATGATCGCACGCTTTGTCGGTGAGAAAGAGCCCCAGAATGCAGCTAAAGCTGCTCGCCAGGCCATTTGGCTGGCACTTGGGGTAAGTCTGTTGATAGCCATTCCGGGAACTATATTCGCCCCTGATCTTCTTCGCTTGATGGGCGGGAGCGAAAAGGTCGTGGCTGAAGGTGCGACCTATACCCGTATCATGTACGCGAGCAACAGTGTGATCATGTTGCTCTTCCTACTCAACGGAGTCTTCCGGGGAGCGGGTGAAGCAACCAAGGCCATGCGCGTGCTCTGGCTGGCCAACGGTATAAACATCGTACTCGATCCCATTTTCATCTTTGGGCTCGGGCCCATTCCGGCCATGGGTGTGACTGGAGCAGCAGTGGCTACCACCATCGGCCGAAGCATAGGCGTGGGTTATCAGCTATATCTCTTACTAGGCGGGCGGTCTATCGTGAATCTCAGTTTAGGTCGCTGGGGCATCGACTTGGACATGATGCGCAGGCTAAGCAGAATCGCCAGTACGGGTGCTTTCCAATATATCATTGCATCAGCAAGCTGGATCGTGCTCATGCGCATAGTCGCAGAAACGGGCGGCGACGCAGTGGTTGCAGGCTATCAAGTGGCCATCAGATTAGTCATCTTCACATTTTTGCCCGCCTGGGGACTGGCCAATGCTACCGCTACTTTCGTAGGCCAAAATTTGGGGGCCGAACAAGCTCATCGAGCCGAGCAAGGCGTATGGATAAGCCTCAAACTCATTACAGCTTATATGCTCATCGTAGGCATCATTTATATTATAGCTGCAGAACCGCTAGTCTATACCTTCGCCGAAGACGAAGCTGCCAGGCAACCAGGCGTTCTTTCTCTGCGCATATTCGGTTTTGGCTATGCGCTATTTGGTGCAGGTATGGCATTCAGCAATGCCTTCAACGGTGCAGGCGATACCCGAACGCCTACTCTCCTAAACTTCATTGCTTTTTGGATTGTGGAGATGCCACTGGGGTATCTGTTCGGTATTGTTTTCGATTGGGGGTTAGCCGGCGTTTGTTATGCACTATTGATTGCTAACGCCGTGCTGGGTGTATTAGCCTATTTTTTATTTCGCACTGGAAAATGGAAAACCGTCAAAGTCTAAGTTTTCAATTCCCAGAAGCATTATGTAGCCATTCACATAAATCGTACCTTTGCGGCGTTATAGAAAAACCCGGTGTAGAGGCCATCTCATAATCCAACCCAAGCCATAATGAAAAAGGATATTAAGGCCATAAAAGTCACTGATGTGGCTGTAGCCATCGTGCCAAGATCAGGCGAAGTAAGCGGCGAAGAGCTTTGGGATACTTATCTCATCAATCTTCGCGAAGAGGAATTGACCAATGTGATCATTGCGAGCAAAGGTTACGGCCAGCTGGAAGGACGCGATAAGGTGACGACTACCCTACGTCACTTCTTTGAAACCATCCCCGCCCAATCTGCTGTCAAGGTCGAGCCCATACAGCCCGAGCTTTTTGAGCTCGCTAACGAATACTGGGTATCTTTTAACCTCGGTCAGGATATGCTCGACAAGAAATTCGTCTTCGTAGCGGGCTCCATCACCGATGATTTCATGCGCAACTTGCCCATACTCGACAAGCCCGGCGTGATGATCGTTTAATCTCTGCCGTCTATGTCAAACCAAAAGCAGGCCAAGCGTATTTCCGACAGCCGTACCGTCATGACCGAGCTGGTCATGCCCAACGACACCAACCCGCAGCACAACCTCATGGGCGGCAATATGCTGCGCTGGATGGATACGGTCTGCGCCATCTGTGCTGGCAAACACTGCGGTAAGCCTGTCGTTACCGCCTCTGTAGACAATGTAGCCTTCGGCGATCCCATCCTTAATGGTGAGGTCGTCACCCTAGAAGCAACCGTGACCCGTGCCTTCCGCACTAGCCTGGAAGTCTTCGTCGAAGTGTTCGCCGCCAGTTTTCAAGGGACCAACGAAAGACGGACCCACCACGCCTATTTTACCTTCGTAGGTCTGGACAAAGAGAATGGTAAGCCATCAGAGGTACCGCCCGTGTTGCCATTGACCGAGATCGAGCAGCAGCGCTATGAGAGTGCGCTGCGCAGGCGGGAGCTTCGTTTAGTCTTAGCTGGAAGGCTGAAGCCGCAGGAAGCGGAGAGCTTGAGTGATCTCTTCAAATAATTCTTTGTTAGCAATTCACGCGAACGAGGAATCAAGTTAAACTAAAAGCCTCACCGGCTCCTCCAACGTCGCTTTTACATCATTTAAGAACTGCGCGCCCGTTGCCCCATCTACGACCCGGTGGTCGCAGCTCAGCGTGACCTTCATGATACGCCCGGGAATGATCTCGCCACGCCTAACGACCGGCTTTTCGATAATACCGCCTACGGCCAGGATACAAGCATCTGGTGGGTTGATAATGGCGGTAAACTCTTCTATGCCAAACATGCCTAAGTTACTTATGGTAAAGGTATTACCACTCATTTCTTCCGGTGAAAGTCGCTTGTCTTTGGCACGGCCTGCCATCTCTTTGACTTCGACATTGATCTGGGAGAGCGACTTCATGTCTGCATGGCGAACGACGGGTACGAGCAGGCCATCGGTTACGGCTACGGCCACGCCGATGTTTACGTCACCATTGGTGCGGATGCTATCGGTCATCCAGCTGGAGTTAACGGCTGGGTGCTTGCGCAAATTGACGGCTACGGCCTTTACGATCAAGTCATTAAAACTGATCTTGACTGGTGCTACCTCATTGAGTTGTTTGCGCAGATCCCAGGCTTTGCCCATGTCGATCTCGACAGTCAGGTAGAAGTGAGGAGCCCCGAATTTGGACTCGCTCAGCCGGCGGGCGATCACCTTGCGCATCTGCGAGACTGGCGTGTCCTGATAATTTTCCTGCCCGCCATTGAAAGAAAAGGCGGGTACCTGTGGCTTTGGTGCCGTTTGCGTTTGTACTTCTGCAGCAGTCTGTGGCGGAGCAGTAGGCGCAGGTGGAGTGGCCACCTGTTGTGGCATGGTCGCCGGTGCTGATGCCGCATGACCATTCTGAGCCATAGCGGCTTCGATATCCCGCTTGACGATGCGGCCATTTTCGCCCGTGCCGCTCATCGTAGCTAAGTCCAAGCCCGCTTCCTTGGCCATGCTCTTGGCAAGGGGACTAGCCTTTATGCGCTCGTCATTGGCCACAGCGGTGGGCTGAGGTTCAGGGGCAGGAGCAGGCGTTGGTAGAGCAGGGGTAGCTTCTTCGGCAGGCGCAGGAGCAGCTTCTTCAGTGACTGCACTTCCATTGGCTGAACCTCCCCCGCTAATAGCGTCGAGAGCAGCCTGCCAGTCTTCACCTTCCTCGCCGATCACGGCTATAGGTGCATCGATAGGCACCGGTCCTTCTTTAATAGCGATGTGTAGCAGTACCCCCTCGAAATAGGAGTCCAGCTCCATGGTGGCTTTATCGGTCTCCACCTCGGCTAGCGTATCGCCGGGCTCTACCGAGTCTCCCTCTTGCTTGAGCCAGGCAACAATATTGCCTTCCTCCATCGTATCGCTCATGCGCGGCATCGTAATCACCTCAGCCATATCAGATTGCTTGTGTTTTTGTTGTTGTATAAACGCAAGTCACAAAAATGCGGTTTGCTTGGCAGTTAGCAAAATTGATTTTCTTTGTAGCCCGATCCAGCTATGAATTTCTCCAGCAACCTCATTAAAGATACCGTCGAAGCCTTTGCTGCCCTACCCGGTATAGGACGTAAATCTGCGCTTAGGTTGGCGCTCCACCTACTCGAACAACCCGAAGAGGTCACAACGGAATTTGCCGAGGCCATCCAAAAAATGCGAACGGGCATCAAAACCTGTAAGCGCTGCGGCAATTTGAGCGATGACGATATCTGTAGCATTTGCAGAGACCCAGCCAGGGACGACTCTCTAATCTGTGTGGTAGAAGGCGTACGCGACCTGATGGCGATCGAAGACACCCAGCATTTCAGAGGCCGATACCACGTACTCGGTGGACTGATCACACCCATTGAAGGCGTTGGCCCTGCAGATTTGACCATATCCGATCTCATGCAGCGGGCCGCCCTTTCTGAAACCAAAGAATTGATCATGGCCCTTAGTCCAACTATTGATGGAGATACTACCATCTTTTACATCAACAAGCAATTGACCGAGCGGGGCATAGATGTCAATGTGAGTAACATCGCCCGGGGCGTAAGCTTTGGCGGCGAGCTCGAATATGCCGATGGCGTCACCCTCGGCCGATCCATTCTGGCCCGTACCCCCTACAAAAGCTAGCTATGGCAAAGTTGCTGATCCAGCTCGGTTCTAACATTGAACCACGGGAGATTTACCTCGCTCGTGCACGCGTGCTTTGCGATGAAAAACTCGGCAACTTGACCAATCAGTCGTCTATGTACCAAACCGCCGCCTGGGGCCGAACCGATCAGGCCGACTTTCTAAACCAGGTCATAGAAATCGAAACCGACTATAATCCAGAAGATTGCCTGACCATATGCCAAGAAATAGAGCAAAAGCTTGGCCGCGAGCGCCACGAACACTGGGGACCCAGAACCATAGATATCGACCTGCTCGTCATGGGCAATAGAATCGTGGATACCAAAGATCTTATTCTCCCCCACCCCAGGCTGGCGGTGCGTCGGTTTGTATTGGTACCATTATGCGAAGTGGCACCAAAAATCGAACACCCATTGCTAAAAAGAAGCATGAGAAGGCTGCTCACCGCTTGCCGAGATGACGGCAAAGTGTTGAGATGGTTGAGAACATGATTTGCTCAAAAATTCTTAGAATTTTTGAGCAAATTTTAAATTTATCTTTGCATCATGCCCAATATTCTAGATGAAATAATGACCCACAAGCGATCCGAAGTCAAGCGGCGGATAAACGATCGCCCGATGAGTAGTTTAAACGATTCGCCTTACTATGATCGCACACGCCGAAGCCTAAGATCGTCCATTGAAAATTCCGATCATTTCGGAATCATAGCTGAATTCAAGCGGCGATCTCCCTCTCAAAAAGACATCAATTTAGCCGCAGAACCCAAGTCTATAACCAAATCTTATTCGCAAGCCGGTGCAGCGGGCATTTCCGTACTGACTGACGAGCATTACTTCGGGGCAAAATCGGAAGACTTCGAGATGGTCAGACAAGCTGTAGATATTCCTCTGCTGCGAAAAGACTTCGTCTGGCACGAGTATCAAATTTTCGAAGCTCGATCCATGGGCGCAGATGCCGTTTTGCTCATAGCAGCTGTCCTCGATCCCAAGCAGTTGAAAGAGCTGGCCATCGCCGCTCACGAAAATGGGCTAGAAGTACTCTGTGAGCTACATTCTGCTGACGAGCTGGGCCACATCAATCAAGCCGTAGACATAGTGGGCGTCAACAACCGGGCACTTAAAAATTTTACAGAAGACATCGGCCACAGCCGCCGCTTGATCGACCAGATACCGGAAGGTCATCTACCGATCAGCGAGAGTTCTATACATGATCCTTTGCAGGTTTTAGACTTGCGCAGGGTCGGTTACCGGGGCTACTTGATCGGTACCCACTTCATGTCCAAAACAGACCCCGGTAAGGCTTGCCGCGATTTCATAACGTCACTCCACCAACTCTCCGAATCTTCTCAAGAAGCCCCAGCATGAAAATAAAAGTTTGTGGACTCACCCAGCCCGAAAACATCCTGGCGGTAAAAGCAGCAGGTGCGGATATGCTGGGTTTCATATTCCACGAGGCGAGCCCCCGTGATGTGAGTAAGGATAATGACCTAGCTAAATGGCTGAAAGACCATGAGGAAGAGGTAGAAGACACCCATCGTGTAGGCGTTTTCGTAAATGCCGAAGTCGATTACATCCTCAACACCATTCACGATTACGGGCTCACCCATGTGCAACTGCACGGCAACGAAAGTGCTGGCTACTGCCGTGAGCTACAGCTACTCTGGTCGGTTTCCACTCGCTATAAAGCCGGTTTGTCCAAAGCCTTTCGCATAGATGACGAGTTCGATTTTGCTATGACCAATGACTATACCGGTGCTTGTGAATGGTTCGTCTTCGATACTAAAAGCTCCAATGCGCAAGGCGGGACTGGCCATCAATGGGACTGGCATCGGCTCGAAGAGTATAAAGGCCTAACACCATTCTTACTCAGCGGAGGTATCGGCCCAAGCGATGCCGTTCGCATCTCGCAATTACAACATCCACAATTCTGGGGCGTAGATTTGAATAGCAGGTTTGAAACCGAACCGGGAGTGAAGGATGCAGCGGTGTTAGAGAAGTTTATTTCGGTGCTAAAACTTTAAACTTGTAAGCGGCCCAGCTCCGCTGGGCCGCTTACAAGAATTCAAAAATTCCAAACCAAGCCGATACCGTTACTCACTGCACCAAGCCTAAGGTCCAAATCCGCTCCCTTCCCATTAGCAATGAAGTAATTGATCAAATCAAAAGCGAACAAAAAGCCGCCCTGCAAAACGATGGCCTTCCCAAAACCGCGCAGTCGATCACTATTGACATCTGGCCTTCTAGCGCGTTCTTGCAAATAAATACCACCCAGAATATAACCTATATCCAGACCGGCATTAAAGAGCAGGATCTTTTGAAAATTCTGATGCTTGCTCAAACCGGTAGCCAGATCCCAACCCGCAGCATCCGCACCCGAAATCGACCAATATCCAATACCTGCGATGGCTAGATTCACCGTATTCCAAAGTGCATTCATCTGGTGGAAGTACTTCGTTTCTCCCGTCGTGCTTTGACTAAAACCTAGCCCAACACCAATATTCGCAACCGCCCAACCACCCAAGGCAATCATGGCCGTCTTTTGATGATCGATATTGCGCTGGTTAAATTGGAGTAGCTGATCATTGATCTCCTGGGCAAAAAGGTAGCTACACCAAAGGACGCAGATCAAGATTAGGATGAATTTGGTTGTACGCATACTGGCTAAAGAGGCAGAATGACGATATGTTCAAAACGGGTGTTTCTACGTATGCCTATACGTGTACACACCTTTCTAATCGCGAATCAGTTTCAAATCACCCCCATTTATGGCAAGTAGGTAAAACAAACCTTCTTCAGACTGTAATTTCAGTCCATTTCTTATCCGTCCTTCGACAAAAACGGGAGTAGGCCTGATCATCAATTCCCCACCGAAATAATCTGCAGCCAGCGACCAGCCGGGCGATGCATCGTAGTGGCCCCGATGAATATTTGCGCCCCGATTTTGACCGAAGAAGAGCCAGTCATCTTGAAGACCAGGCAGTATAAGTTCTACTGGCCCGGATTGGATATCGGCGGGTAAATTGTGGGATTTCCAACTACCATTTCCTTGGTTTTCTAGCCAGACCGACTGAGTTTGATCGACCGTGTAGGATGCTGCTTCATCCAGCTGATCAGTGGAGAAAAGGTCTCTCAATCCAGCATTAGCAAAGCTGGTATGATCAGGAACGATCTGGCGCAAACCTGGAAGCTGAGAAATGATTTCCTCGCGGGTAGCAAACAGCCGTTCACCCAAGCTAGACGTATAGGTGATCAACTGCTCCCGGCGACCGTTGCCATCGAAATCGGCGTAATACATATTAACCGGGCGGCCGGGGTCAGCGGCGAGCTTGCTATTTAATCCCAGATTGCCACCTAGTATATCGAGGTCGCCGTCATCATCTACATCTGCAACGGCCAGCGCAGACCATAAGCCGTTTTTCGAAGGGAGGACTTCCACAGGTGGACTAATTACTAGTATGCCGTCTCTTCGCACATTCTCTTGAAGGGTATGGCTTTGAGACAGGAATCCACGCTCACTGCCCTGAAACATGATCAATGGGCCCCACTCACTAGCAATGACCAAGTCTGCTAGCCCATCTTGGGTGACATCGGCTATAGCTAAGTCGGTTATCAACCCAGCACCCCCGATTGCTGTCCAGTCAATTTCCAGCAATTTGGTCTCCATATTACCCCGATCATCTATGGTTAGCAAATACATAGGCGGTGCTTCGCCATAGTTGTTCACTTTTGCTCGCCCGGCAACGACGACTTGGGTACTACCATCGCGTAGATCGAGTTTAGCCAGCTTGCTACCGGTTAGTCTGATCGGGTTCGGGATCGCATCTGTATCTCGCTCTAAACCTCCTGATGCGGTTTGTTTGTAAAAGCGTAGCTCATTCGCCTCGTGATCGTCGGGAAACTCGCCGCCGCCAGATAGGACGAGTAAGTCGTCGAGTCCGTCGCGGTTGTAGTCGAGAGCTAAGGCATCGACGTCCTCAGATTTGGCATCATCTTCAAAAGCAAGTGCAGGTATCTTTTTGAACGACGGACCTTCTGAGACGGAGTACAAGGCCCCTTCCTGCCACTTAGCCCCACCGATAAAAACAACGTCTTTGCCACCTAGCTCGATTTGGGCGATAGCTGGACCTTCCCGACTGATCATATGCGGCATGAGTGCCTCCCGGTTGAAGTCGACGAAATCTATATTTTCTTCGTGTAAAAAATCAAGTCCGTAATTAGCAGCTAAATCAATTTGATAAGTTGAAGAATTGGGAATCCCACGGTTGCTAGTATTGGACTCTACCTGCGGAAGTACAAAATTTGAAGAAGCTTTTTCAACGACTAAGTCTCCGGCTCGATCAATAATTTGCTCACTTATTTCGCCTTCTGGCCAGTAGGTTCGCAAGATTGTTCCAGCGTATTCTTCCTGAAATGCTACGATTAATTTTCCGGGATCAACGCTAGATTGGAAGCCTCTGACAGGCTGCTGATCGATGCTGAAAAGCACCTTATTTTCTTTGCGTATCTCGATTTTTGCACCATAAGCCAAACTGTTTTTTTCGCTGCCGACCAGCCTAATTTTGAGTAGCTGAACAGAGTCGATTTGCTGCGTCTGGTTTTCATAAATACCAGACAGATCGTTGACATTATTGATAACGAGATCCAGGTCGCCATCGCCGTCCAGATCGCCGTGGGCCGTGCCGTGGCTGAAGGTATTCGCATCGAAGCCCCAGTCTTCACTAACCGGCGCAAAGGTGCCATCGCCTCGGCTCTTGAAGGCCGCATTGGGTATTTTGATGACAGGCATTTTATCGGCTAATCGGAGATCATCTTCGTCGACCTGCATGTCTTTGAGTCGGGACTGTATTGCATCTTCGGTTACGTAATTGATGTAATCCATGTCATTGGAGCGGCCGAGTATGCCATTGGAGATGAAGATGTCGCGGAGCCCGTCCTGATCGTAGTCTTCCATAAGCACCGACCAGCTCCAGTCGGTGGCGTATATGCCCGCCTGTATACCTCTGTCGCCGAATCGGGGCAGGCTATCGCCGGGTGGTATACCGAGGTTGAATTGAAGGTTGTTGCGCGAAAACTGAGGCCAATAGCCCTGGCGTTGTTTCATGTGCCAGATGTCGTAGGGGTCTTCGGCAGCAGCTGCTTTAAGCACGACCGGATCGTTAGGGAGCATGTCAAGGCTGACGATCTCTGGCCGCCCGTCGTTGTTGAGATCGGCTATATCGGTGCCCATGGTAAAGCGGCTGGTGTGGGGCATCATTTGGCGCAACTCATCCTTGAAAGTCCCGTCTTTTTGGTTGATGTAGGCGTAGTCGTCTTCGTGAAAATCGTTGCCGATGTAGATATCCGGCCAGCCGTCTTGATTGATGTCGGCTATGCTGAGGCCGAGGCCATAGCCAAGTGCCGATTGCTTGATATTTGCCTTTTTGGAAATATCCAAATATCCTTCGTCGGTACGTTCTAGCAACCGGTCGCCAGCCAACTCGCTCACCGTGCCGACCTGTGTAGACCGCTTCTTAAAAGTACCTAGCGCGTGTACGCTATGATTGAGCTGGTAACAATCGAGGTCGCCATCACGATCGTAATCGAAGAAAGCGGCCTGGGTACCATATCCCCTTTGATCGAGCCCATACTCTGCTGCCGCCTCGCGTAGCCTTAGCTCACCATTACTGCTTTCGTTGATGTATAGTCGATTCTTGGCGTTGGGATTCTCGCTAATGGGTGCGGCTACGCTCACGTAAATGTCGAGTAGCCCGTCGGCATTCACATCTGCAAAAGTCACCCCGGTCGACCAATCTCTAGCGGTCTCTCCAAGTACATCCGACCGATTTTCGAAGTGCATACCTCCGAGATTGAGGTATAACTCGTCCGCACCTTGATTGGAAGTGAAGTATATCTCCGGTAGCTCATCGCCATTGAGATCGCCTATGCCTACCCCGGCACCATTGTAGAAGTAGAGGTAGTTGAAAATATTTTGCTCGGCATTGGCCTTGAGGTCGTTGCGGAAGGTGATGCCAGTTTCAGTAGGTGATTTGAGCAGAAACCTTTTATTTAGGTCACTACTTTTATCAATGCAACCACTGAAAAAAAGTAGAATGAATAACCAGAGTAGTTTTGTTGCTTCTGGATTTTTAAAAAAATCCAGAAGCAACAAAACCGATCCTCTTTTACTGCACAATCTCATACCCACTAATTTCTAACACTTGGATCGCCGCACTATTCCTTCCTACAATTAGGTAATTCTTGCCATTAGATTCCACCAGCTCGAAATCACGAACTTGACCATTTAATGGCAACTGCTGCTTAGCTAATGTAAAGTTGCCACTACCTCCATTGATGAGCACGGCTCCCCTACTGGCATCATAAGGTCCAATTTCGGGCTGAGTGCCGTAGAAATTCCCGCCTAAGATGATGTCCTTCGCCCCGTCACCGTTAAGGTCCTCGATCAAAACAGCGTAATTAGGAGAAAGCTGAGCCTGCCACGGCAGCTGTCGCCATGACCAACCATCCGAGCGATTGAACCAAATACCTGTGGCAAAATTATCCGCTGTATAGTTTACTGTATTTTCTTCTAGTAGCTCGAAACCAGTAAACGATCGTTTCTCGGTTTTCTCTGAATCCAGAGCAGGTATTACTTCCCGGGCACTAGCCACTTGATAGTCGGCATAAGTCGGAAAACGCTGCTTGACCGATGGCATAACTGCGCCTAGGATATGACGCAGTGCCATAGGATAAACTTCACCATCGTCTTCTGTTAATGCGTATATCTGCTCGACAGTGCCATTCTGATCGAAGTCGTTCACATACAAGTGCATAGGCTGCTCTTCGCTGGCTCGGAAGCGGGAGTTGAGCCCCAGATTGCCGACCACCAAATCGGCTCGACCATCTCCATCTAGGTCGTCGACGGCCAGACCACGGTACATGCCTCGGCTATTGGGCAAGGCTTCTACTCGCGAAAGTCTGCCTCCTTCGTTAAATAACAGCGTAATGGGCATAAACTCTCCGGCCAATGCCAGGTCAGGTTTGCCATTACCATCGAAGTCAGCACTTACTACGCGCGTCACCAACCCAATGGAAGCCAGCTCGGGTGCTAAGGTTTGGGTCGCATCTCGAAATTGTCCTTTTCCATTATTCTCTAACAACCTGGTCGGTACGGGCAAGCCGAAACCATCGTTATTGAGGTGGCTACCGATGACCAGATCGAGATCGCCATCGCCTTCGATATCCAGACTACAAATACTGCTGCCCGCCCACTGACTGCGCGGCAAGTTTCTTCTGCCACGCACCAGATCATTGCCTTCCCTCAGATAGATACGATCGGCCAATAAAGGAGGGCGATCGAGATATTCGGTTCCGCCGCTGACTACGTAGAGATCTTCATCGCCGTCTCCATCTGCATCGAACCACAGGGCATCCGTATCCTCGAAATCGGCATCGGCACGAAGCGCATTGCACGCCACTTGCCGGTAGCGACCATCTTTCAATTGCCACCAGCTGCCACTCTGACCAGCCGCACCGGGTAAATACAAATCTCCCGTACTCGACTGTGCCATACGTGGCCCTTCGGCCGAGCGCATGTGATAAACTAAAGGCTCGTAATCAAAATCGATGAAAAAATTCTCACGATAAAGCGGCGGCTCGTCACCAAAAAATTTAGCCGTTTGATCCAGGTTATTTGGATATTGAATTGACTGATTATTCAGCGACTGGTCACCAGAAAATGAAGAAATTGAAAAATTAATTTCGTGCAAGTTATTCTCCATGGCAGTTTCCCCATCAATACGAATAAATTCACCATACGGACTGCGAACCATTACGCTATCCACTACGCCTTTACCGATACCGATCACGGCACAGTAATCCATGCTCGACTGAAAACCTTTCATAGGCATATGATCGTATACAATTTTTTCCTCACCCTTATAAATAGTAATCCTACTTCCTACGGCTCTTGTATTTTTTCCATTTAAAGTCAGATTGAAACTCAAAGCGCGTCCGCCGTCCTGCTCGCGGGTTTGATTTCGATATAAAAGCGCTGGTGCATTTACATTATTGACGATTAAATCCAGATCACCATCGCCGTCTAAATCCCCGTAAGCAGCACCATTGCTGTGTGTCGGTCTAGCTAAACCCCAATTTTCAGTTACATTTTCAAATTCTAAATCACCAAAATTTGCAAACGCATAATTTGATATTTTACGCGATGGCATACGCTCTACAAATCCTTCAAAATCTATTTCTTCGCCCCGCTCGGCTGAAGCCATATTTTCTTCATTGGCCAAAAAATTGACGAAGTCTTGATCGGTTACGTCTTTGTAAATACCATTACAGACAAATAAATCACGATAACCGTTATTATCCAAATCGGCGAGTAAGGCACCCCAGCTCCAGTCGGTGGCTTCTACACCCGTTAGCTGACCGATTTCCTGGAAATTACCCCGCCCGTCGTTCAGCTGCAGGCTATTGCGCATGCTTTGATAATGGAAGCCTTTTCTTATTCTAAGCACATATTCATCGTAGGACAAAAAGTTCGTCGTTTGCTTGACCCGCTCTAAATTATCGGCCAGCATATCGGTGACGAATATTTCTGGTGCACCATCATTATTTAAATCGCCTATATCCGCCCCCATACTAAAGTGGCTGGTATGCGATAAATAATCGGGTAAAGATTCTACAAAATTACCATCTCGCTGATTAATGTATAGATAGTCGCGTTCATAAAAATCGTTGGAGACATAGATATCTTCCCAACCATCGCCATTGATATCGCCTACCGTTACCCCCAAGCCAAAAGCTATCACACTACCCAAAATATTTTTTTCTTCACTTACATCAATAAACTTGCCATTGTCATTTCGATATAACTTATCTCCGCCATATTCGTCTCTGATATTTCTCAAATTACGCAGCTGCAATTGCGCTACGGGTTGAAAGCTATTATTGAGCACATAGCAATCTAAATCGCCATCTTTATCGTAATCGAAAAATACAGCATGGGTAGAAAATCCGCTATCCGCTAATCCGTAATCTTCAGCTGCTTCTTTAAATGTACCGTCTTGCTGATTGATAAACAATTCATTTTCGCGCCTATTCCCTTTTAAATCGCCGCTATTACAAACATAAATATCCAGCCAATTATCGCCATTTACATCTGCCATAGCCACACCAGTCGACCAAGCATGCGTACCGCCTGCACCGGAGCTTTCGGTTATATCTTCAAACTTAAATTCGCCTTTATTTAGAAATAGCTTGTTGCTTTCAGTATTGGCGGTCATATACACATCGGGCTTGCCGTCATTATCGACATCACCTATGGCCACACCTCCGCCATTGTAATAATTGCGATAACGGAATACATCGAAGTCTGCTTCTAAGGCCAGATTATTGGCAAAATCAAAACCACTTTCTTCTGCTGTTACTTCTTGAAATTTAGCATCTTTTGGTGGAGTAAATTCATCTCCCAATGATGTTGAGGAGGGGGAAGGACTTCCGCAGGTAGTCACCCACAACCCAATGACGATAGCTACTATGTACTTGCTCAATTTCATATATCTGGATAGTAAACTAATAAGCAATAAAAACGCCCCAAAACCAACGCAGGCTGGATGATCGGTTGATCACCCAGCCTACGGTTTATTAGGTTCTATTTAAAATAAAACCTATCCATTAGAATCATAGATTAGTTATATCCTGGATTCTGGCGGAGATTTGAATTCACATTAAGCTGAACCAATGGAATCGGGAAAAGCAGAGCAGCTTCTGGCGAAGCCTCAGGCTTTGCATCCCATGTGCCCAAGAAGGTTCCGAAACGAATCTGGTCTTGGCGGCGCCAGCCTTCCCAGTACAACTCAAATCCACGTTCGTCAAGAAGTGTCATTTCGTCAATGCTCGTCAAGTCATCGACACCTCGGTTTCCTCTAATTTCATTTACTAAGGCCAAAGCATCAGCATTTTCACCTTTGCGTAGATGGGCCTCAGCTGCCATTAAGACTACATCGGCATAACGCACAAAGACATAGTCATTACCTGGATTTTCAAGGTCACCATAATCTGGAGTATACTTAATTACTCGAATACCATTTACCTCATTAGAGTAAAGTAGATCAACTTCAGGAGTAAATGCAAGCGGTGCACCAGCTCTATCTGTTAGTGCCGTACCATCCTGATCAAACTGCTGACCAATCAAGAAACCAGCTCTCAGACCTGATTCATCAGTTACTCCTGGGTAGTCGGTACCGAGTCGCTCATCATCTTGATCAAACTTGTTGTAGAAGCCTGATAAAGTCGAGAAACCATTCCAACCACTTGGATTTTGGTTGTAATGCACAGTCATGTAAACACGGTTACGCGTATTACCTCTGTTGTTGCCAACATCATTTGTTATACCAAAAATTGGCTCGTCAGAATTAGTCGTGTTATCAGGTGAGAATATATCAAAGTATTCACCTGCAGGCTCTAATGCAAAGAATCCAGAAGATTCGATATCATCAGCAAGGCTGATGACGCGATCCATATCAGCATCTTCAAAGTTATATGGACCTGCTGGGTTGTCTGCTGTCCAAACTCCCTTATTCAGTAAAACCTTCATAAGAACAGCTTCAGCAGCCTGCTTACTGGCTCTACCGATAATCCCATCTTCAAAATCAGGTAGATTAGCAATCGCAAATTCCAAATCCTCTATGACCATCGTTGTCGCGTCAGCTCTAGAAATTACACGAGGTAGAATTGCTGCACCTTCTGTTGCTTCTCTGAAGGGTACCTGCCCGAAAAGATCGACCATGTACATCATGAAGAAACCCCTGAGAAACCTAGCCTGAGCTAATAGACTAACATCAGTAGTAGCAGCAATAACCTGAGTAGCTTGAAAATAAGCCGCTGAAATATCTCTGAATTCATCGACTACATCTCTGTGATCATTTGACCATTGGTGGCTATGCAACTGGCGCCACACACCAAAGTCAGACCAGTCTGTACCACGAGTTGGGCCTATTAATTCATCAGACGTGTGCTCCATCATGGCGAATAGACCGGTTTGGTCTGTAAAGCCATTAAGCTGATTGTAAGCCGTCTGCAGAGCTGCCGCAGGATCTGATGGCAGCGGCAAAGTTTCTCTGTCTACGACTTCTTCGCGAAGACCATCTTCGACAACATCGTCAAGGTCTGTACAGGCTGAAAAGCCTATTGCAAATACAACTAGGACCATCGAAAAAGTCCATTGTAAAAGATTGATTTTTTTCATAACAATGATAATTTACTAATTAAAAGGAAGCGTTAAAACCGAACAATATAGTTCGTGCCCTAGGATAGGCGGTATAGTCTATACCTACACTGGGAACTCCGTTGATAGACTTGTCAGTATCGACCTCAGGATCTGGACCAGAGTAATCTGTGAAAAGTAAGAGGTTTTGTCCGGTGACAAACACTCTCAAGCTTGAAATGGCTCCCCAGTTTCCAGTATCAAAGGTATATCCGAGACTGGCATTTTGTAGTCTTACAAAGTCTCCTCTTTCAAGAAAACGTGAACTAGCCTCTCCAAAGTTCGCTGGCCCTTCTTCAGAGTTTGCGGCATCAACAGTAATGTTACGTGCATTTCTTAGGTTCGGACGTAAGAAAATTGCATTGGCAGTGTTGTTGTAAACAGAAAAGCCAAATACACCTTGCAAGAAGAAGTTGAAATCAAAATCACCAAAAGTGAATTGATTAAGCAAGCCAATATTGACATCTGGTAATGGGTCCTCACCGATAAAGGTAAGTACGTCTGCGCCATTTGGATAAATGGCATTTCCAGCGTCGTCGTAGCCTCCAAACTCCCGGATAAAGTATGAGTTAAGTGGACGCCCGCCAGCAATAGCCTGGACGAAAGCACCTGTCAAACCCTGACCATCTATTGCCCCAGTCTGAAGCAACTGATCGAAGTCTGGATCAAACTCATTAAATACATAAGCTCCAGTAAGTGTAGTACTCCAGCTCGCCTTCGCTGTATTTATCAGATTGAGATCAAGGGTCAATTCTACACCACGATTAAATACCGGATTAGGTAGATTTACGAATCCAGATACTGCTCCCGGAGGTGCTGGGTTAGCATTGAATGTTGGAAATAGAAGGTCTTCCGTTCTCTTGTTAAAGTAATCAAGTGATCCGGTAACTTTGCCGTTGTTGAATCCAAAATCTACACCTATGTTAAACTGGGTAGTTTCCTCCCACTTAAGATCTGGGTTAGGTAGATTCCTTAGCTGTTGACCTCCTTCATCATTCACGTCGATTGCCCCTGTAGACAAGTTATTTGATGGAAATTCCTGATTACCGGTTATACCCCAACCTGCGCGGAGTTTGAATGATTCAAAAAGGTCAGGAAACCAATCTTCCTCACTCAAACGCCAAGCGGCAGAAAAGCTGGGAAATGTTCCATACTTGTTGTTCTCTCCAAAACGAGTAGATCCATCAATTCTTACCGTAGCTGTCAACAAAAATCTTTCCTGGATATTGAAGTTAGCACGTCCAAAGAATGATTGTAACTCCTCAAAGCTTGCACTTGACGAAGCACTATAAGATCTAGGATTATCATTCAAGTTAACATTCTCCAATGCAGCGGTAGGACGGATATCGGGATTAATCAAATTTGTGACGTTGAAAATAGCCTGGCTTATGTCAAAAGTTTGATAGCTAAACCCAGCAAGTAGGTCCAAGCGATTATTACCAATATCTGTATTAAAATTCAAGGTATGCTCTATGAGTTCATTTGTGATGTTACCACTAATGACCTCCCCAAAGCCAGGGAAATTACCTGTAGGTTCGAATATATCACCTACCCTTAGGCGAACATCACGGTCAGTTCTGCGCTCACCAGCAGAGTTATCGAATCCATAAGTGAATTTGTATTGCAGGTTGTCAGTGATATTGAATCCAGCTGTAATGTTTGCTAACAAACGAGTCGTCTGTGCCACATCGTCAATATAAGTAGAAATAGCTACTGGATTTCTAAAATCTTGAGCCTGAAAGAAAGTGCCATCTTCATTAAAGATCGGCTGAGTAGGATTTGCTTGAAGTGCTGCTCCAAGTAGGTCACCCTCAAAACCAGCATCGTTAACGATAGGGGCAAATTCATCATTTATTCTAGAAGCGGTCAAAGAAACGCCTAGCTCTAAACGATCATTCAATGCTTTAGTATTTGCATTGATTCGACCTACGAGCCTTTCTAAGCCTGATTTTACTACAACACCCTCTTGATTCAAATAACCAAGTGAGAATCGGTAGTTCGAATTTTCATTTCCACCTCCGTAAGCTACACTGTAATCTTGAGAGAAGGCATTTCTGAAAATCTCATCTTGCCAATCTACATCTCCACCTCTATCCACGTCCATTGCGCCGACCTCTGCCGCTTCTTGAATAAATTCCTCAGTTGAAAGAAGATCAAAACGACGAGCTACAGATGACACAGCTGTGCTAGCAGAAAACTGAAGCGGGCTCGTGCCACCAAGACCACTTTTGGTCTTTATGATTACAACACCATTTGCACCACGAGAACCATAAATGGCTGCTGCGGATGCATCTTTAAGTACGTTGATACTTTCGATGTCGCTTGGATTGATGAAGTTAAGTGGGTTACGACCAGAGCTTGCACCAAGACCGGAGGCCTCACTGCCTCCCAAAGCATTTGAGTTATCCAATGGAATACCATCCACTACATAAAGTGGACCATTACCACCTCTAACAGAGGCTGTACCACGAATCCTTACGTTAATTCCACCACCGGGCTCACCGCTGGTTTGCGTGATCTGCACACCTGCGGCTCTACCTTGAAGCAATTGCTCGGGTGAAGAAATGATACCCTTCTGAAAGTCGTCTTCTCCTAGTGCCACTACAGCACCGGTCGCATCTTCCTTCCGTACCGAACCATAACCGACAACCACCACATCTTGGAGCGTGGCACCAGGCGAAAGTGATATGTCGATTCGAGATTGACCACTCAGCTCGATAGTCTGAGCTGAAAAACCGGTGTAGGAGAAAATGAGCGCCTCGGCATTGGCCGGGACATTCAGGGTATAGTTGCCATCGAAATCGGTAACTGTACCCGTTGAAGTGCCGAGAACCAGGATGCTCGCCCCGATTAGAGGGTCACCTGTCTCGGCGTCGGTTACTGTGCCGGTGACGGCCGTCTGCGCAAGGGCAGCACTCGTCAGTCCAAAACACAGCAGCATCAGCACGCCCAGGCGGCTGATTGACAATGTATTAAGCTTCATACACTACTTTAGTTTTAACAAAAAATTGGTTGATTTCACTTGCACAAAATCTATCCCATGAAAGTTATAAATAGGTGCAAACGACAAAAATGATAAACCATCCGACCGTTTGAGGGACATGCTTATCGCTATTCTTAAAAAACATTTGGCATGATCGGGTAAAAAAACTGGAACTAGCATTCAGTGAGTCGAATGAACTAATCTTTTTGCTAGGCCGTAAAATCTTGGCAAATTTGTAAAACAATACACAAACGACCAAGGAGACTTCTCATAAAATTAACACTAAGTGCAATTTGAGACAATAGAAGTCAAAATCCCCCATTAAAGTGTGTTTCCTGTTATATTAACGTTATCTAACTGCCTTTCGCTGCTTCGATTCAATGATATATTTCAATTTCTGCATATAAATTCATGTCAACCAAATTAAAACATATTTTATTTTTAATCATACTTCTTCTTTCCACATCGAATAAGGTGTTCACGCAATTCGGTCAGCTAGACCTGAGAATCTTAGGCAATCAAAAAAAAGTAGAGATTCCATTTAGATTCGAGAATAACTTCATCATCGTACCTGTCGTACTCGATAATTTGATTCCCGTCAACTTCATTGTCGATACAGGTGCCGAGCACACCATCATATTAGACCGAACGCTCACCGACATTCTGTCTGCCAACTATCAGCGCGAGTTCGAGATCGTAGGATCTGACCTGACCACCTCCATTACCGCCCTCCTAGCTGTAGGTATTAACATGCAAATCGGGGAAAACTTGCTTGCAAAAAATCGTTCTGTTCTGGTATTGACCGACCACGATTTCAATTTCGAGAACTTGACGGGCGTCCCCATAGCCGGGATCATCGGCGGAGACTTTTTAATGCGGTTTGTTCTAGAAATCAACTATCAGAAAAGGGTACTAAAACTCCATGAGCCCTCCTCATTCAAACCACCAAAGAAACACGAACTTCTACCCTCTTACTTCGAAAGAAACAGACCGTATGTAGAGGCCGAGATCAATATCAATTCCAACGAGCAGTTCGAAAGGCGCTTGCTTATCGATTCAGGTGCCAGTTTGAGTTTTCTGCTGTTCTTTCAGCCAGATGAAAACCTACCACTTCCAGATTCCACCATACTGAGTCCAATCGCTAATGGCTTGGGTGGCGAGCTTCTCGGCACCGTGGGCAGAGCCAGAAACCTAAACGTAGGCGACTATAAGATGGGCGGTATGGTCATGTTTTTCCAAGACTTTCCCGCCTATCTCGACAGTCTCGACATCAAAAGAGATGGCCTCATCGGCAACAAAGCACTCAAACGCTTTCACCTATTCATCGACTACCCACGTGAAGTGGTATATGCCCGAGCCGAAGGCAAATGGCCATCCAAATTCCCCTTCGACAAGTCAGGCTTAACGGTAAGTGCCGGTGGTCCAAAACTCTCCCGTTATCAAATTATCAATGTCGTTCCGAATAGCCCAGCTTATGAAGCGGGTCTTCGCTCTGGCGACTTTATCAAGCGTTTCAATGGTATACCTGGCGCGTTGCTTACCCTAAATGGTATCAATAAAAAACTTGAAGGCAAGGTAGGCAGGCGAATAAACATTGTCGCAGAAAGAAAGGGGGAAATATTGAAGATCGAATTCAGACTGAGGGAACTCATCTGATTCGCTTACGCCTGTGCTGTGGGCGTGAAGTTCATGGGCGGAAACTGCGGTCCATCATTACCGCCTGGTGTAGGCTCGCTAATCGGGCCGAATTGCTTCTCGTACTTTTTCACATTGTCTGCCAAGGCGCGCAGCAAACGTTTGGCGTGGTGGGGTGTCACCACTACCCTACTCTTCACCTTTGCCTTTGGCGAGTTGGGCACCATACGCACAAAATCGAGCACAAACTCGCTATTGCTGTGACCTATGATCACGAGGTTGCTATACACGCCCTCGGCCATATCGTCGGTTAGTTCTATATTCAGTTGATTGCCCTTCTTGGCGGCGGGCTTGGCCACTTTCTTTTCTTCTGCCATAATGTTATAAATCGTTTAGGTAAGCGGTAAGTTGGTCTACTTGCCCTTTTTCTTTTTTGGTTTTGCTTTAAATGCACCGGGCATTTCGGCCTCGATCAGCTTCTTTACCTCGTCCAGCGTCATTTCGGCCGCAGCCTCCCGGGTAATTCGCTCGCCATTGATCTTCGGTATCTTGATCGACTTTTTCTTGTAGCGAATGAACGGTCCCCAGCGGCCTTGCTCGATATCGATCTTTGGGCCCTCCCAACGTTTAATGAACCGATTGGCTTCTTTTTCTTCTTTGGCCATCACCAGCTCTATCGCATCGTTGGCACTCAGGTTTTCCCAATCGTACTTTTTGTTGACGTTGGCAAACATGCCATTCCATTTCACGAAGGGGCCGAATCGACCTTTACCTTTGGTAATCGGCATACCTTTATAAGTAGCAATAGGCGCATCCTCCTTCTTCTTGACAGCGATAAACTCCTTGGCGCGAGCAAGCGTCATTTCGAGTGGGTCTTCTCCCCTTATGTTGATGAAGGTATCTCCCCACCTGATATAGGGGCCGTAGCGACCTTGGCCAACCACCGTTTCGCGACCTTCTACCTCGCCGAGCGTTTTAGGTAGCTCGAACAAGGGTAAAACCTCATCGAGTTCGACTGTCTCCATGCTTACGCCTGGAGGTAGATTAGCGTACTTGGGCTTCTCGTCTTCTGCCAACTCATCGGGCGCACCGAGTTGAATGACAGGGCCGTTGCGACTTAACCTGACCAAAATCGTTTTGCCTGTTTTAGGGTCTGCGCCCAAAATGCGCTCACCAGTTACGCGTTCGGCTTGCTCCAGGGTTTTCTCGACTTCTTCGTGAAAGGGGCCGTAAAAGTCTTTGAGCATCTGCCGCCAGCTTACTTTGCCATCGGCGATCTCATCGAATTGATCCTCGATCTCCGCCGTGAAACGATATTGCATAATATCGTCGAAATGCTCATCGAGGAAGTCGGAAACAGCCATCCCCAGATCAGTAGCAATAAGCCTGTTTTTGACGGCACCCGTAACCTCAGTTTTGGTCTCGGTCTTAATGATCTGATCCTTGAGCGTTAGCACCTGGTAGTTGCGGTCTACGCCTTGGCGTTCTTCCTTGATCACATAGCCTCTGGCGGGGTCCATGATCTTGCTGATCGTCGGTGCGTAGGTGGAAGGACGGCCAATACCCAGCTCTTCCAGCTTACTGACCAACTTAGCTTCGGTGTAGCGAGCAGGCGGGCGGGTAAATCGCTGGGTAGCCGTCATCTCCTGTAGCGGCAAGATCTGCCCAACACTCAACGGCGGCAGAATACCGGCCTGCTCGCTATCGTCGTCTTCATCCTTGCTTTCCAAATAGACTTTGAGGAAGCCATCGAATTTGAGCACCTCGCCCTGCGCGCGCAAGATTAGCTCTTTGCGTGTAGACACTTCGATGTCGACATTGGTCTTTTCCAGTCGGGCCTCTGCCATTTGACTAGCTATGGTCCGCTTCCAGATCAGCTCGTAGAGGCGTTCCATATCGCGGTCGCCAGTGATTTTTTGACGATCTACATACGAAGGTCGTATAGCTTCGTGCGCCTCTTGCGCATCCTTCTTCTTCGACTTAAACCTTCTCGGCTGGCTATAGTTTCGACCGTAGCTAGAGATGACCTCTTTCTCTATAGCTGCGATGGCTGTCTCGCTCAGCGCGATAGAATCGGTACGCATGTAAGTGATCAACCCGGCCTCATATAGCCGCTGAGCAACCGACATCGTCCGCTGCGGATTCATGTAGAGCTTTCGGCTGGCTTCCTGCTGGAGGGTCGAAGTCGTGAAAGGTGCCGCCGGCTTTCGCTTGGTCGGCTTTACATCTATATTTTTGATGCTGAATTCCGCCTCCAGACAATCTTCTAAAAAGGAGCGGGCACCAGTTTCATCATCGAATCTTTGTGGGCATTCCGCCTTAAGTTGAACGTATTTACCCTGTTCATTGCGAACCTGAAAGATGGCATTTACGCGAAAGAATGGTGTCGGTTTGAAAGCCATGATCTCACGCTCGCGCTCGACCACTAGCTTGACAGTCACCGACTGCACCCGGCCTGCACTCAGACCGAATTTTACCTTTTTCCAAAGTAGCTCAGAAAGCTCAAAACCCACCAGTCGATCCAGTACTCGTCGCGCCTGCTGCGCATTGACCAAATCGATATCTACCCGTCTGGGATTCTGTATCGCCTTCTTGACGGCAGGCGAAGTGATCTCCCTGAATACAATGCGCTTGGTGTCTTCCACAGGTAGTCCCAGCACCTCGCATAAGTGCCAGCTGATGGCCTCTCCTTCCCGGTCTTCGTCCGTTGCCAGCCAAACCTCGTCGGCCTTTTTCACAGCGGCCTTCAACTCTCTTACCACCTTGTGTTTGTCGGGCGTTACGATGTAGTTGGGCTCGAAGTCCTTCTCGATATTCACGGCACCATCGCCCTTGTCGAGATCGCGGATATGGCCGAAACTCGACTTGACGAAGTAGTCCTTCCCCAGTATTTTTTCTATAGTCTTTGCCTTGGCAGGCGACTCGACGATCAGTAAGTTCTTGGGCATAAGGTCATGTGTTAGGGAGGGCCAAAAGTAGGATAATTATTGTTGTACCAGCCGATCAGCTAATTTATTTAGACTTTCGCGGGTGGGTTCGTCGCTCACTTTACCGGTATCGTCTATCAGTGCTGCCACTTGAGAAACCGGCAGGACACCCGGTAAAACATGACCACCCATATACAGCAAACTTTGGGTCAGTTGATCTAAGCCGCGCAAATTACCTGAGCGGCCCGTCGCTACACCAACCAAGGCCGTCCACTTACCCATAAAGTTCTCAGCATATCGATGCACACTAATGGCATCAATGAACATTTTGAGTGCACCGGCATAGCCACCATTGTACTCAGGCGTAACGATGATGAAACGATCTGCTGAGTTGATGTATCTCTCCTGCCACTTCCTCAATTCGCGAGACTGTCCGCCCTCCGAGTACATTTCAGGGCTGATCCAGCCATCGGGTAGCGCACTCAAATCGAGTAAGCGAACGGGCTGGTCTTGGCTATTCAGATATTCTGAAAGGTGTCGGGCAATGGAAAGGGTACGGCTACTAGACCGATTTGTTCCAGAGATTACTGTGGTCATGCGGACCTAACGATGGAGATATTAAATAAGTTGAGTTTTTCTTTTTTGAAAATCATTCTGATTTTCAAAAAAGAAAACTTTCAACTCTATTCCCATGCGCCCATGATATACCGCTGTGCTGCCTGTAATTTCAGCAACTCGTACCTCGCTTTCGCCAATTTCAGCTGGGCTTCCAGCAATTTATTTTCCCGACTGTTGAGCACGAATACGGTACTTTCACCAAGATCGAAGTCGATAAGCTCGGCTTCTAAAAGCTGTCTATAGGCATCCACGTTATTTTGCCAGAGATCGAGTTGATCTTCTCTCAGGCTCAACTGCGCCTGTATAGCTTGTAGGCCATTTTCCAATTCGCGGCGGGTTTGCCTCAACGTCAGCTCTGTTTCCTCTTGTTTTATACGGGTGATGGCTAGGTCGCCTTGCGCTCTTCGCTGCAAAATCGGAAAAGCAAAGCCGACCCCCCATTTGTTGTCATTGAGCAGAAAATCAGCAACTGAGGTAGGTTCCCCATTGTCTGGGAGGCTGCTATTAAAATCTGTCCCCTCAGCCAACAGCTGGTATTTGAAATCCAATTTAGGCAGCAGCTTTTGCCGCTTCAACCGCTCTTCCAAACCCAAATCTTGCTGTTTGAGCTGAAGCTCCAGTAGCTTGGGGTGATTGACCAGTTGAGCGACCTGCCAGCTAGTGGCCAGATCAGGCTGTGCAAAAAGGCTGAGTAAAGATTGAGGCATAGCCGTTGACGGTAGCTGGCGCTCTATGCCGTCGTCTATCCACAATCGGCTTTCTACGATCAGTCTGACGTTAGCCAGATCACTTTCGGCCCTGACTAGCTCCGCCTGACGTTCCGTGAGCTGGGTATAGGTTTCGAGGGTATCGATAGCTGCCAAATCTCCCGCTTTATAACCCACTACGGTCTGGTCGAGTCTCAGTTCAGTGAGCTCTATAGCCAGTTCCAGCAGCTCCACCTGCCTGGCCGTGTAAGCCCAGTCGAGATAAGCCACTGCACTTTTATACAACAGCTCATTGGTCAAGAATCTGGCGGTCTGCTCGTTGGTCTGCTGCATGAGTTTCGAGCGGGCCAGATCCGTTCTGGCTTCATCGGTCACCAAGCCACTCAGCAGGGGCAGTTCAAATCCAAAAAAAGTCTGGCCAATGCGGGGTTGCTTGTTCTCAGGATTGAGTAAGACTCCATTGGCCCATCTGAAGCCGCCATCCAGCTTGAGTCCACCCAGTGTGGTGGGCACTCTTATGCCAGCTTCACCCTCTTGGTAATAGCGCGTATCGTCGAATCGCTTGTCTCGATAATCGAGCTCTAAATTAGGGTCAAAAGCCCCTCTGGCTCTAGTAATTGCAGCCCGAGCTCGATCATCCAGCAGATCGATGCGAGTCGATACCGGATTGTAAAGACGGACGGCATCGATATAAGCGTCTAAAGAAAGTGGTGGCCGACCATCTTGCTGAGCTAGGAGACTACCTGCGGAAGTACATATCAAAAAGCAAACAAAAATTCTGAACATACCCGGTTTTTACTTGATGCTTGATCTTTGGGATGTTGGTTCTAGCCCGGCTTCTTCACGCTCTTCTTCTAGCTCACCTTGATAAAACTCGGGTGGGAAGCCGTTGAGTTGCCGCCAGATTTCGTACCAGAGCGGAACTTGGTCTAACATGGCAAACGCCCTGGCACCACCTCCAGGTCGGATTAAATCAGGCCAAGGCTTGCCGGCTACCGGTGCGACCATAATGCGATACTCGCCTGCACTATTGGTTACATTGTCTATACCGACAATTTCTCCCTCATATGCACCGAAGCTGGTACCGGGCCAGCCCGAAAATATCAGTGCCGGATAGCCGTCGAACTCGAAACGAACTTCCTGGCCCAAACGCACCAAGGGAAAGTCAGGCTGTTCGACAAACATCTCTACGGCCAATTGCGGGCTGTTGGGTACAATCGTCAGCAGGGCATCACCTGATTTGACGGTCTCCCCTAGCCCTCTTACCAGTATCTCGGAAACAATACCTGACTGAGGAGCTAAAATGTGGTAGAAAGACGATCTGCGAGACAAGCCTTCCGCTTGTACTTCGAGCTTCTGCTGGTCGCCCAAGGACGCCTGATAGTCACTCAGAGCCGAATATCGATCAGAATCGGCCTTATTGATTTTCGTCTGAAAGTCGCTGGTCTTCCTTTCCATATCCAGACGGACGATATTGAGATCGTTTTCCAACTCGATCAGTTTGTTTTCTTCCTTGGTCAGTTTGGCCAGTTCTGCTTGCTGTTTACGCCGCTTTTCCTCTACATCTGCCCTGGACTTGTTGCCGACAAATTGAAATAGAGAATCCGTGCGCTTGAGTTGTATTTCAGCTATGGTAAGCTGCTCTCTCGCATTGACAATGTTGGCTTTCTGTGCGTCGATCTTAGCCAGGGTCTGTTTCTCTTTAGCGTCGAGTTGTTGAAGTGTCTGAACCAGCTGATTGCGCAGATTCACTGCTTGACTGGCTAGTGCGTTAGACTTGTTCAAATAAGATATCGCACTGTTTTGTTTGGCGTCGGCCTGGGCTTCCGTTCGCTCCACGAGCATGGGGTCCAAGAAATCCGGATTAATCTCGGCGAGTTCTGCCAGGGTATCTCCTTTCAGAACTGTCTGGCCTTCACGAACTCTCCATTCTATCAGTTGTGCGTCGATCAATGTATTAACCTGCTGGGGCCTATCCTGCGGCAATAAGGTCGTTATCGTTCCGTCGGCACTTATGTTTTGAATCCAAGGCAGAAAACAAAAAATAAAGCCTAGTATGAACAGCACGAATAACCACCGCCTGAATGATCGATGGGTGGCAGGCATAACCGCCTCGGGATCTTTTTGAAACTTGTGAAGATGATCCGGAAGCTTATTGGGTTGAGAGCTTATATTGAGCATGTTCCCTTACTTGATGACTGATTTAACCGGTGCTTTTCCGATGCCTGATTTGCTTTCGCTTTCCTCTTCTCCTTTGTAGAAATCTTTGGGAAAACCATTGATTTGTCGCCATACTTCAAACCATAAGGGTACGTTTTTCATCAGCGCAATGCCCTGTGCACCTCCGCCAGGCCGAAGGGCTTCAGGCCATGGCTTTATTTCTGAGGGGGCGACCATCACCCGATACTCACCATCTTTGTTCGTCGTATTATCGATACCGACTACTTCGCCAAAAAATGTTCCAAAGCTATTATTTGGCCAGCCTGAAAACACGATAGCCGGCCACCCATCGAAGATGAAGCGCACTTCCTGGCCCATCTTCATGAGTGGTAAGTCGATAGGCTTTACAAAAAGCTCCACAGCCAGCTGAGGGCTCTTTGGTACGATATTCAGAAGCGCATCGCCACCTTTTACCGTTTCCCCTATCCCTTCCACGAATATTTCCGACACCACGCCGGTTTGTGGCGCAGTGATATGATAGAAAGAAGATCGACGTGCATAGCTTTCGGCATCTATCTCCAGTTTTTGTTGATCACCGATGGCTGTCTGGTAATTGCTCAGGGCTGTGAATCGATCCGACCGAGCTTTATCGATCTGGCTCCTGAAATCGCTCATCTGCTCGGTCTTGTCCAAGCGCACGATTTCTAAAGCATTTTCCAGTTCGATCATTTCGTTTTGCTCTTCTGCAAGCTTGGCCAGTTCTGCTTGTTGCTTCCTCCGCCTGTCTTCGACTTGCGCCCTGGATCTAATGCCGAGTTTGAATAGGGAATCCGTACGGATCAATTGAGCTTCAGCGATACCGAGCTGCTGTTTGGCATTTTCAATATCAGCTTTTTGGGTGTTGATTGCGGCCAGCGTCTGTTTTTCTCTTGCTTCGATCTGTGAAAGGGTCTGCTGTAGTTGCTGCTCTAAGTTTACAGCGAGCTCAGCCAGGGTTTCCGACTTGTCTAGGTAAAACCCTGCACTGTTCTCTTTAGCTTCTGCTTGCGCTATGGTCCGCTCTACCAGATCGGGGTCTAAGTATTCCGGCTTTATTTCAGATAACTCGGCCAGGGTATCTCCCTTGATCACCGTTTGACCCTCCCGCACTCGCCAACTGATCAGCCGGGCATCTATGAGCGTGTTGATCTGCTGTGGCCTGTCTTGTGGCAGCAGCGTGGTGACCGTACCCTTAGCCTGCACATTTTGAGTCCATGGCAAAAAGGCAAATAACACACCTATCAAAAGAACGAACAGTGCCCATAATCTAAATGCGCGATTTAGATTAGGCATGGCTTTCGTTGGCGTATTTTTGTACTTCCGCAGGTGGTCTGGTAGCTTGTTAGACTTAGAACTTATATTCAGCATTATCGTCGGTGTTTAAGGGGTGATGACCTCTTCGCTGATTCCGAGTGAAATCCGTACGCGCTCGTTTAGAATTGCTTCTTCATACGGTGCATCGATGATCAGTTTACCCTCGTCGAGATAGAGTATGCGATCACATCGCTGAGCAAAGAAAGGATCATTGCTTATGGCGATCAAGGTATAGGTGCGCTTCTCGGGTGTCAAAAATTTGCCGATCATACGTCTGTCGAAAGGAGCTAGGCTAGACCCGAAATCACTCAACGCCAGAAGTCTAGGATTCCCCATCAGACTGCGGGCCAGGAGCAACTTGGTGCGCACACTAGCCGGGAGGTTCCGGCCACCAGGAGTAACCATAGTGTGGTACCCCGCTGGCTGACGGGCAACGAAGTCGCCTACGCCTAGACCATCACAGAGCTTGCGTATGGCCCGCATATCGGGTGGCTCGGGCAATAGCCATAAATTATCTAAAATGCTCGCCTGAAAGAGGTCTTCATCCCTGAGGTAGTCACCCACATGGCGACGCAGGTCTTGCGTGTCTATATCTCTCGAAGAAATACCGTTGTAAGAAATCGTACCCTCAAAATCGCAGTACAGCAATCCGACCATTTGGATCAAGGTCGATTTGCCTGACCGATTCGGTCCGATCAAACAGATGCGCTCACCAGCTTTCACTTCGAGACTCAAATCGTTGATCACTTTGCGATCGGAGTCTGGAAACGAAAAACTAAGGTGGCGAAGACTGACAGACATGCCGGGTCCTTCGTCCAGCTGGTCGAAGCATACCCCCTCTCCCTCTCGTTCCAGCTGCATATCGGTGACGTAACCGATTTTTTCTACGGCTGTCAAGCTATCGTAAATGGTTTCCATACTGAAGATCAACTTCTCAGAGGAAGTAAGTATTTGTATGATGACAATTTCGGCGGCTACGAACTGTCCGATTGTAATCAGATTGTTGATGACCAGCCAGGCACCCAAATACAGTAGAGCCAGCGTAGTCAGGGTTTGAAACACCACGATCGCTCCGTATTGCCAGAGCAAAATACGGAAGTGCGCCGCCCGACTGTCTAGATATCCATCCACCAGTGTTCTGGTTCTATTCAACGGAAGCGATGCCTGACCAGATAATTTGAATGTAGTCACGGCACGGCCTATCTCTTCCAACCAATAGGCTACTTTGTATTTGTGCTTGCTTTCTTTCAAACTGGTTTGCAGCCCCCTTGGACCTGTAAAATAAAAAATGGCTATCAGCCCCAATACGAGAGCCAGACTGAAGGCTACGAATGTGGGATGATAGAATGAGAGCAGCAATAAACCGAAGAATATCTGCAAGACTGCCGTACTGGTATCCGTAAGTAATTTGGGTATACCTTTTTGCAGGGTTAGTGTATCGAAGAACCGATTGACGAGTTCAGGGGCATAGGCATCCAACAATTGCTCATAACTGATTCGAGGGAGGCGCCAGGCAAATTCAAAACTGGATCTACTGAAAAGACTCCTCTGGATATTTTCAGTTATCGTCAGCTGCATAATCTTAAGTACGCCTGCCAGCAGCGTGCCTATTGTGACCATGCTAATCAACAAAATGACGGCAGCAGACAAGCTACCACCAACTATGAGCCCAATAATGGCCTGCACGCCAATGGGTATACTGAGCGTAATGAAGCCACTGAAAATCGCATACAAATACACGTATGTGATTTCTTTGCGATCTAAGCTCAGCATGCGCATGAAGCGCTGAAAAGGGGTCAGTGCCTTGAACAATGAATTGAAATTTGCAGATTAAACATTAGGTATTTCTAGTGGTTCTAACCCGTAACAGCTAGATATTCTTCAACGCCATTTGTCAAACTTAGGTCACAGATAGGCGCAGATTCATACTCTATTGATTAAGTGCAGACAGCAAAACTTGAATTTTAGCAATACAAAGACCGCATTCTACGCATTCTGGCTGTTCATATTTACAATAATTGTAATGGCTATTTCCTGCGGGGAGCCCGAATACGAACAAGGTCAAGCACTTTATCAACAGCACTGCGCCAATTGCCACATGGATGAAGGCCAAGGGCTAGGTAGGCTATATCCACCACTTGCTGGCTCCGACTGGCTCGTAGATCGTAGAGCGGAATCTATTTGTGCCATCAGATATGGCTTGCAGGGAGAGATTTACGTAAATGACACGATGTACAATCAAGTCATGCTGGGCATCAAAGACCTCAGCGAGGTACAGATCGCCAATATTATGAACTACGTCAGCAATTCATGGGGCAACGATCACGAACTCTACACGGTAAAGGAAGTGAAGAAAGCCCTAGAGGATTGTCGTTGAGCAGTTGTAATGGAAGTGTTGGAGAAAAGTGGTCGTTTTTGGAGTGTAAATTGCTTACTTTGTCCACAGATTCAGATTTAGCTTGCTGCCGTACAGTCAGATAAGCATTTATTACACATTCCCTTACTGTCACCTATGAAGTTCGGTTTTACTTTTTTACTCGCTACACTTACTTTTTTGAGTGCTTATGCTCAGCCATCAAACGACGATTGCGATAATGCCATCGACCTGGGCGTGGCTCCAAACTGCTCAACAGACGTCATTTACAATAATGTCGGCGCAACGGCCTCGAACATCGGGCTGTTCAATACCCCTGGCTGCTTCGAGGGTGGTAATGTAGATCGAGATGTGTGGTTTATTTTTCAGGCCTCCGACACGATCATCGATTACACCCTGACCATTACTGGTGTGGAAACCGACGATCTGCCCGCTATGCAAAACCCGCAAGTAGTACTATACCGTGGCTTATGCGTAGAGAACGGGCTAGCCGAACTGCAATTCTGCGGCTCGGCAGAGGATGGGCTCAATGAGATATCTATCAATTTCAGCCAGCTGACCTTAGGTGTTACCTACTATTTGCGCATCAACGACTGGAGTCCGACGGGCTCACCGAATGCGGGCGCCTTCAACATCTGCTTGGAAGAAACGCCACCAGTCAACACGGTCGACCAAGGCGGCTCAACAGCCTGCTCCGGCTTTCTGTACGATAGCGGCGGGCCAGAAGGCAATTATGCCGACGACGAGAACTTCACTTACACCATATGCCCCGATCAACCACATGAGTGCATCGAGTTTAGCATGAGTTTCTACAACATGGAAGGTGGATTTTCAGATGACTTTATTGCCGTTTATGATGGTGAAGACGAATCGGGAACCTTGCTGGCGAGTTTAGGTGGTTTCGGGTTTGGGCCCAATGCTACTGACCCAGGGAGTGGAGTATGTTTTCAAACACAAGCTTCAAGCGGGTGTATTACCGTTCAATTCAGCTCCGACTTCTCTGGTAACTTCGAGGGCTTCGAAGCATTCTGGCAATGTAGCACGACACCTTGTAACCCACCACAGCCGTTTGAATACGAGCTAAATCCCGACGCCGATGCCATTGTTTCGGCGCTCACGGGCCCACAAACGCAGGTTACGAATGTAGAGATAAATTGCCCAGAAGGCGCATATGCAACTTTTAATGCGGAGAACACCAATCTGGGTATGGACAGGGGCGTACTACTAACCAGCGGAGGTGTAGAAATAGCCGCGAATGTGAATACTCAAGGTGGAGCCTCGGTTGCAAATGAACCAGGCCAGTTCGATCTCAATGACCCAGATACGGGCGACCCTGATCTGGATTCACTCACTATTCTAACTGGAGGTAATCCGATCATTGAAAACTCACTGGATGCCTGTATACTCGAACTCGATGTCTTTGCCAATACGAATGAAATTACTTTCGAGTACATTTTCGGGTCGGAAGAATATACCGAATTCGTAGACGATATCTACAACGATATTTTCGCATTCCTGATCAGAGGTCCCGGTATAGACGGTGAACCTTCACTCAACAACCAGTTGAATATCGCTGTGCTACCGAATGGTGATGTTGCACAGATCAATTCCATCAATCAAGAAGTCAATTGGGAATACTTTAGAAACAATGTCGGACAGCTCAACGCAGCCGTAGAATACGACGGCCTTACCAGCGGTTTTTTGGGTGAGAGCAAAACGTTGATTGCTCGCTCACCTGTTAATCCTTGTAAAACATACCGTCTTAAGCTTGCCATATCAGATAGAGGAGATGAAAGTTTCGACTCGGGCGTATTCATATCCGATCTCCGAGGCGGATCGCCCGAAGTTTTCGCCGATTTTCAGAGTAATATCGATTACTTCGTAGAAGACTGCACCACAGAAATAGATAGCGTCGTCTTTACCTGGATCAATACGGGTGTGAATGACCAGGAATTCGACGTTACGATTTCGGGTACGGCCACCGAGGGTGAGGACTACATTCTAGATGTGCCCGACACATTGACCTTTCCGCCAGGTGAGTTTACTTTCAGCTTTCCGATAACGATCTTAACCGACGGTATAACGGAAGGCAGCGAAGAAATAAGAATAGACCTACGTGCTAACTTCGGCTGTGGAGATGTGGCCGCCGCCTCTTTCACCGTCAGAATTGAAGATGCCGTGGAGATAGATATTTTGGGCGATCTAGACACTTTTACGCTCTGCGACGGTATCGAATTCCCCATCGAGGCCGTGGGTGCTGAAAGCTACTTTTGGCAACCCCCCGCGTTTTTTGCCGACCCGTTCGCAAGTTCAACTACAGTGATTTCTTCCGAGCCACTCGAGATATCGGTAATCGGTACCGTAGGCAATTGCTCAGATACGGCTTTTGCTTTTCTGCAAGTTGTCAGTCCAGAACTGGAGATACTCGCACCCGACACCATACCGGCTTGTACCGGCGATTCTCTGTTCTTAACGCAGTCTAACAATTTGGTGGACCCGACTTATTTGTGGGAGCCCGACTTCAATATCGTAGGTCCAGACAATGAGGCTAGTGCCAGTTTCTTGCCAACCTTTTCAGACGACATATCGATCACTGCCTCGATAGGTGCCTGCTCGGTGAGCGATACGGTCTTTATCGATTTCAATAGTGCCGCAGCTGTGACTGTGATCGAAGATTCGACCATATGTCAGGGTTCTACCATCGTTTTAGCCGATGTAGGGTTCAATAATGGGCAGACTACTTTTCAATGGGAGCCAGCTGAAGTGTTTGAAGATCCGACCAACCCGGAGTCTCCGGTATTTGTGGACAGTACCACGACATTCACACTATTCCGTAATACTTTGAATGGAGAATGTAGTGACACTTTCTCGGTAACCGTGACGATTATACCTGCGGAAGTCCAAATTACAAACCCCGATACGGTAGCCCTCTGCCTGGGCGATGGCCCCGTAGTGCTGAGCACGACTGCAACCCCGATGGGTGCTGAAGTGAATTGGTTCCCCGCTGCTGGGGGCGTGACGGGTACCACTGGTCCTACTTATACGGTCAATCCCGGAGTCAGTTTGCAATACTTTGCGACGATAAGTACGGGTGGTTGCGACAGAATAGACTCGGTGCTGGTCACCGTCGACTCCCTTCCTGATCTCAGTCTGGAAGCCGAGCCTTTTGAAGACCCCTATTGTCCGGGCGATACTTTCTTTATCACTTCGCCGACTTACGATGCCTTCGACTACCCCAATATCAGCTTTTTGTGGACCAATTCACCAGGTCTCCAAACGCCAGACAGTTTGCTGAATGCCTTTGTCATTGCAGCCGATTCGTCTCTCTTTACGCGTATGAATATGAGTGGAGCTTGCCTCGATACCAGTACGATACAGATCAATGTCATACAGCCGCCTGAAGTGGAGATCACACCCGATACGGCTGTGTGCGTTGGCGAAAGCGTTCAGCTCAATTTTGAGCTTATTGCCCCACAATACGAAGGCACGCTGGAGTGGATGCCCGCTGAAAGTCTGAGCTGTACCGAATGTCCTGATCCCGTGGCTACTCCGTCTGAAAGTACAACCTATCAAGCTACTTTCACCACAGAGGAAGGCATGTGTCCATTCACCTTCGGCACCAATATCGAAGTTACTCAACTGCCTCAGCCTGTTTTGGCACAAGACCCGGCTATTTGTCTCGGTGATGATATTGTTCTTTTGCTATCCCCTCCTGAAGAGGACGCCACCTACAGAATAACAGGTGGCGGCATAGACACGGATGACCCACTGGTGGTGCTGGAACCTACTGAGAATACGACCTATACCTTCACGGCCACAAATGAATGTGGTACCATTTCGGAGAATATTACCGTGCTGGTACTGGTCTCTGCCGAAGTTAATGCCAGCGGTCCGAGTCAGGTTTGTAGCGGAGAGACGGTTACTTTCACTGCAAGCAGCACTACGAATCCTGAAAACACTCCCGAGTCATTTATATGGTCAGTGGATGGAGCGACGGTTGGAACGGGGCCCACTTACGAGTTTGTCGCGCAAGGCGATGTGAATATCCTGCTTACCTACTCGACGCCTTGCTTCGAGGATACTCGCGACTTTGTACTGACAGTTATTCCTGGGCCAGCCCTTGAAACGCCAGGCGATATTGTGATCTGTCCGGGTGATGAGGTAATATTGAATACCGCCACAAATGACTTGACGACCTACAGCTGGAGCGGAAGTGATGGTTCATCATTTACTGATCCTGAACCTGTTGTAAATCCTACTTCAACTGTAACCTATAGTGTAACGGCTACCACTCCCAACTGCCCGGCTGTAGAGGAAAGCTTTACCATTACGGTGATAGATACGGACTATACAGTAGACGCTGGAGAAGACATTACGCTCTGTCCCAACGATGAGTTTGTTACACTGAGCGCAGCCACAGATCCTGGAAATATACCTGGCACCTATACCTGGACGTTGCCCGGCGGATTCACCGAGGAAGGACAGGAAATCGCCATATCCAATCCGCAGGAAGGTGTGTATAGCGTCACTTTTGTAGATGCCGGCGGTTGTTCGTCAGCTACAGATGAGTTGATTATCAGCCGAGTCGTTGGCCCTCTACCATTAGATATCATTGTTACGGATGAAGATGGAAATCAGCTAATGGACAATGAAGTCTTTGCTGGTGCTACGATCAATCTTTTAGCAACTTCTCCACCCACTGGTTTCGATTATACATACGACTGGAGTTGGTCTGATGTTACTATGACTCCACAATCTGCTACAGGTCAGAGTATTTCCGTAGTCGCTGAGCCTTTACCCGAAGGCGATAATCGAGAATCTTATCTCTTGACATTTACGGTAACTGCAACTTCCATACCCGGTGGCTGCCCGATCAGCCGCACTGTAAGTATAGTGGTTAATATTGCTAGAGCCGAATTCCCCGACATCATCACCCCAAACGGCGATGGTCGTAACGATCTTTTTAAGATTTTCTTCAATGGTGCGGTAACGGACTACAACGTCACCATATTCAACCGATGGGGCCAGGAAGTCTGGAGTACAACAGACCCATCCGAAGGATGGGATGGTACCAAAGATGGCGAGCCACAGCCCATGGAAGGCTATCTGTACATCTCTACCTTTAACCAAAACGGAATGCCGCAAAAGCAAGACGGGCAGTTCACCCTCATTAGATAATTAAATGCTCCGCTTTGCGGAGCATTTAATCATTTTTAAAATGAAGATATATACCAAAGGCGGCGACGCCGGAGAAACCAGCTTATTCAGCGGAAAGCGGGTCAGTAAAGCTGCATTACGCGTAAATGCATATGGCGATCTGGATGAGCTCAATGCGCATATAGGCGCACTTCGCGATCATACCCGCGGCCAGCTACACGAAATAGACGCGCTGCTGCACGAACAACAGCAGCACCTCTTTACCGCTGGTGCCCTACTAGCTGACGACCGAGAAGGTGTAGACAAAATCCCAATCTCAGCAGAAGCTATACCGGAGCTGGAGCAGGCTATCGATCAGATGACTGAAGAGCTGCCACCGCTACGGTCATTTATCCTACCCGGTGGGCACCCGGCTGTATCATCCACTCATCTTTGTCGAACCGTATGCCGAAGAGCGGAAAGGCAGTCTGTCGCCCTGGGCGAACAGATCGAGCTACCCGAAAGGCTCGTAACCTACCTGAATAGGCTATCGGATTACTTTTTTGTACTCGGCCGATACATAGGCACGAAAGTGGGCGCTGAGGAGGTAAAGTGGAATGCTTAGATACTAGGAAATATGCTCTAAGCCTTCATCAAATCTGCAAACTCTTTCCTCGCCTTATTCACCTTGGGCGCGATCACCACGCTGCAATACGGATTGCGATTGCCCACGCGCTCGAAGTAGCCCTGGTGGTAGTCTTCTGCCACGTAGAAAGCATCGAATGGTGCCAGTTCGGTTACGACAGGGTCGTCCCATAGATCGGAGGCAAAACCATCTATGACTTCTTGAGCAATCTCGCGCTGCTCATCATCTAGATAAAAGATAGCGGAGCGATACTGTGGGCCTACGTCATTGCCCTGGCGGTTAGGCGTGGTGGGGTTGTGGACGGTGAAGAATATTTTGAGCAACTGCTCATAGCTGATGATGCTTGGATCGTAGTCGACCAATACAGCTTCGGCATGATCAGTCGTTTTACTACAAACGAGTTCATAGTCGGCTGTTTCTGCGCTGCCACCACTGTAGCCGCTAATGGCCCTATGGACGCCTTTCAGGCGCTTAAAAATCGTATCTACACACCAAAAACACCCCCCGGCAATGATGGCTGTGGCGTGCTCGGAAGTGTTTTTTAGGTTTGAAATCGCTTCGGTATACATGTATTAAAAAAGTTAGGGGATGATACATTTCGCACCATCCCCTAAATAACCGATAAAGGCTATCGAAGTTGATCGATTACTCGACCTTCAAGTCGAACTCGACTCGGCGGTTCTGAGAGCGACCTTCGCGGTTGATATTCGAGGCGATGGGCTGGGATTCACCGTAACCCGTTGCCGTCATTCGGCTTGGGTCTATACCATCTTCATTGACCAGATAGTTGTAGACTGCTTGTGCACGACGCTCACTCAGTCTTTGGTTCGTCTCTTCGCTACCAACACTATCCGTGTGACCACCAATAGCCAAGCTATACGCCGGATAGCGATTTAGGATATCGGCTACTTGATCGAGAACGTCTCTAGAGCTGGCCGTCAAAGTAGCACTACCAGTCTCGAAATTGACATTCTGGATGGCAAATTCAATGATGGTCTTGTCTTCCTCTGCGATTTCAGGGCAACCTAGGTTACTGACAGGGCCGGGCTCATTGACACAGCGATCGTCAGGGTCTGGCGTGCCGTCGCTATCGCTATCTGGGCAGCCGTTGAAGCGAGCTGTACCGCGCTGATCTGGGCAGCGGTCGTCAGCATTGGCTATGCCGTCACCGTCATTGTCTGGGCAACCCATGAGGGCAGGTGTACCGGGCTCGGTTGGGCATTTATCGGTTTCGTCGGGAACGCCGTCGCCATCAGCATCGGCAGGCTCGGGGCAACCGTTATTGCTGGCGGGGCCAGGCTCGTTCACGCAGTCGTCATCGCTATCGCGTACGCCGTCACCGTCGGTATCGGGGCAGCCGCGTAGGTTAACCAAACCGGGTGTTTCAGGACAGTCATCGTCCTTATCGGCTATGCCATCACCGTCGCCATCAGGGCAACCTTGGGTAGCCGCCGTACCTGGCTCGTTGACACAACGATCGTCTTTGTCGGGAATGTTGTCGCCATCGGCATCGGGGCAACCTAGCGTAGCTAATGGACCGGGATCGTCGGGGCAAGCATCGTTTTCGTTGAGGATGCCATCGTCATCTCTATCGTTGTCAACCTTGGGTGCACCGGGGCGGAAGAAGAGACCGAGCCCGACAATAACATTTTGGAACAACTCGTCATCGTCAGAGAAGGGTGACTGAAACTCTACACGTGGTGTAAAGTAGATGCTCTGGCCCAAGCGGAAGTTCAGGTTAGCACCGTAATGAAGGAATGAGAGAGCATCATCTTCACCAGGATATGATGCAATATTCGCTCCAACGAATACTTGCGGGTCGAACCAGCTTTGGCCCGGAATGGGCTCTATACCGATAGATAGACCGGCACCGATAGCTGCGGCACTGGTCCTATCGCCAGGGCGCAAATCAGACTCACGCCGATCGGCACGCGAAATTTGTAGTGGAAGAGCTACATACAGGTAATCTGTCAGGTATTTTTGAATATCGAATTGAAGACCACCACCGAAGTCATCGATTCTTAAATCATCGACATCATCTAGTGGATAGATGTAGTTAGGCCCGATCCAGCGTACGCCGACGCCCCAATCGTTTTTAGTTTCCTGTGCTTGAAGCATAGATAGGCCGCAGATCATAAGGGCCATAAAAGGAAGTATTAGTCTCCGCATAAATGTGTATTTATGGTTAAGTGCTTGGCTTGGCTACTGTACATGTATGGTGCACGCGAGCCAAATGTTAGCTGGTAATCTACTAACTTTTTTTGTTTTTATAATTTGAAGTATGTGGAAAATACGAATGTGAGGCTCTATTGCGCTTCTTTGCTCACAAGTCCCTCGGCCTCAAACTGTTTGAGCAGCTTATCCAGCACACCATTTATAAACTCTCTCGATTTTTCTGTGCTGTATGTCTTACTGATTTCGACATATTCATTTAGACTTACGCTGGTCGGAATCTTTGGAAAGCGCAAGAACTCCCCTACTGCCATTTTAATCAGTATCATATCTATTTTGGCGACACGCTCGCTGTCCCAGTTTTGAAGCACAGGACGTATGCGAGTGAGTAGCTGCTCATCGGCTTCGATTACGTATTCCAAGAGTGGTTTGCCAAATTCTTCCACAGCTTCTACCGAACTGCTCAAAACCGAAAATGTGTCTTCTTTTGCAGGCAGGGATTTCACAATCTTTTTGAGGGCACCTATGGTCAGACTCTTATTCTCGCCGTACAGGGGGAAATGGTCTTCTACCATGGTCTGGAATATTTCCTGCCCCTGCAGCCACTTGTAGAGGGCAAGCAATAATGAGATATGGTCTTGATGTCCGGCTTGCTCTGCCGATAGGTAATCTTTGTAGGTATCCGTCTTGAGAAAGGCACGATAGAGCTTACGAATTTGCTCGGCATCGATAGTCGTTCCGGTCTTGTACTTATCGTATAGTCGCCTTAACTCGTGATCGGTGCCTAGAGAAGCGACTACCGGATTAGTCGCTAGCTTAGTCGTAAAGTTTTTATCGTCTTCTGTAGGTAAGAGCTTGGCTTGCCTTTTGGCCAGGTCTTGCTTGGCGTATTCGGCGGTACGCTGGAGGATGAGCAAATGCTGTAACAGCAGTCCGTGAGAGCGGTCTACCAATTGCTTGAACGCGCTACGACTCGCTACGAGCTTCGATTCCTCCGTGCCGTGATTGGCGTAGAGAACCTGCATGATCTTGATGCGGACATTCCTCCGGCTGAGCATATGCTAAAAGAGCGTTTTGAGAAATGCAAAGCAACGAAAAGTATTTCTAAAAAGAGCAAAGACTTTTGAGCATATGCTCCGCTGGCAAATAATCTTGAGCTGCTGCTTGTTGCAAAAAGCGGCAACCCTGATCGTAGACATTCACTTTAATCTTAGCCAGACCGCGGTTGTATTGTGCTTCGGGCCAGTCTTGCGATAGCCTGAGCTTGGTGCGGTCGTAGTGGTCCATGGCCATGACGTACTGACCATTGAGCATGGCCAAATTACCCAGCGTAAAGCTGTACAAACTAGGCTCGTCGGCATAGGTATCGGTGGGCGAGCGAAGTAATCGCTTGGCACCGATCATATCGCTATTCACGAAGAGCTTCAGTGTTTGGTAGTAGATATCGTCTTCGGGGAGGTCGTTGATGGCGAGCATGCCCGGCTCGAAGTAGTTGAACTGGTCGATATCATCGTTATTATTGGCATTGTTGATAAAAGTCCCCGAGGCAGCAGTGGAAACCCTAAGCTCATCGGGTTGGGTACCCACCTGCGGAAGTCTAGATAAAACCTCCATATCTACATTGGAGGGATACAGGGCAATGAATCTGATTAGATCGGCGGGGTTATTGAGCATGAGAAACTCGGCCGCCACAGCGTCTACTCTAATGGCGCGATCCAGGTATTGGCGCGCCTCGGTAGCGCGACCGGTGCGGTTCATCAAATTGGCCATACCCACCAGGCCCGGCACCCAATCTGGATTATTGACTAAAGTCGCTTCGTAACGCTGCTCGCTGAGTATCCACTGACCGGCGCGCATGGCTTGGTAAGCCTCTTGAAGCTGAAGTATTTTGGCGGTATTGTATTGCTCTTGAATGGCGTTGCCGTTGACCAATGCCCCGACGGGGCCATCGAGCTGCGCCTGAACGGAAAAGGCCAGCAGTAAAGAAAGCAATGCGGTGGTTAGAATCTTCATGACCTTTTAATATAAAATCATGGAAACTAATCATTTGTTTACCGTTGTTTAATCATTAACAGTATGGACTACCCCACCCTGGAACGAGAGATCGAGATACTGACCAGCCGCTCTGGCGGGCCGGGTGGTCAGCACGTGAATAAGGTCGAAACGAAAGTGGAGCTGCGCTGGGACTTAGAGTCTAGTCAGGCCGCCAGCGAGTCCGAGAAGAAGAGATTGCGCTACCACTGGCGCAAGAAGCTATCGGAAAGCGGTGTGCTCTCGATTACCGAGCAAGGGAGCCGCAGCCAACATCGCAACCGCAACCTAGCCCGCCGAGAGCTGGAGCGATTGATAAAAGCAGGGCTGAAACCCATACCAAAAAAGCGAAAAGCCGGAGCCTTTAAGGCCAATGATAATAAGCGACGAAAAGAGAAAGAAAGACGAAGTGAAAAGAAAGCGTGGCGCAAAAAGTTGTACTGATTGGGCCGCAGGCCCAATCAGTACAATTGTCAATTTATTGTTTAAAGAACCTCAGCACGCGCTGACCTTCGTCAAACCTAACGGTCGCCAAATAGGTACCGATGGGTAAAGTCGAGACGTCTATTCGGCTAGTGCCCTGCCCCTGAAGCACGCGCTCGCCGAGCAGCGTTGATACTTCGTACTCCAGCACTTGGCTTTCGCTTTTGATATTCAGTACATCCAGGACCGGATTAGGGAAAACCGTGGCGGGTATGCGGGTGTCGTTGAGCTCGTTGACTGAGGTCACCGATGGGCCGAGCACCACACTGCCCAGAGCAGCTTCGTCAGCTGGATTGGCATTGAGACCTTCTACCTCGAAGCCATACTGGAGCAACAGCGAATCGGGTAACTCAGCACCAGGTACGGTAACAGAAAAATTACCACTTGTTGGCAAATCGAAGACATAGGCACCGCCTAATTGATCTCCGAATGCTATAGTATCAAGTGCTCTCACAAAATACCTCACGTCATAAGCTGTATCCAAAGTATATGACTCGACATTGCCCGTAAAAGTGAAGTCGCTGCCGTTGAAGCTAAATCCTGGTTCGACGAAAGTGGCGGCAATCATTCGCTTATTACCTTCCAAGGTCACCGGATCAGTCCAAAAAGGATCGCTTGCATTGTATGTGTTGAAGTTTGGCTGTAAGGTAAGTGTATTATCAACAGGATCGGTCGTTGACTTGGCATCATTAAGACCCCACTGAGAACCAAAATTAACACCACCGCCATCGGCGGGTAGGTTAAACACCGTCATAAAAGCAATCCAATTGCTATCGGCCTGCACCTCGATGGTGTTTTGGCCATGAGCAACTGAAAGTGCTAACATGAGGGAAAAAATGCATGTAAAAGCTGTTTTCATAACTACTAGTTTTTTTTCGTGCAAGCAAGTTGTTTTGATAGTTGCACTACTGATTTGAAAAGAATGGCAGGGTGAAAATATAAAACAATTACCCCTTCTCAAACACCACCACCCCCAGCGGCGGCAGATTAAACTCGATATAAGCTGGTCGGCCATTCCATTCGCCATCGGTGCTGCCCAGGGTTTCTACCTTATAGTTGCCCGTACCGCCGTATGCTTTATCATCGCTATTTAGAGCGCAGCTGTAGTTGCCTTTACTGGGCACGCCGAGTCGGAAATCACGACGTACGACCGGTGTGAAGTTGACAACCACTAAAACCACATCGTCTTCCTCCTTACCGCGCCTCAAATAAGAAATGGTGCTATTCAAGTGATCGCCGTGGTCGATCCACTCGTAGCCTTTCGGGTTAAACTGTTGCTCGTATAGTGCTGTCGTATTGCGGTAGTAGGTGTTGAGTGCCTTTACCCAATCGCGTACACCCTGGTGGGGCTTGTACTGCGTCAGGTGCCAATCTATGCCGCGCTCTATGCTCCATTCACTGGTTTGTCCGAACTCGCCGCCCATGAAGAGCAGCTTGGTCCCCGGGTGGGTGAACATATAGCCGTATAGAGCGCGCAGGTTGGCAAATCGCTGCCATTCGTCGCCGGGCATACGGTCTATAAGCGGCCCTTTACCGTGCACCACCTCGTCGTGGCTGAGGGGCAGCATGAAGTTCTCTGAAAAGGCATAAATCAAAGAGAAGGTGATCTTGCCGTGGTGATAGGCGCGATAAATAGCATCGTTTTTCATGTAATCGAGCGTATCGTGCATCCAGCCCATCATCCACTTTTGGCCAAAGCCGAGACCACCGGCATAGATGGGGCGACTCACGCCGCTCCAGGCCGTACTCTCTTCGGCTATGGTTACTGCGTCCGGGTACTCGCGATAGACCGTTTCATTGAATTCACGCAAGAAGGCGATGGCCTCTAAATTTTCATTACCTCCGTATCGGTTGGGAATCCACTCGCCATCGTTTCGGCTGTAGTCGAGATAGAGCATACTGGCTACAGCATCGACCCGCAAGCCGTCGATGTGGTAGCGCTCCAGCCAGAATAGCGCATTGCTGATCAAAAAGCTGCGCACTTCATTACGACCATAATTGAAAATGGCCGACTTCCAGTCGGGATGAAAGCCCTGACGGGGATCGGCGTGGTCGTAAAGGTGCGTACCGTCGAAATCAGCCAGTCCATGTGCATCATTCGGGAAGTGGGAAGGTACCCAGTCCAGTATGACGCCGATACCCGCCTCGTGCAGCTTATCGACCAAGTACATAAAATCCTGCGGCCCACCGAATCGGCTACTGGGCGCAAAGTATCCCGTTATCTGATAGCCCCAACTCGGAAAGTAAGGGTGCTCCATGACCGGCAGGAACTCTACATGCGTAAAGCCCATTTCTTTCACGTATTCGACTAGCTCTTTGGCCAGCTCGCGATAGCTTAAGCTTTCGCCTTTATTCTTTTTCTTCCAGCTGCCCAGGTGCACCTCGTAGACCGAAAACGGGCTGCCGTGGCCGTTTACCTCCTTACGGGTCTTCATCCATTCTTCGTCCTTCCACTCGTACCAGGTATCCCAAACGACCGAAGCCGTATTGGGCGGTATTTCCCAAAGACGAGCAAAAGGATCGCCCTTTTCCAGCTTGCGGCCGTCGGGGGCGTCAATGGCATACTTGTATACTGTTCCGTTCTCCAGCCCAGGTATGAAACCTTCCCAGATACCGCTGCTGTCCCATCGAGAGCTTAGGGGGTGCGTCCCGCGCTTCCATCCATTAAAGTTGCCAATTACAGAAACTGCCCTTGCGTTAGGTGCCCATACCGCAAAATATACCCCCTTGGTGCCATCTACTTCGAGCACATGACTACCCAGCTTTTCGTACATGCGAAAATGCTTACCCGACCTAAAGAGGTTGGTATCGTAATCGGTCAAAAGGGAGTATGAAATGACGCCTGCGCTAGTCTTGGATGTGCTCATTTGGCAAAGATATAAAATGAAATAGGGGTTGATGCGCAAAGCAACAAGGTTCTAAAAACAAAAAAGCCTTGTCTTTTTATCGGTGCTTAAGCACCGATAAAAAGACAAGGCAATAGAAAGGTTAGCTGCCGCAGGCAGCTAATAGAAGATTACTTCTTCACGCCACCTTTCAGTTCGTCTTGCAGCTTAGCCAGCTCGGCATCTTTACCGGCAGCGGCCAATTTAGCTTGCTGTTGCCAGGTGTCGGGCTTAGCCAAACGGAAACGAGGGCCAGCGGCCTCTAATACGTTCTTTAGCTTTCCTTTACTCGCCTCGGCCAGGTCGTTGAAAGTCACGATGCCTGCATCATTGAGCAGACCCGCGATCTTAGGACCAATGCCTTCGATCTTCTTCAGATCGTCTTTCTTGGCTTTAGCCTTTGGCTTAGCTGTAGCTTTTGCAGCCGCCTTAGGAGCAGCTTTTTTGGCTGTTGCCTTCTTGGCAGCTGGCTTTTTAGCAGCCGTAGCTTTCTTAGCGGTAGGCTTTTTGGCAGCTGGCTTCTTCTTCGCTGGGGTAGGTAGTGCTTCCAGGCTGAATACACAGTTGGTCGTACCGTAGATGTTGCCCTCGAAGCGCTCGGCCTCGTTGTCGTTTAGCCACTGCTGGCCGTCGACTAGGTAGCGAAATTGGTAGTGAGCGGGTGTGGCAGGCAGCTCCAGCGTACCCGTATAGTGGCCATTCTTGCGGGCCATGGGCACACCTTCGTCCCAGCTCCAATTGTTGAAATCGCCTAGTACACGAACATCACGGCCTTCACCGACCTGCTCGCTAGGCACCTTAAAAGTAACCTTACAGCTACCTTTCGACTTGACGTACTTTTTGTCTAGCATAGTTCATTTATTTTTTTGGTGTTCAGTAGGAATCAGTCCTTGGTATGAACGCTCTTTATAATAGAACAGAACATTTACGCAAATGCTCGTTTTCGCCCGCAAAATTAAGGGTAGTTTGCCCACATTCAAAGGCTTTTGAAAGGGGACTTCCGCAGGTGGAAACCCCAGAAATAGGCGTCTGCGACCACAAACCAACTAAATTTTTGTTTAGACCTGTAACTGCCCAACAAAGTCTGTGCGAGCATTCAGCGACCGAATAAAAGTTGCGATATCAAATTAGGTTTTTTTTGTCACTTTTAACAATAGTTTTACATGGAGATGGCGTATTAGATCACTTTTCACCAAATTTGTAATTTCAATTCCGTCATATTACTCCTATGCGTATCATCGGCTCCATACCCCACGCTCGCTTTAAGATCACCGTCTTCAAAACCAGCACTCGCTTCCCGCTCCAGCTCGAAGACCGCGACCTGGTACAAACTTACCGATTGCGACAAGGCAATGGTATAGAGGGCTTCGCAGACGTCATGACATGGCTTACCGATGAACGTCTAAATAAAGCCACCGCGATCTTTGACCAAATGCGCCAGCAAATGACCGATCATGAGGAGGATGACAAGCTGCGGAAGTCTGAAATAAATGATTTACCAGACTTGATATAAACGGCAACAAGCAGGGCAGGTTGGGAATGTCCGCATCTATGAGCAGACGTATAAGAGCATCAAACGCTTTGCGGGGGAGACAGATTTTCCGATGCGTACGATTACCTACCGCTGGCTCAAACAATACGAGGCATGATATCTCTCGCGCAAAGACCGCTAAGGGCGACCCAATACGCTCAATGGGCTAGCAGTCAAACTCCGCACCTTGCGGGCATTGATGAACCGCGCCATTAAGTCGAGCTTGATCGGTAAGGATGACTATCCCTTTACAACACCGCCCTTACAGGAATTGCTGGACAGGTACTTGAGAGACAAATATGATCTACTTTCTATTCTAGCACGACTCTTCCTCTAAAAATCATCCCGTCATCTCTCATAAACACCAACGTGTACAAGCCTACTGGATTCTGAGAAAGATCAACATTCAACTGATCCTGATAGGCAGCAATGACTTGATTTAGAACCAGTTTCCCGTCTGAACTGAATATACGAAGTTGCCCAGTTCCTGACACACCAACAGTCACAAGACCCATCGCAGGATTGGGAAACAACGCTAAATCTTCAAAATCACTTACCTCTATCAAACTATTGGGAGCAGGTACACCTACCCTAATGCTATCACAATACGTATCGTTACCATTCAATGAGGTTGCCGTAAGGCAAGTATAATACGTGCCAGGTACTTCAAAATCATATACTGGAAACCGATCTGTACTTATCTCTCCATCGCCAAATTCCCAAAACCAGTCCGTCGCATACGCTGATGATTCATCAAAATACTCCACAATTGTAGTCGAGTCGGTTGATAGATGATCAAATTTAGCTAATGGAGCAGGATGACTAATACCAAGTGTATCACACGGAGAACCATCTAAAGGTCCAACACTGTAGTGCGGAAAATTTGGCATAGCAGAAGAAACATTAGTAGGGAAAATCATGTCTGGATCAGGATACTGAAATTCAGATGCATGTCCACGAAGATTAGGATATTTAACACTATGATAGTGAGGACGAGCAGATAAAGAACCAAAATATATTTTCCCATTTTTAGCCAATCTAGCAGGATATGGAAAACTATTGTTTTCTACTGTAGAATCTGGAAAACTATTATAATCAAAAAGTACTGTGAAAGAATTCTCAATATCATCCGATTCTAAATCATATTGCAAAACTTGACTTGCCTGAGTAAGATATAAGAATCTGCTATTAGGTGAGAACGCTAGTCCAAATCTGGGACCTTCCCAATCAAACGGAGCATCAAAGAATATTTGATTACTTAATACTCCGTTACATCTATCAAACTCGTATAGAAAAACTGTAACTCTTGGATTATCCCTAGGCAATACTACTTTAGCTCTAGCATAGTATTTGCCGTCTGGTGAAAATAATGATTGACTTATAGCAGAAATAAAACCATCGGGTTCAAATATTTGTGGTTCAAGTGGATATATACCAGAAGAATCAAACAAAAGAATATTATGTGTATTCTGTCCGTTCCGACTACCCAACGTCAACCACCAATCACGTCCATTACCATGCTGTATGGCTGTGACATTTATATCTAGTACGCCGCTAAAAACAATGCTGTCTTTAAAGTTTGGTTCAGCATATGGGAACGTAGGTATAGCTTTAACTTGAGTTAACAATAAATGATCGATAATTGCAATTAGAGCATTCAAGGAATCCACAACATCGAAACGGACCGATTGATGTAAAAAGTTAACTTCACCGTCTCTAAAGCCAGGAAGTGCCAAAACCATATCAGGCGCAGGTAAACCGACACGAAGAGTTCCATTAAAAAAGAATGAAGGATCATATGCTAAGCTATCTAGTCCTGGTATTGTATCACCAGGAAAAGTAAAAACACGTGCTCCATTTGAAAAATATATTATGTCATTATCTGGGTCATACAATGAACTATTTGTTTCTTCACTAGCCGCGAAATATGAGGTAGGCGAAATCAAAGGGGGAACAGCGTCAAAATCAATTAGCCCCCAATCATTTTTCCAGAATTTATCATATTCAGGTTCAACGAAAACACTATCAATATACGTAGAATTATATTGAGAATATGAAAAGAAAAAGGTCAACATTAAGAATAAACTTAATAATATCTTCTTCATGATCCTAAAAAATATTGGGAGTGATACACATGTAAAGCTGCGCCTTATATAACAAATAGGCAACCCAAGCATTTGACTATTTTTAAAGTGTCCAAACATTAAAAAATGATCTTATGCCCAGATTGCCATTACTGCAAGATAAAGAAGAATGGCCATACACACTACGGAAAGCAAAATCACAAGTGCAATGACTGTGGTCGAATGTTTGGTGTCAGCCTTACATTTGATGCGCTCCCCAAAATTCACCTCTAAACAGGCAAGAGCCTTCAAGCAAGCTGCTGTGTTAAATCAAGTCCTTTGCATAGAAGGACTTGAAAGTGACCGAGAAACAATGTTTTATTAGCACTTGGTCCTATCACTTAGCTATTAACGTGAGGTTGGGGGGGTAAACAACGGACGCTCAAAGGATTACAAGCTCTCCGCCATAGCTTCGAGCTTGCAAACGCTTCGAGGTCCTAACCTTGCTCGGAAAAGAACCTCGTAGCGTGCTCAAAGCCGTAGCTCTGCGAAGGCTTTTAGCTCCTGCGAGCGTTCCACTGCCCCCAACCTCACGTTAATTAGATGAGCTCATGCTGATCCAGGTAGTAGGAGCGGCAGGACCCGCAAGCGTCTGAAGAACGAGGTCCTTGTAGCGTACAGTTTCTCGTAGCTGGCTGGATGAGCTGCGCTGATCCAGGTCATGGGGGTGGAAGGACCCGCAAGCGTCCGAGAAACGAGGTCTTTGTAGCGGCCGGTCTCTCGTAGCTGGCTGGATGAGCTGCGCTGATCCAGGTCGTGGGGGCGGAAGGACCCGCAAGCGTCCGAGAAACGAGGTCTTTGTAGCGGCAGGTTTCTCGTAGCTGGCTGGATGAGCTGCGCTGATCCAGGTCGTGGGGGTGTTGCTCAAGCTTCTAAAAGGCCTGCCTCTGCGAGGCAGGTTTTGTTGTTTCTATACTGAAGGAATGAAAGCTGGATGAGCTGCGCTGATCCAGGTCGTAGGGGTGTTGCTCAAGCTTCTAAAAGACCTGCCTCTGCGAGGCAGGTCTTGTTGTTTCTATACTGAAGGAATGAAAGCTGGATGAGCTGCGCTGATCCAGGTCGTAGGGGTGTTGCTCAAGCTTCTAAAAGGCCTGCCTCTGCGAGGCAGGTTTTGTTGTTTATGTCCCAGCTGAATGAAAGCTTTGGGCTTTCTTCAGTTGGGACATAAACAACAAAAGCCGACGCTTTCGCGTCGGCCTTTTTGAAACTTGGTCGGGGTAGCTGGATTCGAACCAGCGGCCCCCTGCTCCCAAAGCAGGTGCGCTAACCGGACTGCGCCATACCCCGATGGTGACTAGTGCAATGCTAAGGCATAGTGCACTAGTCGTAATTTTGATGCGGTGACGGGGGGATTCGAACCCCCGGTAGCCCTTAACAGACTACGCCGGTTTAGCAAACCGGTGGTTTCAGCCACTCACCCACGT
>JBCCPC010000017.1:0-82816 GCA_039025055.1 Bacteroidota bacterium | reverse complement strand
TGGGTATGAGGTAAATGGTATTGGGTATGAGGTAAATGGTATTGGGTATGAGGTAAATGGTATTGGGTATGAGGTATTTTATTGCATAAAGTGGTCTCAAAAGCACTACTCTATACCTGATACTTTGTACCAAGTACCCTCCCGCAACTAGTTGCGGAGTGGCTTATTCGTCGTCAACATATGCTGTATCCGTTCAAGCGTCTTTTGCTCGCCGACTAGGCTTAGGAAGGCTTCGCGCTCGATATCTAGGAGGTACTGCTCACTGACTTTCTGGATGCCCGTCAAGTCGCCGCCGCAGAGGACGTAGGCAATCTTTTTGGCGATCTTAATGTCGTGCTCGCTGGCGTAGTGGCCGCGATATAGCTCATTGGCAGCGGTATATAAGGCGGCCATGCCCGTGCGACCTAGTACCGTCACATCTTCTCGCTTGATGGGCATGGTATAGCCATCTTCGGCCATTTCCAGTACCATTTGCTTGGCTTCTATGATGTTTCGGTCTTTGTTTACGACTACCTTGTCTATGCCAGGGCGGAGGGTGCCATTATTGTAGGCTTCGTAAGCGCTAGTTGCTACGTTGGCCATAGCAATGGTTTTGAATCGCTCTACCAGCGTAGGTATCATTACATCGCCCTCGAAGAAACTATCGCTGGCGCGGAGGGCAAACTCTTTGGTACCACCACCACCGGGGATAACGCCGATGCCCGCCTCGACCAAACCGATATAGCTCTCGGCCGCAGCGGCTACCGCATCGCAGTGCATAGCCGTCTCACAGCCACCACCGAAGACGTAGCCTTGGGTTGCAGCCACTACCGGAATGGATGAATAGCGGCACCGCATGGTACTTTGCTGGAATAGATCGACAGCCATATTCAGCTCATCAAACTCTCCTTGATAGGCCAGCTGAGCGATCATCATCAGGTTGGCCCCTACGCTGAAGTTAGTGGCGTTGTTCCCGATCACCAAACCATTCCAGTCACCCTCTTCGGCGATTTGGATACTCTCTTGCATACCGCGCAGCACGCCCTCCCCTATGCTGTTGTGCGCACTCGTGAACTCCATACAGAGCACACCGTCGCCAATATCATGGAGCGTGATCTCGCTGTTCTTGAAGACAGGCGACTTATCGCGATAGCGGTCGAGGACAATGAAGTCTTCGGCACCGGGCTTGAGCTGGTAACTCTTGCTATCGATATCGTAGTAGTACAGCTTGCCGTTTTCGGTCTTATAAAAAGACTCATGGCCTGCCGAGAGCATGTCTTTGATCCAGGCGGCGATGGTCTCGCCTTCAGCTTCGGCGGCATCTACACCAGCCTGAATACCGATGGCGTCCCAGTACTCGAATGGACCCATCTCCCAGGCGAAGCCGGCGCGGAGGGCATCGTCTATGCTGTAAAGATTGTCGCTGATCTCAGGAACTCGATTTGAAACGTATGCAAACAAGCCAGATAGCGAGCGGCGTATCAGCTCACCACCTTTGTCATCGGCTTTGAAGAGGTGCTGTACGCGGCGCTCCAGATCATCGATCTGCTTGGCAGCTTTCAAGCTTGGCACATCTTCACGCTGTTTGGGCTCGTACTCCAAGGTTTCCAGGTTGAGGCCGAGGATTTCCCTTTTGCCATCTTCACCTTTGACTTTCTTGTAAAAGCCTTGACCCGTCTTATTGCCCAAGAATTTATTGTCGAGCAGGAAATTGTAGTACTGTGGAATTTCCATCACAGCGGCCTGCTCATCGTTGGGGGCATTAGTCCTTATGCCGTTCATGACGTGTACAGCCGTGTCATGGCCCACCAGATCACCTAATCGGAAAGTACCCGTTTTGGGTCGTCCCAAGGCAGGGCCGGTCAGTTTATCTACGGTCTCGATGCGCAGGCCAATGTCGGTCGTTAACTGATAGATCTTAGCCATGGCGTACACACCCACACGATTGCCGATAAATGCAGGCGTATCTTTAGCGAGTACACTGGTCTTGCCCAGGTAGCGATCGCCATAGTCCATAAAGAAGTCTAGGACTTCCTGCTTCGTATCCGGCCCTGGAATAATCTCGAACAAGCGCAGATAGCGAGGCGGATTAAAAAAGTGGGTCCCGCAAAAATGCTGTCTGAAGTCTTCACTACGGCCTTCAGCAATCATATTAATCGGGATACCCGATGTATTGGAGGTCACCAGCGTACCTGCAGTGCGATGCTCGTCGACCTGCGCAAAGATCTTCTGCTTGATATCGAGTCGCTCGACCACCACCTCTATGATCCAGTCGTAGTCTTTGATGCGGTGCATATCGTCGGTGAAATTGCCGAGGGAAATGCGGGATGCAAAGGCCTTATCATATAGTGGTGCCGGCTTGCTCTTGATCGCTGCTTTGAGCGATTGAGCAGCTAGTGCATTGCGCTTGTTAGGGTCGGTTTCATTGGCATCTAGCTCACGGGGCAGCATATCGAGCATAAGCACCTGCACGCCAATATTGGCCAGGTGACATGCGATACCACTACCCATTACGCCGCTACCTAAAACAGCGACCTTACTAATGGATCGAGACATGATCGAGATTGGTGGTTGGTTGAAAAGAATGAAGCGAGGATTTGAGTTAAGTTTGTCGGTCTTGACGTATAGATGCATTTATACGGCTACCCCCTCAAAATCTCATGGTCGGCAAATATAGCTTCTTTTACGGGGCCGGGCAATGTTGTTTTGTACCTGCCTGCTCTGCAACGGCAGGCAGGCTTCCGCAGGTAGGAATATTAATTGTTCATGTTTGGCTGCTACTGCTGATAGCAGTAGCAGCCAAACATGAAATTATCTTATCACCCCACCTGCGGAAGTCTAAAATAAACATACCTTAAACCCGGATAAAAACAGCCTTTAAAAATGGATAAGCGAACTTTCATACGCCAATCGGTAATCCTCGCCGCTGGCGCACCACTGTTGAGTTTATCTTGCACGGTTGGGCAAGGAAAGGACAGGCAAGATGGAGAAAAGGGTTCCTCTGATGATCAAAGTAAACCACTACCCTATCTGGATCAGATCGGAGTACAGGTATGGACGGTGCGCGATGCTATGACCAAGGATGCTCGTCTGACCCTGCAAACGCTGGCCGAAATCGGTTATAAGCAAGTAGAACTCTACGACCTAGATAATCTAGATGCGCACAAGACCATTTGTGCGGATGTAGGGCTGGCCGTAAACAGTATGCACATCGGCTCGGTAACCGTGACCGGCCGATGGGAATTGACACCAGATGCTCAGCCAATCGCATTCGACGAGCTGCTGGATAGGGCTGGTTCAGCGGGCATTAGCCATTTAGTAGTGCCCTACTTGCATAAAGTAGAACGCGAGAATCTGGATGATTACAAAATTCTCTGTGATCAATTTAATCGAGCGGGGGAACTGGCTAAAAAAGCAGACATTTCACTGAGCTATCACAACCATAATTTTGAATTCAAGGACATAGACGGGTCGAATGGCTACACCGTGATGCAAGAGCGTTTCGACCCCGATTTGGTCTCTTTTGAGCTTGATGTTTTCTGGGCAAAAATAGCCGGACAAGAGCCCATGGATATCATGCGACAGTTAGGGAGCCGATTGAAATTGCTTCATTTGAAGGACCTTAATTCCGGCATCAAAACCATGACTTCATTAGATAAGGTACCAGACCGCGCTTTCGAGGAGATAGGCGACGGTATCATCGATATGAAAGCGATTATGAGGTTGGGTAATGAGCTAGGTGTAGACCACTGTTTTGTAGAACAAGACCGGAGTCCAAACCCAATGGGCAGTACTAGAAAAAGCTTTGAGTTTTTAAATTCATAGATTGTCTGTTCAAATCACCACTTCTATGTCTAAGCACGATTTTTCCAGGCTCAAGGCCCTATTCATCAACTGTACCCTCAAGGCCTCGCCGCGCAAAAGTCATACTCAAGGCCTGATGGATGTATCCATTAAGATTATGGAACAAGAAAGGGTCGACGTCGAATGTTTGCGGCTAGTAGATCACGATATTGCATTTGGGGTGTACCCCGACATGAAAGAGCATGGCGTAAAAACCGATGCCTGGCCCGAAATATGGCCCAAGATCGACAAGGCTGATATTTTGGTGATCGGCACACCCATCTGGCTGGGCGAACGATCTTCGGTCTGTACGCAACTGATCGAAAGGCTGTATGCCCATAGCGGCGAGCGAAATGAAAAAGGACAATATTACTACTATGGTCGGGTAGGCGGCTGCGTGATCACAGGTAATGAAGACGGTGTGAAGCATTGCTCCATGGGTATTCTCTATGCCCTTCAGCATATCGGCTACAGCATTCCGCCGCAGGCCGATTGCGGCTGGCTAGGCGAGGTTGGTCCCGGCCCTTCTTACTTGGATGAAGGGTCCGGCGGGCCAGAAAATGATTTTACTAATCGAAACACCACATTTATGACCTACAATCTGCTGCACCTAGCCCAAATACTGAAGGATCAGGGTGGCTACCCCGCCTATGGGAATAGTCGCCGCGATTGGGACAATGGAGAGCGGTGGAATTATGAAAATCCAGAGTACAGGTAAGCTGAAGTTTCGACTGTAGGACTTCAGCTGAGCAAAATCAGCTATCAAAATCGAAAATCCGGTCATATATTGGGCACGTAAGTATCGTGTTTGGACAATACAAAGACCATCGGAAAACAAACCGACAAGGACGTTTTAATCACAGCTGATCATCCACTTGCGTGTAGTCACTGCGGCGAGCCATGTGTAGAAGAGTTGATCACTGAAGATGAAAAGCATTTTTGCTGTTCGGGCTGTGCGATGGTCTTTAATCTACTTAAAGCTAATGGTTTAGATGATTTTTATGATTTGGACCAAACGGCAGGTCGGTCACAGCGCAGGGTGCGTTTGGAAGACTACTCCTGGCTAGAAGATGCTCGACTGCGCCAGGAATTTATCGACTTTGAAGACGAGACGTATTGCCGCATGCGTCTGGATTTGCCGAGTATCCATTGCTCGGCTTGTATTTGGCTGCTCGAAAATCTGAATCAGTTAGATGAAGGGGTAAAGTCTGTCCAGGTCAACTTTGCACAAAAGACTGCCAATATTCTATTTGTACCCGAGCAGCTAAGTGCCCGAAACCTAGCTGATCTACTGGCCAGAATTGGTTATCCACCAAGATTCCGAAAAGGCAAAAGCCTCAAACCGACAACGGACAAAAAACTACTCTATCAAATCGGACTGGCCGGTTTTGTATTCGGCAATATTATGCTGTTCAGCTTCCCAGAGTACCTGGGGTTAAGTAGAGACACCAACGATGGTGGCAGCTTCCAGGTACTATTTGGCTACTTGAATTTGGTGCTCATACTACCTGTCTTATTGTTCAGTGGCAGAGACTACTTAATGGCTGCCTACCGAGGCATAAGGTATGGGGTGCACACCGTTGATATTCCGATAGCTCTGGGCATTCTGGCTCTTTTTTTCCGTTCTGTATACGAAGTAGTTTGGGCCATCGGGCCCGGTTATTTCGACAGCTTGGCCGGGCTGCTGTTTTTTCTATTGGTCGGTAAATGGTTTCAGGCCAAAACCTTTTCTCGCCTTTCGTTTGATGGCGACTACCGATCATATTTTCCAGTAGCTGCAAGAAAAATAACTGAAAACGGCCAGATAACGCCCATCGGACTTTCGGAAGTTCGCCCTGGCGATTTACTCTCCGTTCAGCCGGGTGGGCTCATCCCAGTTGATGGCCTGCTGGATAGCCCAGTATCCGTTGGAATAGACTATAGTTTCGTGACCGGAGAGTCTGCTGCCCAGACGCGCACAAATGGCAACCGCATATATGCCGGTGGCCGAGCCATAGAAACCAGCTTTAAGCTGATAGCCGAGAAGAAAGTGGAGGAAAGCTACCTGCTCCAGCTGTGGAAAGACGCCCCTGGCGAACAAGAACCCAAGCAGAACTTAACCGATAGGCTAAGCAAGTACTTTACACGGGTTGTACTCAGCATTGCCCTGGCGACCTGCCTGTATTGGTATCCTACTGACATCGGCAAAGGGTTATATGCCGCTGGTTCCGTCTTGATCATCGCTTGTCCTTGTGCTATCGCTCTGGCTATTCCGTTTTGCTACGGTACCATTATCCGTTTGCTGGCCAAGCACGGCCTTTACCTCAAGCACTCCGGCCTGATCGAGCAGTTCCCAAAATTAAAGCACTTTGTACTCGACAAAACCGGAACCTTAACCCACCACGAAGCCATTTCGCTACCCTTGATCCAGTCCTCTTGGAACAAAGCCGATATGGCACTAGTGATGGCCATTTGTCAGCAGTCTAGCCACCCCAAGAGCAAAGCCTTACACCAATGGTTTAGCAAAAGGAAAATCTTAGCCGCAACGTCACCAGCAGGTGTAAAAGAGATCGTTGGGAAGGGGCTTGAATATGGACCGTGGAGAATCGGGAGTCCTGATTTTTGTCAGATAGATCGATCCGAAATTGACGCGCATATCAGCCTATGTGTGAGTTATAAAGGTGAAATGAAGGCCATTTTCGGTCAGAGCAAGAATCAAATGCGAAACGGTCTCGACCATTTTTTGAAAGGACTTAGTCAAAGAGGACAACTGTACGTGCTCTCAGGAGACATCGAACCAACCAATACCCCTTGGGAAGGAATCATCAGCACAGAGAATCAGCACTACGAATGCAGCCCGTTCGACAAGAAAAAATTTGTCGCAGACCTTCAAGAGAAGACAACCGAAGGGATATGCATGCTAGGCGACGGACTCAATGATACCGGGGCTTTAGCCGATGCTGACCTAGGTATAGCCGTTTCCGAAGATGCCACGACATTCGCCCCTGCTGGAGATGCTATCCTTTCTGCGGATAATCTAAATCAGCTCCCTGATTTCATCACTTTTGTACTTAAAACGAGGTGGGTTTTATACGCTGCCTATCTATTTGCACTAGCCTATAATATCACCGGAATTATCATAGCCGTACAGGGAAAGCTTTCACCAGTTATTGCAGCCATTTTGATGCCTTTGTCATCCATCACCACCGTGTGCATAGTGATATTTGGTGTATTTTCAATTTACCATATTTCTGACTTGCATAAATCTTGTTAACTGATAAAAATTTTCCCAAAACTGACTTTTGTCATTTTGGCGTAAGATTTCAGCGGCTACCTTGAGGCCAGATTTCATACAAACATGCGAGTCATCATTTTTCTGGCATTGCTGAGTATTCTGATCGCAGGGGGCTTCCTAGTAGCCTTCCTGTGGGCAGTGCGGTCTGGTCAGTACGAAGACGACTCCACACCATCTATCAGGATTCTTTTCGATGACAAAACCACCATTTCTAAACACACAGAAGAAGAAGGCAAAACTTGAACCTATAGGTACTCTCGTCGATAACTTCAGTTACGACAACAAAATCGTTCGGAATTTTGCTTATGCCACCGCCTTTTGGGGCTTGGTAGGTACTAGTGTAGGTCTTTTAGCTGCTTTCCAGCTCATCTTCCCTTCTCTGAATTTCACGGCCGAGACTACCTTCGGCAGGATACGACCTCTGCACACGAATGCCGCCATTTTTGCCTTCGTAGGCAATGGCATTTACATGGGAGTCTATTACTCGCTACAGCGGCTACTCAAAGCCCGAATGTATAGCGATACACTCAGTAAAATCCATTTTTGGGGCTGGCAGGCCATTATTTTAATGGCTGCACTCACCATTCCACTAGGTATTACGACCTCAAAAGAATATGCCGAGCTGGAATGGCCGATCGATATTGCCATCGCACTCGTATGGATCGTTTTCGGTATCAATATGTTCGGTACGATCCTGAAGCGCAGGGTACAGCACCTATACGTAGCCATCTGGTTTTACATGGCTACCTGGGTGACCGTAACTGTGCTGCACGTGGGGAACAGCCTGGAGCTACCCGTTCACCTTTTCAAATCTTATCCCGTTTTTGCCGGTGTGCAGGATGCGCTGGTTCAATGGTGGTATGGACATAATGCGGTGGCCTTCTTTTTGACGACGCCTTACCTGGGGCTGATGTACTACTTCATGCCCAAGGCTGCGAATAGACCCGTATTCAGCTACAGGCTATCGATCATTCACTTCTGGGCACTCATTTTTATCTACATCTGGGCAGGACCTCACCACTTGCTCTATACCAGCTTGCCCGACTGGACACAGTCTTTGGGCATGGTATTCAGCCTGATGCTGATCGCACCATCCTGGGGAGGAATGCTCAACGGTTTGCTCACGCTGAGAGGAGCCTGGGATAAGGTCAGAACAGATCCCGTACTCAAAATGATGGTCGTTGCTGTAACCGCTTATGGTATGGCAACCCTGGAAGGACCGCTGCTATCAATCAAATCGGTCAATGCCATCAGTCATTATACCGACTGGACGATCGGACACGTACATATCGGTACACTCGGCTGGAACGGCATGCTGACTTTCGGTATACTCTACTGGCTGATACCGCGCATATTCCAGACCAAGCTTTACAGTGTAAAATTGGCGAATACACACTTCTGGCTAGCCACGCTCGGCATGCTTTTCTACGCCGTGCCTATGTATCTGGCCGGTTGGGCGCAAAGTGCCATGTGGAAGCAATTTCAACCAGATGGCCGCCTACAATTCGGCAACTTCTTGGAGACTCTGGATGCCATCATGCCTATGTATATGCTGCGTGCCCTCGGTGGAACGATATATGTAGTCGGGGTCATCGTGATGATCTACAATATCAGAAAAACGATAGGTCAGGGCGAATTACTGGCCAACGAAGCTGCGCAGGCTCCCGCCCGTAAAGTTGCTGCACACGGAAAGGATGGCCACAAGAAAAAAGAGCACTGGCACAGATGGATAGAACGCCGTCCTGTTCAGTTACTGGTCCTATCTACGGTGGCGGTATTGATAGGCGGAATGGTCGAAATATTCCCCATGATCATGATCGATGAGAATGTTCCCAAAATAGAATCTGTACAACCATATACTGCACTAGAGCTGGAAGGCCGAGACATCTACATAAAAGAAGGTTGCAATGCCTGCCATAGCCAAATGATCAGACCATTCCGTTCGGAAACCGAGCGGTATGGCGAATACTCAAAATCAGGTGAATTCGTATACGACAGACCCCACTTGTGGGGCAGTAAGCGAACCGGACCTGACCTGCACCGGGTAGGTGCCAAGTATCCAGATAGCTGGCACTATACGCATATGGAAAACCCACAGGCCATGAATGAGACGAGCATCATGCCGCCTTACCCGTGGCTGTTGGAACGGGAGCTGAATGCGCATTATACATCGGCCAAAATCAGGACCCTGATGACTCTGGGCACGCCCTACACTGATGATTACGCAGAAAGTGCAGAGGAAGAGCTACAGGCACAAGCCAAAGAAATAGCAAACAATCTACGCGAGCAGTTACCCGATCATCAGTATTTGCAAAATGACGAGCATTTGGAAAAGAAAGAGATCGTTGCCTTGATCGCATATCTGCAACGCCTAGGTACCGACATTTCCAAGGAAGAACAATCCACAAAAAAATAAAATGGCCAAATATCTATTAGCCGGTGAATCCATTAATTGGTTAGCAGTTTTCGCCCTGCTGACCTTCATGTTCATTTTTGTCATGGCTGCCGTGCTGGCTTATGGCCGTAAAAAAAGTAGCTATGCGGAAATTGCTGCCCTTCCTCTAGACGATGGCTCATTAATCAAGAATATGGATGAGCAGGTTGATGAAAATCCCGAACGTGGGAAAAAATCGACCTGCGGAAGTCCAAATTCTGAAAAAGATCAGATTAGCCAGAATTAAATCACGCTTCAATACCACCTATCTAATGTTTAAGTTTATTTCCACACATGTTTTGGCTAAGCGCACTTTTTATATCGTATGGATCGGCATGTTCACGCCTATTATTTGTGTAGCCCAGGAGGCTGAAGAAGAGGTAGTGAGCAACGTGATCTATAAAGGTATATGGGAAAGCATGAATATGCCGGAGAAAATGCTGGTCGTATTGTGCGGGCTAATGATCGTTGGAGCGATTTATGCCGTCATGCATTTAAATAGCGCGCTGATGCATATCCAGAAAGTAAGATATCTGGAAGAATACGCACCAGATCAGCTTGTTGTGACGGATGCGGGGGTGCAGTTGGCGCCAAAAGTACCCTGGTGGAAGAAACTGAAAGCTTACTGGGTACAAGCTATGCCAACCGAAAAAGAGGCAACTATTATGCTCGACCACGAGTACGACGGTATTCGGGAGTTGGATAATAGACTTCCGCCGTGGTGGTTAGGTATCATGTATGTGACGATGGCTTTTGCACCCATATACATAGGCTATCAACACTTTTCTGAGTATGGTATCTCCAACAGGGAGCAATATGCTCTGGAAATGGAGGAAGCGCAACTCAGAATTGATGAGTTTCTAGCCACTCAGGCTAATGCCGTTGACGAGACCAATGTAACCGTACTCACTACCGATGATGATCTGGCCATGGGCGAAATGATATACTCCAGCAATTGTGTTGCCTGCCATGGTGCTTTTGGCGAAGGCACCATCGGCCCCAACTTGACTGATGACTATTGGCTTCATGGCGGCTCTATAGCGGACGTATTTACGACCATTAAATACGGTGTCGTTGAGAAGGGCATGCAAGCTTGGAAGACCAATCTAAGTCCACATCAAATGCAGCAAGTAGCCAGCTATATCAAAGGGATGCGCGGCTCTGAACCCAACAACCCGAAGCCACCTGAGGGTGAACTGTATGTAGAGGCCGAAGAAGAAACAACCGAAAATGGGGAAGAAGAGTCTGGCATACAAGAAGGCAATGAAGATGAAGCCACCGAAGAATCAACAGAAGAAAAATAACAGGTCAAATCTACATGTGATTTGAAGCGAAAATTTATATGGTATCTACTCCAGAAAAAAATACGGATACTTCAAAAAATAAAATCAACAATGATTTTCGCGACACTATTTCCACAGTAGATGAAACTACAGGTAAACGGATTTGGGTATATCCAAAAAAACAAAAAGGGTACTATTACAAGAGGCGTACTTATCTGAGTTATATTTTATTAACGCTACTCTTTGGTCTGCCTTTTGTAAAAGTTGGTGGAGAGCCTTTACTGCTTTTTAATATTTTAGAGCGGAAGTTTATCATCTTCGGAATGATCTTTACGGCTCAAGACTTCTATATTTTTGCGGTTTTAATGATAACTGGCGTGGTATTCGTCTCTCTATTTACAGTTATCTGGGGGCGCCTGTTTTGTGGCTGGGTATGCCCACAAACAATCTTTATGGAAATGGTATTCAGAAAAATCGAATACTGGATTGAAGGTGACGCCAACGAACAAAAACGATTGAACAGAAAACCCTGGAACAGAGAAAAGTTAATAAAAAAGGTATCCAAACAGATTATTTTCTTTTCTATTTCTCTGTTGATTGCCCATACCTTTTTGTCTTACATTATAGGCTGGGAATCTGTCTTTGAGTTGGTGACGCAATCGCCCAGCAAAGACTGGACTGGCTTTTTATCGATGGTAACTTTCACTTTTGTTTTCTACGGGGTGTTTGCTTACATGCGCGAGCAGGTTTGTATTGCCGTATGCCCCTATGGACGTTTGCAAGGGGTTCTTAATGGGGAAAGTACCGTAAATGTGATATACGATTGGGTACGTGGAGAACCCAGAGGTCGATTAAAGCGCAGAAAATCTCAGGAGGAGCAGAGCGCGCAGGGCGATTGCATCGACTGTAATTTATGCGTACAGGTCTGCCCGACAGGGATCGACATCAGGAACGGTACCCAAATGGAGTGTATCAATTGCACGGCTTGTATCGACGCTTGTAATTCGGTTATGGAAAAGATAAATCGCGACCTGGGCCTCATCAGATACGATAGCCATGAAGGCGTGAAGGGCAAAAATCGAAAGAAAGCCAGGCCGAGGGTTCTGGCTTACTCGGGTGTGCTTTTGGCTCTGCTGGCTTTAGATGTGGTGCTGCTCGCATCTAGGGCAGACATCAATGCGACGATAGTAAGAACCCCTGGTCTGCTATACCAATACAATGATGACGGCAGCCTGAATAACCTCTACAAATACCAGCTCAGCAACAAGGTCGATGAGGATATGCCTATCGAGTTTCGTCTGTCTGAAGGTGTGGAGGGTACTATTCGAGTGGTTGGCAAGCAGCCTATAGCTACGCCTGGAGAAGTGACAGAAGGCGTACTATTTATAGACCAACCTCAAGACCAGGGACCCAAAAAACTAACCGTAGAACTCTGGTCGGGCGACCGACAGGTAGATCAGGTTCGCGTAACCTTTGTCAGACCGAGATAAATGAAAACTTAGAGCCAATGAAATTTCACTGGGGGCACGGCATTGCACTTTTCTACTGCATATTCGCAGGCGGTATGTTTTTCGCGCTGTTCAAAAGCTTCAGCTTTGATAATAGCTTGGTGGTAGACAACTACTACGAAGAAGATATTAACTATCAGCAAATGCGCAACCGGAAGGCGAATAGCCGATCTCTGCCTCAAGCTGTGTTCATCGAAAAAATGGAAGGCAAGCGGTATCTGGTCCTTCCCATTGATGACCTACATGGTGAACCACAGGGAAAGGTTCAGCTCTACAGGCCCGAAAGTCAGAAATACGATCAGTTTTATGAGTTGGTATTAGACCGTCAAGGCAAATTCCATATACCCACCCAAAACTTGCTGACCGGCAGATGGAAGCTAAAATTAAAGTGGTCTTGTAATAAGATAGACTACTACGACGAATTCGATTTTTACCACACCGCAAAATGATTTAGATGTTATTCTGGACGGCATTTTTGTTAGGTATAGGCGGAAGTTTGCACTGCATGAGCATGTGTGGACCGCTAGTACTGGCCGTACCCGGTTTACGAGCCGACCAAGGGAATCAGCTAACTAAATTAGTGGTATACCATTCGGGCCGTGTCATTGTATATGCTTTGATCGGTCTAATCGTAGGTAGCTTGGGCTGGGGGCTTCAGCTCGTCAATTTCCAGGGAACACTGGCCATAGCAACTGGATTATTCATCATAGGAATTGCACTGTTCAAACTCGATTTCAAACGGCTTTTTGTAAGTAAGGCCAGCTCTGCCAGTATCTGGCAGCGTACCATCAATAAGTACTTTAGCATTTACATCAAAAAGGACGGCTGGACAGCCACACTCGTACTAGGCATGCTCAATGGACTAATTCCATGTGGCTTGGTATACGTAGCCATTATTTCTGCCGTAAATGTGAACGCACCGCTCCATGGTGCTTTGTATTTACTCGCTTTTGGACTAGGTACGATGCCTTTGCTTTTTGCAACGAGCATTATAGGCAAGCGCGTTTTTCAATATATCAGTTTTAATAAGAGATATTTACAGCAGGCTGTGCTAGTAGCGGTAGGCTTGATTTTCATTTGGCGAGGGCTAAACTTCAACTTCCCCGAGGGATTCTTTATGTGGTACGATCAGCAATTTGTGCCGATGTGCCATTAAGCTGAAGTCAGACACCTACCTAGTCCGTTTCTCTTTTAATACTATCTGCCGACTGTCGGCCTTGCCAATCTCGATGTAGAAGTTGCGCAAATCTTCGTAAGCCTCTGCAGGTAGCTCGATTGGGTTGAGGGTAAGTACGCGCGTCCAAACCAGCGTGTTTTCCTCTTGCTCTATAGTAGAGCGATAATTTCCAGCTTCGTGACTGATCTCAGTCAGGGCTTCGCCTATACTTTCGACCTCCATATCGCCGGGCAGTTCCATAGTAACTGTATCGATGAGCATGCGGGCGCGCCGGAGTTTGATCGGAAGGTTACGCTCGCTGTCGGCCGGGGGCACGAAGTCGTAGGCAAAGTGCCGGTTGATGGGCAAGAACAAGCGCGAACCCATGCGGCGAGCATATCGATCTAGCTCGCATGCGTACTGGAGCTGGGCTTCGGGCTTGTCTGAATCGATGTTAAGATCGAACTCTACATTTTTTAATGCGGGCAGATAATCTCTTTGGTGTAGATACTCTAGTTGGTCTTCTTCGCCCATGGCCGCATCGATGCCCCTGAGCATATCTTGGCGAGAGCCGGTGTAGTGACCGTCTAGCTCCAACTGTGCCGTACCGTCAGACAAAATTTTAAGCTTGATGTGCTGTTGGGCTGTATTGTCACTAGGCAGAGGGTTGGGCATGGGGTGCAAGCGGCCACCTTCTGGGGTGATCAATAATGCTTGTCTGAAACAACTGCTCTCAGGCACATAACCCGTTGGGTCATTGGAACTGGTGCACTCTAGAAACATATCGTAGGCTGGTACATACAGCATCTGATGATTAAATGCGTTGACGGCATAATTTGGATGTACATCATAATAGGGCTTTTCAAACCCAAAAATGGCAACTGGCCAAGACTCGATGCCTACTTCAGCCAAGATCGATCGCATATAATTGCTAAGTGCTTTGCATTCTCCGTACCTATTCTCATGCACGTATGTGGCGTCGAAAGGTTGCCATCCACCTATGCCGAGCTGTACACTTACATAGCGGGTGCGCTCCTGCATAAAACGGTAAAGGGCGTCGATCTTTTCCATATCTGTTTCAAGACCAGAGACTGCTTCGGCGACTTCCGCAGCCAAATCTGCAGGCAGTTGCTGGCGGTCTTTGGACAACTTGTATAGAAAAGCTCCAAAGCTATTCCAATCTCGCATGGAGCCTTTATAGCCATCTACCTCAAATCGATCGAAGCCCGCCATGAGATAAGGTAGATTACTCATATATGCCGGAGTTGCCCACTCAGGATCGGGGGCGGGGGAATTCTCCAACGCATAGGAAAGTGTCGTGACGCCTTCATCTGTACTTTCTTCGGGTTCGGGGAGTTGATTGGATTCTATGAATATTTTATTGTCAGAAGGATATATAATCTCATACTCTGCCAGCTCCACACTTTGCTCGTATTCCTGAGGGGTCCAATCCGGCATCGAAGTGAAGAGACCTACATCCTTTACTGTAAGCTTGTATTCGATATGCAACGTATACGGTACCTGGGCACTCCTGATGTCGACATGCTTGTATCTGCTATCGACATAAAAACTCACGCCCCCAACGGCCAGTATATCGTTGACATCGTCTTTCTTCGCTCGTCTGATCTGCTTACCCATAGCGTCATATAGGGTAACTTGTAAGTGCTGAACTTTTATGTCGGGATTGTGATAAATATACAACTCGTACGCATCGGAATCCACATCCAAAACGGTTACTACCCGCTCAAAATCAATTTTGGCTCTGCTGTCGTCTAGCAGTTCGAAGGTTTGTTTCTCGTAGCGGATAACCGAAGTTGCGCCTTCTTTAAGCTCTTGAGGTATAGTATGTGCCTTATAGTCGATGGTACGCTGGGCAGACAGCGTAGCTATGCTGCTCATCAATAGGCAGCATAGAAAGATGCTATTTTTCATGTCTATTTCACTTTTCTCAGTACGAGCATGCTTTCCTGCAAGTCATTGACTTGCCTAAAGAGCTCTCGAAACATTTCATACTCTTCAGCCGCAAACAAAGTCCGCATCACCTTGAAGTCCAAATTCATAGAGATAGTCGGACCGGATTGACTTATGCTGAATTTACAACTCACCGATCCATCTTCAGAGCGCATAGAAGAAGATTCGGGCAGTTCAGCTACTTCATAACCCTCAGGCAATGTCATTGAACAGATATATCGCTTGCGAAAGCCATAGGGCATGTCTATTGGGTAAGTACGCTCTTCGTCTTCGACAATTTCGGCCGTAACCAAATTCATCAAGAGCGGAGAGACGTACATCATATCATCCATAGCTTGGCCTATAGGTGCTTTTACTTCCAGCTCGTAGCTGAATGGCTTGTTGGGATCATCTGCTTCGGGTAAGACCTTTTCTATCAGTTCGACTTCTGGATAGCGTTCGGCTATTTGCGTAATAAAAGGACCGTCGAGTGGGTCTTCTGCATCGACCATATCCTCGCGAGTATTAGAACCAAAATACCCCTTGGAACGCGTCTTAAGTGTCGCCTCTGCCATACCTTCAGTGTCCAAGGTCACCTCAGCAAGAATGGTCTCTTCTGCTAAGGGCGGTTCTATCGATACCCATTGAGCCGTTTCGTCTGTGACTAGCCAGGCCCGGTGGTTGAGCGCACGGATACGTGCAAAACCAAATGGAATGGCTAAGCCAGCCACATCGATAATTTGGTAAGCCCCTTCTAAATTGGCCAAAACAAGCATATGCTGAAATTGACCCCGCAGCGGATAGTACTCCATAGGATTGCCCTGACCTCTAAGTCCGACAAAAAGCGGATGCGCTTCTATGCCCATTTGCTTGAGTGCATGGAGCATGGCTGTATTTATTTCTGCTGAATTTCCCTCCCGCTTATCCCATATTTGATTTGGTGTACGACTGGGCAGAAAACGGTATTCGCGATCCCAGACCAAGCGGTTATTCAACAATCGGTGAGCGATCATCGCCTTCTCCGTATCGCTGGAAGCACCCGCGATCAATGGCTCTAGATCATCCATAAATCGGTTGCCTTGCGCTCGACCACTGGCATATCGCCAAAGATTGGTTCCCCTGATGTCTTCGGCCAATTCCTCCCAGGTAGACATTTCAGGGTCGTAGGCAAATCCCTGCCAATTGATATACTGCAGTTGCTTGCGAATACGAGGCATATAATCATCCGTATTATTTGTGTACGGCTCATATTCCATGGGCGGCACATCTTTCATCACGTACCGGTCATAGCTATATGTAAAAGCCTGACCGCCATTACCTACACCGCGAGAGATCATATCCGTTTCATGAATGTCAAAACCGTGCATGGTAGCTAGGTCTATATAGGTAAATCCATCTGGTTTTGTGATGGTGTATTCCGACCACCGAGCTGGTATCGACTCTTGAAAGTAATAGGTCGGCAGGCGGTCTAGGCTGAATTCCTCTGTGCGCAATTCGTAAGTATACTCTATAATGGCACCTTCGGTAACCTGAGGAAACGTAAATCGACATTCATAAAACCCATCCTCTATTTCATCTCGCTTGATATCCGAATTTTTCAGCTTAATCTCCTCTCCATCTGGAAGGTAAATGGCAGCCTTTATACTACCGATATTCATACCTTCGTAATATCCAATGACTACATCGGCACGGTCGAAACTGGATTCTTTGAATAGCTTGACGCGCCTGTGTAAGGTCTCGCGAAGCTCGAAACTACCCGTAGTGGGCGAAATCATCATACTCACCGCCAAACGGTCGAATAAGGTGTACGCATCAGCATCGGGATGCCCCGGTGCTTCGGTGAACGACATCTCTTCATCGGAAATCTTTCCGTACTTGTACTTCTCGTATTGCGCTTGGCAAAAGAGCGCACTGCCCATAAGAAGGGTAAGCAATAGGGCTTTTTTCATTGTAGTAGTGGTTTTGTAAAAGTGTTGTTAAGTTACATATTTTTCCAGAATCTCACCAACTACAAAAATACTACCCCCTCCATACACTAGATCGTTAGGCCCGGCTTTGCTCAATGCGGCATCCCATCCGTCAGCTACGCGCTCATAAGCGTTTCCGTGTAAGCCGTATCCACCTGCGGAAGTCTGAATGATGTTGCTTTTTATGGCCCTAGGCAGGTCGGCACGCACCCAATAATAGATTGCCTCCACAGGAAAAAGTGGAAATATTTTTTCTATTTGCTTATCCTCCACAAATCCAAGTACGAAATGTATTCGCTCGAAATCGAGGCTCTTTATCCTGTCTAATACGGTTTTTAGACCAGCCTCGTTATGCGCACTATCGACTATGGCTAATGGCTTGGTTGACAACCTTTGCCAGCGACCTAAGAAATAGGTTCTATCTGTTAACTCAGACCATGCCAATTTTAATTTTTCGTAATTTAACGCGTATTCGCCCTGTGCAGCCAACTCGTGAAGAGCTGCTAAACTGGTCACCACGTTTTTAGCTTGATATGGCCCTGCGATTTGAGCTGGAAATTTTAGTCTAAAAGGAATGCCCAATTGCTCAATAGTATAAACGGTATAATCGCTTTCATCGGCTTGAAAAGGAATAGACCACAATTGATCGGCAAATAAAATTCGAACATCTTCATTTTTTGCCTTTTCGAGAAATACTGGTCTTGTTTCTTCATGCGTCTCACCTATTACAACTGTTCTTCTTGGCTTAATTATACCCGCTTTTTCATAAGCTATCTTTGGCAATGTATTCCCCAGAAATTGCATATGATCAAAACTGATATTAGTTATAATGGACAATACCGGATCGATAACATTTGTGCTATCCAAACGACCGCCCAACCCGACTTCGATGACCGCCCAGTCGACCTTCTGCTCAGCAAAATACTGAAAGGCCATAGCAACGGTTATTTCAAAAAAACTGGGTTTTACTTTTTCAATCAACTCTTGGTGATTCCCCACAAAATCAATCACCCACTGTTGAGAGACCAATTGCTTACCAATTTTAATACGCTCTCTAAAGTCCATATAGTGTGGGCTGGTGTACACCCCTACCCTGCTGCCATCTGCGCCCAAAGCTGCCGCCATAAGGTGAGACACACTTCCTTTTCCATTGGTACCACCCACGTGTACGCAACGCAGAATGCGCTCAGGTCTGTCCAGCGCATCTAATAGCGCTTGAATGTTGGACAGGTCTTTTTTAAATGCTTTGCCGCCCTGTTGCTGATACATAGGCAAGCGGCTGTACAGGTAATCTAGCGTAGATCGATAGGTCATGGGGTAAAAGTAGGGTGACTTTTGCAGTTTCATGCAAAAGTCGACCGTACTAGAGTCTTAGGTATTTGGTGTTTATTCCGAGACGATGATTTTTTTAAAAATGATTTTACCTTCGGCTTCGATTTTTAAATAATGCAAACCCGAGTGTATACTACTGATGTCGATTTGTGTTGATGGCCTTTTGTGCTGAATTATTAACTGACCTAGATTATCATAAATTTCCAGATTATCAATTTTAACTAAACCTGAACTGAGATTAAGGATATTTGTAGCAGGATTAGGAAATATTATTATCTCCTCTTCCCATTCTGGCTCATTAGCACTGCTCGGTGCAGGCCTGAACCAGGAAGTCCGCGCGCCTAGTGCGACTTCAGTTCCATCCGCTAGCCAGCCACGAATATTTTTAAACCTTACGGATACAGAGTCTACGCTTTCTAGATACTGATTATCAACAAAGAATCGCAGTGCATTAATCCTGAAGGGCTCGTCTTGAGAAAGCTCCTCGTCAAAGAAATATGCTGAAATTTGTATGGTTGAATCAGTTACATCTCTATCGAATCGGCCAATTGACTCATTATTAAAAGGAAATTCATTAGGATCGAATCTGTCAAATAGGTTGTTATCGTATTCCATTTCTAGGGCAATACCAACAAGATCATCGAATGGACTGAATAAACTTACGTGTGCATCAACTACTATTGCCGAGCTAATGTCATTAAAATCGCTTCCGTTTGACCTGGTAAACCTTACATCGAGTCCTTCCAAAAATGTTTCATCGAGACTGGGATCATAGTCAGGTCGAGTAAAGTCATAAAAATTTCTGGTTTGCCTAAAATCTTCACGATCTACCATCCCATCGTCGTTCGCATCGAGGTGCTTAAGGTCTGGTTGATCTATAAATACTTGATTACTGCCCCAGGTTTCTGCTGGCAGCCCAGACCAGTTTATAGGAAGGCCACGAGTCGGCCCCGTCTCATTTAAGCCAAAACCTAAAGCAATAAGATCGACATGATTGGCTATACCATCATTATTCAGGTCTCCGGGCCACACACATTCGTCTATACATACTAGCGGAGTACAGGAAGCCGATATTTCATCATTATCGTACAGCGCCTGCAATTGATCTACCCCATCGTACATGGCAGTAACATTTTCCAAGTGGTTGTTACCGGGCTCTCGGTGATAAGAGTTGACCATGTCGAGTACGACCGTTTCGCCAGGGCCCCAGCTGCCGAAGGTGACGGAGCCTAATCCTGGCATAGCTCTGAAATCCTCGGCTTCCACAGACATCAAACTCCATTCATCTGCGTTGTTTGGATCGCCATAAAAGTGAAAGGGAGTTTCCTCACCCTCATTTTCTGAAGTTCCAAGCTCGACATCAGTTATCTGTGTACCGTCATTAAACCTTCCGCTTAGAAGATTAAAAATAGATTCATTCGTGAATGGGCCCAATAATTCTTGCGGTATTACTCCTCCCTCACTAAATTGAGCTAAGAACGAAGTTATATCCTGATTTAAAAAAGTGACTGCTTGAACAGGGGGATTTTCTCCAAATATTTCACCGAAACCATTACAAGCATCACCATCTGTATTATTCCTGTTGTATACGAAATAGGTATTTCGATCAGGATCACATCCTAGAAAATCGTCTAGACTACAACCTAGGTCGAAATCTGTCCATATACCAGCTCTGAAATCTTCGATTTGATCATTGCTTCGATTTGTAATTTTGTATTGTACAAATGTTGACGAATTCAATATGGTATTATCCGTACAATAATAGCCCCATTGAGTTTGCTGAACCTCAGCAGGTATGGCCCCAGCTATATTAAAAGAGGGCCCTGCCAATAAGGTATTGTAAACTTCCCAAGTCATATGCTGAGGAATGAGTCCTTCGGACGGGTCAACCAACGGGGTATTCGCCATGCATAGGCTCATATAAGCCATCGCTGTCAATGTCTTTGAATGGTGCTAGACTTCCTTCGGAGGGCAGATCAAATCCATAAATACTGGAAAATTCATTATTCCCTATACCTGGCCAGCCGAGAATTCTATCTTGTGGGTTATCTATCACACCATTGTCGGCAAAATCGGCAATGTGAAATTCTACCTCCTCTCGCCGAATATCCCAAACTCTATGAAAGTCTGTTCTACATTCAGAAAAAGCACTACCATCCGGATTAAGAGGGCCAACAAAGGAATAAGGGCCATCATTATCATAAGTTATTGCTGATGCCCTGGTCATTCCATTTCCACCTATACCAGCAAGCCACAAACCTTGTGCAAGCATAGTAGGCAGTAATTCTCCAGAATCCAATACACTGTATTCATTGCTGAATGTAGAAATGTAATTAGCCCACTCAGGCGTAATTTTAGCTGAAACTAAGTTTCCATCGAGATCAATTCCATCTGAAGGCCTACTTACAAAGCATTCATCAATTTGTGCAAATGAAAATGGAACATAAACAGCGAGGAGTACTGATAAAATTGTTATTCTAATCATATCTAACTGCTTACTTTGTTTTTAAATTGACTGAAATTGACATTTTAGTCTCCCTTGAGTACAAGCCTATTTATATACTGCCCTACTGCGCTCAACCTAATTCGATACATCCCTTTTGGGAGCTGACTTACATCCACTCTTTGGATAATAGAGTCTTGCTCAATCACCACCCTGCCCAAATTATCCATCACTTCTACCCGATCCAGGGTAATCTCTCCAGAGCGGATATTAATGATGTCTTTTGTGGGATTTGGAAAAATCTCAATGGCACTCGCCCATTCTGGCTCCCCCACACTATTTGGCAGATTGATGGCGATATCGCTATCCATACCGCCCAGGCTGACCTCAGTACCATCTGCCAGCCAGCCTCGTATGTTTTTAAATCGAACGGTAGTACTCGCAGAGGGTGGGTCAGGGTCTATACGGATACGTACGCGTATGAGCTCGTAATCTTCATTTAATTCCATGGAAGGCTCTTCTACATAGGCAGCGATCTCACGAGTACTTTCACTAGCATTGCGGCTGAAAAGGAACAGGTCAGGATCGGAGAGGTTATTGCCTAGCGGCTCAAATTGAGCAAGGTGGGCCGTGTCGTACGCTACTTCCATGGTCACCGCTCGGAGATCTGGGAAGGGACTATTGACTCTGATATAGCCTATGCGAAATGAGCCAGGGTTGATCGGATTAAATGGCTCTCCATCAGGTGAGGTAAAGCGCACATCAGACCCATCGGTCGTAAAATCTTGCGGTACAAAATCAGGACGAGTGAAATTGTAGAAATCGAGGGTTTGCTCGAAGTCTGCTACATTCGCTATGCCGTCGTCATTACCGTCTAAGTGCTTTAAATCGGGCGTTAACTCAAATACTTGGTCTCCGCCCCAGCTATCACCTAAAGTCGGTGCCCAAAAAATGGGCTGCTCGCGAACTGGGCCTACAGAATCAAAACCAAATCCCAGCGCCACTAAATCGACATAGTTGGCAATACCGTCATTATTCAAATCGCCCGGCCAGACACAGTCGTCGTTACAAACTACGGGTGTGCAAGTTGTATTGAATCCATTGTCGTACAGTGCTTGGATTTCATCGACCTCTTGATATAGTAACTCGACATTTTCGAGGTGATCATTTCCCTCGGATCGGTGAAAAGTATGGGCTAAATCGATGGTCAGGCGATCACCGGGATTGACGGTGCCTAGGTCGATTGAGCCCAGTGCTCTGAAATCCAATGGATTCAGATCGATGTCGAAAGTGCTCCATTCTCCAGGCACATTGGGGTTTCCAGGCCAGTAATACCGAGTTTCTTCACCATCACTTAAACCTAGGCCTTCATTTCTTATGGGTGTGCCATCGTTTAAAAGGCCATTCAGGCGATTTATAAATTCGTCACTATTTGAGGGATCGATAATTTGAAGTGGCGGATTACCAATGCTTGCATTCAACAACGCATTGAAGGCAAATAATTCCTGATTCAAAAATACGGTAGACTGTGTAGGTGGATTCTCGCCAAAGGCAGATACACCCTGCTCACAAATTAGATTATCGTCATTGTCTTTGTTATAGGAAAACATAGTGTTTCTAGTCGTATCACAACCGATATAGTCGTCTGTGAAGCAGCCCAGATCAAAATCAGACCAAATGCCGACTTTTAATCCCATGATACTTTCCAGTCCTTTATTTTCCAGTTCGTAGCGACCGAATACTGCGGTATTCAATAAGTCATTATCGCCACAATAAAATGCCCATTGTGTATGGTTTACCTGAAATTCCATAGTGTTGGATTGCCCACTAGTAGCTAGGTTAACCGTATTATACACTTCCCAAGTAAGGTGAGCGGCAATGGATCCACTGAATGGTTCTACGGGATATTCTCCGTCCAAGGGTTCGTAGATGTTGTCTCCATCCAAATCTGCAAAAGGAGCTAGAGACTCCTCAACAGGTAAATCGAAACCATATATAGACGAAAACTGTGCATTACCTGCACCTGGCCAGCCAACTACGTTTGGTATCGGACTGTCAATAATTCCATTATCTGCATAATCAGCCAGGTGCAGTTCAACTTCATGCCGTCTAACTTCCCATATTCTATTGAAATCTTCACAGCCTTGGGCAAATGCTGTACCATCATCATTTAGTGGCCCCTGTGGGAATCTGGGTCCTGAGTTGTTGTCAACATAAGTACCTACGGACAGCAGTGGGTTCCCGCCTGGATCAAGCCCACCCAGCCATAAATTTTGTGCGAAAATGGTAAATGGGCTGCTAGAGCCATTATCTACCCTATAGCTGGTATTCGTTTCGCCAGAATAGAAATTAAAAGGTCCCGGCACTATGGGTGCTGACACCAAATTTCCACTTAGCGAAATGGCGTTCTCGTTATCCGGCTGCTGACAATCTTCCTGCTGAGCAGATAATTGAAACGAACTAGAAATAATTAAAAGGCAAAGTATAGAAGTGTGAAAAATTCTCATGGTGTTGGGTTTTGATCCCAACTTGGTAGATTTTCACTAAAGCCTAAACATCTAACATCACCTATGTAAGCCAACTGACCAAATACAGCAAGCTAATAAATATTAAGTCTGACAAAAGACCAAAATGGGACTGCGCCTCTCGGCCACAGATCATGGTAGCTTCGACCGAAAGCCGAAACATTCTTACAGCGTCACCACCACGGCACTCAAATCGTGCGCAGCCTTTAACTGCTCGGCAGCGAGCTGGGCAGTAGCACCAGAGGTATACTCTCCAATCACGACCCGATTTATAGTTGTGTTACCGCGATTGACGGTTATGACCTCCGCATTGTTTAAGCCTTTCGTGCGCAGGCTGGCTACCATACGGTCGGCATTTAATCGGGTACCAAATGCACCAACCTGCACTGCATAAGTAGGAGCAGTCGTGTTTTCTGTTGGCAGTACTACCCGATTCGTCAGTTGATCGTTCAGGGATGGGGAGTTGGCGTATATCACTGGGTCAGTAGACTGAGTAGAGGGAGTAACCGGTGTTCTGGCCTGGAGCCTGGTCGCATTCGGATTGATTTCTCGATTGCTCAGAAAGTTGTCGGTTGAAGCCTGGGCAGGCGCACGTGGGCTCATTACAGCTATGTCTGGTCTCGACACTGGAAGTTGTGCTTCAGCCCTGGTGGGTGCTACTGGTGGTCGGCTGTAAACGGCAGGCGACTGAGTTGTAGCTTGAGTAGTAGTTGGTCTGATGGTGCCTACATTTTGCTGAACGGCTGGTTGCGCACCTTGGGTGATCGGTATGGAAAAACCACTATTGGGGGCAACGACTCCATTTTGTTGAGCGTATACATTATTGCCGACCGTCGCCCGAGGAGCTCTCGGTACATTGCTATACGTAGCTGGCTGGTAAGCGTAGGGATCAGTCAATGGCGAGGGAGCAGTCGACCTGCGCAAGTCTTCTTCCCAAGCCATCCGCTGATCATTTTCGACACTCCTCCTGGTCATACTGGAATTGAAAGTGGAAGGTGAAGATGTATTTGCAGGACGAACCGTGGCCACTTGATTCGAGTTCTGATTAGTCGACGTGGGATTCCAATTGCTGAAACCGACCTTTTCGATACGCACCCTGGAACGGCCTGTTTGATCAAGCTCAATGGCATCGGCAGCGCGCTTACTGAGCACAATTACACAACCTGCGCATAGACCTCCCCTATCATTGACCCGCACATTCACAGAGGCCCGGTTGTCGAGTCGAGTCACGCGGAGAATAGTGCCCAATGGCAAACTGGCATGAGAGGCTGTAAGCTGATTTGGCCGGTAGACTTCACCATAGGCTGTAGCCTGCCCTGCCAGGTAAGCAGCGTAATAAGTGGCAAAGCCCGTCTCCGGGCCATCGTAATTATCCTGCTGAGCCTGTTGCCCGTTTTCACCTGGATCGAACCAAGTTACAGTCTGTGCACTGAGCATACATGTGGCAATGAATAGTGTGCTAAAAAGCAGTCGTATTTTCATGGGTAAGCTGGTAGCAATGAAAGATTAAGTCGACAGGCGGCTTAAACATCCATTATATGTTGATTTTCTTTAAGACGTAAATAAACCGCTTTGGAGAGCGTTTTAGTTCTTTTTTAGGCTATTTTCCGTGATAAAAGACAAATTTTAACACAATTTTGGGTATTAGCGTGTTAAAATCTAGCCGTAATTTGGCCAACAGATGAGTAAACCGACCGTAGCATACCGATTCTTGCCAAAGGCAGATTATCAGCGAACCTGGGATTTGCAGACCGATATTCACCAAGGCTTGGTGCAGTCAAAACGAGCGCGTATAAAGGCCGAAAAAACGGGGCTGCCAGTCGACGATACACCACCAGCTCATCAGCTGCTATTTGTAGAGCACGACCCTGTTTACACTCTGGGTAAGAGTGGATCGATGGATCATCTGCTGCTCAATGAGTCGCAGCTAAGTGAAGGTGGCTTTCAATTTTACAAGATCAATAGAGGTGGGGACATTACCTACCACGGCCCCGGGCAGATGGTGATGTATCCCATTTTAGATCTGGAAGACTTTTTTACCGATGTACATCGCTATGTGCGGTCTTTGGAGGAAGTCATCATCCGTATGCTGACAGATTTTGAGCTAGATGCTTACCGCGAAAAGGGGTATACCGGTGTTTGGCTACCTGCAACAGGCCAGCTCCCCAAACGCAAAATCTGCGCCATTGGGGTGCACCTGAGCCGATGGGTGAGCATGCATGGGCTGGCGCTCAATGTGAATCCCGACCTCACTCACTTTAGCCATATCATTCCCTGCGGTATACAAGAAGAAGATCGGTCGGTCACCTCCATCGCCAAAGAACTGGATCGCCCGGTCGAGCTATCTGAGATCATGCCCATCGCCAGGCAGAAGTTTAAAGAGGTGTTCGAATGCGAGTTAAAGCCTTATCGGACATCAACCACCAAAATACCTGCTCAAAGCATCTAGGTAGATAGTTGCTCGATGCGGCTATTCTTAGATCATGCCATTATCTCACCAATGCTTCCTACGTGAACGAGTCCGTACTCATACAAGCTTGCCGCAAGGGAGATCGCCGCGCACAGCGAAAGCTGTACGAGCACTTTGCCCCCAAAATGTTGGGGGTCATCAGGCGTTACATCACTCGCCTAGACGAGGCTGAAGATGCTATGGTCGAAGGCTTTTTCAAAGTATTCGACAAGCTCGACAGCTTTCAGGATCAAGGCAGTTTCGAGGGTTGGATCAGACGGATCATGGTCAATGAAGCACTGATGAAACTGCGCAAAAAGCACGCATTGCAACGAGCCTCGGAGATAGAAGACGTCAATCCTGTTTTCTTCAGCCAAAATGCCAAGGTCAGCGATGAGCTGGCTACCCAAGACATCATTGCCTTACTCGATCAGCTACCCACAGGCTATCGAACGGTCTTTAACCTCTACGTGATAGAAGGCTACAAGCACCGCGAAATAGCCGAAATGCTCGGAATAAGCATCAACACCAGCAAATCTCAACTCATAGTCGCCAAAAAGCGACTGCGGGAAGCCCTGAAACAAGTCAACTACCCTATTTAAAACCACAAGTCATGTCTAACAGACCAGATTCCATAGAGAGACTCTTCAAGTCTCGCGCCAGAGATCACCGTATTCAGCCATCCGAAGGCAGCTGGGATCGTATTGATCGCAGGCTGTCCAGACCCAAACCCCGTTTGCGCTGGGTGCGCAGCCTAGCTGCGGCCGCACTGCTGACAATTATTGGGCTATCAGCCTTCTATCTACAATCGAAAGGCTCGGATGTGCTGGCTCAAAAGCCCGATTCTGTCGAGATCATGGATCTCGACTACCAACCCAATGCCATTCAAAATTTAAGGAACAACTACGCGGCTTTGGAGGAAGGGGAAATGGGGAAGACACTTATGGTGAAGAATGAACGCAGGCCGATTTTGAGGGTTGCGCCTGGGCATAGACTGGACTAATGCCTAAGCACCATCTTCATATGCGGTATCCCATCTTCCAAGTACGCTTCGCCTTCTTCCTCAAATCCGCATTTATTGTAAAATTCCAGCAAATAGCACTGTGCGCTGATGGCAATACCCCCGCCTCCGTACTGCGATTTACATTCTTTAACAGCTCTTTTGACTAATGCCGCGCCAAAATCCTTACCCCTCGATTCGCGAGCTACGATGATGCGTCCGATACTCGGATATTCTGTGTACGAAGTGCCCTTTGGCAGTATGCGGGCATAGGCAATCAGCTCATTAGCTTCGCCGAAGCCGCAGAGATGAAGGGCAGAAGAATCCTTACCATCGGCGTCTTGATAAACACAATCTTGTTCGACAACGAAGACTTCATTGCGCAATTGAATGATGGCATACAGTAAGTGGGCGGACAACTGATCGAATCGATACTTCGACCAACGCATAGCAAGTGTTTCCGACATGTGATAACGTCTCTACTCAATCATTTTAACTAGGGATGTGTAAATTACCTCTTGATATGCTCGAACGTAAACATACCAATTTTAAATTCATCAAACCGGATTTTTATAAAAATCCGGTTTGATGAATTAGAACTTATAACATTCGTTGTATCGACTCCCTTTGCCTCGTTTTTTTCTCCGCTTACTTTTTGGTGTTTTCCTTTTAAAGGCGTGCAACCTAAAACCAGCATAGAAATCGCCGGAAGCCACGATATCTCTCGGAAGCAAAGTACCGAACACGCGATCAGAACCCAAATAGAAAGGCCCAGCCCGCAAATACAGACCCAGATTCAGCTGTCTGAATTCGTGAAAATTCAGATTCAATCCACCGCCATACCACCACTTGCTATAGCGAACACCCGTGGTAAATACCTGGCTGCCCCGAAGCGCATTCGAGCCTAGGGGTGTGTTAATCAAAACGCGCCCGTCTATTCCTATCGCCTCGTCGACCTGATATGAAAAACTCAGTGAAGTACGCATGGGTAGGCTCAGGTTGAAGCCATTTCCCTCCAGACTTCCGCGGGTAGGGGCGTCCACATTCACGTCAGTATTGAATTGCTCAATCGCACTTGGAATAGCAGTCAGATCCGTCTCTTCAAACCGGTAGTCTTCCGTATCGATAATTCGATTAAAATCGGAGGAGAACCGATGCCTTTCACTGGTCTGATCGTATTCGAGCTTACCGAAGTCGAGTATGGCTACACCAATGACGAACTGGGGCAGATAGTCCTGGCCGATTAAATCACCAAAGGCATAAGTGAGGCCCAAGTCCAGACCAAAACCACTGCCAGTAATACTTCCCGGATTATCGGTGAGTAAGTCTCCGGTAACCGCTACTTGAATATTCGAATTCTCTAAAGCAAAACTGGAGTTATTCACTTTCGTGATCGTAGTCTGTCCATCTACCCGCACGCGGGAAGCTGCCAGCGGTAGTAGATACTTGAGGTTTACGCCTAGTCCCAATTCTCCTGCGCCGACTATAAATCGCCTGGCCAGATTCAGATTGACTTCTCCCCAGGAAGCGAACTGACCTTCACCAGCTTGAATGGTGAATCGACTTCCAAAGGGCAGTGCATCATAAGTGTAAAAGCTCAATTGCGTATCTACATCTCTGGCATCGCCTACCGCTCTGAATCGAGTGCCCAGGCCAAGACGCCAGTCCTGGCCGAGTCTAAAACTGATCGAAGGACCGGTAAAGCTAAACTCCAGACGCCCGAATCGCTCAGCCCCATCGTCGAAATAATCGTATTCGTATTGGCGGTCATCAACCGTAAATGTTTGTGTACCGCTGACTACCTCAAGCATGTCAGCAGTGGCAATTTGTGTAGTCAGGCTCAGGCCCGCAGCATCCTTAACGAAGATGTAGTTGTTGTCGATATTACCCTGGGCACCCAGGTGAAACTCCCATCCGTAGGGACTGCTCAGCCCTGCAGCCGGCTGCCAATACACACTGGGAAAAGTGCCATAGGGATCAAATGATAATCCATTTGGCGATTGACCACTTCCCAACGCAAAAAACACGGTCCATAAAGCTGCCACGGTCCAGATACGCATAGATGCAAATGTAGCGGGGATTGGGTGTTGAGTGGCTTCCCGTTTAGGTAATGGTAGCACTGGGCTTGTAAGTGGCTATTACATAAGCAGATGCCACAATTTTGGCCCGATCAGGAGTAGTCCCACCACAAACGCGGCCAGGGCAGCACATAGTACTCCTGCCGCTGCCATATCCTTGGCTTTTCCCGCCAGCGGGTGGTATTCGGGAGAAACTAAATCGGTCAAATATTCCAGGGCGGTATTCAAAGCTTCGGCTGCCCAGACTAGTCCCAGACACAAAATAGCAACCATCCACTCCCATTGAGCAAACCTTAAATTGAGCCCCGCCAATATGGTCATAGTCGTAGCGATCAAATGCAAATGCGCATGCGGGTGGTGGCGCACTAGGTCAAGAAACCCTCGAAACGCATGCCCAAAAGCAGCCTTTCGCTTTTGCCAATAGTTCATGGGTAAAAGATAGGTTTTTATTTGCTTTGGCCGTATTAGTGCCGAAGCAAATAAAAACTTATCATACTGATTGTCGGCGCAACCCAAGCACTCATCATAAACCCCCAATACGCTTTTGGCACACGGCTCGGCTCGATAAGTTCTACCATTACGGATACGATAAAGACCGCCAGACTGATACCACCAATAACCATAGCCAGCAGTGTACCCAAATATTCATCCAGCACCAGCAGACCTAGGTATATGCATGACTGAACCACCAGCGGAAGTACAAAACGAGCTGCCGATAATGTTTGAAATAGGCGGTTTACCACTACTGTTTGGCCTCGGTATACTGCTCACGCATGTCGATCTGCTCGAGCACGTGATTGCCGACCGCTTCGCCCTGCGTGAGGCCATAATCGATAGCAGGGCGGTAGTGAATACCCCCGTAGAGTCGACTGACGGCCGCCTCCTCGCTGGCCTGATAGAAGCTGGTGTAGCTACGTACCGGTAGCCCGAATTCCACCTCGGAGTCATCGTCGAAGGCAAAGTCATCGCCGAAGAAATCGGTCAGTACTGTAGCCGATGCCCGGCTCACCACCGAATGCCCGCTGGTGTGTTCGGGGAAAGGCGGCGTTTGCAGCAGCGGCATCCACTCTTGATCGATATGCTCGTTGATGAAGGTCTCCGGCCTAACGAGAGCCGAGCGATACTTCTCGTCCCAGCACGAAATGAAGGCATCGTGAAGGGCTATACCAACCTGAGCATAAGCTGCTACCGTCGTATTGAAATCAGCATTGGCCTCGCGAGCAACTATGCCAGTGATGTTGATCCAATGCCCCCCAGGACTGATCTTTTTCGTCGCAAACATCAGGTGGCCGCGATGCTGCATGGCGTATGGATTGCAATCCCAAAACTCGGCTATGGCCTGCCGCTCCGCCAGCTCTTTTTCGTCTTCTACATTAAGGGCGTTGTACACCTCCATAACTTCAGTCCACCACTGGCTGCTTGGATCAGTGCTGAAAGCTGTAGGTGGTAAGGGTTTGAATTGGTCAGCACTTTTCATAGTGAGTGACCTGATCTTGCTCCAGCTCGGCTCTATGCCCGGCATATAATCAGGTGGCGTCGGTTCCCATCGCCCTAGCTCACCCGTGATCGTGAACTTGGGAAATGAGCGCGACTGCGCATAGTTATCACCCTTGGTCCACGCTATGATGTGATCGGCTATGCGCTGTCCGTAAGCCCATGAGTCTTCGACCAGCTGCGCTGGCGGTCTAAGCGCTTCGATCTCGCTCAGCAATTCTTTCTCGAATTGATCGATACGCTCACCTGAGAATATGAGCGACCGCCCCGTTTTGATCATAGCCGCTAGAGAAGACAGATGGTAGTCGATTTGCCCCCCTTCCTCGGGCTTGGGTACTTCGGTCAAGTCATTAATCTGCCCAGCCAGTGATTGCCATTCGCTCGTGCCTGCCGCTACCGCTTCGTAACCCGCTATGCCCGCATAAGCGTATATACGTCCAGCTTGGGGCGGGGAGAAAATATCGTGAACCATCACGTCGGTCAGTTGCTTGACCGAACGATGGTAAAATTCCGGATTGGCAACTTCTTGCTCGTAGTTGGAAGAAACATCTTCTTTGCAAGAAGTGAGTAAGAGTAGAAATAATACAGGGATAAAAGATCTCATGAAAACATCTAGCTTTTTGCACCACGATCAGCAATTGCTGATCATGTTGCAAAAATACAACCCTCCATTACCACTTTCGTCTTTCCAGATTCAAAAGTGTCAGCATCAGAAAAAATGCCGTTATACTGACAAAGTACACTAGGTCTCTCGTATCGATTAGCCCTCGACTCAGGCTATCGAAGTGATCTCGCATACCCAGACTTTGAATGAAGGCATCGCTGCGTCCGAAAAAGACATCGAGTGTGCTAATGTAGTCGAAGCCGAAGTACATCCAAAAGCAGAGTGCAGCCGCCAACAGAAAGCTTACGATCTGATTGCTCGTTAGCGAGCTGGCAAACAGACCGATGGAGACGAATGCCCCCGCTAAAAAGACCAGTCCGAAGTAGGAACCCATTATAGCACCTTGATCGATATTACCCACTGGCTGCGCCAGTTGGTACATGGTAAAGTAATACAAAACAGTAGGCAGTAAGGCAAAAAGCACCAGACTAAAGCAGGCCAGAAACTTACCCAGTACAATGCGCCACTCTTTCAAGGGCTTGGTGAGCAGCAGCTCTATGGCACCAGTTTGCCGCTCTTCGGCAAAGGTGCGCATACAAATGGCCGGAATGATCAAAATAAAGACATTAGGCACCAGGCCAAAGAAAGGATCTAGAGTCGCAAAACCATACTCCAGTAAACTCGTATCGTTGAATACGAACATAAAAAGCCCCAGAATCGTAAGAAAAAGGCCAATGACTACATAGCCGACCAGAGAGGAAAAGAAGGCATTGAGCTCCTTTCGAAAGATTGCCAGCATAGGTGCTTATCGATTTAGCGTTTTGGCGGGTACATAAACGGGTGTGCGCTCATTATAGCGAACGACAGCCTGTAATAGTTTCGGATAAAAATCGCGGTCTTCAGATTTTAGTGTACTCATAGCCCGTATCAAATCCGGCTGATCGGCCAGCGGAATCAAGAGGTCTGCTCTCGATAGCTCGAATTGCTGCCCGGTATTCCAATCCACACAGCGACGTATCCACTCTACCCGTTCTCGCTCCACATAGGCCTCGCGAAATGGCCGCTGTGTAAGCGGATTATAAGCATACATCATCTGGCCGCGCTTAACCAGGCCCTCGTATTCATAGTAGGCAATGGCACCGAGTCGGCTCATACCCACAAATTCGTGGTAGCCCCGCAAGCTATCAACTTTAGTCAGCACGTAAGGCTTGCCATCCAGCACAATGGCAAAAGGTTCTTTCTCGACCCAGGCCTCGCCGTAGCCCAGTCCATCGATCTGTACGCGCATGGAGCCCGACAGCTCTACCATCTCACCCTCAATTCCGTACCAGCCCAGGTCTGCATCATTTTGTTTCAAAGCATCGAAGCTAAAGTAGATACCGTCCTCGAACTGAAAATTATCCCTTAGTCGAGTCAGGCTGTCGGTTTGCGCATCGATACCGATCCAGTAAATCAAAATGATGACAGTCATTGTCCACTTCATGAGCTTTCGTTTTGGCCGGCAGTTAGATAGCGGAATACATCTTCCACACCCACTTCCTCCGTGCGCATTTCGAGCAGGGGTAGTTGCTGTTTTGCGGCGTAATGAAATATGGACTTCCGCGGGTCGGCACCTTGCCTGGCATAGAAACGATACTGGTGCTTATCCAGTTTTTCTACCCGGCTAACGCCCTCGATTTTTTTGAGCCCATCGACTGATTTAGGCTTTCCTGCAAACTCCACAATCACCGATCGGTCACCCTCTAAGCGAGAGCGCAAGCGGTCTATGGGATCGTCGGCGACCAGCTTCCCCCGATCTATGATCACCACTCGATCGCAAACGGCCTGCACCTCCTGCATGATGTGGGTACTCAGCACCACGGTCTTGTCTTTCCCCAGCTGTTTGATCAGGCTGCGTATTTCGGCCAGCTGGTTGGGATCGAGTCCGCTGGTTGGCTCGTCCAAAATCAATACGGGCGGCTCGTGCAGCAGTGCTTGCGCCAGTCCTACCCGCTGCCGATAGCCTTTAGATAAGGCGTTAATGTGCTTGTGCGCCTCACGCCCCAGGCCAGTTAATTCGATCAATTCCTCTACCCGGCTCTTGGCCAGCTTGATCCCTTGTGTTTGAGCGGCAAATTGCAGATACTCGCGCACATACATGTCTTTGTAAAGGGGGTTATGCTCTGGCAAGTAGCCTACACTGGCGCGCGCATCCAGGCTGTTTTTCTCGGTATCGTACCCACAAACCTCTGCCTGCCCAGAGCTGGGCGTCAAAAAGCCTGTGATGATCTTCATGGTCGTGGTCTTCCCCGCTCCGTTCGGCCCCAAAAAGCCGAGTACTTCCCCGGGCTTGGCCTCAAAGCTGATCCCATCGACCGCCCGCTGGCTGCCGTAGATTTTCGTTAGGTCTTTTACTTGAATAGACATGAAGTGCAAAAGTAGGGAGAATATTGAAGTGAAATAAGTTGGCCGTACGGCCAACTTATTTCACTTCAATATTCCTTTTCATTCTTCCGTTAAAGACAGGAATCACGAAAACTATGCGCCTCCTCTTCCTATTTCTCATCCTCTTACCCGCCACTCTACCTGCCCAATTCAGCGGCCCGCCCAACAATGCGGAAGAATACGAAGAGCAGTATCGCTGGCGCATACGTCAAACTAGGCTACAAGGGGTCTACATCCCCAAAGATCTGCCTGAAGCCTTGAGAGAGCTTACTCGCCTGAGCGACGAGTCTAGCCGCATCAGTTTCAAATCAGCTCCGGAAGAAGACATTTATAGAGAGCTATTCCACGGCCTCGGCCGCTGGATACGCAAAAACTGGGGCTTCAACGGCGGCTCCCGCCTGACGGAAGCTCTCAAGCCCCTGGGCATCACCCACCCCGATGACCTGGCTCAGTTGATCGTGGTCGTGTGGCACCGGGAGTTGAATGGGAAACCTCATGAACTCCGAGAGCTGGTAGAGGCCATAAAGGAAAAGCGAAAAGCACTCTATCTGGAAAGTTTGGATTAAAACGGGGTTGCGCCCTCCGGTCGCAACATGAGCAGCCCCTTGTCGAGCTTCGCTCGACAAGGGATTTAATTCGCCGCAGATTGGCACTGATTGAACGGATCTGGCGGATTAAAAAACTGCCATCGTCCATCAGCGAAAATCTGTGTCCCTATCAAAAATATCTTTTGCCGAAGGCAAGAACGAAAATACGCCGCGACCTCAGGACACAGCGCCCGCCCTAAGCCGATCGCCTCAACTTCTCATCATACACCCGCAATACTTTCGACTGCAATTCTGCTGTGGCATTGAGCACGCGCAATTCCTCCTCATAATCTCGATTGATCTCACAAATTTGGTGCTCTTTCATGCGTTTTCGATCTCTATTCAGGTCTAAAATCTTCTGCATCGTTTCGCTTAGGGCCATTTTGGTTCTAAGCCATTTCTTCTTCAAAGCTTTTCTGCTCATGTTCTCTATCTGATTGGCAGTTTTGGTAATGGTAGGTAGGGGCTCACATACAGAGCAAAATTTTAAATGCCTGTCTGAAAGTAAAGAAAATTTTACGTCCAGCCAACTGGCATATCATAATTTGGTTTCGGGCTTACCCGACGGTCAAAATGTAAACCGAACGAAAGAAGCAGAAGTTGTATCTGAGACAGAATTTTAACGTATAAATCAACTGTTTTTTTTGCGCTGGAGGCACAACAAAAACAAATTATGAGGGATTATCCCGATACTCCCGAAAGATCTTTTCCAAAATCTTCAATCGTAGCGACCTCGGCACGAAATACATCACCCGTACGATCAAGGTCGGTAACCAACCGGGGATAACAACGGCCTTACCTTTCAGCATACCGGCCACGGCGGGCTTCGCGACTTGCTCGGGCATTTTGAGTAAAAGCTGGGCTTGCTTGCCTTTGGCCTGTACGCGCTTAAGACCGTCTTCATTGGTGAGGGTCGGGCCAGGGCATAGGGCCGTGACACTGATGCCAAAGGCGCGAAACTCTTCTCGCAAGGCTAAAGAAAAATTGTAAATAAAAGCCTTGGTGCCCGTGTAAACCGCCTTGTAAGGAATGGGTAGAGTCGCCTCCATGCTCGACACATTCAGGATCGCACCACGTGTAGCTTTTAAACGCGGGACCATGTAGTAGGTCAAGTTGACCATGGCCTGATTGTTGAGCGGGACCATCACTTGATATTGGTTGTAGTCGATCTCCTCGAAGCGGCCACTGCGACCAAAACCGGCATTGTTGACCAGATAGTGAAGCTCGATGCCTAGCTCGTCAAGCCAACGATCGATTTGCTGGGGTGCGTCTGGGGTATTGAGGTCGATACCCAGGGTGTGGACGCTACCAAGCAGACTCAGCTCTTCACGAGTAGCTTCAAGGTGCTCATTGGGTAGAGCCACGATAGCTACTCCGAGCCCATTGCGCAAACACTCGGTGGCGATGGCTTTTCCTATCCCCTGGCTACCGCCGCTGATGAGGGCGTATTTGGTCGATTTATCCATAAAGGCCGCAAAAATAGGTCTACCGATCAGCCCTGCCTAACTTTGCGCTCAAATTATACACCCTTATGATCGTCATAACCGGAGCGGCGGGCTTCATCGGCAGCGCATTAGTAGCTTATCTCAACGAGCTGGGGCACGCCGATCTACTGCTCGTCGATGACTTTGATAGCTACCCAAAAAAGACTGCCAACTTAGCAGGAAAGCAGTTTGTAGAAAAAGTGGATAGAGAGGAATTTGTGAAATATTTGAATGGAGTAATTCATGGAGAAGATTCAAATCCCGCATCTCAGTCTACAAGACCTCGTGCGAGGATCGGAATATTCGAGGAATATTCCGACCTGCGGAAGTACTCCCCCTCCAACTCCCCCGAGGGGGGAGAGCGATACTACTTCAAAGATGATAAATCGAAAACAACTCACAAGGGGGGAGGTCAATCCTCCTTCAGGTATTCTAAATCAGAAACAACTCACAAGAGGGGAGGTCAATCCTCTTTAGATGATTCAAAACGTGACCCAACCCAATCGGAAGTAAAGCAATCCCCTTTGAGCCAATTCAAGCGTAACCTCCCCCCATCGGGGGGACTGAGGGGGGACTTGATCATCCACCTAGGCGCTCGGACAGATACAGCCGAGAAAAACGAAAACATTTTCAACCACCTCAACCTGTCGTATTCAAAGACTGTCTGGCAGTACTGTGCAGAGCACCAAATACCGCTGATCTACGCCAGCAGCGCAGCGACTTATGGCGGCGGGGAACATGGTTATGAAGACGATCACAGCAAGACGGATGCGCTCGCACCACTCAATCCATACGGACAGTCGAAGCAAGACTTTGACCTCTGGGCATTAGAACAAAAGTATGCGCCGCCGCGCTGGTATGGCCTTAAGTTTTTCAACGTGTACGGGCCAAATGAGTACCATAAAGGGCGCATGGCCAGTGTGGTTTGGCACGCTTTTCGACAGATCGAAGAGACGGGCGGCATGAAGTTATTTCGGTCGCATCGAGCTGATGTAGCCGACGGGCAGCAATCGCGCGATTTTATCTACGTCAAGAATCTGTGTCAGGTCATTGGCTGGCTGGCCTTTGAGGCCAAAAACGCAGAAAATGGACTCTACAACCTCGGCACCGGGCAGGCACGCAGCTTCTTAGACTTGGTGCAGGGTGTCTTCAAAGCATTAGGCCGGGAGTCAAAAATCAACTTTATAGATACCCCTGCCGACATACGGGACACCTACCAATATTTCACCGAAGCAAATATGCGTAAATTGCGCGCAGCCGGATACCCACATCCATTTCATAGCTTAGAGGACGGCATCGAAGATTATGTAAAGAATTATTTGAACGAGAAGAAATATTATTAATACTTCTATTGGCTTGAGGCCAGCAAAACACAACACTATTTTATGAGACTATTCTGGTTGGCCTGCGCCTTTTGCGCTGTTATATACACACGTGCAAATACACTTGAACCTATTGAAAATCAAGAAAATAAAGGATCCTATTTAGAGTGGGTGCTCAATCATCCTGGCACCATTAGATACAATTTGGATTTGACCGACATCGCTCGTCATGAACTGCACATTTCAATCGATTTTCCAGCAGTGCCGACAGGCGTATTTACAGTGAGGATGCCGACCGCATCTCCTGGGCGATATGCCGAGCACAATTTTGCCAAAAACGTCTACGATTTAACCGCTACCGATGCCGAAGGTCGTGAGCTATTAGTAGACCGAGCCAGCATCAATGAGTGGAACATCACGGGGCACAGGGGGCATGTCAAGCTGCGCTATACCCTTTTTGCCAATGGTGCAGATGGGACCTACTCAGGTGTCGATTTACGCAAGTTGCACCTCAATATGCCTGCCACTTTTATATATGGCACCGAGCTACCCAACCGGCCCGTTTTACTTCAAGTACCAACCGAGCAACAGCCGCGATGGCAGGTCGCCACGCAACTTGTGAACTTAGGCCAAAGGCGGTTCGCAGCACCTAACTACGCCTACTTTTACGACTCACCGACTCTGGTGGGAAATTTAGACTTCCGCAGGTGGTTACACACCTCAGGACCGAGAGTCGACACCATAGAGCTGGCCATCATGCACGAAGGCACTTCGGAGGAAGTAGACCAATACTTCGACTGGGTAAAGCGCATCGTCAACGAGCAGATTAGAGTTTACGGAGAGCTACCTCGCTTCGATTATCAACGATACACTTTTTTGTGCAGCTACAATCCACATGTGCGAGGCGACGGTATGGAGCATCGCAATTCCACCATTTGTACCGACCCACTTACCCTAGCCGAAGATGCCGAAGAGCTGATTTACACGGTCTCCCATGAGTTCTTTCACGCCTGGAATGTAGAGCGTCTTCGCCCCGCCCATTTAGAGCCCTTCGATTTCGATCATGCGAATATGTCTGATGAGCTTTGGTTTGCGGAGGGTTTCACCAGCTACTACGATGACCTCACGCTGGTTCGTACCAATATCATAGACCTGGAAACCTATAGCGAAGGACTGGAGCGATTGATCAATCGAGTGGTCCACGCACCCGGCCGACGACACCGCAGTCCGGTAGACATGAGTCGAATGGCACCATTCGTAGATGCCGGTCAGTCCAACGATCCAGTCAATTATGCAAACACTTTCGTAAGCTACTACCCCTACGGAGCCCTACTCGGCTTATCGCTCGATTTAGAGCTTCGCCGACGTGGCCGCAGTCTCGACCAGCTCATGCGACTTTGCTGGCAGAACTACGGAAGATCAGAAATACCCTACCATATCCAAGACCTCCAAATGATGTTGGCCCAACTGACCGATGATACTCGCTGGGCAGCCGAGTGGTTCGATAAGCACGTGTATGAAAGCGAGCTGCCTGACTTGCCTGTCTTGCTTCGCCAGTTCGGTATGCGATTGCGGCAGGCAGAGCCCGGTAAAGTGTCTTTTTACAACCTATACCTTAGAGACGAAGAGGAGGGACTATTTGTAAGTGCTACCATACTCGAAAACAGCACCCTCTACAATAGTGGGCTTGGTCGGGGCGACCGCATCATCAGTCTCAATGGGATACCCATTGAAAATATGGAAGCTTGGGAGGCGGCCGTTTCAGAATTAGAGATCAACCAAGCCTGCATCATCGAATATGAAAAAATGGGTGAGGTAAAGCAAGGGCAGTTCGTAGCCCAGTCATCACCTGAATATAAGTTGAGTCCGCTGGAGAGACCTACGGGCACGGAAGCTGCAATGAGGTCTGCCTGGTTGGGGCAATAGCTTTAATGTCAGCTCTGACTGAGTTTTAGAGAACGTAATTACCAGAATACTTGACTGCGTCTGATCTTTATTTTTAAAGGCATTAGTTAAATATTGTCTTAACAAAAGTAATAGTCCAATATCGTTTTGGATACTTTACAGATCATGACTCACGACCTACTCAAAAAATATAGCCATCGCGTTACCCAAGACGATAGCCAGCCAGCAGCCAAGGCCATGCTACATGCCATTGGTCTGACTCGCGCTGATCTCGATAAGCCATTCGTGGGAATCGCCAGTACAGGCTATGAAGGCAACCCCTGTAATATGCACCTCAATGATCTCGCAAAAGAGGTCAAAAAAGGGTGTCTATCCGCTGATTTAGTTGGATTAATTTACAATACGATAGGTATCAGTGATGGCATTTCCATGGGTACACCGGGTATGCGATACTCGCTCCCTTCCAGAGACCTGATTGCAGATTCTATGGAGGCCGTCGTGGAGGGTATGTCTTATGATGCGTTGATTACGGTAGTAGGTTGTGATAAGAATATGCCGGGTGCATTGATTGCCATGCTGAGAACCAATCGACCCGGCATTCTGGTATATGGAGGCACCATAGCCTCCGGCCACCACGAAGGCAAGAAGCTAGATATCGTATCGGCGTTTGAAGCCTGGGGACAAAAAGTAGCGGGTGCCATAACGGAAAAAGAGTTTCAGAGCATCATAGAAAAAGCATGTCCCGGAGCAGGTGCTTGCGGAGGTATGTATACAGCCAATACCATGGCTTCTGCTATCGAGATACTGGGAATGTCGCTACCCTACAACTCTTCTAATCCCGCCCTGAGTCGTGATAAGATTGCAGAGAGTTTCCATGCGGGGCAGGCGGTCAGATATTTGCTGGAAAATGATATTAAACCAAGAGACATTGTAAATAAGGCCTCGCTGGAAAACGCCATTAAATTAATTACGGTCTTGGGTGGAAGCACCAATGCGGTACTTCATTTTTTGGCTATAGCAAAAGCCGCTCATGTCGAGTTTACCCTCGCCGACTTCGAGCGTATTTCTGATGCGACTCCACTTCTGGCCGACTTGAAGCCCAGTGGAAAATACCTCATGGAAGACGTTCACCGTGTAGGTGGCATTCCAGCAGTTGCCAAGTATTTGCTCGAAGTAGGTCTGCTAGATGGTAGCTGTATGACGGTTACCGGAAAGACACTGAAAGAAAATTTATACGACTTGCCTGAGCTCGATCAGGGCCAGTCGATCATTATGCCTATCGACAAGCCATTGAAAGAGAGTGGCCATATTAGAATACTGAAAGGCAATTTAGCGCCAGCAGGTGCAGTCGCTAAGATCACAGGCAAAGAAGGTTTGATCTTCAAAGGCAAAGCCCGGGTATACGAATCGGAATTCGAGGCCAATGCTGGCATCAAAAACGGTGAGGTGGTAGCTGGTGATGTCGTTGTGATACGCTACGAAGGCCCAAAGGGCGGGCCCGGAATGCCCGAAATGCTAAAGCCGACAGCAGCTATCATGGGGGCGGGACTGGGAAAGCAAGTGGCCCTGATCACAGATGGCCGCTTTTCTGGAGGCACCCATGGGTTTGTAGTCGGTCATGTTGCACCTGAAGCACAAGTAGGTGGGCCGATCGCACTGGTTGAAAATGGAGACATCATTACCATAGATGCTAGGGAAAATAGCATCCATCTGGATGTGAACGATACAGAATGGAGCGCAAGGAAAGAAAAATGGAATGCACCACCCTTGAAAAAATCGAGTGGTGTGCTTTACAAATACGCTAAAACGGTCTCTTCGGCTTCCGAAGGCTGTGTGACCGATGAATTATAATCTTTTAAAATGAGTGCATGATGTCAAACATGAAATTTAAGCAAGCCGTACAAACTCAAAAGCAATTGCTCACTGGAGCCCAGGCTATAGTCAATACGTTAATCGAAGAGGGCGTAGAACACATCTTTGGCTATCCTGGTGGAGCGATCATGCCGGTCTACGACGCCCTGTATGACGTGGAAGATAAGCTGCATCACATCTTGGCGCGCCACGAGCAGGGTGCCGTACATGCCGCTCAAGGATACGCACGCTCAAGTGGAAAGGTAGGCGTTTGTATGGCGACCTCGGGGCCTGGTGCCACTAACTTGATAACAGGCATAGCCGACGCTCAAATCGATTCGACCCCCATTGTCTGTATCACGGGTCAGGTGCCCAGCCATTTATTAGGTACTGATGCCTTTCAGGAAACAGACATCGTAGGCATCTCTACGCCTGTCACTAAATGGAACTACCAGATCACTAAAGTGGAAGAGATCACCGAAGTGCTGGCCAAAGCATTTTATATTGCCAAATCAGGCAGGCCAGGACCGGTTTTGATCGACATCACTAAAGATGTGCAGTTTCAAACGACCGACTATCACTACACCCCATTTACGGGTATGCGGTCCTATTGTCCGGTCCCGAGTGTCGATCCGAATAAAGTAGATAAGGCTGTAAAACTGATCGACGAGGCCCAGAAGCCGCTGATCTTATTTGGTCAAGGGGTCGTTTTGGCCGAAGCCGAAAAAGAATTCGAGGCTTTTATAGAAAAGACGGGTATTCCAGCCGCCTGGACGATCATGGGCTTGTCTGCCCTGCCTACCGATCATCCACTGAATGTGGGTATGCTGGGTATGCACGGCAACTATGCTCCGAATAAACTGACCAACGAGTGCGATGTCTTAATCGCCGTTGGCATGCGTTTCGACGACCGGGTTACAGGAGACTTAAATCGCTATGCCAAACAAGCCAAAGTCATTCACCTCGAAATCGACCCCGCCGAAATAGATAAGAATGTAAAGACAGATGTAGCTGTACTCGGCGATGCTAAAGAAAGCCTTGCCGCAATCACAGCACTAGTAAGAAATCGAAGCCACCAAGAATGGCTGAATGAATTTAAGCTGTTAGAACAACAGGAAATCGATCAGGTCATTCACGAAGAGCTCAATCCAAGCTCAGAGGTCATGAGTATGGGCGAGGTCATTCGCCAAATCAATGACCTGACGGATGGGCGAAGCATTATCGTGACCGATGTCGGGCAACACCAGATGATCGCTTGCCGATACGCCCACTTTAAGCAAACGCGGTCGATGATCACATCTGGTGGACTCGGAACCATGGGATTCTGCCTGCCCGCTGCCATTGGGGCTAAAATTGGCCAACCAGATGCTCAGGTCATCGCCGTAATCGGAGATGGTGGCTTTCAAATGACCATCCAAGAACTCGGAACCATTTTCCAATATGGTACTTCAGTAAAAATCGTAGTGCTCAATAATGAGTTTCTGGGTATGGTGAGACAATGGCAGGAAATGTTCTTCGACCGCCGTTATGCGTCTACTGAGATGGTCAATCCCGATTTTCAACTCATTGCCAAGGGCTTCGGTATCAAAACGCAGAGGGTATGCGAACGAGATCAGCTCGAAGCTGCTGTCCAAGATATGATAGCGCACGACGGTTCATACCTGCTGGAAGTGATGGTCGGTAAAGAGAATAATGTTTTTCCCATGGTGCCGTCGGGTTGCTCGGTCTCAGAAATCAGGCTGCAATGAATCCATCAGACCAACAGCGGTACACCATTGCCGTCTTTACGGAGAACGTCATCGGGATGCTCAATCGGGTGTGTGGCATTTTTTCTCGACGGAAGATCAATATCGAGAGCATCACGGTATCAGAAAGTGAAATCGACGGTATACACAGATACACCATAGTCGTCATGCTCACTGAAGATCGAGTCAAAAAGCTGGTTTCTCAGCTCGAAAAGCAAGTTGAAGTCGTTAAAGCCCGCTACCACATCGATGCAGAAACGGTATATCAAGAAATCGCTCTGTACAAACTGCACACCAAAATTATGGTACACGGTGGTCAGGCTGAAAAAATAGTTAGGGCGCACCACGCCAGAGTTTTGAGCGTAGAGCCAGACTTTACCGTGCTTGAAAAAACCGGCCACAAAGAAGACACCCAAAGACTATTCGACGAGCTGAAACCCTACGGAATTCTGGAGTTCGTTCGTTCCGGGCGGGTGGCTATTGCTAAACCGATGCGGACGCTTTTAGGCATTATCAACGAAATAGAAAATGAGCATTAAATAAAATACTATGCAGAATTACTTCAATACACTATCCAAAGAACAAAAGATCGAACAGCTCGGCCAGGCTGAGCTTATGCACCCATCAGAATTCGATAGAGGTGTAGAGGCTTTACGCGGCAAGAAAATCGTTATTGTCGGCTGTGGCGCGCAAGGTCTCAATCAGGGGTTAAATATGAGAAACTCGGGCTTGGATGTATCTTTTGCATTGCGGGAAAGCTCCATCAGCTCGGGTCGGCCGTCATACCAAAACGCAACTAAACATCAGTTTCCGGTAGGTACTTTTGAAGAAATGATCCCCACGGCCGATTTGGTCATCAATCTGACACCAGATAAGCAGCATACTTCGGTAGTCCAAACTATCGAACCGCTTATGAAAAAAGGAGCTGCTTTATCGTATTCTCACGGCTTCAACATAGTAGAGGAAGGGATGCAAATACGCAGCGATATAACCGTCATCATGATGGCCCCAAAATCGCCCGGCACCGAAGTAAGAGAAGAATATAAGCGCGGTTTCGGTGTACCGACCCTGATCGCCGTACATCCCGAGAACGACCCAGAAGGCAAGGGCCTGGAGATCGTCAAAGCCTATGCCGTAGCAACCGGCGGGCATCGGGCGGGCGTCTTAAAATCTTCTTTTGTGGCCGAGGTAAAGTCCGATCTGATGGGCGAGCAGACCATACTTTGCGGGCTCTTGCAAACCGGAACATTGCTCTGCTTCGACAAAATGGTTGCCGACGGTATCGCGCCCGATTATGCCGCACAGCTCATCCAATACGGTTGGGAAAAACAGTCAGAAGCGATGAAGCAAGGCGGAATCACTCAGATGATGAATCGCTTGTCCGATGCCGCAAAAGTAAAAGCACACGAGCTGTCAGAAACTTTAAAGGAAAAAATGAAGCCCCTCTTCGAGAAACATATGGAGGACATATTATCCGGAAAATTTTCGGAGCGGATGATGAAAGATTGGGGCAATCAAGACGCCGACTTACTCAGGTGGCGCGAAGAAACGGGGAAGACGTCTTTTGAGCAGACTTCCGCAGGTGGTCACCACCTCGCCGAGCAGGCGTATTTCGAACGTGCTACACTCATGGTGGCATTTATAAAAGCCGGTGTAGAGTTGGCATTCGAGACCATGACCAAGAATGGCATCAAGCCAGAATCTGCCTATTACGAATCTCTACACGAGGTACCCTTGATCGCTAATCTGATCGCCAGGAAAAAGCTCTACGAGATGAATGCCATCATCTCCGACACAGCCGAATATGGATGCTACCTTTTCGATCAAGCTTGCAAACCGCTTCTGAAAGACCTCGTCAATGGATTAGACACTGCTGTGATCGGTGAAGTATTTCCTGAAAGCCCCGCTCCAGCTACAGATGAATTATCAGCTATAGACGAAGTCATTCAAAACCACCCGGTAGAAAGCATTGGAGCGCAGCTGCGCAAGGCCATGTCTGGAATGAAGGCGTCGATAATCGTGTAGATTTTTGTTTTGAGAAAATGCTGGATACAGAATTTAAGGAATCAGAATAAACACCCCTTTCAAAAACAGAAACCCCCACCAGCAAATGCTGATGGAGGTTCCAATTCCATTTGGTCTATCTAGCTAATTAGCCGATTTCAATCAGCTTAGGGGTAGCTTTTGCTTCCTCTTTCTTTGGCAAGCTCACCATCAAGATACCATCGGTGTAAGTAGCCTTGATGGCATCAGCATCGATGTGGGTATCGTCTAAGTTGAAGCGACGGGTAAAATTGACCAAGCTGTACTCCTTGCGTAGAAACTTAGGTGCATTTTCTTCTTTGGTTTCCACTTCTTCGGTATGGTAGCCGATGGTGAGTACACCTTCATCTAGTTCAACCTTGAAGTTGGCCTTGTCGCGACCGGGGGCAACGACATATAGGTCGTAGGCATCCTCAGTCTCCTGAATATTTACTGCGGGCTTGCGCTCGTTGGTCCAGTTGTCGTTGAATATAGTCCGGGTGAAGGGATCGTCGAAAAACTGGGTGAGCAAGTTGGGGAAGCGATTATAAGTTACGCGTTTCATGGTTTCGATTTTTTGGTTTTTGAATTTTCGCAGGTCAGTTTATTGACCTGCGCTATCAAATAGGCAAGGTATGTACCAAAAAATCTAAAGCGCCATTTTGACACTATTCCAACAACCATAAATGCCAAATTGACACTTTGTTTTAGATAAGGCTATGCCCTTTTTGCCAAATAGCTCTCATCTTCTCTAGCCCGCCATCACTTTACAAAATCCGTTTCATCCGCTTAATCGGCGTCATCCGCGGCGAATTCACACTCGTATTTCGACTTGTCGAAATAGGGCAAACTACGCTTGTCGAGCTTCGCTCGTCAAGAACAAGAACTCGACGCTGATGAACGCGAATTGAACGGATTTGTACTGATTTTTTGCGGCTTTCTGTCGCTAAATGAAATTTGCACAACACTATGATGTAAGCTCCACAGCCCAAAGCTGTCGTCCGACGAGGAAACCTCGTCGGACGACAAAAATTTGCACCTTGCTATGCTGAAGGCACTTTATAATATCCGTTTCATCCGTTCAATCGGCGTTTTTCCGCGGCGAATCCACGCTCGTATTTCGACTTGTCGAAATATGGCGAAATGCTCTTGTCGAGCTTCGCTCGTCAAGAACTAGAACTCGACGCGGATGGGCGCGAATTGAACGGATCTACACCGATTTTTTGTGATCAGTCCCGATCTATGTCGGAAGGCAGACGACAAGTGCTTGGTTCAGTGCATTGCGCATGACGGTTGTCCATTTCTCATCGGCGGGCCTGCGAATCTGGGCCGCCGACCACTTTATAAAAATCCGTTTCATCCGTTCAATCGGCGTTTTTCCGCGGCGAATTCACACTCGTATTTCGACTTGTCGAAATAGGGCAAACTACGCTTGTCCAGCTTCGCTCGTCAAGAACAAAAACTCGACGCGGATGAACGCGAATTGAACGGATTTGCACTGATTTTTGTGGCTTTCTTGCAAATAACTCTCTATCCTGGCGAGGTAGGCGACTCCAACAATTCAAAAAACTCATCCAATCCCGGTAAAATCACAATCTCCGTACGGCGATTACGGGCGCGACCATCGGTTGAGTTATTATCGCCGCGGGGGTCGAACTCAGCACGGCCAGCAGCAGTAAGTCTCGCCGGATCTACATAAAACTCATTGACAAGCTTGCGCACGACAGAGGTAGCTCGCTGGGTGGATAGGTCCCAGTTGTCGTTGAAGCGAGTGTTGTCGATGGGTACATTGTCGGTATGACCCTCGACCATGACATTCAGCTGGCTGTGGTCGTTGAGTACAGAGGCCACCTTACCGAGCACTTCTTCGGCTCGGGCATTGATGCGGGCACTACCGCTACCGAATAGCAGTTGATCGCTGATACTGACATGAACCTTTCCGCCTCTTACGTCGACCTGTACGTCATCATCGCTGATGTCATCGAGGCTGCGCTTGAGGTTCATGACCAGCGAAAGGTTTAAACTGTCTTTGCGATCCAGTGCCCGGCCCATTTCTTGTATGTAACCTGTCTGTGAGTTGATGCTTTCCAGCGATTCGCGTATGCTGGTGGCCCCTTCCGTACTGATTACAGATAGGTCTTCCATACGATCCAGCAGGCTGGTGTTGGTGCGTGTCATAGCATCCAGCTGATTCTGTACTTGATCTAGCTGCTCGGATTTGAGACGGACTTCAGTTTGGAGTCGCTCGACCTCCTGATTGCCGCAAGACGTGATGGCTAACAGACCTACAGTGAGCAAGCCCGATATGAGGTAGTTCTTCATGACGGTAAGTTACGAGGTAGAGAGAAAGATTGCACGATGGTTTGTTGGTTTGGGTAGCAATCGATCCATAATACCTCTGATGAGGTTGGATTAACGTTTGTGGCAAGGCGAAAATTTTGTTGAGCTATTCACGCGTGTGTAGGCGGGTCTATGTGATGGCTACAAAAGTTTCACAAAAAATATCTAATCGCCTCTTTAAAATTATAAATTGTGGCATTATTTCCAATCTTTCCCCTTGAAAGCTATGCGCATATTACTGCTATATCTATTGCTAATCGGCTCGCTTTACGCCCACGGGCAAACGGACCCACCAAAAGCAAATGATACCACCGATACCGAGCAACAAACCCGCTTCACTGGCTACACCGTCTTTTTTGAGACCGGCTCGACCAACATAAAAGCGAGCTTTGAGACCGACCTGGCCGCATTGGCCCGCCAAATGAAGGAAACAAATAGAGCCGTAACCATTACCGGCTTCACGGATGATGTAGGGCAGGCAGAGGCCAATCTCGATCTTTCGCGCCGCCGGGCTGAGGCTGTCAAGGACTATTTGGAAGCTAATGGAGCGGATAGCATGACCTTCGAGATCAAATTTGCTGGCGAAGACCAACCCGTAGGCGATAATGCTACCGCTTCGGGTCGCGCTCAAAACCGACGAGTAGAGATCAGCTATGACGAGACGGTACTCAGCGAAGAGATTTACGAAGAAGCAGCCGCCGATGACCTCATGACCAACTTTAAGCCACCCGAAGGCAGTCGCCTGATAGAGCGGGAGATGCCAAAACCCAAAGAACCCAACGGGCTGAAACTCGAATTTTTGCAAGACGAGATCGTCAGCTCTAATGGGGCAACCGTGATGCTGCCATTCAAATATAAGAGCGGTAATTCCAGACCCCAACGAGTCATCATGACGGCCAAAGGCGCAAATAGCTTTTACGTTATTCCGCTCACTGTGACCTCTGTAAAAGGCAATATGCGCATACCTCTGGGTCTTTCTACCGAGCTGGGTGAAGGACAATTCGATGTAGTCGCTAGCCTGGTTAATGCCGACAACCAGATCAGCAAGCCCGATACCATTTCGGTGATCATGAATCGACTGGGAACCGGCCGCCTGCAGATCAGCTTGAGTTGGGATACCAGCACCGATCAAGACCTGCACGTGATCACGCCCTCGGGCGAGCGCATCTTTTTCAGGGACCGCTCAGGGGAGTTCGGCGGCCAGCTGGATCGCGACGATCAAGATGGCCAAGGCCCCGAAAATATCTTCTGGGACAATGAGGCACCCGATGGTGTATATACAATCGAAGTCGACGACTACTGGGGAACTTCTACGGAGAACAACTTTGTCGTGACCTTTAATGGAATGGGCACGAGCAAGCAGTTCTTCGGCACGACTATAGACGGCAGTCAAGTCACCGTTTGCCGATTCAGAAAAGTCGGAGAAATGATCGAATTTATTGAGTCAGAATAGAGCTGATTAAGCATTTATTGAGCGTGGAATAGCTCGATTTCCCTGTTTTTGATGGCGTGCAAAGTGCCACTTGAAAAAGCTGATCATGTGATTGATGCTCATGCGGCCTATGAACGGATGTTTGAAAGCAGCACGGTCGAACCACTTCGGGTCTAAGTCGGCAAGCCACCTGCGGAAGTCCGAACGATGATCCCTATACAGCTGGGCAGTCTCGTTGAAATCAGATTCTGGGGGCAGCTTATCTGTAGCAATCATTTGCGGTGCCCTGTACTTCATAGGGAGCATAAAAAATAAGCGCAACAGGCCGGCATTTATATTGTGTTTCAATCCAGTCTTCGCGATCTTTGGGTCGTAGCTCAATTTCTTTTGCAAATACTGCAAAGCATAGGTCTCCGACAGCAGCAGATGGTGCATACACTGCATTGCCGACCAACCCGCATCTTTGCCTGGCTGATTGACTTGGGCATGGCTTTTAGTGTCCAGTTCAGATAGCCAAGACTCGAGTTGTTTGTCGAGGGTGTCGAGGCGAGTAGCGGTGGTGGTACGCATAATTTATGTGGTGCATAGCTGGTTCTGCGAACCAGCTATGCACCAATTTATTTTTAGAAATTCACCTTCGAGTCCGTATTGTAAAAGAAGAAAGACCACATGTCGGCCTGCTCTTCGATGGTCTTGCTGATGGGCTTGCCCGCACCGTGACCGGCATCTGTGGCGATCCTGATCAAGACGGGGTTTTCGCCTTCGTGTGCCTCTTGGAGCCTGGCGGCGAACTTGAAGCTATGGGCTGGCACTACGCGGTCATCGTGATCAGCTGTAGTGACCATGGTGGCGGGGTAAACCGTACCGTCTTCGAGGTTGTGTAGTGGACTGTAAGCAACCAGATTCTCGAAATCAGTCTGACTAGAATCTGCACAACCATACTCTGGAATCCAGCCTTTGCCGACCGTAAAACGATGATAGCGAAGCATATCCATCACGCCTACGGCGGGGAAAGCTGCGGCAAAAAGCTCGGGGCGCTGTGTCATGGCTGCTCCTACCAATAGGCCGCCGTTACTACCTCCGGCAATCGCCAGCTTGTCGCTATTTGTGTAGCCCTCTTCGATCAAATACTCAGCGGCGGCAATAAAATCATCGAATACATTTTGCTTCTTCATCAGCATGCCAGCCTGGTGCCATTCTTCGCCGTATTCGCCACCACCGCGCAGGTTGGGCATAGCGTAGACCCCCCCATTTTCGAGCATGGCAAAGCGGAAAGCGCTAAAACTGGGCGTCAGGCTAATATTGAAACCGCCATAACCGTAGAGGTAAGTCGGATTTTGACCATCCAGCTCCATACCCTTCTTGTGCACAATGAACATGGTGACAGGCGTACCGTCCTTGCTATTGTAGGTCACCTGTTTTTCTTCAAAATCAGTAGGATCAAAGGGCAGATCGGGCTCAAAGAAAGGCTCACTTTCTCCAGTCGCGACATTGTAGCTGAACACCGTGGGGGGGTAGGTAAATGACCGAAAAGTATAGAAGAGTTGATCTTCGTCAGCCTTACCGCTAAAGCCCCCCACATTACCGAGGCCCGGCAAAGAGACCTCTTGGCGGTCGCTGCCGTCGTACTTCATACGATAGACATGATCGGTTGCCTTTTCCAGGTATTGTGCGAAGAAATAACCGCCACCAGTACTGACCGATTGCAGCAAATTGTCCGTTTCGGGTAGCACGTCTTCCCAGTTTTCCGTATCGGGCGCATTCACATTCATCTTGACCAGGCGGTAGTTGGGGGCTTCATAGTCGCTCTGCACGTAGAAGTCTTCACCTTCGTTGTGCACCACGTAATTCTTATTGCTGAAGCCGCCGAATAGTAGCTCGAATTGGGGATTTTCTAAGGGGTTAGACTTACGCAGGTCGAGTACATGCACCGCAAAGCCGTCTGTTCCCGGTTGCTGGTTCAAGATGAAGAAGTCTTCCTCCTCTGTGGTGTAGCCGAAGTGATAATAAGCCGGGTTTTCCTCATCCTGGAAGATGAGCATGTCCTCAGATTGTGGCGTGCCCAGCTTGTGGTAATAGACGGCGTGCATGGTATTGTCGCCTTTCAGCTCGTCGCCCGCTTTCGGTGCCGGGTATCGGCTATAGAAAAAGCCGTCTTTATACCAGGCCGCTCCACTGAATTTCACCCACATCAGTTCATCTTCTAGGTCGGTATTGGTGGTGATGTCTCTTACGTACATAGTGCGCCAGTCGCTACCGGCTTCGCTACGGCTGTAGGCCATATAGCGGTTGCTCTTATCGGCGCCCATCAATCCGATGCTGGTGGTACCTTCCGCATTCAACTGATTCGGATCGATGAAAACCTTGGGCTCGCCATCGATACCTTCCTGATAGAAGATGACCGATTGGTTCTGTAGCCCGTCGTTCTTGCTGAAGAAGTAGTACTCCCCCACCCTGAATGGCGAGCTCGTACGCGCATAGTTGACCAGCTCCGTCAGTCGGCGTTCCATCTGCTCGCGGAAAGGGATCTGCTCCAGGTAGCCGAATGTCGCTTCGTTCTGAGCAGCGACCCAACTGCCTGTCTCTTCCGAGCGGTCGTCTTCCAACCATCGGTATGGATCGGCTACAGCGGTGCCATGGTAGTTGTCGACTACCTCTTGTTTCTCGGTTTCTGGATAGGTAACTTCGATTTTAGGGTATTTCACTTCGTTGTTTTGGGTAGTTTTTGGCTCTTGCTCGCAAGAACTCATCATTGCGATCAAGACGGTAAATAATAACAGGTGATTGATTAGTCTCATGGTTTTTTGAATTAGTTTTGGAGTGCAAAATTACAAAGTGTGTGCATTACCCATTAGCCAGGTCATTTCGAGCCCACTTTTTGTTGGGTCTGGGTGTTAGCGTCTGGCTATATCTATTCCTGAGTCTGATCGGCCCATTCGATGCCGCTGAGTTAAGTCTTCGCATCCGCATCATTCTAATGACGGGTTATGGACTCGTTTTTCTGGCTTGCTATCTGGCCGCCTGTATAATTCAAACCAAACTCAGCTCCAGAACAGGCAGCTGGACCGCTTGGCAAGAGATCTGGGTCATGGTCGTTTTTCTACTTTTCGGTGTGCCCACGACCTTCATGTATTACACGTCTGGCTGGGTGAATGGCGACTGGCCTTTCCCAAAGTTCCTTTTACAAATCTATCTGCCGACAATAGCTCTGGTGTTACCTTTTCTGATGATCGGAAGGTACTTCCTAGGCAGGCAAGAAGAGCGATCTACTGCTATAGCACAAAGCAAAAAACCAACCACCATCAAAGGAAATAGCCGATTAGACCATATCTCTCTTGAAAAAGACGAGCTGGTCGCCATATCCGCTGCGGGAAACTATTGTACCGTTTTTTTCAAAGTAGGAGAACGTGTAGAGAAGAAATTGATTCGAATCAGCCTGAGGCAAGCGCACGAGCAAGCTTCCAGTCTCGTCAAGATTCATCGGTCTCACCTCATTAATCCACTACATTTCACGGCTTGGACAGATGAAAAAACCATATTGGTCGGTGAAATGAAACTACCTGTGTCAACCAAATATAAAAAACCACTACGTGATATGTTTGGTCGCGAAGCTTAGCCAATAGACTCTACCCCCGCTTTTGGCGACACCAATTCATCTGCTCGGTTATTCTACCTGCTGTTCATCCCTACACGCCATTCATTCGCCCCAAAATCAGGTTTTTAGGCATATTTTCTTAATCATGGAGCAGTTATTGCGACCAAATAAACTGCGAATATGAAGATCACCTCTTGTTTTCTACTTCTCTTTTTTATCAACCACATCCATGCTCAGTCAGACTCTACTTTACAGTTTCTAGAAGAACTTGCAGACGAGGCTATAGCTACATGCACATACGCCGGGCTATCCATCGGTTATCAATTAGCTGGAGAAGAGCCCGTAGTAGCCACCGCCGGCTTTCGCGATATGGAGGACAGGCTCGTTTATGAACCAACCACCGAAAATCGCATCGCTTCCATCTCGAAGACCATTACTGCCGTGGCTATCCTTCAGCTACAGGAACAAGAAAAGCTACATATCGATGTGCCCTTGTCAACCTACCTGCCTGAATTTCCGAGAGGAGACGAGATCACCATTCGTCAGCTTCTGCATCATACCAGTGGAATCGGGCAATATGAGGGGCGAGAAACAGAATCCAAAATCAGGTATCCTGATCTGCAAGCCGCAGCCAGCGTCTTCGCTGATCGACCCTTGGTTCACGAACCAGGAACAGCTTATTACTACACGACTTATGGTTATGTCGTTCTAGGTCTTGTCATCGAAAAAGTATCGGGAATGACCTACGAGGAATATCTGCAAGAGCACATATTCTCGGTTGCCGAAATGACCCAAACCAACATAGAATACGAATACCATCATACCGACAACAACAACAAATTGTACACGCGTAAACGCAACGGAAAAATCAAGCTAGCTGAAGCCAACAACCTGAGCAATAGAATTCCAGGGGGCGGCATTACTTCCACGGTACCGGACCTTCTAAAATTCGGACAGGCCTTAATGGACGGAAGGCTAATATCAGAAGCGAGTCTTAATGCGATGTGTACCCAATCCGAGGTCGACTATGGTGAGAATAACCCCTACGGTATGGGGCTTTTTCTCTACCACATTAAAGTCAAAGCACCATGGGGGCAATTTGTAGGGCACGGCGGTGCACAAACCGGTGTTTCATCTCAGCTTATGCTCATGCCCGAGCAGGGAATCAGTGTCATCGTACTAACTAATACATCACGAGCCTGGCAAGACACAATCCAACTTTCTATAGAGGTGATGAAAGCTGCATATCGGGTGTATTCAAAAAAGGGATAGGTTCTATATTTGCGCCACACCCAAGCAAAGGGCTTATGGCTTGAAGCCAAAACCCTTTGAAAATAGATACCATGGCGCAAATCCTCATTATCGGTGCTGGCAGATCGGCCTCGGCTCTTATCAATTATGTGCTCGACAAAGCAGGGGTACTGGGTTGGAATGTAACGGTAGCCGACATGGACCCTACTCTGGCCGAAGAAAAAATCGGTGGCCACCCGCTTGGGCAAGCAGCTTGGCTGGACGTTAAAAAGCCAGAAGATCGTCGTGTATTGATCGGCAGAGCAGATATTGTCGTATCTCTATTACCTGCTCATCTACATTTAGAAGTCGCGCACGATTGTATCGCACTGAATAAACACCTGATCACTGCCAGCTATGTCAGTCAGGAACTTTACCGCCTGGGCGACGAAGCCCGCGACCGCGAGCTGATCTTTATGGGCGAGATGGGCCTCGACCCAGGCATCGATCATATGTCGGCCATGCAGCGACTGGATAACATTCGGGATAAGGGGGGTAAAATCTTAGCTTTTCGCTCCTTCACCGGTGGCCTCATAAGTCCGGAGAGCAATAACAACCCTTGGCAATATAAATTTACCTGGAACCCGCGTAATGTAGTTTTGGCTGGCCAAGGTACCGCTCAATATCTGCAAAACAACAAGTCGAAATTCATCCCCTACTCACGTCTCTTCGCTAACCCATGGAACATTGAGGTTGACGGGCTGGGTACTATGGAGGCTTATGCCAATCGCGATAGCCTGCTGTATAAAAAAGAGTATGGCTTAGAAGATATCCCGACTATTTTAAGAGGAACCCTCCGCTACCCTGGCTTTTGCAAAGCTTGGGATGCCCTGATACAAATCGGAATTACTGATGCTGATTTCCCCATTCTGGATAGCGAAAAACTGACCTATCACGAGTTTATGGAAGCTATGGCCCCCGAAGGACCCTGGTCGGTGAAAGACAGAATTGCTCATTTGTTGGGTGAGCGGCCCGGTAGTGCAGTTATGCGCAAATTAGAATGGCTCGGCCTCTTCCGCAAGATCAAGATTAATCTGCGAGATGCTACTCCAGCCCTCATACTCGAAAAGCTACTACTCGAGAAGTGGAAGCTCGGGGAGAAAGACCGCGATATGATCGTCATGCAGCACCAGATCGATTACGAGCTGGGGGGCAAAAAATACCGCGAAGTCAGTGATTTGGTTATGAAAGGCGAAGACCGAATCGATACCGCCATGGCGCGTACAGTCGGTTTGCCGATGGGTATTTTCGTTCGCTTAGTGCACCAAGGCAAGATCAAATCGAAAGGTGTACATATCCCTACCATGCGAGAGGTCTACGAGCCGGTTCTCGAAGAGCTCAAAGAGTACGGCGTCGTATTTCAAGACAAGACCATCGAGCTTTGATCAGCTTGGGCAATGCCAGGGTTCGGGCCGGGCAGATTGCCCAGGGCTTAAGACAGCTTACCTTAATATCTCTGGCACTTTGGTTACCTCGTTCCGGCATTGGTTTGGAGGCTATCGGCTGGTGGGAGCAGATGCAGTATCTCGGCTTCTTGCTCGGATTCAGCTGGCTGGTAGGGCTGGAGCAGGCCTATCTGGTACAGCTTAAAGATAAAAACAAGGCGGTGGCAGATCAATTTACTGGTCAGGCTTTTGCACTTATCGCAGGCATTGCTGTTGCCATTCTCCTTACAGGATGGCTGGCAGCTGGGCCATTACTCCAAATGCTGACCGGAGATCATGAGCTACCCGGATGGCCGTTTTATCTCTGCTTTCTGGCGGCGCATTGGCCAGGATTGTTTACCGAAAAGGTATTGCTTGCCCGATCAAAGCCGGAGCGGCTACTGACCTACTCTTTCATTACCAATTTGGCTTTGCTGTCAGCCATCGTGATACCCTTGAGTACAGGAAGCAGCTTTGCTGAAGCTATAAGGTGGCTCGTACCCGTAGCACTCTTAAAGATCATTTTGAGTGTCGCTTTTTTGCGCACTAGTATGGTTTTTAAGGATTTGGACTTCACAGGTTTGAAGCCTTGGCTCATACTCGCTGGTCCGCTTATTCTGTATTCCGCCCTCAACAGCATCAACTACAGCTTCGATGCGTGGTTTGTCAACTTCTGGTACGAAGGTGACGGCGACACCTTTGCCCTATTCCGCTACGGCACCCGAGAGATTCCGCTCCTGGCAGCCGCCACGGGCGGTATCATACAGGCCACCCTCCCCATACTCGGTGACCACCAGGGGCTGGAACAGCTCAAAAAAAGCTCCCTGCGCCTCATGCACCTCTTCTATCCGGGGGCAGCCCTGCTATTGCTCAGCAGCCCCTGGTGGTGGACTATCGTCTTCACCGAACGCCTGGCCGACAGCCTGCCCATCTTTCAGCTATTCCTGCTCATCGGCATCAGTCGTATGCTTTTCCCCATCTCCGTCCTGACCGCCCGCGGCCTCGAACGCCAACTCCTCTGGATCGGCCTGATCGAAATCGCGATCAATGCAGTACTATCCGTCATTCTGGTTCAATATATGGGCCTGATAGGTATCGTTTGGGCGACCGTCATCACCTACCTGCTCGACAAGCTGATCGCTGTGTATTGGCTCTGGCGAGCGAAAGGCATCCCGCTGAGTGATTATTGCGCTTGGAAATGGTGGGTGGGGTATTCGGTGGGGTTGGTGGGGGTTTGGTTAATCGCTTAGGCGATTAACGCGTGTTGCAGGCCTGTAAATTAAATGTAATTTTCAGAAGTATTCAATTCAAACCTTGTGGTAAAATCTGATATGCGTTTAATTTTGTAGAAAACCCTTCACACCATGAAAACCTTAAAATTACGCATCTTATTACTCGCAATTATTTCGACAGCCCTATTAATCTCCTGCGTAGAAGATGACGAGGCACCCACGCCTACACCACCAGAGCCGCTAGAATGCAATTTTGAACTCGAGCCCAATGCTACTGGCGACGCCTGTGTTTGCCCGCCTGGCAAAATACAGCAGGATACAATACTTTGCTATACATTACCTGAAAACTACTGGTATGCAAACATGGCTGGTTGTGACTGGCCTATTGGTATGTCGTTCGGACCTGACCCTGGAGTAAGTGAGACCTATGATTTAAGTGATTCTACGACCGCATGGACTTATTTATTATGAGGCAACCGACAGATACCATTACAGATCGGAGCTTATAAGGCCAATAAACGGAATACCCTCGCCATCCAATCCGCAAATTGTCAAAACTCCGCTAGCTGTATATCTCACTACAAATGATGGGGTAAACTACGACCAAATTCGACTGAGCGCAACTGATGTTGTGGGCTGGGTCATGCCGGGCTTAGACTATCAGAGAGATCTCGTTAGAATCTCTTTTGAGGGTACGGTCATCTCCAGAGATTCTGTCGTGGGTACTTTTTTCTTTGGCTATGACCGGTTCGAGCCGCCTTTTGATTTCATCTCTTTGTATGAATGCGAAGGTATTTTTGTCTTGAATGACTAAGTCTGATTAGCTCTGAGTATAATACCTCTTCGCCCCTCCTCAACCATAAAATCCTTCATACTATGAAAACCTTGAAATTACAGATATTCTTACTCGCATTTATTCCTGTTTTATCTTTTATATCGTGCATTGAAGATGATGAGGCACCCACGCCTACACCACCAGAGCCGTTAGAATGTAATTTTGAATTCGAGCCCAATGCAGCTGGCGACGCCTGTGTTTGCCCGCCTGACAAAATACAGCAGGATACGATACTTTGCTATACCCTACCTGAAAACTACTGGTATGCAAACATGGCAGGCTGCGAGTGGCCTATTGGTATGTCTTTCGGACCTGACCCTGGGATAAATCTTACCTACGATCTAAGTGACTCAACAACTGCATGGACTTATTATGAGGCAACTGATCGATATGAATATGCATCGGAACTCATAAGGCCTATAAATACAATACCCTCATCATCTAACCCGCAAATTGTCAAAGTTCCGCTCAATGTATATCTCACAACGAATGATGGTGTAAACTACGATCAAGTTCGACTGAGTACGACAGATGAAGCAAGTTGGGTCATGCCGGGCTTAGATTATCAGAGAGATCTCGTTAGAATTTCTTTTGAAGGCACGGTCATCTCTAGAGACTCTGTCGTGGGTACTTTTTTCTTTGGCTATGACCGGTTCGAGCCGCCTTTCGATTTCATTTCTTTGTATGAATGCGAAGGTACTTTTGTCTTGAATGACTAAGTAAGGTTCCTATTACCAAGGATATTGATAACTCCAATAAGTGCAGGTGCACTTGTTGGAGTTGTTTTTTTTAAACTTGGTAGCGACCGCTATTTAAAATTGACGGACACCGATTTCGACACGCTTAACATCATATACGACGAAGAGCCAACCGATTGTGGTACCATCTACACGCTCCTGTCATTGAGATATAATAGTTTTCAAGTCGAGGCTGAAGACTTGGAATGGGAGTGGATTGTAGTGGTCAAGTAGGAGTGATGGTCTAATTAAGAATAACCACTCAAATTATGAACCGATCACATTCATAAAAGGGTAAGGATCCTACCTGCGGAAGTCTGAATTCTTTACTACCTTACACATTGTAATTTTAACCATAAGACTGTTGTCACAAACTGCACCGCCGCCCTTTGCGCTCCGTCATAGTCCCCAAGTACCTGAGTTGCTATATCAGTTGGGCTGTACGCTGGCTATATCGACCTACCAGGCAGGGAAGGTCGTTTTAATTTCTGCCCAAGACGAGAATAAGCTGATTCAGCTGCCGCGCACTTTTGTAAAACCAATGGGAATAGCCGAAGATCGGGAGACCGATCGATTGGCGATTGCCTGCCGTGAAGAGGTGATCATGCTCGCCAATTCGACTCAACTGGCTGCGCATTACCCTAAAGCCCCTGGAAAGTACGACGCGCTGTATGTTCCTCGCCTGACTTATCATACCGGCGCACTGGATATACACGATCTCAACTTCGGACAAGGAGGGGTGCTTTACGCCGTCAATACGCGATTTAGCTGCTTAGTCCAATTAGACAACCGTTACAATTTCACCCCGTACTGGCAACCTAAATTCATCAGCCAGCTGGCTAGCGATGATCGCTGCCACCTGAACGGTATGGCCATGCAAGACGGCTTACCGAAATACGCTACGGCCTTCAGCCAGACTGATACACCGCAAGGATGGCGATCGACAGTGACCACTAGTGGTGTTATTTTCGATGTAACGACGGATGAGGTGGTCATAGACCGTCTTCCTATGCCACATAGTCCACGGATTTTCAATGGTGATCTATACGTTTTGCTGAGTGCAAGCGGTGAAGTCGCTAAGATCAACTTGAAGGATAGGTCTTACGATGTCGTGTGCAAGATTAGCGGCTTTGTAAGGGGAATGTCCTTGATCGGAGACTACTTATTTGTAGGTCTTTCCAAACTTCGAGAGAACTCCAGTACTTTCTCGAAGCTCGACTTTGCGAAAAATGCCAACGAGGCGGGAATCGCTATCGTCCACTTACCAACCGGAGCTAAAGTGGGCGTAATAAATTACCTAAGCAGCGTTGATGAAATCTATGACGTTCACATTTTAGCTGGAAAACGCCGTCCTAATATAATGAATACCCTTACCGACGATCACAAAGCCGCCCTCATGATTCCGACTGCTACTTACTGGGCGAAAAAGCGTACCCATTCTTAACTCAAAAAACTGAATTTATGAAAAAACATTACCACTTTTCACGCCAACGAGCGCAGTTGCGTCACCTGGGTAAAAAGATCCTGGATTTACAACAAACCGGGCAGCAAATACCAGCTAAAATGCTGGCCAAATTCCGCGCTGCCTGTAAAAGGTTGCTCCCGAAAATTGGCCACAGGGGGCTGCAGCAAGCTCTTGGTGCAGCAGCCTTTATGATCGGAATGAGTACAGGTGTACAAGCTCAAGATTTTGCTGACCCAGTTGTCAATCCTTTCGGATTCGATAATTCCGTGCTCACCGAAGCGTATTACAATTTTGCAGCCTTTGCCGACTTAGATAATGACGGCGATCTGGATATGATGACCGCTTTCGGCATCTATGATTACGGCGATGAAGCTTACACCACTTTCTTTTACTACTACGAAAATACGGGTACTGCCCAGGCACCCCAGTTTGCGGCACCACAATTGAATCCATTTGGGATTCCTGTTTTTCAATCGGAGGTAGGCCCCATAGAACTCGTGGATGTTGATGGCGACGGCGATCTCGATATTTTAACGACTGGCTTCAATTATGAAGGAGGCGCAAATGGAGAAGGCGCGACCTTTCTGATTAGCAACGAGGGAAATATCAGTAATCCGACTTTTGGCAGCTTACAAGTAAATGGCCTCCCTCTACCAACTCCCGGCATTGTAGACAACGCAGTATTCCTCACCCTTGGTGACCTAGATGGCGACGGAGACCTGGACATTCTGGGAAATAGCTACGACGAGGACGGGATCGACGGAACGGTCAATTTTTATTACGAAAACACCTCTACCGGAGATGGTATCGTACTAGCCGCTCCAATCCTCAATCCCTTTGGTATTGAAAATGGAAACACTTTAGCAGATCTAGTAGAATTTTCTGATCTAGCTGACCTGGATAACGACGGTGATCTAGACCTACTCACTGGCAACGTAAGCTATACCCCCGGGAGTGGATTGTATGATTTTCAAATAGAGTTTCTCGAAAACTCAGGAACCAGTACAGCACCCAGCTTTGAAGCACCAGTAGCGAATCCTTTTGGTATAGAGCTAGTTGGTGATCCCGATGAGGCACCTCGCTCAACGGCCGTGGATATCGATGATGATGGGGATTTGGATCTATTTACGTTCTTCGGCAGTCAGTTGCTTTATCAAGAGAATGTTGCTCCTTCTTCGACAAGCGAGCAGGCAGATCAGTTGGAGCTATCGCTATTCCCCAACCCTACCGATGGCCTGATCGAACTCAATACAACGGAGCGCATTGCCCGTGTTGAAGTAAGCGATCTGGTTGGGCGTCAGATCCTCAGTCTGAGCGGTCCACTAAATGAGCTTGATCTGAGTAGTTACCCAAGTGGTATTTACTTAATGAAAATAGTCACAGAAGATAATCGCTTTCAGGTCTATCGGTTGAGAAAACAGTAGTCACTTGACCCAAAACAAGCCCGTTCAAATCATCGCGCCCGGCAGCTTCGAGGCCGAGGCCCACTGGTACCCAAAAGCGCTCAACGCGACCATTCACCCGTTGGTGAGTTTCTTTCTGAACTTGTCTACCGACCGCATAGTCAATCGGTATTGCCACCTCAATCCGATGACGAATAGAGACAAGCTACAGGAGTTGCTGGAATACCGATGTAAATACTTCCTCTGGAGTGGGGCCGACCTCATCAACGCCACCACGGCCGACAGCAACCGCAAGATGGTGGTGATCGAAAACAACTCCTGCCCCAGCGGACAAAAGTCGATGCCGTTACTCGACGATCACGAGGAGGAAGGCGGATACAAACGCTTGGTGGAGCGCACCTACCTGCCGTTGGTCCAAAAAAAGACCGGCGGTCCGAAAGTGAAAGGTGCCCTGGCCGTGATCTACGACAAAAACCCCATGGAGGCCTCTGGCTATGCTGCTGTCATTGCCGACGTCTTTAAAGAAGAAGTACTGCTGATCACCGACTACGATGATGCGCCAGAGCGGAACTTAAAACTCGAAGATAACCAGCTCTTTGCGCTACATGCTGGCGAATGGGTGCCTATCAGAGCGGCTTTCCGCTATCTGACGCAACGCCCCTGGACCCGGCTGCCGCTGCACTGCCGTACCAAAATCCTCAACCCCATCGTGGCCTGCCTGGCTGGTGGTCGCAATAAGATGGTGGCGGCCAAAGCCTACGATTTTTTCAATGGTGAACTGCGTGACACGGGCTTGCGCATCAATGCCCCCGAAACCATACGCGATGTCTCCAAGGCTGAAATTCCGCTCTGGGTTACGCGTTGGGGTGGGCAGGCGGTGGTCAAAGTGCCGTATAGCAATGCGGGCCAAGGCGTGTTTACCATCACCAATGAAGAGGAGCTGCAAGCCTTCATGGATACCGATTTCTACTACGATCGCTATATCGTGCAAAGCCTAATCGGCAACTACCAGTGGAGCTCGAACAGCAGCACGGGCCGCTACTTTCACGTAGGCACCATGCCCGACAAGCAGGGCAAGACCCACGTCTGCGACATTCGCATGATGGTGAGCAGCACCAAAGACGGCATACGCCCGCTGGCCTGCTACAGCCGCCGCGCCCGAATGCCACTGGCCGATATTCTGAAACCCAACGATGACTCCTGGGCTATGCTGGGCACCAACCTATCCGAAAAACTAGGCGACAACCAATGGACGAGCGATGTGAACCGACTTTTGCTCATGGATCGCAGAGATTTTAACCGACTGGGTGTCGGGCTCGACGACCTCATCGAGGGCTACATACAGACCGTACTTTCCACCATCGCCATCGACAAAATGGCGCAGCAGTTGTTTACCAAGAAAGGAAAATTCAGCATGCGCCTCTTCAAAAGTCTCAATGACGACGCGGCCCTACTCGACGAGTTGATGAAATGACCAAAGTTCGATTTCTAATTCTCACAGACCACAGCGGTCATAGCGAGCACAACTCGCTCTATGCGCTGACTCGGGCACTGGCTGCCGATGCGCGCACAAAGTCCGTGCTCGTAGCGAGTCGAGGCGACAAGAGGAACGAGGCGTTTTTTACCGGTGATCTGGAAGCAAAAATTTATGTCGCCAAAGCCACTGCGCATTTCGATTTCGAGGCCGATGGCAGGCAGTTCATATCTTCAAATCTCACGACCACATTTAAAGAAGCCGAGACCGTTTGGCTAAGACTTCCGCCCTCCGAAGATCAGCAATTCCTGTCCGAACTGATCGAGTACTCACCTAGTCCAAGCGCAGGTGTAAATCCAGTTATCATCAACCATCCGGCGGGTATCATCGAAACGGGCAGCAAGGCCTTTCTGGCAAATTTCAGCGAGCATACCGCCCCCATCAAGCGGATTTTTAGTGAATTAGACTTCCGCAGGTGGATAGCCCAACACGAAACCGTTTTAAAGCCACTACAAGCCTATGGTGGTCGTGGCATTGTTCGCATACAAAACGAACAGGTGGAAGAGAATGGTCAGCTGCACCCCTTAGATCGATGGATAGACGCGAACCGCCACAGCATAGAATCGGGTCACTACCTCGCCATGAAATTTCTAAAAAACGTATCTCAGGGCGATAAGCGGATACTGGTGGTCAATGGCCATATTCTAGGAGCAAGTTTGCGCATACCAGCCGAGGGCAACTGGCTCTGCAATGTAGCTCAGGGTGGCTCTGCCATACCCGCAGATGTCAGTCCGGAAGAAGAGGGCATGATAGCCGCTATCTCACCCGTGCTACTCGATAAAGGAGTTGTCATCTTCGGCGCCGACACTTTAGTCGACGACGATGGCCGCCGCGTCTTATCCGAGTTAAACACCAACAGCATCGGCGGTTTCCCGCAAGCGGAAGCGCAATCGAATCGCCCCGTCCTTAAACAAACTATAGATGGAATTTACGACTATCTCGACCGATACCTTTAACGGTAAGCCCATCGTCCTTGAATTCAATCTGGAGGACACGCCGCCAGGGAGCATCCGCCATTATTGGCTGCGGCTGGCCAGCGACGGTATGGGTAATCCCATGTTGGTGCCACTTATGGTGGCCAGGGGTGTTAGGCCGGGACCGGTATTAGGGCTGACGGCAGCTATACACGGCGATGAACTCAATGGCATTTCGGTCATTCAGCGGCTCTTCGCAGACTTGGAGGTAGAAGAGCTGAGTGGTACAGTAGCGGCCATTCCCGTAGTTAATATTCCGGGCTTCAACCGCAAGCAACGCTTCTTTGCCGATGGCTCCGACCTCAATCACCTGATGCCGGGTAAGGCCAACGGCAACGCCAGTCAGGTCTATGCCCATCGGTTGGTCGATCGCTATCTTAAGCACGTAGACTACCTGCTCGATCTACATACAGCCAGCCGCGGACGGGTTAACAGCTACTATGTGCGGGCAGACATGAGCATAGAGATCACGCGCAAGCTGGCCCTGCTACAACACCCACAGCTTATCGTACACAATCCACCCAACGACGGCACCTTCCGCGGTACGGCCGATGCACTCGACATACCCGCCGTAACCCTCGAAGTCGGCAACCCGGGCGTGTACCAGAAAAAGATGATCCGAAGTGGACTGGTCGGTGTACACAATGTACTGGCCTACCTCAAAATGACTGACGACGAAGAAGTCGAGCCTAGCCAGTCGACCGTCATTTGCCGGAAAAGCTATTGGATCTACACCCAGACTGGCGGCTTACTGCAAGTACACGTAGACCTGCTGGAGCGCGTAGAAAAAGGCCAGTTGATTGCTTCCTTGCGAGACGTATTCGGCGGGCTAATGAAACAGTACTACGCCCCCGAAGCGGGTGTAGTGATCGGCAAATCGACCAGCCCGGTCAATCAGAGTGGTGGGCGGATTCTGCACTTGGGCATCGAGTAACAAGTTACTCGTTTAAAATAAATAGATCAGGATGATTGCTACAGAGAGTCCCTTACTTTTTTATGGCTTTATAGTGCTTACCCTAATAACTTTATTGGCTGCCTATTGGCTAATCGGTCGTAGTCGGCTGCTCTTAGTTTGTGGGGTGGTTTGGTTGGTATTACAAGCAGTATTAGCCAGCTCTGGCTTCTATGCCGAATTCGATCTTCTTCCACCCAGACTGGTTTTCCCGGTGGCATCTGTTTTTTTGGTTTGTTCGGCTATTGGTTTTAGTCGTGCTGGTAGGCAAATAAGAGATCGAGTATCTTTAGAAAAGCTGCATTATCTGCATGCGGTGCGTATTCTTGTAGAGCTTGTCTTTTTGCATGGGCTATTCGAGATGGGACTAGTCGCTAAGACCATAACTTACCAAGGCACCAACTTCGATATTTATGCTGGCCTAACAGGACCACTGGTTGGTATTCTAGTTTTTAGGTATAAGCTTTTACCCAGATCAGTAGCTCTAATCTGGAATATCCTGGCTTGTACCGTGCTAATATCCGTTTTTGTACAGGCTACACTTTCAGCGCCCTTTCCGATACAAAGGTTGGGATTTGACCAATCTACTACAGCCATTTTTTACTTTCCGTTCATTTGGCTACCCACCTTTGTGGCACCGGTTATGATTTTGGTGCACTTCATATCCATTCGCAAAATCATGGATATGCCTAAAAGAAATAGCCCGACGTCTTTATAAAACTAACCCATACTTTCGCGTAAAATCGACTCCATGTCCAATAAAGTCATGATCATAGGTGCTGGCGGTGTAGGCCGGGTAGCGACCATCAAATGTGCGCAGCATCCAGAGGTTTTCGGCCACATCATGCTGGCAAGCCGCACGGTGAGCAAGTGCGAGGCCATAGTCGCCGATGCCAGAATACGCACGGGCCACCAACATTTATCTACCGCCGAAATAGATGCGGAAGATGTACCTGCACTGACCCGATTGATAGCAGACTTCCGACCTGCGTTAGTCCTAAACTTAGCCCTCCCCTATCAAGACCTGACCATCATGGAGGCTTGCCTGGCAGCTGGCGTGCACTATCTGGACACCGCCAATTACGAGCCCAAAGACGAGGCGCGCTACGCTTACCATTGGCAGTGGGCCTATCACGATCGTTTCAAAGAAGCCGGTCTGACGGCTATACTCGGCTGTGGTTTCGATCCGGGTGTAACGGGCATTTTTACGGCCCACGCCGCCAAGCACCACTTCGATGAGATGCACTATCTCGATATAGTCGATGCCAATGCGGGCGATCATGGCAAGGCATTCGCCACCAATTTCAACCCAGAGATCAACATTCGTGAGATCACCCAACCTGGCAAATACTGGGAGAATGGTCAATGGATAGAGACCGAGCCCCACGCCATCAAGCGGGAGATCAACTACCCCGACATCGGCCCGAAGATGAGCTACCTCATCTACCACGAAGAGCTGGAAAGCCTGACCAAGCATTACCCCACGCTAAAACGCGCCCGCTTCTGGATGACCTTCGGTGAGGAATACCTAACCCACCTGCGGGTGATACAGAATATCGGCATGGCGGGTATAGAGCCAGTCATGCATAAAGGTGTCGAGATCATACCCATCGAGTTTCTGAAAACGGTACTTCCCGATCCCGGTGAACTGGGCGAAAACTATACGGGCCAAACGAGCATCGGTTGCCGGATCAGAGGCGTCAAAGATGGAAAAGAGCAGACGGCATATGTTTGGAATAACTGCTCACATGCCGCTGCCTACGAAGAAACGGGTGCTCAAGGCGTGAGCTACACGACAGGCGTACCTGCCATGACAGGCGCTATGATGCTTCTGACCGGCAAGTGGAACGGAGCCGGTGTGTTTAACGTAGAGCAATTCGATCCCGACCCGTTTTTGGAGAAATTGGGCGTGCACGGCCTGGAATGGCATGAGGAAATCGGAGGTGATATAGAGTTTCCTGCATAATACGTTCCGCGGGCTTCAGCCCGTGCGTGTACCATCATGCTTCAGCATAATATTGATAAAATCATCCAGATAGCCGAAACCCACTGAACCTAATCCGTATTCTTCTTCAATATCGCCAGCAACTTCGGCAGCTCGTACCGATCTTCCGGCAGCGCGTATGTAGTTCCATCCTTTACTCGTAGCAGCAATATATTTTGTGCCTTGCCCCAGCTAGCCGGGGTACTTTTTTCCTTTTCGACCCGCCAAGCGGAGCGATTAGGTAGGGGCTGAATGCCTTCATCATTGACGTACATGCCCGGGTACTTGATCCTGATCGTCGGATATTTGCTGAATTGCCAGACATTTCCAGCTATAATCATCAAGGCTATAATACCCATGATGAATCCAGCATAAGGCACCAAGAGTCGAATTCGCTTATCGGCAGAAGAGGGCAATCTAAAGGCCCAAACCGCTAGGCCGATACCAGATAGTAGCAGCACCAATCCGAGCACGATCCAGCTATACAGGTCTGAAAGGTCTGGAACGAATGTCTGATCTAGTTTGTTAGGATCCATAGTGTAGGTGGAGTTGTGGATGATTAACCTTAAATTTGGAACTAAAGTTGATGGATATGACCTTGGATAGAAGGAAATTAGAGCTGGTGAATGCGATTGTGTCTATAGAAGACAACGAGGTATTAACATATCTTGAAAAGGCATTTCTAAAAAGCAAAAAGCTAAAGAAAGATATTCCAGAATCCCTGGCAAAACTCACTGGTGAAATTGAAAAGAGTATAGATCTGGAAAAGCTAAAAAAAGAGCAAGGGGTGAAGCCACTAGATATGAAGGCATTCAAGAAAAAAACTTCAAAATTGGTTTTTGAAGAATCGATAGAGGAAAATCTCGCCTTTCTCAAAAAATGAGATATGTCTTAGATACAAATGTTCTGGTCCACCACGTCAGATCGGATGCTACAATGTCTTACCTGGAAGATACTTACAACCCTTTCGGAGCTGAAAATATGGCGATTATCTCCATCGCCACAGTTGCTGAGATATTAGCCCTCGCAAAACAATTTGGATGGGGCAGATCAAAGAATGAGACTATCCAAGATCTATTTAACGGGGCGATTATTACAGAGATTAGAAGTACAGACTTAATAGAAGCCTATGTGGAAATAGATTCATTTAGTCATGACGTTCACGATAAGTATGACTTAGACACCAGCCATAGAAACATGGGCAAGAACGATATTTGGATCGCTGCCACAGCCATGGTTACGGATTCTATCCTACTCACCTCGGATGCCGACTTCAATCACTTGAATGGTAAATTCCTACAAGTGATCCAGTATCAAGAAGCTTTTTAGCCTACCTCCCCGCATCCCTTTCCTCCACAATCAACTCCATCAAGCCATCCAGTTGCTCGGCACTGATACGCTTTGACAAGATTTCCTTCTTAGCGTCGAGTACGTAGACTTGAGGAGTAGTCTGTAAATCGTATAGCACAGCATAACGAGATTGCAAATAAGGATCGATCGTATGTAGCCAATCGCCTATATCGTGCTCATCGATGTATTCCCAGCACTCGCCGACTTCGTCAGCTGTCTTGGCACAAACGGCGAAAAGCTCCACACCACGATCCTTCCACTTTTCATAGAACTCCTTCATAAAGGGCGTAGACTCCTTGCAATGACCACAGTCGTAACGCCAGAAGTAGAGGATGGTATAGGGCGACTCTACCTCATGCAAACTGATCGTTGAACCATCGCGCTTTTGCATTTTAATATCCGGCGCGATCTTACCGACCAGCAGTGGGCGCAGTCGTTTGGCATTATCCAAAAACTTAGCGAGTTGCTCCTCTTGGGTCCAGGGTGCCATGCCGTTGGCGTAGTACTTGTCGATCAGGTGCACATAGATGGCATCCATGCCGACGAATTCACTATTGGCCGCCTCGTTCAAGTAGTGGATTAGGTAAAACTTGAAGGTCTCAGAATCCGTATCCATACGGCTGAGTACATTATCGATGGCTTGTATGAGCGTATCGGGTGCCCGGGCATGCAGGCGATTGACGAAAAAGTCAACTTTTTGAAACAAGAAAGGCGTGCGTAGCAATCGCTCGTCCTTCAGATCCAGATTATCGAAAAAGTGCTCGCGCATCCAGTAGAGCTTGGCCAGACCACGCTCTTGCTCGTCGGCAATCTCTAGAAACTCCGGTGGATTCACCGATTCATTGCCTTTTATGATTGCTGCCACATAGCTGTCGGGCTCATTGGCTAAAATCGATTGTTGATGCGCTTTAACTCGCTCGTCCAGTGCATTGAGCTCTTGCTCGATGCGCATCTTTTCCGATTCACTGATGGTACTATCCGCTTGCTGATCGCGCAGTGCTTTATTTTGCTTGCCCGCATCCGATAGGTAACTCATATAATCGTAGAACAGCTCATTTTCAGGTCCGCCTTTTACCTTGGCATTACCCGTTAAGTCATCGACCTTGGTCTTTAGCGTAAAATCTTGCTCATCTTCCGTCACCAAGAACTGGAAATAATCGTTGTTGGGGGCCATCACACCCAGGTATATACCCGGCCGCATAGGCTCTTCGGGCTGGTAGACATACTGCCCTTTATCATTGGGATAGATCGTATCTACAATGTATTGATTGTCGAGTAAGTTGTTGGCAATAGCCATGTAAGGCTCTTCATAACCTTCGATCTCAAAGCGAATATCCGTCTGGGCAAACGCTGTATTCAGACCAGCAAATGTGAGCCCAAGTAGGAACAATAAAAATTTATTCATATATTTGAAAAGTAAATTTAAATCGTATTTTGAGCCTAAGGCTCAGTTACCACTGCTAACAACGATCAAAGTCAGGCTTCTGTTGGATACCATCTTGCAAACAAAATCATAAATCCATACTAAAGCCACCAACTTACCGTTATAAGCACATTCAAAGAACAAAAAGACCTTATAACTGGGGTTTAGTTACTGAGGGGCGCAGCATCTGCTAGCGCCCTTCTCTTTTATGGTCAATCATGTGCATAACTTAAGCCTGAATTAACCCTGCCTACCACTAGCTATATGTATTTTAGCGGAGATTTTCTACAAAGTAGTCCCTCCGCCATATCCCACACAGCTTAGCATATGCATTCGATTTTTAGGTCTTTCCGGTTGTCGCGCTGGTCGATGAAGTTTTCTTTATTTAGACTTCCGCAGGTAGGAGCCTCCTACTTGAGTAGAGTAGGCTGCATACTTGCTTTTGTAAGTCTTACAACTATTCTTGAAGCACAATGCCCGTTTGTGGAGTTTATTATGATAGATGGGTGTGTATCGGGAAGCGAACCCAACAATGAGTACTTGGTCATCAACGGTGGAAGCACGGGTTTTCTCATAGACGATCTCACCATCGATTACAATTCATCCAACAACTCTATCGGGCCCGCCAATAACGACATCAACGTTGATTTTAACAACTGGCCAGCAGACCCGACGCCTTGTGGGCTTCAAGCAGGAGATCCAGCGAACGTGACCGGCTGTGCCAACGTAGTTTCTATCGGGCCAGGAGAAACACTACCACCGAATGCACTACTCTTTGTTCAGACTTCAGCAAACATGAACATAGTAGTCGATATAAGCGGGCTCTGCCAAGGAGGTCAAACCGTTTATATAGTCAGTAGCACTTGCAATCGTACAGTAGGGGCATTTACCAACTCAGGATCCGGAACCAGAACAACGAATTTCACCTTCGGAGGCGGCTGCTCAGAATCGGTTACTTATGACCGCTCGCAGCTCAGTGGAAATGATGGAGATTATTACGGGCCTAGCCTGGGTTATGGTAACTCGGCAAATTGTGCTGCGCCTATACTCACAACTACCTGCCCAGACTCCCAATTCGAGTCCGTAGAGTTGTGTGTAGATGGGCCAATACTACCCTCACCCTACATATTGTCTGATGCCGATCCGCTTTTCACCGAAGCAGATGTCATGATGATCACCTATCACCTCAGTCAGCAAGATGCCGAAAACGGTGTCAACGATGTCGATACATACGGTGGGTCTACAGACAATCCGCAGCTTTTTTTCGTCAGAGTAGAATATGCTGATGGCTGCGTAGTAGTCGGCGAACTAACGCTAATCTTCATACAGCCAGATGGCAATGCCGGTACTGATGGAGCAGCTACCATCTGCTCTGGTGATGTGATCGATCTATTGGCCCTCTTGGGAGGTGGCGTTACAGCCGGTTCTTTTAGCGACGACGATGGCAGTGGTGTCAATCTCAGCAATCCCAGTAGTGTAGATTTCGCGGGCGTAGCCGATGGGGTTTATGCATTCACCTATACGGCCAATGACGACCCGGGTACGCCTTGTCTGCCAGCAACCTCAGTTGTAACCATTACCGTAGAACCCGCACCTGTAGTCACAACTCCCTCAATCGATTTTGTGATATGCTACAACATAATTCCACCTTTTTTGGATAGCAATATCGACGATGTCATCGATCAGATCAATGGAAGCACTGGAGATGATGTAGTCTTTTACTTCGATGCGGCGGGTACCGAGGTATTCACCTTAACGCTCGCCAATATTCAACAGCTGATTTTTACCGGACAGAATACCTTATTTGCCGAGGTCAGAATAGGAAACTGTAGCTCTCCCCTAGTTCCTGTGAGTATTTCCCTAAATAACAGGCCAGAGGCCGATTCAGCAGGACCACTCACTGCCTGCGACGATGGCAGCGGAACCGGATCATTCGACCTAAATAGCTTGAGTAGCACCATCAATGGCGGTAGTGGGCAAACCGTTACTTTTTATACTGATCCCGGATTACAAAACCCCATTAATACCAATCCTTACCAATCGGGCACGACAACAGTCTTTGCTACAGTCGGTGATGCCGCTTGCCAGTCTGAGTCTGTAGCTATTCAGCTGAATCTGCTTGCTCCGTTGGAGATCGATTGTCAGATCATATCTGATGCGAGTACCCCTACTAGCAATGACGGGGAAGTGGCGATCAATATTTTTGGAGGCTCAGCACCTTATATTCTCACTGTGGCAGGTCCGAATGGTACAACGACCATCGATCCTGCCTCAAACCCTGAAAACCTGACTGGCCTGGCACCAGGTACCTATACGGTCACGCTAAGTGATGGAACAGGCTGCCCGACGGTTTTCTGCTCCTTCACCATCGATGTGGATGTGAGCTGTACCCTCGATGTGGCCCCCACCCTATCCAATCCGCTATGCAATGGGGCTGCGGATGGCGAGATTGAACTGGCGATAAATGGACAACTCGGCAATTTGGATATTCAATGGTCGGTACCGGGATTCGATGGGCAGACAACGGCTAGTGGCCTGAGTGCAGGCACCTATTCTGTGACTGTAACCGACGACGGTGGAACTGACTGCGAAGTGATAATAGCTGATATGGTCTTGGTCGACCCATTACCTATTCAGATAGCCTGTGATGAGCTACTACCAGAAACACCCGCAGGAGCAGCCAATGGCCAGGCCGAAATCAATATTGCTTTTGCGGTAGAGCCCATCGTGCTCGCTGTGACCGGCCCCAGCAGCCAAACGCTTACCAATCAGACAAATGGCACCATAACGATCGATAATCTTGCTGCCGGCACGTATCAGGTTCTGTTAACTGATGATAATGGCTGTGAAGAAACTTGCACTTTTGAAATAAGCTCCATTGACTGTCCCGATCAGCAAATCGAGATTTTTGAAATTTGCGTTGATGGAGACTTCCTCGACCCACCAGTGAGCATACTACCTGCGGAAGTCCTCTTTCAAGAAGTCGGTGTGGCAAGCGTGAGTTTTCACATTTCCAGCAGCGATGCCGAAGACGATATCAACCCACAATCGACCTATGGTGGGCCAACGACCAGTCAGATTGGCTATTTCGCCAGGGTCGAATACGATAATGGGTGTGTGGTGATTGGTACATTGGTGTTGCAATTCCAACAGCTCGATGGTAATGCGGGTGCGAGTGGTTCTGCCAATATCTGCTCTGGTGATGTAGTGAACATGTTTGCTCTGCTAGGTCCTGGCACTACGATTGGCTCATTCAATGATGACGATGGAAGTGGCGTCAATCTGAGTAATCCGAGTAGTGTAGATTTTACGGGCGTGGCCGATGGGACCTATCAGTTTACGTATACCGCCATCGATGATCCGAATACCAGCTGCCCTGCCGACGAATCTGTACTGACGATCAATGTAGAAACAAGGCCCCTTGCAAATGCTGCGGGCCCACTCACCGCCTGCGATAATGGAAGCGGACAGGGATCTTTTGACCTCAATAGTCTGATTGCCACGATTAATGGTGGAAGTGGAGAAACTGTTGGTTTTTACACAGATATCAACTTGCAGAATCCGATAAATGTGAATCCATTTGTCTCAGGTACGACTACTGTTTATGCAGCAGTGGGTGGCGGCAACTGTCCTTCGCTGCCTGTGGCGATCGATCTCACAGTGTTTGCTCCTTTAGAGTTGGTGAGTTGCCAGGTTGTTGCCAATGCATCTACATCTACCAGTAGCGACGGAGAGGCTCTGGTGGTCATTACCGGTGGTTCGCCAGATTATGTGCTCACGGTGAGCAGCACCAATGGATCATTCGATATAAATCCGGCTGTTAGCCCACAGTCTATTACAGGTCTGGCACCCGGCAACTATACCGTAACCGTAACCGATAGCGAGGGCTGTCTAGCTACTAGTCCATGCAATTTCACGATCGGCGTACAGCCCAGCTGTGATCTGGTCGTACTCACGAATGAAGTATCGGATCCGACTTGCTTTGGCGGTAGTGATGGGTTCCTGGAATTAATTTTAATCGATGAAGTAGGGCCAGTATCTATTCAATGGTCAGTGCCCGGTTTTGACGATCAACTGGTCTTGGATAACTTAAGTGAAGGGAGTTATTCGGTGACAGTAACGGATACAGGTGTACCCGACTGCACCATCGAAATCCTTTCTCTCAGTCTGTTTGATCCGCCGGAAATACAACTCAGCTGTAGTGAGCTACAAGCAGAGCTACCAGCAGGGGCGGCCAACGGACAAGCGGAGCTGATTATCTCCGATGCGATTGATTTCAATACAGTCGTGGTTTCGGGGCCGGTTAATCAGACCTTGACCAATGTAGCGAATGGGACACTGATCGTAGAGAACCTAACTGCCGGTGACTATACGGTCATCCTTACAGATGCAAATGGCTGTACGACAGATTGTAGTTTTACCATATCGGGCGTGACCTGTCCGGGGTCGCAAAATGAGACTTTTTTCATCTGTGTTGATGGAGATTTCCTCGATCCACCGGTGAGCATACTAGCTGCGGAAGTCTTGTTTCAAGAGACGGGCGTAACGGGTGTGAGTTTTCACACGACTCTTGGCGATGCAGAGAATAATGTGAACCCACAGTCGACTTATGGTGGGCCTACAACGAGCTCCGTTAGTTATTTTGCTAGAGTGGTCTACGACAACGGCTGTGTGGTGATAGGTACATTGATGCTCGACTTTTTGCAGCCTGATGGCGATGCTGGGGCAAATGGTTCTGCTACGATCTGCTCGGACGAAGTAGTCGATTTGCTGGCACTGCTAGGTCCTGGCGTTACAGCTGGCTCTTTTAATGATGACGATGGCAGCGGAGTCGATCTGAGTAACCCGAACAGTGTTGACTTCACGGGTGTCAACGACGGTATATACGAGTATACTTATACCACCGATGATGACCCAAACACCGACTGTACGCCAGATCAATCTGTACTGACCATTACTGTAGAGGGTGCTCCCATAGCAAATCCTGCCGGACCATTAAGTGCCTGTAACAATGGAGATGGTACTGGTAATTTTGATCTCAGCAGCCTCAATTCGCAGGTAAATGGAGGCAGTGGCAATATGGTCAATTTCTATAGTGACATACTGCTACAAAACCCGATCAATGCAAATCCATTCGTATCGAACCCTACGACGGTATACGCTACTGTGATGGTTGGGAACTGTGAATCTGCTGCACAGCCTATCGAGCTTCAGTTGCTTATGCAGCCTCAGTTGAGCTGTAGCGAAATAGCCCAGGAACTCCCCATCGGTGCAGGTAATGGGGCAGCAGAAATTATCGTATCCGATGCGGCCGAACCAGCTACTTTAGTCATCACCGGGCCGAGCGGGCAGACGCTTATCAACCAATCGAATGGTACGATAACGATCAACAACTTATCTGCTGGAACATATCAGGTACTCTTGACCGACAACAACGGGTGTGAAGAGACGTGTACATTCGAGATTACATCTATCGATTGCCCGGATGCGCAGACCCAAACCTTTTTCTTTTGTGTAGATGGTCCGGTACTCAGCCCGGCGGAAAGCCTGCAACCTGCGGAAGTCCTTTTTCAGGAAGCCGGCGTTGTCGATGTGAGCTTTCACAATACTTTTGATGAAGCTGTAAATGGTATTAATGAAGTGCAGGGATATGGTGGAGATGCATCGAGCCCGGTATCCTTTTTTGCGCGTGTTGTATACGATAATGGCTGTGTGGTGATAGGCACATTGATACTCGAATTTTTGCAGCCCGACGGCAATGCAGGTGCGAATGGCTCTGCTGCGATCTGTTCAGGCGACGTCGTCGATTTGCTGGCTTTGCTGGGTGCTGGTGTTACGGCTGGTTCCTTCAGTGATGACGATGGCAGTGGGGTCGACCTGAGTGATCCGAGCAGTGTCGATTTCGGAGGCGTGAATGCAGGGACTTATTTGTTCACCTATACCACCGATGATGACCCGAGCACTGACTGTGCACCCGACCAGGCGATGCTAACGATAATCGTAAATATGCAGCCACAGTTAAGCTGTGGTGAATTATCTGCGGAGCTGCCCTCAGGAGCGGGCAACGGGGAGGCTGGAATCGTAATATCTGATGCGGCTGAACCGATCGTGCTGGTTGTTACCGGCCCGAGCGGGCAGACACTGACCGATCAGACCAACGGTACGATAACGATCGAGAACTTATCTGCTGGGACTTATCAGGTGCTTTTGACTGATGATAATGGTTGCGAAGCGACATGTACATTCGAGATTACAGCTATCGATTGCGCGGACCCACAGACCCAGACCTTTTTCTTTTGTGTAGATGGTCCGGTACTCAGCCCGGCAGAAAGCCTGCAACCTGCGGAAGTCCTTTTTCAAGAAGTCGGCGTTGTTGATGTAAGCTTTCACAATACGTTCAACCAAGCTGTAAATGGTATCAATGAAGTGCAGGGTTATGGTGGAGATGCGTCGAGCCCGGTATCCTTTTTTGCGCGTGTAGTATACGACAATGGCTGTGTAGTAGTTGGCACATTGATTCTCGAATTTCTACAACCCGATGGTAATGCGGGTGCGAGTGGCTCTGCTACGATTTGCTCAGGCGATGTCGTCGACTTGCTGGCTTTGCTGGGTGCTGGTGTTACGGCTGGGGCCTTCAGTGATGACGATGGCAGTGGGGTCGACCTGAGTGATCCGAGCAGCGTCGATTTCGGGGGCGTGAGTGATGGTAATTACGCCTTCACTTACACTACAGACGACGACCCGAACACCGACTGTATACCCGACCAATCTGTGCTGACTATCACTGTGGAAACAAGGCCTGATGCCAATGCAGCCGGCCCGCTTAATGCCTGTGATGATGGCAGTGGTCAGGGATCTTTCGATCTCAACAGCCTAATCGCTACAATAAATGGTGGTAGTGGAGAGACGGTCAATTTCTTTACGGATATCGATTTACAGAACCCGATTAATGTCAATCCTTTTGAGTCGGGCACAAGCACAGTGTATGCAGTGGTTAGCGGAGGCAGCTGTCCATCCTTGCCAGTAGCCATCGAATTGGTCCTATTGGAGCCACTCGAGATCGTGAGTTGTCAGGTCATTGCCAATGCATCTACATCTTCGAGTAGCGATGGGGAGGCTTTGGTGGTCATTACTGGTGGCTTGCCCGATTACGTGCTTACGGTGAGCAGTGCCAATGGTTCATTCGATATAAATCCGGCCGTAAGTCCTCAGTCTATTACAGGCTTGGCACCGGGGACATACACGGTGACGGTAACCGATAGCGAGGGTTGTCTGACCAGCGACCCTTGCAATTTTGTGATCGGCGTGCAGCCGAGCTGTGACTTGGTGGTTACCCCAAATATTTTCGACCCCGTTTGTTTTGGCGGTAGCGATGGCTCGATTGCGCTAGATATAACTGGGCAGGTAGGCACAATCGCTGTTCAATGGTCGGTTCCTGGATTTGATGATCAGCAAACACTAACCGGACTTGGTGAAGGCAGCTATTCGGTAACGGTAACTGATGATGGTGTCGCAGATTGTGAAATCGAGCTTTTCTTTTTGAATGTCGACAATCCCGATGAAATACAGCTGGTGTGTAGCGAATCTGCGCCTGAGTTACCTGCGGGTGAAGCTAATGGTCAAGCGGAGCTTATCATTTCCGATGCAGTCGATTTTAGCACAGTCGTTTTATCTGGTCCGGTCAATCAAACTATAACCGATGTTGCCAATGGAACATTAATTGTAAATGATCTGTCAGAAGGCTTTTATACGGTTACACTTACAGATGCTAATGGATGCACAGCTGATTGTAGTTTTGAAATATCTGCCGTTGACTGCCCGGCCACTCAAAGTCAGGATTTCTTGGTTTGCGTCGATGGCCCCGAGGTGTCTATACCCTTTAGCCTGGCTCCTGCTCAAGACCTATTTTTAGAACCTGGAGTGGTAAATGTCAGCTTTCATAGTGAGCTGATCGAAGCTGTTAACGATACCGACGAAGTTGGTTTTTTAGGTGGGAATACAACTTCGCCTGTGCCTTTTTTCGCTCGTGTCGAATACGACAATGGTTGTGTGGCAATTGGAATTATGACCGTTATTTACCTCCAGCCAGATGGTAATGCCGGTGAGGATGTTCAGGAACTCGTATGCTTTGGAGAGACCGTAAATTTACTTGCATTATTGGGCCCAGGCATCAGCTCCGGTTCATTTAGCGACAACGATGGGAGCGGCGTTGATCTGAGCGATCCGACGAGTGTAGATTTCAGTGGGGTGGCTACAGGCACATACGAATATATGTATACCGTCGACGACGACCCAGGCACCGACTGTCTGGGAGATAGCTCGGTAGTGACAATTACTTTAGGATCACAAATCCTGATCGATTGCCAGGTGATAGCCGATGCGTCTACTGCCAACAGTAATGATGGCGAAGCCAGCGTAGGCATTAGCGGCGGTGCTCCCGATTATGTGCTCAATGTATCTGGTCCTAACGGTAGTTTTACGCTAGACCCGGGGAGTAATTTTGAGATACTTTCAAATCTCGCAGCTGGTGATTACACCGTTTCTGTGACAGACAATGAAAACTGCACCGTGAGTGATGCTTGTACCTTTACTATAGGGGTCGAGCCGCCCAGTTGTGCACCACCACAGAACGAACTATACGTTTTCTGTACTGACGGAGGGCCCGTACTCGACCCACCAGGAGACCTAACCCTGGCCGATATTCTATTTCAAGAGACTGGGGTCATAGATGTCAGCTTTCACGCTTCGGTAGATGATGCGTTAGCAGGCATCAACGAAATTACTAGCTATAACGGTCAGACTACTATGCCCGTGACCTATTCAGCACGAGTCGAGTACGACAACGGCTGTGTGGTAATAGGAACGCTCGAAATATTTTTCGAGATCAATAATGCCAACCCAGGTAGCGATGCCGAAGCTGAAGTCTGCGTTGGAGAGGTAGTAAATCTGATCGACTTAATCGGTCCTGTAGTTAGTCCAGGTACTTTTAGCGACGACGACGGTAGTGGCGTAGACCTGAATGACCCAACGAATGTAAGTTTTGCAGGAGTAGCTGTCGGGACTTATCAATATACCTACACCACCGATGCGGTACCGGGAAGTAACTGCCCAATAGAAACTTCGGTAACGACCATTAATGTCAGTCAGCCCATTGCAAATCCTGCCGGACCTTTATCAGCCTGCGATGGCGGTGTAGGCACCGCTTCTTTCGACTTGAATAGCCTGGTGAATACGATCAATGGCGGCACAGGCGAGCCTGTCACATTTTACTTAGACATCACGCTTCAGGTAGAAGTGCCCGTGAATCCGTTTACGACTTTCACGACTACAGTTTTTGCTGCTGTTGGTGAAGCCGACTGCCAGTCCGTCCCACAGCCTATTGATTTAATTGTGGAGTCATTACCACAACTAAGCTGTCAGGTATTGACGAATGCCAGCACCTCAACGAGTGCAGACGGGGTGGCTAATGTAGAAATTACTGGAGGCAGTCCGAACTATAGCCTGACGATCGATGGGCCGGGAGGCAACTTTAGCATAGACCCAGCAACTAACCCCCAGATACTGACAGGTTTGTCGATTGGAAATTATACAGTCACAGCAACAGATGCCAATGGGTGTAGTTCTGAATGCGACTTCGATGTAAATGTGCTCGATTGTTCTGTACTGACCATCACAGAAAATATAACGCCTGCTTCATGCGCTGGAAACGATGCGGCCATCGTGCTTACCGTCACTGGAAATACGCTACCTGTATTTGTAGACTGGGATGACCCCGACTTGCCCGATGAGTTCTCTCTAACTGGTCTGTCTTCGGGTATTTATACCGGAATCGTATATGAAGGTGGAATAGGAAACTGCCCGGAGGAGATCGTTCTGATTATTTCCTCTCCCCAAGATTTGATTATTAACTGTAATGTGCTGTCGAATGCAAGTGGTCCTACAGCCACAGACGGATCAGCAATTATAGCTATCGCTAGTGGTACACCACCCATTGAAATTGAACTGGTCGGAAACGGCCAAACCATTACAGACAGCACCTCTGAAAGTACTTATCAGTTCAACGACTTGGGTGTAGGCGCATATGTAGTGACGATCACGGATAGTATCGGTTGTGAGCAGACTTGCAATTTCTCCATTCAGCAAGATAATTGTCCGCTGGACTTGAGTCACGTTTCGACTGACATTAGTTGTGAGGGCGAAGAAGATGGCACCATCACCCTTTTCATCTCCGGCAATCAGGGAACGGTAACCATCGATTGGGACGATGATACCTACGACGGTCAGCAAGACCTAACAGGCCTACCCGCCGGCGACTACAGCGTAACCGTGACCGATCAATCTGGATGTTTCTTGCCACTTGGGCCGATTACGATCATAGAACCAGAAGATCTAGATGCTGTTTGCTCGGAATTTCAGTCGATCAGCAATCCAAATGGCGACGACGGGCAGATCAATCTGAATATTCAAGGCGGTACCGGGCCCTATACTATCGAGCTGACAAGCAGTGATCCAGATTTCTCCATAATACAAGTTGTATCAGATACGGGCGACTACCAGTTCGGTCCATTTGCGCAAGACGTTTATGAGTTTTTTGTGACCGATGCTTCCGGCTGCACCAGCGATTGCTTTTGGTTTTTACTGGGTCCGCCTTGTCCGGTCATCGCCATTAGCCAAGATACCTTAGCTCCGGTTTCCTGTTTTGAAGGAGACGACGGGGCTATTGGTGCCAATATCACGGGCGGAAATGGACCCTATACTTTTGATTGGACACCTTCCCTCCCCGACACTAATTTTGTAGACGGACTCACTGCCGGTCAATATATCTTAGTCGTATTCGATAGTGATAGTTGTACGGCTGCCCAGTCGTTCGAAATTCTTCAGCCGAGCGGCTTCCCCACCTTAGACTGCCAAGTTTCAGCCGATGAAAGTGCCCCCGGTGCCAACGATGGTATAGCCGAAGTGACCACAACCAGCCCCAGTGACAGCGTTGAGTTGATCTTAAGCGGTCCAGCTAATCAGTCAGTCACAGTGGCTGGAAATAATACGCAAGTTTTCGATCAGTTACCAGCTGGAAATTATCAGGTCGAGCTCATCGACGGAACCTGTGATACCCTGGTCTGTACTTTTACGATTGGCGGTAATGGCTGTGATATCGATATAGATGTTTCTGTCGTCGATAGTACCATCTGCGAAGATGAATGCCTGGAACTCAACCTGGACTTCACTGGTACCGGTCCCTTCAATCTCAACTATTTCGTGTATGGGCAAGGAGACACTATTCCCGGCCTGGCCTTGGCGACTGCTTTTCAGGATACCATTCTCGATTTCTGTATTTTCCAATCTGTACTTCCTAACCTGGAAGGTATGGTCATAACGAGTATAGGAAATATAAGCTGCGATGTGGACACCAGCATTCAAATTCCATTACTGTCGCTGGCACCTGATTCTTTGTTACTCAGCAATACCAGTGTCACAATAGATGATCTCGTGATTTGTGAAGACGAATGTTTGGAGGTAGATATAGATTTTGCAGGCACTGCGCCTTTTGAAATCACCTACTTTTTGATTTTTCCGAATGTTGATACGCTTTTTTCTAACTTTCAAACCACAACCCAAGATACCCTTTTGGAGCTGTGTGGTCTTCAATCAACTCCAATCGATGTACTCGGCTTTGGAATCTCTCAAATAAGTGACGTAAACTGTAGCATCGACACATTGATCGATTTTCCATTGACAAACCTGATATCTATAACTGTTGATAGAACCGATACCCTCTGCGCAGGAGAAATCATAGATATAGGCGGACAGCAGTTTTCTATTACCAATCCCGCTGACACCTTCAGCATAGCCGGTGATGGCATAACGACTTGCGATACCGTCTTCCAGGTTGGGCTTACCTTCTCAGACCCACAACTATCGCTCATACCCACTGACGCTGATTGTAGTCAGAGTGGCTCCATATTGCCTGCTATCCAAGATACCATCGATGTAGTCATTACAGATTACGACTGGTCGGTGGATAGTCTCGATGGGCAGGCATTGCTAATCGACCTGCCAGGAGGCCTATATGAGCTTACCGTTACAAATGACATTGGATGTCGTGACTCTGCCAGCATTGAAATACAACAGATTGATAATGCGCCGACACTGATCATTGGCCCAACACCTAATGCGCTTTGTGAAAACGAATGCTTTGAGTTGGATTTTACTTTTACAGGTACAGGCCCTTTTGCTGTCAACGGATTTTTATACGGCGAGTTCTTCACCCTTCCGCTCACATTCAATGATATTGTTGGAGATACAACCTTGTCTAGCTGTGATCTTGGCCTCGACCTCAGCATCATCGACAGCATAGAAATAGAGATTATCGAGGATAGCCAATGTGCTACATTAGTCCAAGAGGTCAGAGCTATAGAAATACTGCCTGCTTTGACAGTAGATTCGTTTGCTACCTTCTGCCAGGATGAAGACATACTGATCGGTGGTCAAATATTCAATGCGGCCAATCCTTCGGATACATTCAGTCTAGTGGGCGGAGCGGGTTTTTGCGACACCCTATTCAGAGTAGACTTGAACTTTGCAGAACCCGCTTTTGGTAGTTTTACGACTTCGGCATGCGCCGGAGACACCGTATTTATTGAAGGAGAACCTTTTTTCTTACAGGACCCCGACGGTCTGATCGTATTGGAAAATCAGGCGGCTAATGGCTGCGATAGCTTATTATCTGTAATCGTCAATTTCTCACTTCCCCCGGAGATAGATATTAGCGGAGATCGCACCATTTGCCTGGGCGATACGGTCAATCTCGGCTTTGACGTGAGCAATGGAAGCGGCTTAGAAATCGTACTAGCACAGACACCTGGAAACCCTCTACCCGTAAATGGGGTAAACAATAGTACAGAACTACAGCTGATTCCAGAGCAAACTACCACATACAGCATTGCGTCGGCAACCAGCAATAATCCTTGTCCAGTCGACTTCAATGCCGATGACGAGATTGTGATCACTGTTAATCGCCTAACCGGTGTATTGACCTCGGGCTTCGATCAAAGCGGGTTCCAGATTAGGTGTGCAGATGAAAATACAGGTTCACTTACACTGGATATGCAAGAAGGAGAACCTCCATTCGATATTCAATGGTCGAGTGGTGAAAGCAACGTCAATGAACTCAATAATCTGCCGCCGAATAACTACTCCGTTTTAGTGACTGATGACAATGGTTGTACCTTCGAAGAGTCTTTGCTCATACAAGCTCCGCCACCCATAGCCGCTGATCTAAGCATCCTTGGCCCAGGCTGCAATAGCGATTTAGGAACAGTCACGATCAACAATATCAGCGGAGGTCTTCCTCCTTATGAGTTTTCTCTAGATGGCGAGTTTTTTATAAATGCCACTTCACTTCCATATATATTCGATGATCAGCCGGGGAGCTATACCCTACAAATCCTGGATGGCTTCGACTGTGGTTCAGAGCTGCCTATCACTATACCCATCGGTTCTGATCCTCAGCTCAATTTACCTAGTGATACCGTGATCAATCTGGGCGATAGCCTTTTCGTGGTCGCACAGGTAGATTTTAACGTCGATAGCCTTTTTTGGGAACCCGCTGAAGAGGTATCGGACCCCAACAGCTTAGCTTCTTTTCTCAGCCCTGAAAGCACAACGTTCTTCCAGCTTACCGTCATCGACGAGTCTGGCTGCCGGGTTACCGATGGCTTCCAGATAATCGTCGATGAGCAGATACCCATCTTTGTACCGTCAGCTTTTTCGCCCAATAACGATGGCAATAACGAGCTGTTTAGATTTTACACCGATACAAACGTGGAGGAAGTGATCGTGATGCGCATATTCAACAGATGGGGCGGCATGGTCTACGAAGAAAACAACTTCTCACCATTCGATACCAGCAAGGGATGGGACGGAAGTCTGGATGGTCAACTTCTCAACCCCGCTGTATTCATTTACTATGGTGAACTCAGACTCAGCAACAACGAAATCGTTATTGTGAAGGGTGATGTGACCCTTATGAGATAAGGCGTTACACTTAGCTAGTGGCGTAGCCACTAAATATTGTTATCTTTGAGGATGGCCGAACTCCTTCCCCTACCTCAACTAGTCGAAAAGATACTGAAATCTGGTAAGATTAGCCGAAGTCAATCACAGCGATTAAGTGTGATTAATAGTATG